>CAJTSL010000040.1 GCA_910578845.1 uncultured Lachnospiraceae bacterium
AGCCGACAAGAGAAACTGCATACGCAGATTTCTCTTGCGGTTCCTCGAACGTGAATGTTCTCGGAATGGAGGATTAAAGATGAATATGATAGTTGCAGTAGATAATAATTGGGCGATTGGCAATAAAGGCAGCCTGCTTGTGCGGATCCCCAATGACCATAAAGTCTTCCGGCAGGAGACGACAGGGAAGGTGGTCGTCCTTGGAAGGAAGACGCTAGAGACTTTTCCGCAAGGAATGCCATTAAAGAATCGCACGAACATTATTCTTTCGTCTCATCCTGATTATCATGTGAAAGACGCGATCGTCGTACATGATAAAGAAGAATTGCTGGAAGAACTGAGCAAATATAATGATGATGAGATTTATATCATTGGCGGTGAAAGTGTTTACCGGATGATGTTGCCGTATTGTAATGTGGCGCATGTGACGAAAATAGACCATGCCTATGAAGCAGATGCCTATTTCCCGGACCTCGATGAGCTAGAGGAGTGGGAGATGACTGCGGATAGTGAAGAACAGACTTATTTCGATATCGCTTACCACTTTGTGAAATACGAGAGAAAAGAAGGGAAAGGGGAGCGATAGGTACATGGGCGAGAACACGAATGGCAAAAGAACGGGCGGTTTTACTGCGAAACTGGAGAAGCAGGCGGTTTCTATTCTGCTTGCCAAAGATGAACTGGAGAAGAAGAACATAGAGTTGGAGAACGCCATGGCGCAGGCGCGGAAAGCGACCCGGGCAAGGGACTTATTCCTGGCGAATATGTCCCATGAGATCAGGACGCCGATCAATACGATTCTCGGGCTCAATGAGCTGATCTTACGGGAGAGCCAGGATGAGACGATTAGAGGGTATGCGCTTGACATCAAACAGGCAGGCGGGATTTTGCTTTCCCTGGTCAGTGATATCCTGGATTTCTCCAAAATCCAGTCCGGCAAAATGGAGCTGGTGGAAGGCACTTATGATATCAGTTCGCTTTTGAATGATTTGATTAATAGCAGTTCTATTCCGATACGCAAGAAGAAGCTGCGCCTTTCGCTTGATATCGCTTCGGACATCCCGTATAAATTATCGGGAGATGAAATCCATCTGCGGCAGATCATCGGCAACCTTTTATCCAACGCCGTCAAGTATACCAAAGTAGGTACGGTCACGTTGCGCCTGGCCTGGAAGCCGGTGAACGAGGATACCATTATGATGGAGGTTACCGTAGAAGATACTGGTATCGGCGTGAAAGAAAAAGACATTGCCAAGATATTTGAGACATTTAACAGGACCGATATGGAAGCAAGCCGGAGTGAGGAAGGGACCGGGCTTGGGCTTGCTGTGACGAACCGCCTGGTGGAAATGATGGGCGGGAAACTTACCGTTAAGAGCGAATACGGAAAAGGCTCTACTTTTTCTTTTGCTATTCCGCAGAAGGTCATCAGCAAAGATCCCCTTGGCGATTTCCAGGAACAATATGACAGAAGTGTCAAAAATTCAATCAGCTATAAAGAAAAATTCATTGCGCCGCTTGCCAAGATACTGGTAGTGGATGACAATGCCATGAACCTTGCTGTGGCACAGGATCTGCTGAGGAAGACGAAATTGCAGATCGACGTGGCTTCTAGCGGGGAAGAATGCCTGGAAATGTTGAAGCGTAAGGAGTACCATCTGATCTGCATGGATCACATGATGCCCAACATGGACGGCATACAGACGCTCCATGCGATCCGGGAGATGAAAGACAATCCATCCCAGAGCATCCCGATCATCGCGCTAACCGCGAACGCGGTAGTAGGCGCCAAAGAATTTTACTTGGATGCCGGATTTGAAGATTATCTCTCGAAACCGATTGAGCCGGATAAACTAGAGGACATGCTGATCAAATTCCTGCCAAAAGAGCTTGTTTATCTGACTGGTGGAAGAGGTGTCTCGGTAGCGGATGAAGTGGCGTCTACTTTGAATGAAGAGAGCCTGACGGATATGGGGATCCATGTAGCCAACGGTTTAAAATATATGGGGGGCAGCCATTCTCTTTATACCAAAGTCCTGCGAGATTTCCGGGAGATCCTGTTAGAGAAAGAAGAACAGCTTCGCACGATGCTATGTAAAGAGGACGTATCCGGTTATGGCATTATCGTACATGCCCTCAAGGGAAATGCCCGTAACATTGGCGCCGACGACTTGGCGGAAGAAGCTTTTGAGCTGGAGAAAAAGAGCAAAGCGGGAAGCTTGGAAGAAGTGGAAGTACAGTCTCCGATCCTGTTCAACATGATGCGGACATTAGGCGAGAACCTGGATCGGTATTTTGTCGCGGAGGTTTCCGTGAACAAAGAAGAGGCGCCGGAACCGGTCAAGCGCACCGCGCTTTCCGAAGAAGAATGGAAGCAGAAGCTGCAAGTCCTCAACCAACGCTTAGATGACTTTGACAGCGATGGCATCGCAGAGAGCATAACGGACTTAAACAGCTACCAGCTTTCGGATAACCGCCAGAAGCTGTTGCGCATGTGCGAGAAGGCGATCAATGATTTTGCTTACGACATTGCAATGGATATTGTGGCATCCGAACTATGAGTATTGACTTTTTAGCACAAAAGCATAATAATAAATTGACAGAATGAGGAAGGAGAATGATGTGAGATGGAGAAGAAAAATATAGATTGGGCGAATCTAGGCTTTGGCTATCATGAGACGGATAAACGCTATGTATCTTATTATAAGGACGGCGCCTGGGACGAAGGCGCACTGGTTACGGATGCCTCGATTACGATAAATGAATGTGCGGGCGTATTGCAGTATGCGCAGACATGCTTTGAAGGATTGAAAGCTTATACGACAGAAGATGGACGGATTGTCACATTTCGCCCGGATCTAAACGGCGAGCGTATGGAAGATTCCTGTAGGCGCTTAGAGATGCCGGTATTCCCTAAGGAAAGGTTCCTTGATGCGGTGACGAAGACTGTAGCGGCCAACGAAGCCTATGTGCCTCCTTACGGTTCCGGTGCGACTTTATATATCCGGCCTTACTTATTCGGAAGCTCTGCGGTGATCGGCGTAAAACCTGCGCAGGAGTATCAGTTCAGGGTTTTCACAACGCCTGTTGGCCCGTATTTTAAAGGCGGCGTGAAGCCGTTGACTATCAAAGTGAGCGATTTGGACCGTGCTGCGCCAAACGGCACAGGACATATCAAAGCGGGACTCAACTATGCGATGAGCCTGCATGCTATTGTGACAGCGCATGAAGAAGGATTTGATGAGAATATGTATCTGGATGCGGGAACCAGGACCTATGTCGAGGAGACTGGCGGTGCGAATTTCCTGTTCGTAACGAAAGACAATAAAGTTGTCACGCCGAAATCGGATAGCATCCTGCCCTCCATCACACGCCGTTCGCTGATGGTTGTAGCCAAAGATTACCTGGGACTGGAAGTGGAAGAGAGGCCGGTAGCCTTCGAGGAAGTAAAGGATTTCGCAGAATGTGGTTTATGCGGCACTGCGGCGGTTATCTCCCCTGTCGGGAAAGTCGTTGACCATGGCAAAGAAATCGTGTTCCCAAGTGGCATGAGTGAAATGGGCTCGGTTACGAAGAAACTGTATGATACGTTGACAGGGATCCAGATGGGACGCATCGAGGCGCCGGAAGGATGGATACATGTCATTAAGTAGAGGATCGCGGGACGATTGCAGATAGTCCCTAATTACAGTGACGAATTTATAAGAGAAAGGCATGGTTATTATTAGTGGGATAAGAGAGGAATATCCGTATTTGTACGAGACGCACCTGCATACAGTGCAAGGCAGCGCTTGCGGGCGTTGCACCGGGGCGCAGATGGCGCGTGCCTGTAAGGAAGCCGGGTATACTGGCATCTTCGTGACCGATCATAACTGGGGCGGGAATACGGCAGTTGACAGGAAGAAGCCATGGGATGAATGGGTAGCGGAATTTTGTACAGGATATGAGAGCGCGAAGGCGGAAGGCGATAAAATTGGCTTAGATGTCTTCTTCGGATATGAAGCAGGGTTTCATGGGACGGAGTTTTTGATCTATGGAGTTGACAGGGAATGGATGCTTTCTCATCCTGCGCTCCGCCACGCGGACATAGAAGAACAATATCAATTGGTCCATGGGAGCGGCGGCATGGTCATCCATGCGCATCCTTACAGGGAAGAAGGGTATATTCCTGAAGTCCGTCTTTTCCCGGCATGGGTGGATGGTGTGGAAGGGATCAATGCCACGCATTCGAATCCCCAAAGCACGGCACACCATGACCCTGGATTTGACCAAAAAGCGATTGCCTATGCCGGAGAACATCACCTGCCGCTGACGGCGGGATCAGACATCCATGCATCAAGGCTCTTAGGCGGTGGCGTTGCCTTTCGAAGAAGGCTTGCCTGTCCGGGGGAATATATTGATGCGATCCTCTCAGGAGAGGATTATGTGCTGACCGATGGAGCATACTGGTATAGTAAAAAAGGAAAATTATTGCATGATGAATAGGAAGAAAGTAGCGGTATGGATATTGCTCTTGTGTATTCTGGCGCCTACGCTTACCGGCTGCGGCGGGAGGGATACAGATGGCGTTAAAGTCGTATTGATGGCTGGCTTTGATAAGGATGAGATATTCCGGATTGAGACCATTTCCTGTAGGCTGCCGGAGATCATGGTATATTTGACGAACATCCAGAACCAGTATGAAAGCGCGTATGGAAAAGAGATTTGGAACGTCAATTTAGGAGACGTGACGTTAGAAGAAAATGTCAAGGAAATTGCCCTTGCGCAGATTGCCCAGATTAAGACGATGAACCTGATGGCTAAGAAATACCAGGTTGAACTGACGGATGAAGAAGAGGAGAAGGCAGAGCAAGCGGCTGACACCTATTTTGCCTCGTTAAACGATACGGAAAAGGTATCCATGGGCGTCGATCAGCGCACGATCAGAGATCTTTATGCGGAATATGCCCTGGCGAAGAAAGTATACCAATATATTATCAAAGACATCAATCCGGAAATCAGCGACGATGAAGCAAGGACTATTGTTGTCCAACATATCCTGATTAAGACGTATGCGCTAGACGGAACGGGCAAGAAAATCGAATATACGCAGAAAGCAAAAGAAGACAGTTACCAGATCGCATATGAAGTGTGGGAGAAAGCGAAGGCGGGCGAAGACTTTGATGAACTGATCAGGCATTATAATGAAGATGAGAAAAGCACTTATTCTTTCGGCAAGGGAGAAATGGATCCTGCATTCGAGAAAGCGGCTTTTAATTTAGGCACGGGAGAGATCAGCAATGTCGTAGAGACGGGATTTGGCTTCCATGTTATCAAATGTATCAGTACTTTTGACAAGGAAGAGACGGACAGCAATAAAGTAAAGATTGTGGAACAGCGAAGGGAAGAGGTTTTCGGCCAGGAATATGATGCCTTTGTAGCGACGCTGACAAGAAGGCTGAACGAAGAGCTGTGGGACGGCGTCCGTTTTATCCATGACGATCATGTAGTGACAATGGATTTTTTTGAAGTATACGATAAGTACTTTAAAGAATAGGAAGCCGATTAAGAACGCTTGTGATGCCTAATTAGCTGTGGGCAGCTTAGTTTAGAAAAAATTTAGAAATTGTGGAAAAGCAGTAAATCAGAAGGATTGAAAGATGTTGTTAGCACTCATTCGAGATGAGTGCTAATTTTTTCTTGACTTTTTCCAAAAGGCACAGTAAACTGTTTGGTAGGAAAATGTAATCAAATACAGAAAGGAACGTGATGATATGGCACTAAAGCATGGTAATTTATCAATTAACAGCGATAATATTTTCCCGATTATCAAGAAATGGTTATATTCAGACCATGATATTTTCTTCCGTGAACTGGTTTCGAACGGGTGTGATGCAATTACAAAATTAAAAAAACTTGATATGATGGGCGAATATTCCCTTCCTGCCGATTATAAGGCGAAGATCCAGGTGATCGTGAACCCGGAAGAGAAAACGTTGAAGTTCATTGATAACGGCCTTGGCATGACGGCTGACGAAGTAGAGGAATATATTAACCAGATTGCTTTTTCGGGAGCAGCGGATTTTATTGAAAAGTATAAAGATAAAACAAATGACGACCAGATTATCGGGCATTTTGGCCTTGGCTTTTATTCTGCGTTCATGGTGGCGGATGAAGTGCATATTGACAGCCTTTCCTATAAAGACGGCGCGACAGCAGTTCATTGGGAATGCGATGGCGGCACGGAATTTGACATGGATGAAGGACAAAGGAGTGAAGTCGGCACTGAGATTACGCTTTTCATTAATGAAGACTGCTTAGAGTTCTGTAATGAATATAAAGCAAGAGAAGTCATTAAGAAATATTGTTCTTTTATGCCGATCGAGATTTATCTATCCAAAGCAAATACGACAGAGACACAGATTATTACGGAAGCGGAGAAATTAGATACCGATACCGTAGTGGAAGAGATCAAGAAGGAAAAAGAAGAGGACGAGCAGAAGCTAAAGATTACCAAACGCCCTGAGCTCTTAAATGATACGAATCCTCTCTGGAGCAGGCATCCGAATGAATGTACGAAGGAAGAGTACCTGGAGTTTTACCGGAAAGTGTTCCAGGATTATAAAGAACCTCTCTTCTGGATCCATCTGAACATGGATTATCCATTTAATTTAAAGGGAATCCTGTATTTCCCGAAGATCAATATGGAATATGAATCCATTGAGGGAACGATCAAGCTATATAATAACCAGGTCTTCATTGCGGATAATATCAAAGAAGTCATCCCGGAATTTCTGATGCTATTAAAGGGTGTCATTGATTGCCCGGATCTGCCGCTCAACGTTTCCAGGAGCGCGCTGCAAAATGACGGTTTTGTCAGGAAGATCAATGAATATATAACGAAGAAAGTAGCAGACAAGCTCTCCGGCATGTGCAAGACCGAAAAAGAAGAATACGAGAAATATTGGGATGATATTAGTCCCTTCATTAAATTCGGCTGCTTAAAGGACGACAAGTTCTGTGAGAAAATGACAGATTATATCCTCTTTAAGAACTTAGACGGTAAATATCTGACTTTGCCGGAATGCCTGGAAGTAAAGAAGAATGACGCTGACGGGGAGGACTCGGATGCGCAGGATCTTACTACAGAAGGAAGCGCAACGGATGCTGCAGATGAGAGCAAAGAAGAGGCTGCCGTAGAAGAGAGCAGTGAGGAAACCGAGACAGAAGCTGTAGAGGAAAGCAATGGAGATGCAGCAGAAGCTGATGGTGAAAATAACGAAAATGCGGGAGCGACTGCGGTTGATGAGAACGGTGAGAAAGTAGAAGCGGAAATCGTCGATGAAAACGGAGAGACAATATCTGGCGATGAGGAAGAAACTGAAGAGCCGAAAGAGAAAATCATCTACTATGTAACGGATGAAAAGCAGCAGAGCCAGTACATCAATATGTTCAAAGCTGCCAAAATGGATGCCGTTATCCTGACGCACAATATCGACCAACCTTTCGTATCCCAGTTAGAGGCAAAGAATGAGGGCGTTAAATTCCAGCGGATCGACGCCGATCTGACGGATACATTCAAAGCAAAGACTTCGAAGAAAGCCGAGAAGGAAATGGAAGAGCAGGCGGAAGAAATTGCGAAGCTGATGAAGAAAGTCTTAAAGAAAGACGCCATCACCGTGAAAGTAGAGAAACTCAAAAATAAGAAGATCTCCTCCATGATCACTTTATCCGAGGAAAGCAGGAGAATGCAGGACATGATGAAGATGTATGCAATGCCTGGCATGGATATGGGCATGTTCGGGAGCAAAGAAGGAGAAACGCTCATCTTAAATGCAAACCATCCGCTCGTACAATATGTGATAGAGAACAAGGACGGCGAGAATGTCAAGATGATCTGCGAACAGCTCTATGATCTTGCGCTGTTACAGCAGGCGCCGCTTGAGCCGGAGGCAATGACAAAATTTGTGGCAAGAAGCAACGACATTATGATGATGCTGACGAAATAAATAACGGAATGAGCTTGGACGCTCTTCGTAGGCACTGTTATCCGATCTGCTTGGATGGCAGTGCCTTTTTTGGTGCTGTTAACTTGGTTTGTTATGCGCAGGAATAAAAGGATTGCATAATCAGGGGCAGGATAATACAATGAAAAGAAAGCATCCGTACCATCGCTTATTATATGGGGAAAGGTCGTGCCATGAAAAAACCGAATCTGGAAAAACCGAATTTCAAAAAATCGAATTGGAAAAAGCCAAATCTGATCAAGCCAAATCTGATCAAGCGAATCCTGCCGCTTATCGTGCTGCCTATGGGAGTGACGGCATGTACAAGCGATTATGGCGATAAATTATATGATATGCGCCCGGCAGAGAGCGCCGAAGAGGAGGATCCTTGGCAGGAGGGCGAAACAGCGCCCACAGAAGGGGCAGGTGAAGGATTAGAAGAGGTAACGCCGGAGGAGGCACAAGCAGAGCCTGCGCCGGTACCTTCTGAGGGAGAGAGCGGGCAAGTGGACGGGGATGGCTTAGAGCAGCCGATAGAGACGCGTACGCATACGAATGTAGGGGAGCCATGCATTTCTGACGGCGCGAGCTATTATTTCAGAGCGCAGGGGAAATATTTGAGCGTATATAATGGCAGTGATTTTGAAGACATCTATATCAAAGGTGTCAATTTAGGGTTAGGGAAGCCTGGGTATTTCCCGGGAGAGGCGGCGATCACCAAAGAAGAATATGCCAGATGGTTCCGGCAGATTGGTGAGATGAACGCGAATTGCGTCAGAGTGTATACGATTCAGCCGCCTGTTTTCTATGAGGCCTTATTTGAGTATAATGAAGAGGCGTCCGAGCCTCTCTATCTTTTCCATGGGACATGGTATGACGAGACAAGGCTGGCAGAAACTGCGGATGCTTTTGACGATCAATTGTATACGATTTTGCAAAAGGATATGAGGGATTTGGTCGATGTGCTGCATGGGAATTGTACGATCCCTTATGAGCCGGGGAGGGCTTATGGCACCTACCAGTATGATGTCTCTCCCTATGTCATCGGCTGGATCTTAGGGATTGAATCGGATGCGACGTTTGTATCGACGACCAATGAGAACCATCCTGACATCTCGTCTTATGAAGGCACTTATGTGAGCGCGGAAAATCTGGAAGCGTTTGAAGTGTTCTGGGCTAGGACCGGGGACTATCTGCTTTCCTATGAGATGGATCATTACGGCATGATGAGGCCGCTAAGCTATTCGAACTGGCCAACGGCTGATATTTTAGAGCATCCAAGCGAGACGATGGAGGAAGAATACAGAATAGATTTAAACGTGGAAAATTTGCAGCCGACAGATGCTTTCCCGTGTGGCATATTCGCCTCTTATCATATCTATCCATATTATCCGAATTTCCTGTACACGCAGAAGGAGTATGGGGAATATAGGGATGAGGACGGCACGGTGAATACGTACAAGCCTTATTTGGAAGAGCTGATCGCCGAACACGAGATACCGGTAGTGGTTGCGGAATTTGGCATCCCGGCATCAAGGGGGATGACCCATGCGAATATCCATACCGGTTTCGATCAGGGCAATAAGACGGAGACGCAACAGGGAGAGATGTTAGTATCCATGATGGAAGATATCTATGATACCGGTTATGCAGGCGGCATCGTCTTCACCTGGCAAGATGAATGGTTTAAAAGGACTTGGAATACGGAAGGATATACCAACCCTGACCGGCGTGCTTATTGGAACGACGTCATGACCTGTGAGCAGCATTTCGGATTGCTGGATTTTGTGCCGGGAGAAGGAACAGAAACGGTCATATTGGACGGTGACGATGGCGAGTGGAGCGAGGAGGATATCCTTGTACAGACAGAAGGCGCTTCGTTGTCGGTGAAGCATGACTGTGCGTATCTGTATCTGATGATAAAAAAAGAAGGCGCGGATTTTGCTAAGGAGAAGTATTTCATACCGTTCGATGTTACGCCTAATTCCGGCAGTATCTTCTACGGGGATAAAGAATTCCAACAGCCGGCGGATTTCCTCATGATCATGGATGGAAAGGATAATTCGCAGCTTCTGGTACAAAGCTATTATGACTTGTATCAGTACGAATACGATAAATATGATAAAGAAATTAAGACAACGGGAAAGATGAAGCATCCGGGCAATGATATTTTCCAGCCTATTCATTTCCTGGTGGAGCGGGAGCTGGTATTGCAGGACCGGGACGAAAGAATCCCTTTGCAGAAGTTTAACGCAGGGGCGCTTGTCTTTGGGACTAGCGCATTTGATGCGGACGAATATAATTCCCTTGCCGATTTTTACTACCAGGGGGATGTCTTAGAAGTGCGCATTCCTTGGCTGTTGTTAAATTTCAGGGATCCGTCAAGGAAAGAGATTGAAGATGATTTCTGGCAAAACGGTTACTTCTCGGGGATACAGATAGAAGGTGTTTCGATCGGTATTTCGGAGGAGGGAGAGGAATATGTGGAAATGAAAGAGTATCAGTGGGAGGAATGGGATTATTATCCCTACTTCGAGAGGCTTCGTAAAAGCTATGATATCCTACAGGAGCATTTTGCCACGCTCCCATAGCTCCGGCTGCGGAATGTCCTGCGCCTATGCCGCCATGTGAGTGGCGGCTTTCCAATACCTGCATACAATAACTAGAAAGATAAGAAGGATGAAGCAGGTAAATATATGAACGAAAATACGTTTCAATCTGCACAGGCGGAAGGAGAGCAGACCGGCGGGCTGCAGATTAATGTGACCTCGAATATCGGCTTGATACCGATCCAGAATGCTGTGATTTCTATTTCCTATACGGGAGAGCCGGAAACGACATTGGAAACGTTGCGGACGGATATATCCGGACAGGCGGAAGAAATACAGCTTTCGGCGCCGCCGATTTCTTACAGCCTGACGCCGGAGTCCCCGATGCCCTATTCGGAGTATAACGTGACGGTAGAAGCGCCGGGATACGAGCCGGTCATGGTTTCCGGGGTGGAAGTGCTGCCGGATGTAACAGCGGTGCAGAACATCCGTATGATACCGACAGAGACTTCTAATGAGACAGAAGAGGTGCTTCTTATTCCGGACCATACATTGTATGGGGAATATCCGCCTAAGATTCCCGAAGATGAGATCAAACCGATGGATGAGACTGGTGAAATTGTACTGAGCAGAGTCGTCATACCGGAGTATGTAGTCGTCCACGATGGAGTCCCCTCCGACCGTAGTGCGCCGAACTATTATGTACGCTACAAAGATTATATTAAAAACGTAGCCTCCTCCGAAATTTATGCGACCTGGCCGGAGAGCGCCATTTATGCGAATATTCTGGCGATTCTTTCCTTTACTTTGAACAGAGTATATACGGAGTGGTAAGGAAACCACCGCTCCTTCATGGTAAGGCGTTTTCCGGCGTTGTTTTGAAGCGGAGAATGATCCTATCCGGACATATTTCTATCCGGTCGAGCAGCAGATTGATTATGATCCGTTGCGTCTCCCTTGTGGCGCTTAGGAAGACTTGCCGCCACGTCGTTGGGAGTTCCGGGACCGGCATCGCGTTTTGGGTGTTTTGTAATGTCAGCGCGTCGTCGATGTCTTGTAGCTGTTTTTGCGCCGCGGCCTCTTTCTCTTTCAGCCTTTGGATGGCGGATGCGATATCTTCAACGGATAATGGGTGTTCTCCGTTTATGGCATCAGGGATCTGTTCCTGCATGAGAAGGATATCTTGCCTGATTTTATCTAAGGCATTTCTTGCTTTTGTCAATGCCGTTTCGTAGGCTTTTTTCCCCAGTTCCTGTCTTTGGCTTATGATGCCAGAGATGTCTTCCCCTTTCAGGAAATCTTCGATATAGCAAGCAAGCGCTTCCAGGACGCTGTTTTCTATATTGTCGGCGCAGGCTTGGGACATTGGAGGGTGCGGCATGCCGTTTTCCAGTGCCTGGCAGCGATAGAGGCGCCGCTTGCTTGCCCGCTTTTCACCGCTGCTTTTCCGGGTCCAATAGCTGTAGCGGGTAGCATTTGTCATTTTCCTGCCGCAGGCGCTACAGTAAAGGACGTCTGTTAAGAGGAAAATGCCGTCATTTCTTGTCGTGACGGGAATATCTTTATGCTCTGCGCTTTTTTTGTATAGCATGGCGCGGTATTTCCTTTTTTCTTGTGTGTGCCGCCATGTTTCACTGTCGATGATCTGTATTTCGCGATTGGGGACTTGTGCATAGACCCAATCGGCGGGGGCTCTCCTATGGGAATGGCTGTCTTTTCTCTCGCGGCGTTTGTATGCGGCATATCCCGCATAGATGGGATTTGTGAGGATACTGGTGATGGTCCCGCTTTTCCATTCTCCGTTTGGAGCAAGCGCTTTATAATAGGGATCTTCGTTCAATGTTCTTGCGATTTTCATGGAGCCAAGCTCTCTTTGCAGGGACAGACGGTAAATATAGCGCACGGCATCCGCTTGTTGGGGGACGATTTCCAGTTTGTGCAGGGCGCGGCCGTGTTTGCTGATCTCGCCGGAGAGGGCGAGCCGATAGCCGTATGGCGCAGAGCCGCCCATGAATTTTCCTTTCAGGACGAGTTTCTGTGCGTTGTCTTTGACCCGCATGCCCGTATCGGAGCTGCTTTTCTGCGCATTCCCATAACGGAGCGCTAACATCATTTGCCCCAGGATATCGTCGCTTTCCGGGGAGATGCAGCCATCTTTGACAGTATAGATGTCTACGCCGTAACTCTTTAGCGTCATGACATAGGCGCCGATTTCCCACATGCGCCTGCCGATGCGGTCATCTTTGTAAGCGGCCAGGATGTCATATTCATGATGCATGGCGTCTCTTAACGCTTCTTGTAAAACGTCCCGTTTGCTTAGCGCGTTCCGGTAGCCGCTCATGCTGCCTTCGTAATATTCCTTGTCATCTAGTGTCCAGTCTTCGTGTCCGGCGACATAGTCTAGCACAAGCTGGCGCTGTATGGATAAATCCCCGTCTGTTTCCAATTGCTGGTTGGAGCTGACGCGTAATAAAATACGGACTCGGTTTATGTTAACCACCCTTTCTGATGCATCTGATCATATAATTCGTTTACCAAAATTGCCGTTACTTCTTTTTGCAGCTTAGCCGTAAGGCTTCCTTCTCCCGGTGGGACATCCGCAAACTCAAATATGATTTCCGGCGCTTTTTCATGCTGATCTGGCGGTGAATAGAAGTTTTTCCCCATCGTATGTCCTTTGGCTTCTTCCTTTGTTTCCATCATATTGGAGAGGGACACATTACATTCCTAAAAGCCGGGGAGCCTGTCAACAAAATCTGCTAAAAACAGACAAAAATGGGTAAAGTGAATAATGACTTTTCAAATGCCCCATGATATAATAGACGCAAGCAAAATTAGAAAATAGGTGCGGCAGAGGAGGAAATATGAAGAGCAGAAGAAAATCCATGATAGCAAAGATGATTAAAATCGTAGCGGTCATCACCATCGTATTCGTGATGGGTGCTTCTCGTATGATGGAGGGCACGATGCATGAAGTTGAGGCGGCTGGCAGGTCAGTCACGATTGATTCTTGTCTGATTTCGGGCACGGATGTAGTATGTGGCTTGAAGACGAACAGCATCCCGGCAAGCGATGACGGTAAGTTTTATATCTATGCAAACGAAGTCTTTGAGGATGGCGCGACAGGCGATATTGTGGCGGTCACGGATGCAGGCACGTCTGTTACGGTAAGTTTTCCTTTGCAGTACAATACGGCGGAGTCCAATCTGAGCCGTAAGTTTTTGGTCGCAGTCAAGCAGGGCGGACAGATGGTCCAGGTGAGCGACGAGCATTATATCACCAATCCGGAGGCGATCGCGACCTGTACGGCGACCCGGAAAGACGCCGGGATTAAAGGGATCTTGCCTGATCTGGAGAAATCTTCCAAAGAAGAAGTACAGACGCTTGGCATTAAGCAGATTGTTTATAATATAGCGCTTGACGATATATGCGTAGACGAGACGGTCCCGGGAGCGATCCCATTTCCTTATAACGGAAAGACCTATTATTTTAACCAAGGAATGATATCTAAGTATGATTCTATGATCCGGAGCTTTAACATCTATGGCGTGCAGGTAACGATCGTGTTACTAAACCGCGGCGACGGGATCTATACACAGCATCTTGTGCATCCGCTGGCGACGGGAGAGGAAAGAGAAGAATGTCCCGGGTATGCGCTGAATGTAGAAGATGAAGCAGCAGTAAATCATTTGAAAGCGATTGGCGCCTTCTTGGGGCAGCGCTATTCAGGCTATTTTGATTGTGGGCAGGTGGATAACTGGATTCTCGGGAATGAGGTCAACGCCCGTACGTCCTGGTGGTACACCAGTTCGGATTCTTTGGACTTTAACGTGGGGATTTATGTGAAAGCATTCCGTATCCTCTATAATGAAATGAAGAGCATGAATGCCAATGTACGGATTTACAATTCCATTGACCAGGAGTGGAACCGGAAATCCAATCCGGGAAGCTTCCTTGCCAAAGAGTATTTAGACCAGTTTAACTACTATATGAACCGTGAGGGCAACATTGACTGGGGGCTTTCTTATCATCCTTATAATTCGCCGCTCTATGACCCTTATGCATGGAACGGGCCGGAAGTATGGGTCAAAGAAGATATTACGACGCCTTATATCACTATGCAGAACATGGACATTTTGATTGATTATATGCACCAGGATGAATTCCTTAGCCCGACGGGAGAAGTCAGGAGCATTTCCCTTGCGGAAATAGGCTATACTTCCAGTTTTGGCTCTGAGAACCAGGAAGCGTCGATTGCCTACGGGTATTTGAAAGCGGCGTCGCTCCCGGATGTAGATGCGTTCATTTTGTTCAGGCAGACAGATGACGCTCATGAGATGGAGAGCCATTTGGCGCTTGGCCTATTTGACCTTGCCGGGAACCCGAAGCCGTCTTATGAGATTTATAAGAACCTTGGCACTGCCAATGAAGCGGAAGTAAAGGCAAGGGCATCCGAGATTATTGGCATGGACATTGACGAGATGATCAGCCAGAACATTGTATGGACGAGAAGCGGCAATGGCGTTGTGCAATAGCAAAGGGCAATAAGCGCCCTGCCATAGGCAGGCGATGAGGGAGCGGTGGTTTCGCGGTACCGTAACCAAGGCTACAATTTTACCATCACCTCTTCCACGGCGTATGACCAGAAGTGGATCCGTGGCAGGAACACATATGAGAACATTGATAGGCTGGTGGATGCTATTTTCGCCAACTATCTTTCCAGGCCTGGCGTCAGGCAGCCGATTTTCACTTCCTATTGTGACGGACAGCGGGTGACTTGTAACGGCCTTAGCCAGTGGGGGTCGAAATATCTTGGAGATGAAGGATATTCGGCAATTGAGATTATCCGTTATTACTATGGGAGCGATATGTATATCAATTCTGCGGTCAGCGTGTCAGGCGTGCCATCTTCCTGGCCGGGATATAATCTGACGATTGGCGCGTCAGGCGATAAGGTCAGGCAAATACAGCAGCAGTTGAACCGGATCGCCCAGAATTTCCCTGCGATACCGACTGTGAGCGCGGATGGCATTTATGGCGCGAAGACGGCGGAAGCAGTGCGGGCGTTCCAGCGGGTCTTCGGATTGCCACAGAGCGGCATCGTAGATTATCCTACATGGTATGAGATTTCGGAGATTTATGTAGGAGTCAGCCGTATTTCGGAACCGGGTTAAAAGCCGGATCATGGAAGATATAGCATTTTGCCTGCGGGCATAATGGAATGCAATAGAGCAATTGTCATAGGCTATAAAAGATTTCTTTGTAACGGTTATTAAGAGAAACTTTTATAGCTTATGTTTTGCCTATCATGTTGCGGATGACGGGTTTTTATGCTAGTATAAGTTTGGGACTGTAGTCCCGGTTTTATGAGAGAACAGGATAGAAAATGGATTGACAAGGCAGGTGCAGTTACGCTTGAAACAGATCATTCGTGAGATATTAGAAGGGAATTTTAAGTATGATAATACTTCCCTGGATTTTTCGTGCCAAAGCGTTGAGCTGACTGTCCGGGTTGGGGAGACCGTTGAGGGTTCCTTCGCTATTTATGGCGCAGAGGGCGTCTTGACGGAAGGATATGTAGTATCTTCCGATTTACGGATGGAGTGTCTGACTGTTTCGTTTGGAGGCAGTCTTGATGAAATCTTTTATCGGTTTGATGCTACTCATGCGAGGGCAGGAGAAGAGGTAAAGGGCGCTTTTCATATTGTGTCGAATCAGGGAGAATCTTATCTCCCTTTTTCCGTTAGCATAAAAGCGGCTTTGATCGAATCAAGCCTTGGCAATATCAAGAATTTATTTCATTTTACCAACCTTGCCAAAACGAGCTGGGAAGAGGCAGTGAATCTATTTTATCATAAAGAATTTGCACGGATCTTTACAGGGAATGACAGACAGTATTATACGACATATAAAGGCTTGTCGCAGGTGTATGGCAATGAGCATAATGTAGAGGAATTCCTTTTAGAGATCAATAAGAAGAAACCTGTGGAATTTATTCCGGAAGAGGCGCAGATTAAGATAGAGAATCCGGTGCCGCTTGCCCGTTATACGCTAGTCGTCCATCGGAACGGGTGGGGGTATACACATTTGCGGATTGAAACGGATGGAGACTTTTTATCCATCAACGAGAAGGAAATTACAGACGATGTCTTTGTCGGCAATTTGTATCGCTTATTCTATTATATTCAGGATGATAAACTCCACGATGGCAATAATTACGGATATATCCGGCTGATTAGCCTTGAACAGGAGATTACGGTCCCGGTGACGGTCATCCGGCAGGTGACGGATAGGCGGAGGTTATTTGGCTCCTACCGGGAGAAAAAGCGTGTCACCATGCAGCTCATGCAGTATTATCAGGCCTTCCGCCTAAAGAAGATCGGCGCCAAGACTTGGATGGATGAGACAGGGAAACTAATAGAGCGTTTAAAGGAGATCGATGGGAACGATATCGAGCCAAGGATGTTCCAGGCACAGCTTTTCATGTCACAAGAGCGCTATCATGAAGCTGCATGGATTTTAGAGCAGGATAAGGAGGCGATAGAAGCCATGCAGGATGAGAATCCTGCGCTTTGGTGCTACTATCTCTATTTGACCACGCTAGGCAGCAAGAGTGAAAGCTATGTCGATGGCGTGGCGCGCACGATTAGCACGTATTATGAAAGGTATCGGGGCAACTGGCGGATTGCCTGGCTCTTGTTGTTCATTGCAGAGGAATATGCCCATGTGCCGGCGCGGAAATGGGCGCTGCTAGAAGAGCTTTTCATGTACAAATGCCATAGCCCGAT
Source organism: uncultured Lachnospiraceae bacterium (assembly GCA_910578845.1). Lineage (GTDB taxonomy): Bacteria > Bacillota > Clostridia > Lachnospirales > Lachnospiraceae > UBA3282. The sequence goes on from CAJTSL010000040.1 coordinate 17,323, forward strand.
GGTCTATATCGAAGCCTGGAACCTGATCTGCATGAATCCGGCGATGTTGCGCAGCCTTGGCGAATTCGAGCTGCAAGTGTTGAACTATGCGGTGAAGAATGAGGCGATGAAAGACGATGTCATCTTACAGTTGTTATACTTATCGCAGAAACAGAAAAACTTTTCTGCGCTTTTGCTCCGTATTCTTATAGCCTGTTATGAGAAAAAAGAGCAGAACGATATTTTACAGGAGATCTGCACGACCCTGATCAAGGGGAATCTGTATGGGAGGGAATATTTCAACTGGTATCAGAAAGGGGTAGAGCAGAACTTACGGATTACGAGACTGTATGAATATTATATGATGTCTGTCACATTAGATGACAGGCAGACATTGCCGAAGATGGTGCTGATGTATTTCTCCTACCAGAGCGATCTGAATTATGAGATCACGGCATGGCTATATGCCTATGTATGGAAGCATCAGGAAGAGATACCGGATATTTATGTAAACTACATACCGGCAATTGAGCAATTTGTGGTAGAACAGATAAAAAGGGGCAAAATCAATAGGCATCTGGCATATCTTTACCGGAATGTCATCACACAGTCTATGGTCACGGAGGAAGTGGCGAAGGCGCTTATGGAGCTTTTGTTCATCCGTGAGATCAAGATTGAGAGCGATGTGGTGAAACAGGTGATCTTGGCGTATCCATATGCCACCCACCAGGAGACCTATCCGGTCTCTAACAGGTGCGCCCTGGTTCCGATCTATGATGAGGAATGCAAGGTAGTTTTAGAAGACGACGGGCATAACCGTTATACGAAAAGCATTGTCTGTTATAAAGACCATCTGATTAAAACGGGAAAACTGACGCAGATGGCAGCGCCTTATATCAGGGAGCATTTAGGGTATGATTTGCATATATGTTTTGATCATAAAGATATGATTGCCGTGCAGGAGGAGAATGTGGAACGGTTCAGGCGGCTTGCCGATTCGGATTTCATCACGGAGGAATATAGGCAGGAGATCAGGAGCAAACTGTTACAGTTTTATTATGAAAAAGACAGGATGTGGGAACTGGATGAATACCTTTTTAGCTTACGGCCTGAAGAGATCGCAGCGGATGATAGGAAAGAAGCCGTGCGCATCATGGTGTTACGGGGAATGTATACGGAAGCGTATGAATGGCTCCGCTTGATTGGCCCGTATAATGTAGAGGTCAAGACGTTGTTAAAATTGTGCGGACGGCTGCTGTCACAGAAGGAATGGGAAGAAGATGAACTGATGACAGGCATTCTTTATTATATTCTGAAGAAAGGGAAATATAATGAAGAAGTCTTGCGGTATATGGTCCGTTTTTATAACGGGAGCATCAAGGATATGCGCGATATCTGGAAAGCAGCGGTTGACTTTGGCGTAGACGTTTATGAGCTGAGCGAGCGCATGATCGTGCAAATGCTTTATACAGGCTCCTATATTGGCGAAGAGATGGATGTTTTTAGCGCATATCAGAAAGACGGTGGCAAAGAAGAGATCATCTGTGCGTTTCTTTCACAATGTTGCTACGACTATGTCATTAAGGAAAAGGTCACGGCGCCGTTTCTGATGCAGAGCATTTTACGGATGTATAAAGAGAAGATCAGGCTGCATCTGGTCTGCAAAATCGCCTGGCTGAAATATTATGCGGAGAACCCGGAAGAGATAACGGAAGAGATCAAAGGCATAATCCGCGTGTTCATAAAAGAGATGATGGAGCAGCAGATCATATTGCCGCAGTTTAAGGAATACCAGGGATACCTGCCTGCGTTGGATATGCTACAGGATAAATCGATCCTGGAATACCGGGCAGTCCCGGGGCATCGTGCGACCATTTATTACCTCTTAGAGCAGGATGGCGACGACGGGACGGAATATTGCAAGGAGCCGATGGAAGATATGTTCGCCGGGATTTGTGTGAAGGAATTCATCTTATTCTTCGGAGAGAGGCTGCAATATTATATCAAAGAGGATACGAAGACGGGAGAACAGCTCACCCAAAGTGGCACCATCAGCAGGAGTGACAGCAATGCGACAGCACAGACCGGCAGCAGGTTTGGCCTGTTAAATGATATTATGATCGGTAAGACATTGCAGGACTATGATACGGTCGATCATTTATTGGAAGAATACTATCGGAAAGATTTCATGGTTGAGAAGCTGTTCACACCGATGTAAGACATGAGGCATACGCAAGAGGGGAAATAATGTTGTTTGGCAAGAAAACAGAAGAAAAAGTGCATAAAGGGAGCATACTTGCAGGTTATGACTTAGGCGACCGGTTTTCCCAGATTAGCTATTGCGTTTATGGAGAGAATACGGTAGAGAGCGTGGCAACGGTTATTGGCACAAAACAATACAATATTCCTACGGCGCTATGGAAACGGAAAGGGACGAACCAATGGCTATATGGGAAAGACGCCGTTAGAAGCAGCCAGGAAGAAGAAGGCACATTTGTCACGGATCTGATTTCCCTTGCAAGAAAAGGAGAAATGCTTACAATAGAAGAGGAAGAATTCGATCCCATTGCCTTACTGACCCTATTCGTGAGAAAGAGCCTGGGATTGTTAGGCTTTATCGTGCCAACCGAGCATATCGCCGCGATCATGTTCACGGTAGATAACCTGGATGACCAGATGGTGGGAGTGCTTGCCAAAGCAGCGGTAAACCTGCGTTTGAAAACGACACATATTTATTTCCAGAGCCACACGGAGAGCTTTTATTACTTCGTGTTGCACCAGCCGGAGGAATTGTGGAATTATCAGGTGCTTGCCTGTGAGCATAACGGCGTCCGCCTCAAAACATACCGGATGGAACGGAATAAGAAGACGACGCCGATTGTCGTGTTGATAGAAGAGACGACATGTGATACCCTGGTGCTTCCCATCGGTGTGCTAGACGAGAAGCTTAAAGCGGATGCCTTTGAATTTGCGGACGAGAAATTCTTAGACCTGATGCAGGAGACATGTGCAAACCGGATCGTATCGTCCGTGTATTTGCTCGGGGACGGCTTCCGTGACGGATGGGCCAAGAAGTCCACACAGTTTTTGTGCAAGAGCCGCAGGGTCTTCCAGGGCAACAATCTTTTCAGCAAAGGAGCCTGCTTTGGCCTGCTGGAGAAAATAGAGCCGGGAGAGACAGCGCAAAAGCATATTTTCTTAAGCGCCGATAAATTAAAGGCGAATGTGGGAATGAATGTGCTGCGGCGCGGGAAAGAATCTTATTATGCGTTGTTAGATGCGGGGGAGAATTGGTACGAAGTGCATAAGGAGTGCGAATTTATGCTTCAGGGAGAAGACAATACTTTTTCTTTCCTGATTACGCCGCTTACCGGCAAAAGCGCTAAGGTAGAGGAGATTACTTTAGAAGACGCTCCTTTGCGGGAAGGCGCTTTTAGCCGGTATGCAATGGAAATCAAGATGGTATCTGCGCAGTGCGCGCAAGCAAGGATCGTAGATCTGGGATTCGGGGAATTGTTCCCTGGCAGCAAGAAAACATGGGAGAAGCAGTTTCCGGTGATATAAGAGAAAGGCAGGCAGGATATGGGCAGCATCATATTAGGGACAGGCAGCTATGCAGAAAAGCCATTTTTTTTTGAGAAGACTTATGTAAACCTATATTCCCTGGAAGAACTCTGCTATTGTTTAGTAGAAAATGCAGATCTGCTCGATCAGGAGATTGTATGTGAAAAGCTGGCGGACTGGCTGGATGAACAGTGTGGCTTGCCGAAACTTGCCCATGCGCTGTATGCGCTGGTGAACCAGAAATGTTCGCCGAGTGCTTTCGTCGGGACGATCTTAGAATATGCAGGGATATACCCGCCTAAGATTGTTTCGCAGACCGAGATGCTGATCAAGCAAAATGCCGGGTTAAGCCCTTATGAGAAACAGAAGGCGAAAGCAGATTATATGTTACAGAACAAGCGGTATGTGATTGCCTTGGACCGGTATGAAGAACTGCTGGCGAAGCTGCCTGAAGAAGAACAGGAGCTGCGGGGAAGAGTGCTTCACAACATGGGGGTCATTTATGCAAAGCTTTTCTTATTCGAGCGAGCACAGGAGTATTTTGATAAAGCATATGTTGTCAGCGGGAATAAGGAGAGCTTAAAACAGTTTTTGATTGCACGCAGGCTGCAGAATAAAGATAATGAATATGTGGACTATATCGCTGAGCATCCGGATTTCCATGGCATTTCCTTACAAGTGGAGCGGATGATGGACCAAGCGGCGGGACAGTTTGAAATGACCGAAGAGAACAGGATGCTTTTCACTTTAAAAGTCTGTAAAGAAGAGGGCAGCGATGTGGGCAATGTCGTGCCATATTATGACGAAATAGAGAAATTGACATGCGCGCTCAAAGAGGCTTATCGGGAGAGCGTGACAAGATAGAAAAGGACGCAGGCTTACGAAGGCATGTGCATATGCCGGGTGCGGACGGATGGGAGCGGAAATGAACATTATTAAGAAGATTCTCGGGAAATGGCGCAAAGATGTAGAAGATGTAGATTATGACGATATGGACTGGGAAGGCGCCGACGACGAAGAAGAGGAGAAGAAACCGACAGATTTTGACAATAAGGAAGTGCGGGAAGCCTATGTCCGTACTTGTCTCGAGAAGATGGCGGAAGCCACCAAAGAATTGGAAAATCTGACTTTTGAATATAATATGGTGACTTCCTATTTAAAAGATATGGAAGAAATCGAGGCGATTCCAGAAGAAGAAGCAGACGAGCTAAAAAGCTGCGCCAAGAAAGTAGAACTGTTGCAAAGCAGCAGGGACGATTACATGGGCAGGAAGCGCCGGATGAGCGATGAGCGTTATCGCCAGATTGAACGGATGCTAGATGAAATTGAAGAGGGCTGTGCCAAAATAAAAGAGGCGGAAGCCTACCGCGAACTGATCAAGAAAGACTTAAGCCGCTTAGAGGGAGAAAAGCACGCTTATCTATACAGGAAAAATGAGCTGATGAGCGCGATCGCGGATACAAAAGGGATGGCGTTAATCTGTATCACGGCTCTCGGCCTATGTTTTGCGCTGCTGATCGGTTTACAGTTCATTCTGGAAATGGATACGCAGGCAGGATATCTGATTACGGCGGGAGTAGCGGCGCTTGCCATTACGTTGATCTATGTCAAGCATATGGAAGCAAAACGGGATTTGAAAAGAGTGGAACTAAGCATCAATAAAATCATTCTTTTGCAGAATAAGGTCAAGATCAGGTATGTCAACAATAAAAACCTTCTCGATTATTTGTACTTAAAATATGACGTATCCAGTGCAGAAGAGCTGGATAAAGCATGGAACCTGTATTTCCAGGAGAAGGAAGAGCGGGAGAAATGCAAGCGCGCCGAACTGGATCTGGATTATAACCAACAAGAGCTTCTGCGGATCTTGCGCCGCTATCAGATCAAAGACCCTGCTGTCTGGCTCCATCAGACGGAAGCGATCTTGGATCATAAAGAAATGGTGGAAATCCGCCATGGCCTGATCATCAGGAGGCAGTCTTTGCGCCGCAGAATGGATTATAACAAAGAAGTTGTGGCAGGAGGCTCCCAGAAAGAGATCATGGAACTGGTGCACCGTTATCCGAAATATGCCAAGGAAATTATCGCAGCAGTTGAAAAGTATGAGAAAAATATGTAAAATAAAATAGTAGAATGTCGGATTAATTGCAGCAATAGAGAACGGATATACGAAAAGATAAGCAAGAAAACAAAGAAAGGTAAGGGCAATGACAATGCAAAAATTGGAACAACTCTATGAAGGAAAGGCGAAGAAAGTATTCAAGACAGAGGATCCCGATGTATTAATCGTGGATTACAAAGATGATGCGACTGCATTCAACGGCGAGAAGAAAGGCACGATCGTCGGGAAAGGCGTCATCAATAACAGAATGACGAACCATGTATTCAAAATCCTGGAAAAGGAAGGCGTGCCTACCCATTTGGTGGAGGAGCTAAGTGAGAGAGAGACAGCGGTCAAGAAAGTGGAGATCGTGCCGCTTGAAGTCATTATCCGTAATGTTGCGGCAGGAAGCTTTTCGAAGAGATTAGGCGTTCCTGAAGGCACTCCGTTTGACGAGCCGACGATAGAATTCAGCTATAAAAACGATGAACTGGGCGATCCGCTCATCAATAGCCATTTTGCGGTAGCCATGAAGCTTGCGACATGGGAAGAGATAGAGACGATCAAGAAATATGCTTTTAAAGTAAATGAAGTATTGAAGAATTATTTCTTACAGGCAGACATTAAATTAATCGACTTTAAGATTGAATTTGGGCGTTATCATGGACAGATCATTCTTGCGGACGAGACAAGCCCTGACACATGCAGGCTATGGGATGTGCACACCAATGAGAAACTGGATAAGGATCGTTTCCGCAGGGATCTTGGCAATGTAGAAGAAGCTTATAACGAAGTGTTCAAGAGACTTGGCCTGGCGTAAGAAGAAGCGGGAGGCACGGACGTGTGGCAGAGGATATAGGGGCAGTTGCAAGCATAAAAGAAGCGTACCTGTAATAGAATAAAGAGCAGTGTATGAAAGCAACTCTTCTACAAGAGGCAATGCAAGTGGAAATAGACAGAAGGAGACGGATATGAGTACAGATAGATATGTGAGTCCGTTGTCAGAGCGGTATGCGAGCAAAGAAATGCAGTATATCTTCTCTCCGGACATGAAGTTTAGGACATGGCGCAAACTATGGATTGCGCTTGCGGAAACAGAGATGGAACTTGGCCTTTGCCAGAATGGCAAGCCTGTGATTACGCAAGAACAGATTGACGAACTGAAAAGCCATGCGGAAGACATTAATTATGATGTGGCAAAGGCAAGAGAGAAAGAAGTGCGCCATGATGTCATGAGCCATGTTTATGCTTATGGGCAGCAGTGTCCGAAAGCGGCCGGCATCATCCATTTAGGGGCGACGTCCTGTTATGTCGGTGACAATACGGACATTATCGTGATGACACAGGCGCTTAAGCTGGTGAAGAAGAAACTGGTCAACGTCATTGCCGAGCTTGCGAAATTTGCGGCGGAGTATAAAGCGCTGCCAACACTTGCGTTTACCCATTTCCAACCGGCGCAGCCGACGACCGTGGGCAAACGGGCAACTCTCTGGGCGCAGGAATTTTGTCTGGATTTGGAAGATTTAGACTATGTGCTCTCTACGATGAAGCTGCTTGGCTCAAAAGGGACGACTGGCACACAGGCTTCTTTCTTGGAATTGTTTGATGGCGACCAGGAGACGATTGATAAAATAGATCCTATGATCGCAGAGAAAATGGGATTTGAAAAGTGCTATCCTGTTTCAGGCCAGACATATTCGAGGAAAGTCGATACCAGAGTCTGCAATGTCCTGGCAGGCATTGCGGCATCTGCCCATAAGATGTCCAATGATATCAGACTGCTACAGCACCTCAAAGAAGTAGAGGAACCTTTTGAGAAGAGCCAGATCGGCTCATCTGCGATGGCATATAAGAGAAACCCGATGAGAAGCGAAAGGATTGCGTCCCTCTCCAGATTTGTCATGGTTGACGCCCTCAATCCTGCGATTACATCCGCGACCCAGTGGTTTGAGCGGACATTGGATGATTCGGCGAATAAGAGATTGTCCATCCCGGAAGCATTCCTGGCGGTGGACGGTATTCTGGACTTATGCCTGAATGTAGTGGACGGCCTGGTGGTATATGATAAAGTCATTACGAAACATCTTATGAGCGAGCTGCCTTTCATGGCGACGGAGAATATCATGATGGATGCCGTGAAGATGGGAGGGAACCGCCAAGAGCTGCATGAGAAGATCAGGGAGCTTTCGATGGAGGCAGGAGCCAATGTGAAGAGAGAAGGCAAAGAGAACAACCTATTAGAACTGATCGCGAAAGACGATGCTTTCCCTATGAGCCTGGAAGCATTGCAGGAGACGATGGAGCCGGCTAAATATGTTGGGCGCGCGCCTCTGCAAGTCGAGAAATTCATCGAGGAAGTTGTCAATCCGCTCTTACAGGACAATAAAGAGCTGCTTGGCATGAAAGCGGAGATTACAGTGTAGTAGTATGGCATGCATGAGAATTTATATGTCATAAATAGAGATTATAGATAATATAATAAATATTGATTTTACTTATGATGGAAAATAGCTTATAATCATAAAGTAAGAAACAGCAGGAGCAGGTTTTTTACAGACCTGCTTTTATGCTGTCAGAGAAGGCGATGGGAACATCACTAAATTAAGAAAGTGTGGAGGGAAAATTATGGTAAAAGCAATTGTGGGCGCTAACTGGGGCGACGAAGGGAAAGGTAAGATTACGGATATGATGGCGAAGGAAGCCGATATTATCGTTCGTTTTCAGGGAGGAGCCAATGCGGGTCATACAATCGTGAACAGCTACGGAAAGTTCGCGCTTCATACATTGCCGTCAGGCGTCTTTTATAGCCATACGACAAGCATAATCGGAAACGGCGTAGCTTTGAATATTCCGATTTTGTTTGAGGAGATTAAGTCCATTACGGATAGGAATGTACCGGCGCCAAAGATTTTGGTATCCGACAGATGTCAGATCGTGATGCCATATCATGTCCTCTTCGACCAATATGAAGAAGAAAGGCTGGGGGGCAAATCCTTCGGTTCCACGAAATCCGGGATTGCGCCGTTTTATTCTGATAAATATGCCAAGATAGGCTTCCAGGTCAGCGAGCTTTTTGATGAAGACCTGTTAAAAGAAAAAGTGGAAAGGATCTGCGAGACAAAGAACGTCCTCTTAGAGCATTTATATCATAAGCCGTTGCTACAGCCGCAGGAATTGCTGGAAACGCTGCATCAGTACAAAGAGATGGTAGCGCCGTATGTGTGCGATGTATCTGCCTATTTGAGCCAGGCGCTGAAAGACAGGAAGACCATCTTGTTAGAGGGGCAGCTTGGTACCTTAAAAGACCCTGACCATGGTATCTACCCGATGGTAACATCTTCCTCTACTTTAGCGGCATACGGAGCGATCGGCGCAGGAATCCCGCCTTATGAGATCAAGCAGATCGTTACGGTATGTAAGGCTTATTCTTCTGCAGTAGGCGCAGGCGCTTTCGTGTCAGAGATTTTCGGCGAAGAGGCAGATGAGCTAAGACGCCGTGGCGGCGATGGCGGAGAGTTTGGCGCGACGACAGGACGTCCCCGCCGTATGGGCTGGTTCGACTGCGTAGCTTCTAAATATGGCTGCCGCTTACAGGGCGCAACAGATGTTGCTTTCACAGTATTGGACGTTCTCGGCTATCTTGAGGAGATTCCTGTCTGTGTTGGTTATGAGATTGACGGTGAAGTGACAACTGACTTCCCGGTGACAGCAAAGCTGGAAAAAGCAAAGCCCGTCTTGCAAAATCTTCCCGGATGGAAGTGCGAGATCCGTGGCATCAAGAAATATGAGGATCTGCCGGAGAACTGCCGTAAATATGTAGAATTCATTGAAGAGCAGATCGGCTATCCGATTACGATGGTTTCTAATGGGCCCGGACGGGACGATATTATATATCGTAATAGCCCGCTTGCTGCTAAATAGCAGCCGGCTATGGAAAAATGAAAACGCTGGCCTTCCCGGTATAGTGGAGGGCCAGCTATTTTTTATACAATCTTATAGGGCATCTTTTGCTTATCAGAATCAGGAAAGCGCTTTCTCCATTACCACAATTTCGTAAGATTCCGTTTTGGACATAGCGCCGGTAGGCAAAAAGCCGTTCTTTTCCCAGAAATTTTTGCTTTGCATGTTCTCTTTCACATATCCAAGGCGGATATTGGAAAAATGCAGTTTGATATAGCTGCATGCGTCCTCTATGATCGCCGAGCCGATGCCCTTTCCCTGTATAGCCGATTCCGTCATAAAGAAACCGATGAATGCAGTCTGCTTATCGGGATAAGCTAAGATCAAATCCATGACGGCAATCAATCGGTCCGCATCCCAGAAGCCAAGATAGTATTTGTCGATCATCTCTTTACCGGGTGGCAGGGCATCCATATCTTCCTGTATGCTCTCTAGGCTGACAAAAGGCGGGCAGTGGCGGTAATATTGCGGATTGCCGCTACAGAGCGCAAATGCCGCAGGGAGATCTGGTGCCTTTATCCGTTTCACCTGATATGTCCTGGACAATGCCTGTATTTCCATTTTCTGCATTTCTGCCGTCTGCATTTGCGTCTTCTGCGTTTCTGCTTTCTGTATTTCCACCTTCTGTTTTCTCCTTCTTCTGAATCTGCCTGTTTCGTTGCCGGTAGGCATTGCTTCTATTTATGGTTTTAGATTTGAAGTTTTTCCGATACTATGTTAAAATCAACCTGTTACTAGAATCAGCGGACTATGGTCTGCTTTGATAAAAGCATAACATTTTAACATCGAGGTGTAAACTATGTTGGAATTAAAAAATATTTCCTTTGAAGTAGCCGGTGAAGACGTGCAGAAAGAAATCGTACGCGATATCAGCCTGACGATACCGGCACATAAATTTGTAGTCATTACCGGGCCAAACGGGAGCGGCAAATCTACGTTGGCGAAACTGATCGCAGGAATCGAGAAACCGACTTCTGGCAATATATATCTGGATGGGGAAGAGATCACGGAGAAAGATATCACGCAACGCGCCAGATTGGGAATCAGCTTTGCTTTTCAGCAGCCGGTGCGGTTTAAAGGCTTAGAGGTGGTGGACTTACTCCGGATTGCTTCCGGCAGACAGCTTTCGGCGGGCGATGCCTGTGAGTATCTATCGGAAGTAGGGCTATGTGCCAGGGACTATATCAATCGGGAGGTAAATGCCAGCCTTTCGGGCGGGGAACTAAAACGTATAGAAATTGCGACTGTATTGGCACGGGAGAGCAAATTGTCCGTCTTCGATGAGCCGGAAGCAGGAATTGATCTATGGAGCTTCCAGAATCTCATCCAAGTATTCGAGCATATGCAGAAGAGGAACCGTAACGGCTCCATTGTCATTATTTCCCATCAGGAGCGTATCTTGAATATTGCAGATGAGATCGTGGTAGTAGTCGATGGCAGGATCGCTGATAGAGGCCCGAAGGATAAGATCTTGCCCGGTCTTTTGGGAACGCCTTCGGCAAGGGAGCTTTGTTTGCGGCAGACAAGGAAAGGAGACGGACGCTAAGATGATGGATGCAGTACAAAAAAGACTTTTGGAAGAAGTGGCTGATTTGCATAAAGTGCCGGAAGGCGCCTATAATATCCGCGCGAACGGACAGATGGCGGGGAGGAATACGACGGCGAATATTGATATTGTTTCGAAAGAGGATGTTAGCGGGATGGATATCCACATCAAGCCGGGGACGAAGAACGAGAGCGTCCATATCCCGGTCGTCCTTAGCCAGAGTGGCATCAAAGAAACGGTCTATAACGACTTCTATATCGGGGAAGATGCGGATGTCATCATTGTGGCAGGATGCGGCATAGACAATTGTGGCGGGGAGGATGCGGAACATGATGGCATTCACCGTTTCTATCTTGGCAAAAATGCGAGAGCCAAATATGTAGAAAAGCATTACGGTTCCGGTGAGGGTGAAGGAAAGCGTATCCTGAACCCGGGAACGGAAGTCTATATGGAAGAAAACAGTGTCATGGAAATGGAAATGGTGCAGATCAAAGGGGTAGATTCTACGGAAAGAAAGACCATTGCCAAGCTTTCTGCGGGAGCGAAACTGATCGTCCATGAGCGTTTAATGACGCATGGGGAGCAAAGCGCGCTCAGTATCTATGAAGTGGAGCTAAACGGCGTGGGCGCCAGCGCGGACATCGTATCGCGTTCGGTGGCAAGAGATACATCTTACCAGAAATTTGATTCCCGTATCATTGGGAACGTTCCCTGTAGCGGCCATACGGAATGTGACGCGATCATTATGGACAAAGCCAAGATTTTGGCGGTCCCGCAGCTTGAGGCAAATGATGTGGACGCCGCATTGATCCATGAGGCGGCAATCGGTAAGATAGCAGGTGAACAGATTATTAAGCTGATGACGCTTGGGTTAACGGAAGAGGAAGCCGAAGAACAGATTATCAACGGCTTCCTCAAGTGATAACTTATTCGCGTCCGTCCCAACAATAAGTGCATAGCTTGGATCTGTCGATGCCTACCGAGGCAATCATATCATCCAGGCGGTGATACCGTAAGGACGTGAAGTTAAGTTTTTCCCGTATTTTCTCTAGCATATTCTGATACTGGGCAGATTCCGGGTCAGCGTAGGTGGAAAGGTTCGGATATTTATTTTCACCTTCTAATTCCTTTATGACCTGGCGTGTGATCAGTTCCATTTCGGACGTGGAACGTGAAAAGCTCAAATATTTACAACTAAACAGGAGCGGCGGGCAAGCAGGACGGATATGCACCTCTTTGGCGCCGCTCTGGTATAAGAATTCTGTGGTTTCCCGAAGCTGTGTCCCGCGTACGATAGAGTCGTCGATTAATAACAAACGTTTTTCTTTGATCAGGTCGTGTATAGGGATCAGCTTCATCTTCGCGATCAGATTGCGCTGGCTCTGCATCGTTGGCATGAAGGAGCGCGGCCATGTAGGCGTATATTTGATAAACGGCCTGGAAAAAGGAATCCCGGACTCATTGGCATAGCCAATAGCATGTGCCGTACCGGAATCCGGTACGCCGGCAACAATATCTGTCGTGACATTATCTCGTTTGGCAAGCATGGTGCCGCAGCGGTAACGCATTTCTTCTACACTGGTGCCTTCATAGGAAGAAGACGGATAACCGTAATATACCCAGAGAAACGTACAGATCTTCATATCTTTGCCCGGAGAGACAAGGGTCTTAACGCCTTCCGGGGTGATGATGGCAATTTCGCCCGGGCCTAGTTCCCGCTCGTCCTGATATCCCAAGTTCAGATAGGCAAAGCTTTCAAAGGAAACACAGTAAGCGCCTTCTTTCCGGCCAATGACAACGGGCGTACGCCCAAACTTGTCTCTTGCCGCATAGATGCCTTTGGGCGTCATGAGCAGCATTGTCATGGAGCCATTGATTAATTCCTGCGCATATTGCAAGCCTTCAATTAAGTTGTCCTTCTGGTTGATGATAGCGGATACAAGTTCGGTCATGTTGATTTCCCCGCCGCTCATTTCCTGGAAGTGGGCATGTCCGCTCTTGAAAAGCTGTTGTTCGATTTCTTCTTTATTATTGATTTTACCAACGGTGGTAATAGCGTATGTGCCGTGATGGGAGCGGATGATCAGAGGCTGCGGCTCGTAGTCGGAAATACAGCCTATTCCCAGATGCCCGGACATGGTGTTCGCATCTTTATCGAACTTTGTTCGGAAAGGGGCATTTTCAATATTGTGGATTGCCCTGTCAAACCCGTTTTCTTTGCAATAACACGCCATGCCGGCTCTTCTTGTCCCGAGATGGGAATGATAATCCGTACCGAAATATAAATCAAAAATACAATCTTCTTTGGAAGCGACGCCAAAAAATCCACCCATAATTTTCTAAACTCCTATTCTGCCGTATGCTTTTATGCGATTTGTCATGCCATCAAGATAGCATTTCATTATTGATACAGTAATAGTATATAAAAATTAAGGACATAGAGCAATCCTATTTTGAAAATAATTGACATTTTTATGCAGATCATTTACAATAAAATACAAATGAGGGAGTAGTCGGCGTAAGTTTGCGTGGTATATCAACATAATGGCGAAAGCCTGGTATATCTTAATTGGTGAGACTCATGTAGAGCAATGTTTGCTGTGCATGTGTCTTTTTATTTTACCCCGAAACAGATGAAAAGTGACTTTGGGAACTTGGGGCCTAACGAGAATACAGAGCAGAAGGAGAAGGATATGACAATTTTTCTAACGGTACTATTGACAATTTTTATTGCGGAAATGGGAGATAAGACACAGCTTTTGCTTGTGGCGATGGCAGGGAAGTACAAAGTACCCCATATTCTGACCGGCACATGGCTTGCTACCATCCTGTTAAATATCATGGCGGTGGGAGCCGGAGCTGCGCTTAGCAGTTATCTGGATATGAGGATTATCAAACTGGCAGCGGGCATTGCATTTTTCTGGTTTGCCTATTCGACGATCAGAGGGGATGCCGGAGAAGAAGAGGAGAAAGAGATGAAACATAAGTTAGGCCCTATTGTTGCTATTTTCGGTTCTTTCTTCATCGGAGAGCTGGGGGATAAGACACAGTTATCTGGCATTACGTTGGCAGCCAATTATACGCAGCATAGCTTTACCAATGCTTTTTTTGTTTTTTTGGGCTGTACGATTGGCCTGATCCTGGCAGATTCCATTGGCTTGCTCGCAGGGCTTGTGCTTAAGAGCAAAATGCCGACCGGGATTCTGAATATACTTTCATTTGCGATTTTCTCTGTTTTTGGCGTGGTCAGTACCAGAGAGGCCATGTGGCTTTTATTTGGCAACGGGACGAAAGCGGTAGCAGGTTATCTTATGGTAACGGTTGTTTTTGTAGCTTTTTGCCTGTTTGCTTTTAGGAAGAGGCGTGCCATGAAATGATAGATGGGAGAGGATGAGCTTGGGATTTTGCTTTTCTTTTTCCTATTCATTTGTTTGCTTTTCTGTTATAATAGACGAAGGCGTGAGTGCCTCTTATGCAGGTATTGCATGATTTCATCGGGGGATGGGTAACCGTTTAGAAAGGTATGGGCATTAAGACATGATTTTTAAGTGTAGAAATTGTGGCGGCAATACGGTCTACGAGCCAGGCAGAAGGAAAATGTATTGTCCGCATTGTGAGAGCTTAGACAGCGAGGATATTGTCCGGGAGGGTTCCGTTTGCGTGTGTGGCAACTGTGGCGCGCCGCTTACGTTGAATCAATATACATCGGCAAGCAAATGTGGGCATTGCGGCAGTTATATTGTCTTCCAGGAGAGAGTGGAAGGCGCCTATGAGCCAAATCTCATATTGCCTTTTAAAATAAGCAAAGATGTTGCAGTAGAGCTGTTACATAAGGAATTTAACAAAAAAACGTTTCTGCCTTCTTCGTTTCTTTCGGAAAAGAGCCTTGAGGGGTTAGAAGGGATCTATGTACCATTCTGGCTATATGATTATCAGACAGAGTATGATTTCGTAGGGGAAGGCACGCGGGTTCGAAGCTGGAGAAGCGGCGACACGGAATATATAGAGACTTCTTATTATGAGGTCATCAGGAAGATGGAAGCGGATTTTGATAAAGTTCCGGCAGATGCTTCTTTGGCAATGAACGATGGGGAAATGGATTTGATGGAGCCGTATGCCTATCAGGAATTGGAAGGCTTCGATGCCAAATACATGTCTGGCTTTTTCGGGGAAGTTTATAACCAGAGCGCGCAGGAGCTGGAAGAGCGGGCGAAAGTGAAAGTTAAGAACGCTTCCGAAGCATTGATGCAACAGTCTTTGAACGGATATGACTCGGTGAAGCCTAGAGCGAAGAATATCAATATGAACCGGAAAAGGGCGCATTATGCCTTGATGCCGGTGTGGATGTATCTATACCAGTATCGTGGGAAAACATGGCGCTTTCACGTAAACGGGCAGACGGGGAAAGTGGTAGGCGCTACGCCCGTATCAAAAGAAAAGGTTTTTGCATATGGTTTTTCCGTGCTCGCCTGTATCAGTGTGATTTCCTCTTTGGCAATCGCTATTTTGGAGGTTCTGTAGATGAGAGAATATATAAGGTATTTTAGATGGCTTTTTCTATGTATTGCGGTTTTAGCGCTTGTCCTGATAGGAATCGAGGGCGGGCATGCCTCGCGCGCAAAGGCGCGGTACTATGAGAGGACGAATGAAGCGTGCAGAACAGACCAGAGAGTCTTTGATTATGCGGATGTGCTTAGTACGGAAGAGGAGAAGGAACTAGAAGAGCTGATCGCCAAAAGGGAGAGGCAGGTACAGTGTGATATTGTGCTCGTTACGCTAGAGGAATCTTTAAAAGAGTATGCCAGAGAAAAAGAGCCTTCGGTATCTTACGACCAGTTTGTCAGAGTCTATGCGGAAGCGTTTTATGAAGAGAACGGGTTTGGCTACAATCAGCCTAATGGGGATGGCGTGCTATTGGTTGATAACTGGTACCGGGAAGATGACGGTAGGATCTATACGTGGCTTTGTACGACCGGAATTGTCAAAGACGCCTATTCGGATGAAGATGTCGATCATATTCTTGACAGGGTCTATCGTGACATTGAGAAAGATCCTTATCGCGCATATCAGACTTATATCAATGATTTCTATGACGACATGCTTGGAAGCAGAATGTTCCATGCGGATGTGCCAAGGGCGCTCCCGCTTATCATCGGAATCATTGCGGCTGTTATTTTTATCCCGTTGAATTGGAAATCCCGTAGCGGCAGCAATACGACGACCGCGAAAACATATGTGAGCGGCGGAAAAGAACAGTTTGTGAACAAGCAGGATCTATTCATTAGAAAGTCTGTTGTGAAGAGACATATCGAAACAAGCAGCGGAAACAGCAGCGGTGGAGGCAGCAGCAGTGGCGGAGGCGGTGGAGGCAGCCATGGAGGCGGCGGGCATAGCCGGTAGGAAATAAATAAAATCCGGATATAAAAATAACCCACATGGAAATTGATAATGCGGGTTGTTTTTATATCCAGATTTTATTTTTCAATAACCGGAATTATGCCATTTTGTTGACAGCGACTGCTAAACGTGATACTTTTCTGGAAGCTGTATTCTTGTGGAACACACCTTTTGAAGCAGCTTTATCAATAGTAGCCGTAGCAGCAACCAATGCAGCTTTAGCTGCTTCTTTGTCGTTAGCAGCGATTGCAGCGGTTACTTTCTTAACAGAAGTCTTTACGCCGGATTTGATTGCTTTGTTTCTTTCCGCTTTCGTTCTGTTAACTAAAATCCTTTTCTTCGCAGATTTGATATTAGCCAAGATGCACACCTCCTACCCGTTACAAATAATTTTAAGGAAAGTGTCTCATTAATTCGGACACGGACGTTTTAATGGAAACACACAGCTAATATTG
>CAJTSL010000041.1 GCA_910578845.1 uncultured Lachnospiraceae bacterium
GCCGCTACGAGTGCCAATGTAGCGAAAGCGGCCCTGCGACGATTTGTCTATTTTGCACAGCGCCTGATTTTCAAAACCTAGTTTCGCAAACACCTAACAAAATAAAGAAAGAGAGGATAATCTATATGAATCCAGGTATGCTCATTATTGCTATCATTGGTGGTGCGGCAGGAATTCTTAGCACCTTATATTTACTTGTTTCATTGCCGGCTGTCATCATATGGAAAATTTACCGCCGTCTCCGTTTCGGCTATTCCTTAAATGCTTAGAAAAGCAGCGACAACAAATACAAGCGCCGGCATCACTGCCGGCGTTCATTGTACACTTTATCCTGCTATTTACCTCTGTCTATTTGCTACCAGCGAATAAACAAAACATCCCCCCAAGGAAACAAATACCAATCCAATAATTATAATTTCTACAACTCCCATGTCTCTATCATCCCGCTCCTTTCTTTGCTCACTGTAATAGATAATTGCAAAACTCCTATTTCCCAAAACCTAATTGTGCAATATAGACAAGATCACGAACAGGGTAGTTTCGCAATCATCTACCTACTATAACGATCTGATCAACCCTTTTACACATCCAAAGTCTATCATATGTCTTTTATGATTGACAGCACATCGCTTTTTCCTTAACGTATCTTTAGCATATTCTTGGCAATCTCTTAACGCTTTTGTTCCTTTATTCTCCTTTTTCTTCCTTTTTAGCGTTTTCTTAACATCGTATATCATTTTCTTTTTCCCAAAAAAAGATATAATAATGTCTGTAAGACAGATGAATGGGGGATTAACATGAAAAAAGAAATTAACCAAACCGCAATGAACTTCATAATAACCGTCTCCTGTCTGGTCATTGCGACGGCTCTTGCTTTTTTGTTTTTCTATTTTGTCCCAAAGAATAGCGGGAATATCGCATTAATCTATATTCTGGCGCTTGTCATAATTGTCAGGTTTACGGAAGGCTATCTTCCAGGCTTGATCTCTTCGGTCATAGCCGTCATTTGCGTTAACCTTTTTTTCACTTATCCCTATTTTGCTTTGAATTTTACCTTAACCGGATATCCGATCACTTTCCTCGAAATGCTTGCCGTCACTTTAATTACGAGCACGACTACCACCAATATGAAACAACAGGCCAAAATAATCGCGGAGCGGGATAAGCTCTTATCGGAAGCTGAAAAGGAGAAAATGCGCGCCAATCTCTTACGTGCGGTTTCCCATGACCTGCGCACGCCACTTACTGGCATCATCGGCGCAAGCGCCTCTTATCTGGAAAATAGCACAACATTGGCAGAGGAAGAAAAAAGCGCCATTGTGACACACATCCAGGAAGATGCCCACTGGCTCTTAAACATGGTGGAAAATCTTCTATCTGTGACAAGAATTTATAGCCAGTCCACCAAGTTGAAAAAGACAGACGAGTCGGTGGAGGAAGTGGTCTCCGCAGCAATGAGCCGATTGAAAATAAGAATCCCTCACGCTCCCGTTACGGTAAGTGTCCCTGACGATCTTCTCATCATTCCCATGGATGCGATCTTAATAGAGCAAGTCCTTTTCAACTTATTGGAAAATGCCATTATTCATTCCCAAAGCGTAAAACCCATTATTTGCTATGTAACAGATAGCAATTCAGAGGTTACTTTTCACGTCAAAGATTTTGGCATCGGCATACCGGAAGAACGGTTACATCAGATTTTCGACGGCGCGCCTTATATCGGCAGCGCTGAGTCCGATTCCAATAAAGGCATGGGGATAGGCTTATCCATCTGCAAGACTATTATCACTGCGCATAACGGTATCATTAATGCGCACAATCATGAAAATGGAGCAGAATTCTATTTCTCTCTGCCAAAAGAGGAGGTATCCAAATGACACCCAAGAACCAGCTTTTACTCATTGAGGACGAACGCAATATATGCAACTTTATCATGACGACTTTAAAATCCAACGATTATAAAGTAACGGACGCCCCCAACGCCAAAACCGGCCTCTCCCTTGCTGCTTCGCAATGCCCCGACCTGATCTTATTGGATCTGGGGCTGCCCGATATGGACGGCATCGAGGTCATTCGGCAAATCCGGGGCTGGAGCAACGTGCCCATCCTTGTCATCTCGGCAAGGACGCAGGAGAAAGAAAAAGTATCTGCGCTAGACGCCGGTGCAGATGACTATATCACCAAACCATTTGGCACGTCAGAGTTAATGGCACGCATCCGCAGCGCGCTACGCCGTTCCTCCTCTGGCAGCAACCAGCTCTCTCCTGCACAGTTACAATACACCGCAGGCGACCTTATCATAGATTACGAGAAACATATCATTATGATCCATGGGGAAATTGTCCATTTTACGCAGATTGAATATAAGATCCTGACTTTTCTCTCCCAAAACGCAGGACGTGTCATTACTTATGATTCCCTGATTTCCCATGTATGGGGACCGTTTGCAGACAGCAATAACCGCATCCTGCGTGTCAATATGGCAAATATCCGGAGAAAATTAGAGAATAATCCTGCTGATCCACAATACATTTTCACGGAAATCGGCATTGGCTACCGCATGCGTGACAATGAAATCCCGTAGTATTTTCATGATGAATATGATAGAATGTCTACAGGAAAACAGGACTGGGTGGATAAAATGGATTTCGATGAAAAATATATGAAAGAAGCCATTAAGCAGGCGAAGAAAGCATATGCCTTAGGCGAAGTCCCTATCGGATGTGTCATCGTCTATCAGGGCAAGATTATCGGAAGGGGATATAACAGGCGAAACACCGATAAGAATACATTAGCACATGCAGAGATCACGGCAATCAACAAAGCAAGTAAAAAGATGGGCGACTGGCGTTTGGAAGGCTGTACGCTATATGTAACGTTAGAGCCGTGCCAAATGTGTGCCGGCGCTATCATCCAAGCGCGTATTACCGAGGTCGTAATGGGAAGCATGAACCCTAAAGCCGGCTGTGGCGGCTCCATTCTCAATATCTTAGAAATGCCGCAATTCAATCACCAGGCGCTTGTCAAAAGAGGCGTTTTAGAAGAAGCATGTTCCTCTCTTTTGACATCTTTTTTCAAAGAACTGCGGATACGCAATAAAGAACAAAAGAAACAAGTTGACAAATAAGAAAAAAAACATTATACTTATAAAACCGTGCAGCCGGGGCGTTAGCGGTGCCCTGTACCTACAATCCGCTCTAGTAGGGGTGATGCTTTATCGAGGGTGTACGCCTGTGTAGCTGCCCTTTATAAGTGGCGTTGAAGTTTGGGTCTTACGCAATGGGAATCCATGAACCGTGTCAGGGTGGGAACACAGCAGCACTAAGTGGAAGCTTCCATGTGCCGTAAGGGTGCCTGGCGGAGTTAACTGTAAAGGTAACGTGCATGAGCGGTGTTCGATAGAAAGCGCACGGTTTTGTGATCTATGGCTATGGTCTTCCTAGTCTTGCTTTTTTCTCTCTTTTCACCTCGTACATATTTTGATCTGCTAATTCCACAAGTTTCTCTAAGCTCACTTTACTGGCATCCGTTTCCACACAGTATCCAATACTGGCATCTAGCTTATACGCCCTCGGGAACCTTTCATTATAACATTTGATCTCCTGATAAATCTTATTTATATATTCTTTAATCTCTTCTTCGAAATAACCACATACCACAATAATGAACTCATCTCCGCCATATCTGCTCAAAAGCTCGCCGTGGCGGCGGTTATGCTCGAGAATATTCGCCATTGCTTTGATATAGGCATCGCCTTCTTCGTGCCCGTACATATCATTGACCTTTTTTAACCCATCCATATCGGCGAAAATGACTGCAACCGGCAAATCCCGCCTCCTCGCTTCTTCTATAATCCGCGATGAGAATCTATTGAATCCTGCCCTGTTATTCACGCCTGTCAATTCATCATACAGCCACATCCGGCTCAATCGCCCTAACATTGCGCTCATGGTGTCCTGCCTGCGCACAGTCTCTAAGGCATTATTCAGGCTCATAATAAAATGCCTTAAGAAGCGGCTTTCCAAAGCCGGCCTATAATTCCCTACAATACAATAGCCAAAGCAATATTCCTGATGATGGAGAGGTAAGACAAGGTAGAAATTCCCCTCGCCATTTTTCCTGCAAGGATCTGGCAGCAAATCATTTTTGGGAAACCCGCCGTAACTATTAAAGCTTCCCTTTTCATACGCAAGCGGCACCCAAATATCGTCTTTATATGCTGCTTCGTCTCTTCCGCGTTCCCCGCCTTCTGCTATACGCTCTAATTCTTCATAATAATTCTCGATGCTGCCACACATGCAAATATAGAAATATTCCGGCGCCATTTGCTGAATATATGGCTTTACTCCTTCTATAAAGTCATTAAACGTCTGCAATCCGCTAAACTCTGCTGCGCAATTTTTGAGCATCTCCAGGTCATCACTGATTTGCACTGACTTTTTAACATACATTTTCTGTAACTGTGCATGTGTATAGCCATGTTTTCTATCACAGCCGCACGATTGGGAGAAGATCGGTTTTCCATATATGGTGTGCTCCATAGGCGTCTTCTCATTTCTCACTGCCTGCACAAGCATCTTATAGGCCATTTCCGCCGCCTCATACTCTCCCCGCTTTACTGTAGTCAGCCGTGGATGGTTTAACTGCGCTAAAAAACTATTGTCATAGCCTGTCACCAGTATATCTTCCGGTACCTTATAGCCAGCATCCTGCAATGCCATAACCGCTCCGATTGCCATCTCATCATTCGCAGCCATAACCGCATCCGGCAGAGGCATGTCCATTTCGAGCAAATCATTTATCGCCCCTACACCGCTCTTATGGCTAAAATCGCCATAATATGTCATCCGTTCCTCATACTCTAAATGATATTCCCCCAGCACTTCCCGATATGCCGTCAGTCTTTCTCTTGCATCCTGGCTATCCATAGGCCCTGAAATATAATAAATACGCTTGACATCGTGCTGCTGGATTAAATGTTCTGCAATCGCGCGCATCCCGGTGCGGTTCTCCAAATACACGCAACCCATCCCATCCCAATGGATGCCCAATGATATGCAAGGTATTGCCGCCTCTCTGATTTTAGCAATTACCTCCTCTACGGTTTTCGCATCATGAATCGAATCAGAGTCAATAATTACGCCGTCATACTTAGTAAAATCAGGCAGGTGGTAGATATTATACTCTCCACTCTTATACTCATAACGCGACTCGTATTTCCATCCGTCGCATGTAAAAATATAAACATTTGTCCCTTCCGGAAGGGCATTATCCAGTATGCCTTTCACTGTCCCTTTTTGTGCATCTAAGCCTACTCCGCCTAACAACACTGCAATATTCATGCTACTTTCTCCCCAATTTCCACAAGCTTTTATCTGCTTACATTGTAGCACAAATGACCATGATAAACCATATTAAAGCTCAACTTTCCGTAGATAGTATCCGAATTTCCCTTCCTCCACATCTCCGCCTTCACATTCAAACGCTTCGAATCCAAACATCAAAGCTACCATTTTCTCCCTTTCGTAAAAGACTCCCGGCACGCCAAGGTAGAAGCCTTTCTCCCTTCCCAGGATCAAATAGCGGTAATTATAAAACCCATGCAGCAGAAAGCTATTATTGACCAGATGCTGATAGTTTTCGCGCAATACGACAAAATCCCTGGGTTCTAATTTCACATAGATCCTCTCGTCGCCATATGGATGAATCTGCTCATAAGTAGAAAGCAATTGTTCCCATTTATTCTCATACAGTGGCGTATGTTCCCGCCTTCCTGCCACTCTGGGCGCTTTTGCGATTGGACGCAGCCTGGATACATTTCTTTGCGCCCCTGCTATGGATTCTGCTTTTAAAACCGTCTCATCCGCTTTACTTCCTGTTGCCGCATCTGTTTCCTTCTGCGTTCCCACGCTCTCTATGCCCCGTGACGCCTGTTCATTGAGTCCTATCGTTTTATGGCTGGTTTCTTTCTTGTGGCCTTGTGCTGTCGGCTGTATCGCTGCCTCTTCCATCTTCTTGCCTGATGGTTTTATCTCTGCCTCTTCCATCCTCTTGCCCGAAGATTTTATCGCCGCCCCTTCCGTCCTCTCGCCCGAAGATTTTATCGCCGCCTCTTCTCTCCTCTCGCCTGATGGTTTCGTTGCCACCCCTTCTATCCTTTCGCCTGAAAGTTTTATCTCTGCCTCTTCCATCCTTTCGTCAAAAGGCTGTCTCAGCGTTTCTGTTTCCGTGCCTTGTTTTACTGCTTGTTCCGTTCCCGCCTGCGCTTGTGCTTTTCCTTTTGTCTCCTGATTATCTTTCGTTACTGTCTTATTACGGGAATCTTTCTCTTTCTTGACTAGTGTCCCACTGCTCTTGCTCTCTCCCGTAACTTTGCTTTCTCCTTTTATCTTGCTAGACTCAGATAACAGGATTTCTGCTTTCAATAAAGCATTTGCTATATTCCCTGTCCACTTGCCACAGCCATCTTTTACTGCCAGCATACCGATTTCCCGCCAGCCTGTCTCACTTTGTAAACGAATAGGAAAATTCCCTGTAATAGCCCGTGGAATTTTCTTCACCTGCACTTCTAATTGATATTTATCCTGTTTGGTTTCCAGTTTGAGATAACCTACACAGCCTTGCTTTATCTCCTTTTCGTACAGGCTCATATAAATGATTTCTTTCTGATACATACGCTCACCTCTCTATGTTTTATGTATATGTTAGATACATAAAAAAATGCCAGATGATTTTTCATCCGGCATTTTATCATAAAGGCATTGTCTTTAATATCCTAAAGAATCTAAGTATTTCATATAATTTACTACCATTAGAGCAATTTTGAAAGTCAGCGCATCATCAAAAGTACGGATATCTAACCCTGTGCTCTTCGCAAGCTTCTCGATCCGATACACAAGCGTATTCCTATGGACAAATAGCTGTCTGGAAGTCTCTGACACGTTAAGATTATTCTCAAAGAACTTATTAATAGTTGTTAAAGTTTCCTCATCCAATTCATCTGGAACATTGGATCCAAAAATTTCATTGATAAAAATCCGGCAAAGATTAACCGGCAGCTGATAAATCAGCCTCCCGATTCCCAGTCTATTATATGCCGTTACCTTTTTCTCTGCATAGAAAATCTTACCGACATCAAGCGCCATCTTGGCCTCTTTATAGGATTTAGAAACATCTTTTAGCTCTTCAACAATCGTCCCGTAAGACACCCTGACATTTAGCATCGCTTCCATGCTCATCATATCCACTATAGTGCTCGCTATATGCTCTAATTCCTCATAATCGTCATCTTGTGATAAAGCTTTAATCAAAATGACATTGCTTTCGTCAACCGCTGTAATATAATCTCCTACCTGTGCTGAGAACATTCCGTTTAACAGCTCTGAAACCATGCTCTCTTTCTCGCTCCCGGTTTCCACAAGGAAAACAGCTCTCGCCACAGATACTTCTATATGCAATTTCTTGGCGCGATTATAAATATCCACCAACAACAGATTATCCAATAGCAGATTCTGTATGAAATTATTCCGATCAAACCTTTCTTTATAGGCAACGATCAGATTTTGCAACTGGCTTACTGCGATCTTGCCAATCATATAAGTGTCTTCGTTGACACCACGGGCGTCTAATACATATGTCAGTTCTCCCTCATCTAATATCTTTAGCAAATGATGCGCCCCTATCACCTGGCTATCTGCTGGCGAATCTGCAAATTCTGTCACCAGAGATATTGCTATATCATTCAGCTCAAAAGTAGAAGCTACTGTATTTCCTTCTAAATCTAGTACACATAAGTCAACTTTGGTAATAGCTTTTAATTCTTCTATACTTGTCTTAATAATTTGACTTGAAATCATATGGATTACCTCGCTTCGTCGATTCGCATAATTTCCTATTTATACATTTATACAAAAAGGGGATGCGCATCCGCATCCCCCCGTAAATCATTGTGATTAGTTCGTAATAACCTGCTCTGTTTCTTTATCAAATACATGAATCTTTTCAACATCAAATGCGAACTTAACTGCATCACCAGGTCTTGCTGTTGTACGAGAATCAACTCTAGCTGTAATAGGGAACTCAGCAAGGTCAAAGTATAAGTAAACTTCTGCACCAAGTAATTCGTATACCTTGATGTTAGACTCAAATACACATTTAGCTGACTGAATATACTCCTGAGAATCATATACATCTTCCGGACGGATACCGAATGTAACGGTTCTTCCAGCATATCCGCCGCTGATCAGCTTCTTGGATTTGTCAGCCGGAAGAGGAATGCTGCTGCCTGCAACTTTCAAGCTTGCAGTATCTCCGTTTACTTCAACAACTGCATCTAAGAAGTTCATCTGAGGTGAACCCATGAAACCTGCTACGAAAAGATTCTGCGGTTTCTCATATAAGTTCTGAGGTGTATCTACCTGCTGAACAACACCGTCTTTCATAACAACGATTCTGGTACCTAATGTCATAGCCTCTGTCTGGTCATGTGTTACATAGATGATCGTGGTACCCAGTCTCTGATGTAATTTAGCTATCTCAATACGCATCTGCACACGAAGTTTTGCATCCAAGTTAGAAAGCGGCTCATCCATAAGGAATACCTTAGGATTACGAACGATTGCACGTCCCATAGCAACACGCTGTCTCTGTCCACCGGACAAAGCTTTCGGCTTACGATCAAGAAGCGGAGTTAAGTCAAGGATCTTAGCAGCTTCTTTCACCATCTTATCAATTTCGTCCTTCGGAACTTTTCTTAACTTAAGACCAAATGCCATATTGTCATATACAGACATATGAGGATACAAAGCGTAGTTCTGGAATACCATCGCGATATCTCTGTCTTTTGGCTCAACATCGTTAACAACTCTGTCACCAATTCTCAACTCACCAGAAGAAATATCTTCCAGACCTGCAATCATACGAAGCGTTGTAGATTTACCACAACCTGAAGGTCCTACGAAAATAATAAACTCCTGATCCGCAATTTCAAGATTGAAATCTTTTACTGCTTCGAATCCGTTCGGATATACTTTGCAGACATTTTTTAATGATAAACTTGCCATGTGCTTGTGCCTCCTAAAATATTTAACATTTTTATTCATGATTATTTTGTAATAACCAAGTCTGAATTTAGTATAACGGACTTTCAAAATCTTTGCTATACCACTATTATACAAAGATTTTACGTTCGATTGTAAAAATTGCTTACATCCGGTTACAAAAGTTTTCTATTCTGACAATTTGACGGGGAAACCTACTTTTTCTTGTACAAATTGACTAAAGCGAAATCTATTTCCCTTCCACCCAAATCTCATTATAAAATGCAAGCTGGTTCTTGCCCCTCTTCTTCGCTTTATAGAGCGCCTGGTCAGCCGCTTTATAAATACTCTCAAAGTTTGCGCCCTCTTTGGGGAAAATAGCAACGCCGATACTTGCCGTGGCGGAATATTTCGTATATTCTCCTGCCTTAAAGCCTTTAAAAAAGCTCTCTACTTTACCTGCCTCTTTCCTAACAGCTTCTACATCCGCAACATTTTTCAAAAAAACAATAAATTCATCGCCGCCTGCTCGGCCCACAATATCCGTTGCCCGGAATAGAGCGCCAATCTGTTTGCCAAGAGAACGAAGCACTTCATCACCAAACGCATGTCCCATGGTATCGTTTATTTTCTTAAAATTATCAATGTCCAATATAAACATCATTGACTGGCTGTTTGGATTATGTTCAATAAAGTCTTTAATCTTACGTTCTGTCGCAAGTTTATTATTGAGTCCGGTGAGAAGATCTGTATCTGCTTTTTCTTCCAATTGCTTCTGCTTCCTGACATTATACATTTTGCCAAAAATATTAATCCCGATAATCACACACAGAAATATACAGAGCACTACCACAAGCTGGATAACCATATTCCTGGCATTCTTCCACTGTAGATTGACCTGCTCGTCAATATAGACCTGCTGGATACTTGTAATGACCGCCCAACGGTTGATGCCAAAAGGGATATAAACAATCCCGTAATCCCCATCTTTCATGCTGACCTCAGATAATCCTCCCAGATTACCATTGATACGGCTTTTTATCCTACGGACAACATCCTCGTCCTCCAGCTTGCTATACAAATTATCGCCTTGTTTCCAGTGGATTCCCGAACACGAAGTGATCAGGACTGTCCCTTCCGCATCTATCAATGTCATAGCATCCCAGTCTACCATACCAGCCTGTTTTACCACTGCCCCAAAATTATCAAGCGGATAGAACAATAGCATATATCCATTTTCGCTCATGGAATGAAGCGGTATGCTGACCATGATCGTGCTCTCTTCATTCTGTAAATCATGCGTAATAAAAGTATATTTGACATCTTCACTCGACCGGAGCGATTCAAAATAATCCGTTCCCGATACGGAAATATTTCCTCCGGTGTTATCAATGCCCTCGCCATCTTCATTACAAATATAAACCGCATAAGCGCCAGAATATTGCTTCGCCACTTCTGCAAGGTATGCTCCATGCGCCGTGTCCAACATCCCTTCTTCTTCATAAAGCGACGCGATCGGACGCCCTACTGTTTCTAACAGCACCAGCCGTTCCTTAAACTGCCTTGCACTAGCTTCCGCTGCCGTTACCATATTTTTCGTAATCGTATCACTTGCATTAATCTTACTTTTCGTAAAAAAATTAAAGAGCATGACCACCAATACAATTAGCATAAGGGCAAAAGGCCCAATCCACTGTACTAAAACTGATTTGGTCTGTTTATCCATTGTCTTCTTCGTTTCCCCCATCTGTATTTACAGAAAAATCATAGTCTGATGTCACTGGTGCAGCTTCCGGCTCAAATTTCTTGAAAATACCGCTGTATAAATGGGCCGAAAAATACGCTGGCACTGAAATGCCAAACAGAAAAACAAAAATAGCTGCATACGACGAAAAGTACAGCACGACCGCCGGAAGAACAGCCAAAATAAGCAATAGCGCTGTTTTGGGCAGATTCAATACCGACATGCAAAATGCATTTTTCACCGTATTCTTCACGGTATTGTCAAACCTTGAAAGAACGGGGAAAACATAAATAGACACAATCAGCAAAACCAACGCCACGGCAAGAATGATAATTACCAGCACCTTTGGGAATTTCAGCCCGGAATAGCTGAAAATCAGAAAATCACCGATATAAATAAAAATAATAAGCAACATAATCATCCATAAAATGGTAGCCTGTTTAAAATTCTGCTTAAAGGACTTGAAAAAACCTCTTATCAAATATCCTTCCTCTCCCCGCACCATTTTCAGCAGCACATAATACATTCCGGTACTTGCCGCCCCTATCGTAATGACAGGAAGGCAACAGATGACCATTAGAAAATTCAAGATCATCAAATCTGCCACCAAATTCAGAAACCGCATGAACGGACTCTCCAAATCAAATATTCGCCCCATATTAGTCCCCCAATCTTACTCATCTTATCATCACTATTATAATACAAAATGAAAGCTAAAATCTTAAATTTTTACAAAGCTTCATGAAAATTTGTCTAAAAAACTGTACCATTTACATCTTGAAGCGTTTGCTAAGCTGTGCGTACTGGGAATTCAGCAATTGGTATGTTCTCATAACCTCTACCGATTTCTTCTGTACGTCCTGCATAATGTTATCGTAAAAATTAACAAATGTCGTAACCGCCTGCTTGTCTAGACGGTTTCTTGCCGCTTCTTCATTCAAAACGCCAATTACTTGTTCTTTTCCTAAAGGCTGCCTATAGCTTCTCCGGTTCGTCATGCCGGTAACGACATCCGCCACTTGAAGCACTTTCTGCTCCTGCGACATCTGATGTGCCTTGAATTTCCTCGGATATCCCATGCCGTCTCCCCTCTCATGATGCCCGAGCACAATTGAGAGCACGTCCTCACGGAGCATATTATTCAACACTTTCTCTGTAAAATCAACATGTGTCCTGACCCGTTTGATTTCTTCTGAATTCAGTTTCCTTGGCGCCTCGACAATCGCACGGGGGATCGCTAGCATGCCAAGATCATGTAACAAAGCGCCGTAATAAAGCCTTTCTTTCATATCCTCTGTCATTAAAAGCTTGCTTGCCAGTTCATTACAAATATGTATAGTCGTAATTGCATCTACGACACATTGCTCATTCCAAAATCCAGTGCAATACATCAGCATGTCTAGGAATTTCTTCTTGCCTTCATTAGAGAATATCATAAAATCTATAATATATTCCAGATCTTTTTTGTAATCCCCGGTCTGTAAATTCGTAAAAATATCATATTTTTTCGCTACCGTATAGAAACGGTTCAGACCTTCCTCTGAGAGTTTCGTGCCAGCCTGTTTGTGGAACATCTTCATATTGAACTGGCTTCCCATCGCTGTATGATAGATATCCATTTTCTCCGCAATATTAATATAAGCCGCCAGATCCTTGTACTCATATTCTATTTTCTGAAGCTGTTCAAAATCGGTATGATGATACATGATAACCTTCGCCAGTTCTTCCACAGGCGACAAATACTTGAAGAACAGATACCCATAAATCGTATGCGCCCTGCTATCCCTTGACTCATACCGGAGCATATCATTTAAGCTTCCTGCTTCTGTCTTATAAGCGCCTATATCATGCAGCGCTGCCACCATGACCATATCAGCTATTTCAAATTCTTCATATCCGCCTTTATCTTCTAACATTTTATAGACCATATAGGCGACACGGTATCCATGATCCATCAGTCTCGGATGAATCAGTCTTAAAGTATTTCTCATCAATACAAATATGTCTTTACTTTTAATATACTCCATGATACTCCATCCTTTTCTCTTATTCTAAACCGCTAGCGCGGCGTAGCTTTCATAATATAAATTCCATCGGCGTGTATATTATGCCGTCTCGTGTCTCTTCCGGCCTTAAGTCTTGAAATCCAAGCTTATGGTAAAACGCTACGCCATAGGGCGCGGCATTTACAGTCACTCTGCTGATTCCTGCTTCCGAAAGCAAATATTCCCGCAGATACTCGATCAAGGCACGTCCAATTCCTTTTCTATGATATTTCTCATCCACGAATAAAAGGGAAATATGGGAAGAATCCCGCAAAGTAATCATGCCGACTATCTGTTCATGATCCAATGCCACAAACATCTGATAGGCTCCCATAATAAACATGCGGTGCAACGCTGTATCCGTAATAAAGTCTTCGAAGTTCCTGATGCCTTCCCATGTATAAGCATCCGCCTCAAATCGCATAAAGGTCTTCCAGGCAAGCGCCATTGCGTCATCCCACTCATCGCGATATGCACTTCGGATCTGGTACGGACCATGCTGCACTTCTCCTCTATCTCCCTTCCCATTTTTTCTATTTTACCGTATTTCCGTTCGATTTACAAGCGGCAGTCCATTTTCAAGCGCATAAGCATTTTCCAAAGTCTCTTTTGCAATTGACTGCATTGCCTCCCTGGTGAAAAATCCCATATGGGAAGTGATCAGCACATTCGGAAATGTCATCAGCCTTGCCAGATTTTCGTCCCTTAT
The DNA here is from genome assembly GCA_910578845.1 of uncultured Lachnospiraceae bacterium. Lineage (GTDB taxonomy): Bacteria > Bacillota > Clostridia > Lachnospirales > Lachnospiraceae > UBA3282. The sequence continues at coordinate 13,537 of CAJTSL010000041.1, forward strand.
GATCTCATTGGACTTATCTTCATAGAAAATTCCTTCCTCTTCTTCGTAGACATCCAAACCGACGCCTCCAAACTTCCCTTGTACGAGACCGTCTATCAAGGCGTCCGTGTCTATAAGCGCTCCTCTTGATGTATTGACAAGAAATACGCCCTCTTTCATTTTATCAATAGAATCTTTGTTAATAATATGCCGTGTCCCCGTTGTCAACGGACAGTGCAGCGAAATCAGATCAGACTTTTTAAACAATTCGTCTGGTTCTACATAATCAACTTCTAATTCCTTATTCGGATATGGATCATATGCGATCACCTGCATGCCAAATCCATTGCAGACTCTTATCATTGCCTGGCCGATTTTACCAGTGCCGATGATCCCCGCAGTCTTATGGTATAAATCTACTCCCATCAGCCCGTTCAGGCTCATATTAAAATCCCTTGTCCTATTATATGCCCGGTGCAGATGCCTGTTGACTGTAAGGACCATCCCTATCGCAAACTCTGCCACCGCTTCCGGTGAATAGCTCGGCACCCTGAGCACCAGGATTTTTTCCTCCGCCGCTTTGATATCCACATGATTGAACCCTGCGCTGCGCAACAGGATCGCTTTGACTTTCATTTCATATAGTTTATCAATCATTTCCGCCGTTACATAATCATTTACGAAAATACAGATTGCATCAAAATTAGTGGCAAGGTATATCGTATCCTCCTGAAACGGCACCTCATAAAAATGAATCTCGAATCCATATTCCTTTCCCATCGGCTCGAACCAGATTTTATCATAAGGCTTCGTACTAAAAAATGCTATTTTCATCGTATCCCTCCATTCTTTTTCAACCTGCCGGTTTCTACTGGCTAGTATACCGCAGAATGGAAAAAACATTCCGGATTTTCACCGGAATGTTCCCTGTCTGATCGTATATCTTACATAGCATAAAATAGATTGAAGGATATGATCAGGAAAACAGATTTTTAAAAAATCCCGATACAGCATCCGATAAACTTTGGATAAAATCCTCCACCGCAGATTTTATGGCTCCCCCTACTGCTTCATTAATTGCTTCATTCGCATTTTCAACAATGCCGAGCCCATACTTCTCATATAAACCCTGCGCCTGCTCTATCAAATAATCAGCGTTTAAGCCTAACGTATCTAATTTCCCCAGTAAATCTATGATCCGCTGCTTCTCTTCTTCCGTCAGGCTAATGCCAAAGATCCGCTCTCCTTCGGCGATGGTTTCTCTCACGCTTTCTTCGTCTCCGATATCAAGCTCTTTGCTTGCAACCTTATTTTTCAGCCAGGCAATCAACGCTTCCGCTTCATCGGAGCCCGCTTCACCTTGTATGTTTTCAGCAAGCTCCCCTGTCGTTATCAGTTCATCCAATGCCGTATCAAGCGCGGCATCTGATACTTGCGCGCCCGCCATTTCCTCATATGCCTTTAAAGCGCCAATCAGTCCTGCCGTTCCTGAAATAGGCGTTGGCGCTACCACCAGGACTTCTGTGTCCACCATGCCGGCAGTCATCAATGCATTCCGGTACATCCCGGTCGTACAATAATTGATATTTTTCGTCGTCACCAAGACACCGCTTCCGGCAGGCGCTTTGACAATTTTCACACTCGAGAGTGACTTCGTGCCAATTACGGAAGGATCCAGATAAGCATCCAGATATTGATGCTCCATATCATTCGTTATCGTAACGACTCTACAGCCGGCAAGATCTTCCTCGGTCAGTCCCATAAGCTCTAATACGACGGCACGCTGCTCTGTCGATAGATCCGCCCCTAATGCCACTACGGTATCTTTGGTCACTCCCGCTGCGATAACAATAGCGCCGTTTAGCATAAACAACACAAACAGTGTCAGAATCATACAAATTTTTCTCATAAAAACCACACCTATTCTCAGCCTATGCGCTGTAGGATCCAACGGTAAATGTCTCCATAAACCGATATCCTATCCGTTTCATTCAACAATTCATGGCGGTCTTTCTCATACAATTTCATTTGTACATTCTGCATGCCATGCTCTAAATAAGACTGGTATACTTTTTCTACGCTCTTGCCATAATTCCCTACCGGATCGTCAGCCCCGGACAGCAATAGAATCGGAAGCTGTTTCGGCATATCCGCTAATTTCTCTTTATCATAGCAATTATGGATCAACTGGAATAATGTCGCAAAGCCGTTCAAAGTGAAAACAAAGCCACACATCGGGTCGGCAAGATAACGGTCTACGTTCGCAGTTTCCCTGGAAAGCCAGTCAAACGGCGTCCTCGCTGGCTCAAATCTATCATTAAAGCTTCCAAAAGACGCCTTATCAATAAATTTGCCAACATGCTTAGGCCCTAAGAAAAGTTTCTGCACCGCAGCTACCACTCTTGCCGCAAAAAGCGTAAACCGGGACTGCATCCCCGTCCCTACGATAACCGCGCCATCAATACCGCTTCCGTAACGGAACAGATAATTCCTCAAGATGAAGGATCCCATGCTATGTCCCAAAATCAGGTACAATACGCCCGGATACTGTTCTTGCATCATTTTTTTCAGTCTATGGACGTCCCTTACAACCACGCTTGCCGCATCCTGTTCACAGAAATATCCATACAAACCGCCTTTCGGCACTGACTTTCCATGTCCTAAGTGATCTTCTCCTACCACAAGGATTCCTTTGCCAGCTAAAAACCTCGCAAATTCATCATAACGGTCTATATGCTCCGCCATCCCGTGTACAATCTGGAAAATGCAGACTGGCTTCTCCACACTGGGTATCCACTTAATAGCATGTATTTTATTTTGCCGGTCTCTTGATTCAAAATAAAACTCTTCTTTGCGTATCATAAAGCTTCCCCTTTCTCATGTTACCCTTGCATTTTTCCGATGCGTATGCCCATACGCTTTCCTAACCGATTTCCGCACCTGCGGGCATCGCTTTCTCCGGTGTCATCAGCGCAAGATTCCCGTTCTCATCTTCTGCACATAAAAGCATGCCTTCCGATACCATGCCAGCCATTTCCCTCGGCGCAAGGTTCACAAGCACCATTACTTTCTTCCCTACCATTTCCTGTGCGCTGTAATATTGCCGAATACCTGATAAAATCTGCTTCACACTGGAACCGACACGTACTTTAGAACAAAGCAGTTTCTTTGACTTCGGCACTTCCATACATTCTAAAATCTCGCCAATCTGGAACTGGCATTTCGCAAAATCATCATAAGAAATCGTCTCTTTCGGTTCCACATCGATAACAGAAAGCTCTTCTTTTTCTTCTGCATCTGTCAACGCTGTTCCTTGTGCAGGCTCTTTAGCCGTTTCTTCCTCTTTCGTTCCTGCTGCCCCTCTTTTTGCAAACATTTCTTCCACTTTCTCCATCACTTCCGCGAGATCACGGCGGGCAAACAGAATCTCCGGTGCCTCCGTTACCTGATTAACTGACGGATAAAGACTTGCTGCCCTGGCTGTATCATGTTGTTTTGCACATTCTTCTAATACTGCAAAACCGATCAGCTCCGCCTGTATTTGCTCCGCAATTTTTACTGCGGTCTCCGGCATATAAGGTTCTAAGAGGCTTGCGCCAACCAAAATACCATTTAACAAATTGTATAAAACAGTCGCAAGGCGGTCTTTTTTTGCTTCGTCTTTCGCCAATGCCCACGGCATTGTTTCATCAATGTATTTATTACAACGTTTAAATAAGACAAATATTTCCGTAATGGCATCAGCCACACGAAGATCGTCCATTTTTCCGGTAACTCTTTTATACGTATCCGTCAATACCTCCCATAAATCTGCATCAACGTCTTCTTCTCCATCTGCCACGCCAATTTTCTTGTTTTCAACTACACCGCCAAAATATTTATTGCTCATAGAAATGGTTCTATTGACTAAATTGCCAAGCGTATTGGCAAGGTCAGAATTGAGCCTTTCTACCATCAAATCCCACGTAATGACGCCGTCGTTTTCAAAGGGCATTTCATGTAGCACGAAATAGCGGACTGCATCCACACCGAAGAAGTCAATCAAATCCTCTGCATAGATCACATTTCCTTTGGATTTGCTCATCTTACCATCACTTTGCAGAAGCCATGGATGTCCGAAAATCTGCTTTGGCAACGGCTCCCCTAATGCCATTAAGAAAATAGGCCAATAAATCGTATGGAAGCGTATGATGTCTTTCCCGATTAGATGCAGATCCGCAGGCCAAAGCTTCTGATACTGCTCCGTATTATTTCCTTCCGCATCATAACCAATGCCCGTGATATAATTAGACAGTGCGTCCAACCATACGTATACGACATGTTTCTCATCAAAATCTACCGGAATCCCCCATTTAAAGGAAGTCCTCGACACACATAAATCCTGTAGCCCAGGGAGCAGGAAATTATTCATCATCTCGTTCTTGCGAGACACCGGCTGAATAAATTCAGGATGAGCATTGATATGCGCAATCAGTTTATCCGCATATTTGCTCATCTTGAAAAAGTATGCCTCTTCTTTAGCCGGCTTAACATCCCTGCCACAATCCGGGCATTTCCCATCCACAAGCTGTGATTCTGTCCAGAAAGACTCACAAGGCGTACAATAGAGACCTTCATATGCGCCCTTATAAATATCCCCCTGCTCATATAACCTTTTAAATATTTTCTGCACCTGTTTCTCATGATAGCAATCGGTCGTGCGAATGAATTTATCATAAGAGGTATTCAAAGAATCACAGATCGCACGGATTTTCCCTGCTACGCCATCTACAAACTCCTTTGGCGTAACACCCGCCTCTTCTGCTTTCAGTTCGATTTTCTGCCCATGTTCATCCGTCCCTGTCTGGAAAAAGACATCATATCCATCCTTTCTCTTAAATCTCGCAATACTGTCTGCCAATACAATCTCATAGCTGTTCCCAATATGCGGCTTACCGGAAGTATAGGCAATTGCTGTCGTAATATAGTATTTTCCCTTATTCATTTCCATACCTTTCCTTTCGTCCATTCATCCTATTGTTTAAAAAGCATAAACGCGACAGCTTACGCTCAAAGAATTACTCTGTAATTCTTGCGGGCATCTCACTACGCTGCTGCGTGTTTTTTATAGTTTAAAAAACCGCCTTCTCATATTCACATATAAGAAGACGGATATTAAACCGTGTTACCACTTCTCTTCATCATATTCTCACAAATATGACCTCAACAAGTCCCATCGGATACTCTGCCGCTATAACAGGCGGAACCTGTCGCAGCCTAGCTATACAGCTCGGATGCTCCGCTCAGAAGCCATGTTCGGTATGCTGCTTCTTAGCCCTTCTCAGCAACTGTAAACGATGTTTATTTACAGGCGCTTCTTAGCGCAATAGGACATTCTCTGTACAGATTCCACATACTTACTCTCTTCGTCATTGCTTTTCTCAATATATTTATTGTTAGCCTATCACAAAGATATTATGTTGTCAATCATGTGCGGAATGTTTGTCTTACAACTATCCTAAGTTCAAGGGATTGGTTCCTCTTGTACATATGGTATTCCGTATAATTCAGAAATCATCCTCTCTCTCTCTTCTCCCACAGAGATAGTAATCAATTTTTCTTTCTGTTTTTCAGAGATTTCCGGAAGTCCAAAATTTTTTATATAATTTTTTGCTAATGCCATATAACCTTTTGCATATGGTTTACTTGTATTTTCTATATAATACCAAAATACATTCGACTCGATAATCCTTTTAAGAACTTCTAGCATTTTATCATCATTACAAAACAATGCATATCCACAATAAAATAAAACATCGCCACGGTTACATTTGATAGCTACTCCCCGTTCAGCCATATATGGTATTAATAATTTTTTCCCTTGATTATTCATTCCTTGTGTTCTTCCGTATGCATACCAAGCAGAATAATTTTTCGCCTTTCCCTTATCTCTTTGTAATAACTGTTCCTTATACCTATGTAGAAAAGCATATGCCATGGGAAATTTCTCTTGTAACATCGTTTCAGCAATAATTTTATGTTCCACATCATATGGAAAAATAGCCTTTTCCATTTTCATTTTGAGATCGTCTTCTGTTCTCATAACATTTGGTTTTGCGACATCTATACATATTGCCTTTTCAATAGGATATTTTTCACCTTCATATTGACGATAAAAATACGTTTCATCTTCTTCTGCTACTGCGAAAAAAAATATTTCATTGCTTAATGTTGCTAATCCATTACGAATTTTATAATCATTAAGCTTATGTGGTTGACTCTCTATTTTTTTAATTATTCTATCAATACTTTTATCGCCAAACCTCCATTCTTGATTTCTTTCGTAATTTAATAAATCATAATCCGTAAATTCATAGTCAACCAAAGATCTTTTTCCATTTAATAATGCATATTTTACACTATGTGTCCTTCTGGCTTTCTCAATAATGCAAATACATGTATAATGTGTTATCTCTTCAAATGCTTGCGCCTCCCTAAAATCAAGAATCGTAATCTCATATCCTTTTTCCACAAAATAGTTTCTTAATGCACGTCCATTTACACTTTGCAAAAAAGTATTTGGAGATATAAATCCTAATACCCCATCTTTTTTTAAAATATTGCAAGCAAGCTGATAAAAAGGAATATACAAATCCACATTCCCAGAGACTACTGACCAATTCTTTAATGACAGTTTTATATTCGGTTCAATATTCTTGGCACGAACATATGGTGGGTTTCCAATAACAACATCATATTTATTTTCATACTGCATTTTTGAAAATTCATCCAAGGCATTTACATTTCTTAAGCCTTTTATTTTACCAAATGATTTTCCTTCCTCTTGAATGCACAATACATTAAGCAGTGTTTCTGCTTTTTCTATGCTATGTTTATCAATATCAAATCCTTTTATATAATTTTGTATGATTTTTGAAATATCAATCCGATATTTTTTATGCATCCACTGTATAGCCGTGATTAGAAACGACCCACATCCACAAGCTGGATCAACAACACAGGGTATCGTCTCTGACAAAATCGTATGTTCTACAATATACTGCTTGATATTCAACGGAGTATAGACCATTCCTTTTCCCTTTTTTTCAGTATCACTAATTAAAAATTCAAAAGCATTAATTAAATTATCAATGTTCTTTAATTGTACTTTTTCTTTTACATACTGAATAATTTCTTTGTCAATATTTTCCCAATCTTGAAAAAACTTCTCAAAATAGACATCTCCCGTATACAATATACCATTGTTCCACAAATACACGTATACCAGAACACGTTCTATATCCGATATACTTATTCCGTTATACTTTTTCTGTAGTTTTTTCATCTCTGCTCTCATATCAAACCTCTTCGCCAGTAATTCTACTCAGCTCTCGCCCAACTTTTTTTATTTCGTTCCAATCATGTTCTGTAACTCCATATAATTCATTACAAAGTTTATCAACCTCATTCCACTTACGGCTAATTACTCCTACAAAATAACTTTTATTCTTCTCAATGGCTTTTTCATATTCCCGCATTAATTTTATGATTACATCATAATATTCTGCTAGCTTCTGTATTAATGTATTATTAGGCTCAAATACATGATTTGGGAATGGTACAGGCTCTAAAAATTGTTTATTAAATTTATAATAACCACCAGCCTGTGGATTTGCCCCACTTTTCGCAAATACAGAAAAAATGGTCATAAAACTTGAATCCCTCCATGGACATGAATGTTACGATTATTTTTAAGCATGCCAAGTTTGCAATATTTATTTTTTATTGTGGAAATACCATAAAACTCTGGCGCCCAAATTTCTTCTTTAAAATAATTCCCAGGTATAATTTGTCTGACGCTTTCTTTTGCAAAGTAATTTAAGACATCATATCTATTGCCTTGAATATAAGCATATTCGACATCATTACATATGCTTTTTTGCAAGACCATTATTGAAACATATGTAATTCTTCCCGGAAACAAATCAGTTGTTCCAATATCAAACAATTTATTTAAATATCCTTTTTGAGCAATAAAACTTCTTGCATTTTTTCCATATGTAGTTTTAAACCATCGTCTTTGAATAATAAACCCTATCTTGCCATTCAATGCCAATAAGTCTATACATCGCTCGACAAAAATCACTGACAAATCAACCTTGCCTTGAAATGAATGATAGTATGTTTTCAAATATTTATGCATAGATAGCGAAGTCGCTTTAAAATATTTCGTCTCAACATATGGCGGATTGCCTATAATATAAGAAAATCCTCCTTTATTTTGAAATACATTAGCAAAAAATAATGATTTTATATCAGTTGGTTTAATTATACTAATTTCATTCACCGGAATATCAATATCCGTGTCAACCAATGTATTTCCACATACAATGTTCTTATCTATATCCTTTAGTATCTTGTCACCAAATAAGCCTATCTCAGTATACACAGTAGGATCGGCATCATCAATTACTTTCAACGCTAATGACATTTTTGTGACTTCAACTGCAATCGGATCAATATCTATCCCATATAGGCAAGAACTCATTAGCTTCTGTTTTATAGCTATCGTTAAAAATCTCTCATCACCATTACAAATACAAAAATCATTATCTGACTCTATAGCCAATTCTTTTAGCCTATTTAAAAGCTTTTCATAGGCTGCAATAAGAAATATTCCTGACCCACAGCATGGATCTAACACTTGTATAGACCATATATCACTAATATCTTTAATTGAATTTTCCTCTATGGTTTCATCACAAATTGCCTCCGCGATTTTTTCATCCGTAGGAATAATCCCATTTGTTTTTACATATTCCGCTTTTAACTCCACGGATACTTTCCCGTCCTTTACGACAAGTGAATATGCTAAAAATCCCTCATAAACTTTTGCTATGATTTTTACTGGAATGGCGTCAAATCTATATGGATAAGGATAATACAACTGGTTAATAAATTTTATAAATACTTGATTATCTACCTTTAATTTGTTAAAACGGCTATCAGAATTTGAAAACATTGCTCCATCATAATGCTTAAAAAATTGTGTATAACAACTTTCTTTAAATCTTATCCAAAAATCCGTTTTAGCAAACTTTCTAAGAAGTCCTTTTTCTTCTAGACCTTTGGTTTCACATACACGAATAAAAATAATCCTGTCAATAATGATTTGTACATAATAACTCAACTCTTCATCATTTAGATGCAATGCTTCATTTTTTAGATACAAGTCTTTAGCCAGTTCAATTCTAAAATTAGACAGTAATTCATTAAAATATCTATCTACTGTTTTACATCCTTCAACTTTAGGAATTACATATAATTCCTCTAACGCATTATAATATACACAAATACGATTGAGATGATTATTTAACACTTCAAAATTGTCTAAGTAATCATCTATAGTCAACTGTATGGTTCCTACATCTACTGCTAAATCTCTTCTGGGTAGTATCTGACAATCAAATATTACTAACTGTTCAAAATTGGACAAAAATACACATGGTACCCCGGCTGACCAGCCATATGACCTAGCTTGAAACGCTGCTTTTTTATTTTTAAAGATGTCTATATCAGCTCTTTTCGCGTCTAAATAGCTTTTTATAGCCTTTCCATTGACCAATGTATAATCTGGTTTTACATGTGTAGATTCAATTTCTTCAAGCTTTTCTCGTTGACTTCCTCCTACTTCCTTCTCTTGAAGCACCTGCATTGTATTATGAACATCCCATCCAAAAATTTCTAGTAAATCATTTATCCATACTCTTGTTGTCTCTTCACTTATATATGTTGCTTTTGATTCTTCTTTAAATTTCTTATAAGTTTCAATCAAAAGCTTTAGCTTTTTATAACTTTCTTCCATGTCCCCCACCAATCACGTCGCTAAATCCATCTAATATGTTAATAATAAGTTTCTTAATTTATATAACACTGATTTCTATATTGTTTTATCCCCACAGAATAAATCCCAAAATCCAACAGTATATTATATTTCCTTCGACGCAAACTATATCGTGGGTTATCCTAAATTGATATCCTGGACAATTGCAATAGTTTTTCTATATTGCATAACGATTGCATAGCGGTCAGTCTTCGAAACTAAGTTACGCAATTGCCGAAACCAACATCCATCAGAAAGGAGACTTTCATCATGAAAGATATCGATAAAGATACGCTTGGCGAAGCGCTTGCGAGGAATACACTCGATGATATCCCACAGCCAAAAAGCGATGCCAAAGAAATCGTTGGCTTAGTAAAAAGCAGCGGACGCGTTAACGGTTACCAACTATCCGACGGTTCTACCGTTTCCAAAGAAGAAGGTGTCGCGTTGGCCAAAGACGGCGAAATCAGAGGTGTCGGCATCGCCCATAGAAAAGACACGGAATATTTAAAATCCTTACCGGATGGTACGGAAAGCAATAATTTAGGCAATCTTCCTTCCGTATCAGGTTAACCTGCCATCCTATTGTTGTATAACGCCGTAATTTTATTCTCTGTATACGCTCTACAGTATACGGTTATCATAAATTACGGCGTTTTCCAGATATCTCGTCTACATAATAATCCAGCAATCCATAAATCCAATCATGTAAATCCGTAAACCGGAAACCTAGTGTCTTTGCCCTTCCGGTATTTATGCTATACTCTACTTCCCCATTATATGGCGCAGCATCTCCACTCGTCTCAATCATTGCCTTTCTGCCGGTCTTCTTCTCGACATAGCTTATCATCTCTCTCAAAGAAATCGTCCCTATGGAACTACCGTTGACGGTTTTGGGCAAGTTCTCTGCATTCCCGCCTTGACAGCTCATTTTATCAGCCAGAAAAGCAAGGAACTTCCCAGCCTCATCAGAACGGATATAACCCATCTGGCAATCCAGATTATCAATATACATAGGAACCGCCTTCATAATATGCTCCACGTAAAACCGCAAGCGATTAGTATAATCATCTCTTCCAATAACAAAAGGATATCTGACGGCAATCCAATCCTTATCCTGATATTTTTGGCACAAAGCGGCTTCTGCCTGTCTTTTCACTACCTCATACGGGAAGTCCTTCCTGTCACACCAGATCAGGTTTTCCTTTGCACCGTCAAACTCTTCTTCTTTGGTATCCATATGCTTTGGCTGATAAACTGCGGTAGTAGACATATAAATATACTTGTCACATTCGATTATATCAAGTGCGTGTCTGATATCATTAGAACAATATGCAATTTTATCTATCACAACGTCAAAAACCTTGCCCTCTAATACACTTCTCATGCTGTCCGGATCCAAACGGTCAAGGATAATCCTGCTTACCTGATTCCCAAAATCATCCTTTGCCAAGCCACGGCTGGCAATCGTGACATTGTGTCCCATCCGTATCAATTCGTGAATCATCGGAATCCCAAAAAACCTCGTCCCGCCAATCACAAGTATATCCATATCCATCCTCCGTCCTTTTATACTTAACCCACATGAAAAATGTCCTTAACTTGGGCATTTCCAGTATGAAAAGAGCTTCTCCACGAAGCAGCCTCTGTTGTATAGTAAAAATCACCAAAAACAATTAAAAGCCTTCTCACACTATTATAATTCAGCCATATCGCAACCGCAATATGTAATTCCTTCCCCTGTCTATTCCGTCCGCTGTCATATCCGGCTGTCCCTATTGATTGGGAGACAAATAAAGGGTATTGGTTTCCGCATCATAGCGATAACGTAACATACTGGAAGCCAGTTCATTTATTCTCTCCTGAATCTCCATTTCAATTTTCTGTAAACGGATATCTATGTGATCGAATTTGTTCGTAATATCTATCATATTCTGTTCTGATGATTCCTTAAGCTTTTTCTCGACTTCATTTAATTTCGCTCTTAATTCTTCATCTGTTGTCTCTAGCATTGCAAGCTTCTCATAAATATTGGATATATCAGCATTAACCTTGCTCATTTGTTGCTCTATTTGCGTAATCTGCTCCTGGATCATCGGAATCGTTTTCTGATTCATCACGTTGACCAGATCCGTTAAATCATATAGCTGGTTCTGCGTATTTTCAAGTTGCAATACCAGGTTATTCACATCCCCGGCAATCTCATCAACTTGCTTTTGCAAAAATGCATTATCACTTTGCTGGGCAATGACGGTTTCTTCCAAAGTCTCTTTCACTTTCATCATAGAATCCAGCAGTTCTTTGACTTTTTCTTTCATGTACTGGATGTTATCCAGATATTCCTGTTTCAGCTCATCATCTGAAGCTTGGGAAAGCCTGATTTCCGGCACATAGGCAAATGTTTCCACGCTCATCTTCTTTGCCTGCTCATTTTCCTTTTCTTGCCTGTCCATATTCCTGCGCCAGAGTAATAGCAGGCACAAAATAATGATAATAATCGCTACCACGCCAAGCATGCCAAAAATCATAAAATTCCCATTCTTTTCGGGATTATTTCTTCTTTCTTCCAAATAATCCGACACTCTTGTCATAAATTCCTTCATATTCTTCTCCTTTTCTATTAGATTGTGTTGAGTGATTACCTGTTCTGGTTATGCAACTGTTCGCTTAACCCATATTTTACTCGCTGTTCGTTAAATCATTTGGAATCATGGCGAATCGCCGAATTACTCTGAGCTCAGAAATGAGATGACTCTAAAAGATTGTATGTGTACCATATCAAAATTATCTTCCCGATGCAATATCGGAAATTTGCACAAATATTTATGAGAAAGTATTGCAAAGAACATTGCACATATGAGATTTCCTGACTTTATGCTTGTCAACACGTTACCGATGCCAAATAGAAAAAAGTTAAATGCCGTTTGGGAACATAGCAGCAAAATCGCCAGTAAACCTACGATTTCCTTTTGTCAAGCATTTTGCTTCTCCTCCCGCTACCGTTCGTTCCGTAGGGGAAGGTTTTGGAAATCATAAATTTACTGGCGCAATATTATGCCTGTGCCTGCACTGCTCACCGTTCTACCAGGTAAGCACTTCGTAGCCATCTTCCGTAACGGCTACTGTTACTTCCCACTGTGCCGATGCCAGTCCGTCCTCTGTATAGACCGTCCATCCGTTCTCATGGTCAATGTAAATATCCGCTCTGCCCATATTCACCATTGGCTCTATGGTAAATACCATGCCCGGCACCATCAGCATTTCAGAGCCTTTTTCGGTGACATAGCTCACAAAAGGCTCTTCATGGAATTCTAATCCTACGCCATGGCCGCCGATTTCCCGTACAATGGAATATCCGTTTGCTTTCGCAAAATCATTGATGGCCTGTGCCATATCACCCAGGAAATTCCACGGCTTTACCCATTCTAGCCCAATATCAATGCACTGATGAGCCGTTTCTACTAATTTCTTTGTCTTAAGATCCACATCGCCAAGCATGAACATTCTGGAAGAATCTGAGAAAAATCCATGATAAATCGTAGACACATCTACATTGACAATGTCGCCGTCTTTCAGAATATCGGCCTCCGAAGGGATCCCATGGCATACCTGTCCATTGATGGACGTACAGACGCTCTTAGGGAATCCGTCATAGCCAAGAGGCGCCGGGATGCCACCCATTTGCGCTGTCTTCTCCTGCACAAGCCGGTCTATTTCTTCTGTGCTCATACCGACCCGGATCTTCTCCGCAACATAATCTAAAACGGCAATGTTAATTTTACTGCTTTCCTTAATCCCTTCAATCTGCTCCTTTGTTTTGAGTATATCATGGTCTGGCACAATATGTCCCTGCAAGGCATATTGTTGTATTTTTTCATCAATAGCCATGTGGCACGCTTTATATTTTCGTCCGCTCCCACACCAGCATGGATCGTTCCGTCCTAATTTTCTCATCGTCTTATACCTTCCTTCTATGCCTTTGCAGAGTCTAAGATCTTGCGGAGGCTTTTGACATTCCCACTAATGTCTCCCCGGAAAATGGCAGAGCCTGCTACAATGACATTCGCTCCCGCTTCCAGCACAATCGGAAGAGTCTCTCTTGTGATACCGCCGTCTACCTGAACATCCACTTGCAAATCCATCTTCTGTATCATCTGCCTCGTTTCCCGGATGCGTTCCGTCGATTCCGGTATGTATTGCTGTCCGCCAAATCCAGGTTCTACTGTCATCACAAGCAGCATCTCGATTTTGGGCAGATATGGCCTTATCGCTTCCACAGGTGTTCCCGGTTTAATGGATAATCCGGCCTTACAGCCTGCCCTGTGGATTTTGTCTATGACGCCATCCGCATCTTTAGTCGCTTCAAGATGAAAGGTAATGCTATCTGCGCCACATTTTGCAAATTCTTCAATATAGCGCTCCGGCTCCACAATCATCAAATGCACATCAAAAACCTTCTTCGTCACCTGTCTGATTGTGGAAATCACCGGCATGCCAAAAGAAATATCCGGAACAAATACACCGTCCATGACATCAATATGTATATAGTCCGCGCCCGCTGCGTCCGCTTCCTCAATCTGTTTGCCTAATATGCTGAAATCCGCCGCAAGAATGGACGGTGATAATAAATATTCCATATTCGCTCCTTTATTAAGCCGATACCCTACTTGGCCCGATTCTCACGGGGATCAAACTTACAAAGTCTTTCGTATCGTCATTATGCCTTGGCAAATTCTTTCACTTTCGCATAAATGCCTTTTCCATCTAAACCATATTTCTCAACCAGCGCTGCTGCCGTACCGGATTCACCGAACACATCCTGCATGCCGATTTTCATGACACGGGTCGGCAAGCTTTCAGACAAACAGTCACATACTGCGCTTCCAAGGCCGCCAATCACACTATGCTCTTCCGCAGTGACTACTTTACCTGTCTTCTTTGCCGATGCAAGGATGAGATCCTTATCCAGAGGCTTAATGGTATGGATATTGATCACTTCCGCACTGATCCCATCTGCTGCAAGCATTTCTGCCGCTTCTAAAGCGGAAGCAACGGTAATGCCGCTTGCCACGATCGTTACGTCCGTTCCCTCTTTCAAAAGAACGCCCTTGCCAATTTCAAATTTATAATCCGGCCTGTCGTTGATGACCGGTACAGCCGCACGTCCGAATCTTAAATATACGGGGCCTTCTTTCTCAATCGCCGCTCTGACTGCCGCTTTCGCTTCTACGTCATCAGCCGGGACAATGACTGTCATGCCTGGAATTGTCCTCATCAGGGCAACGTCCTCATTACATTGGTGGGTCGCACCGTCTTCCCCTACCGTAATGCCTGCATGGGTACCGCCGATTTTCACATTCAAATGCGGATAGCCAATGGAATTACGTACTTGTTCAAAGTTACGCCCTGCCGCAAACATCGCGAAAGAACTGATAAAAGGCACTTTCCCACAAGTTGCAAGCCCTGCCGCAATACCTGTCATATTGCACTCTGCGATACCACAGTCAATATGACGGTCAGGATATGCTTTCTTGAACACGCCTGTCTTCGTTGCACCTGCAAGGTCAGCATCCAGCACTACCAGATCCGGAAAATCTGCCCCACATTCTACCAATGCGTTACCATAGCTTTCTCTTGTTGCGATTTTCTTTACTTCTGACATAATGCTCCACCTACTTTCTCCAAATCTGCCATTGCGATCTCATACTCTTCATCGTTTGGCGCTTTCCCATGCCAGCCTACATTACCTTCCATAAAGGAAACGCCTTTGCCTTTTAATGTCTTACAGATAATCGCGGTTGGCATTCCTTTCGTCTCTCTCGCCTCTTTGAATGCTTTCTCTAGCTGGTCAAAATCATTTCCGTCAATGTTGATCACATGGAAATTAAATGCTTCGAATTTCTTATCAATCGGATAAGGAGAACATACTTCATCTATTTTACCGTCAATCTGTAAACCGTTATTATCTACGATGACTACCAGGTTATCCAGTTTCCTATGCCCAGCGAACATAGATGCCTCCCAGACTTGTCCTTCCTGGATCTCACCGTCACCAAGAAGAGTATATACCCTATAGCTCTTATTGTCCAGCTTTCCGGCAAGCGCCATGCCTACCGCTGCGGAAATGCCCTGTCCAAGGGAACCGGATGACATATCCACGCCAGGCGTCTCCTGCATACAGGGATGTCCCTGCAAATAAGAGCCAAGATGACGCAGTGTCGGCAAATCTTCTACCGGGAAATAACCGCGGTTCGCCAGTACGGAATATAACCCCGGCGCCGTATGCCCTTTGGATAATACGAAACGATCCCTATCCGCTTTCTTCGGATCTTTCGGATCAATATTCATCTCCTCAAAGTAAAGATAAGTAAAAATATCCGCCGCAGACAATGACCCGCCGGGATGTCCCGCTTTTGCGCCATGTACTGCTGTCACAATACCTTTACGAACTTCATTAGCTGTTTTCTGTAACTCTAATTTGTTCATCGTTAACCTCCATATTTATATTTTTTATGAGTTGCCCTGCCCATAATAAGCATTCGCCCCATGTTTTCTGTAATAGTGTTTATCCTGTAATTCCTGTGGCGCCGGCTGAATACGGGGATTGATCGTTTCGGCACGATATGCCATCTTCGCCACTTCCTCTAAAACGACCGCATTATGTACCGCATCATTTGCATTCTTGCCCCAGGAAAAAGGCCCATGGTTCTTACATAAGACCGCAGGTACTGCCGTAACGTCTTTGTTCATCCGTTTAAATTCCTCGATGATCAACAAACCGGTATTCTGCTCATAAGCTTCCTCGATTTCTGCTTCCGTCAGGCACCTTACGCACGGCACCTCTCCATAAATATAGTCCGCGTGTGTCGTTCCATAGCATGGTATGCTTCTTCCTGCCTGCGCCCAGCTTGTTGCATAAGAAGAATGCGTATGTACGATGCCTCCGATTTCCTGATATGCCTTATATAGCTCCAAATGTGTCGGTGTATCGGATGAGGGGTTATAACGCCCCTCTACTTTATTACCGTTTAAGTCCATAAGCACCATATCTTCGGGTGTTAATTTATCATAATCAACACCGGATGGCTTAATGGCGAAAATACCGGATTCCTGATCAATCTCACTGACATTTCCCCAAGTAAATGTCACCAGCCCATATTTGGGCAGAAGCATATTTGCCTCATAGACACGTTTCTTTAACTCTTCTAACATAGCCTTTGATTCCTTTCTTCTTTTTTCTAATCCATTATTGCAAGCTTTCTACTGCTGCTTTCTCAATTGCTAGGCCATTTGTATAACGTACCATGAATTTATCGAATCCTTCTACATCTTCCTGGCGCGGCGCTTCCTTAGTCCCTTCCTGTCCTGCAAATACCTTTTTCTCCAGGAAGGCGGAGAGCGTCTCATCTGCGCCTTTGTTCAGCATATAAGAAGCAAGCAATGCCATTCCCCATGCGCCGCCTTCTCCTGCTGTTTCCATGACGCTAACGGAAGCATTGATCGCCGCCGCCATAATACGCTGTCCTACGCCTTTTGTCTTGAAAAGGCCACCATGCCCAAACATCTCGTCAACGCATACGCCCTCTTCTTTTAACAAAATATCCAATCCCGTCTTTAAAGCGCCCAGCGCCGTGAAGAGATGCACTCTCATGAAATTAGCAAGATTGAAGTTATCGGAAGGCGTGCGGACGAACAACGGCCGTCCCTCTTCAAATCCTGTAATATGTTCTCCCGAGAAATAATTGTAAGCTAACAGGCCGCCACAATCGCTGTCTCCTTCTAATGCCTTGCGGTACAAAGTGCCAAACAGCTCGTTCATATCCACTTCCATGCCCATGCTCTGCGCAAATTCCTTGAAGATATTTACCCATGCGTTCAAATCGGATGTACAGTTATTGCAATGTACCATTGCTACAAGGCTGCCGTCAGGTGTCGTGACCAAATCAATGGCATCGTATACCTTCTGTAATTCTTTCTCCAAGACAATCATAGCAAATACGCTCGTGCCCGCAGATACGTTACCCGTCCTCTTTGCCACGGAATTCGTCGCTACCATACCGGTTCCTGCATCACCCTCCGGTGGGCAGAGCAAGGCTCCGGCCTGTAATTTCCCTGTCGGGTCTAATAATTTAGCGCCTTCCGGTGTCAATTCCCCTGCTTTTTCGCCCGCCGTTAAGACTTTCGGCATAATCTCCCGCAGCTTCCATGAGAAGTTTTTATCTGCCACAAGACTGTCAAACTCTGCGATCATCTTATCATTAAAATCCCCGGTCTCTATGTCAATCGGGAACATACCGGATGCTTCCCCAACGCCAAGCGTTTTCTCTCCTGTCAGTTTCCAATGCACGTAACCCGCCAGTGTCGTGAAAAAGCGTACCGAAGATACATGCTCTTCACCATTTAAGATTGCCTGATATAAATGTGCAATGCTCCATCTCTGCGGTATATGATAGTGGAAAGCTTCCGTTAGCTTCTCTGATGCCTCCCCGGTAATGGTATTGCGCCATGTACGGAACGGTACCAGAAGCTCTCCCTGCTCATCAAACGCCATATACCCATGCATCATGGCGCTAAATCCAATCGCCCCAATTTTGTGTAATTCCACGCCATACTGCTTTTGGACATCTTCCGCCAGATCCCGGTAGCAATCCTGTAACCCGCTCCAAATATCATCCAGGCTATATGTCCAAATTCCATTCTCTAACCGGTTTTCCCAGTCATGCGCACCGGAAGCGATTGGCGCATTGTCTTCAGCGACCAAAATTGCTTTGATCCTGGTAGACCCAAACTCAATGCCAAGCACAGTCCTGCCATCTTCAATCTGTTTCTTTACGTCTTCTGCCGTAAGCCCCATTGTAAAAACCTCCTTCTATTTTCATCATTTTCATCAATTTCTGCTCCGTCCGGAAGAATCGCTTAGCGATATGCTGCCTCATTCCATCTTAACTCATTCTTAATGCCACGGATTGTCGTATCTTTATCAATTATAATGCTCTCAATGCCCATAGCAGCCGCCCAATCTGCCATCTGCTCTACGCTTAAGTCATAAGAAAATGCCGTATGGTGTGCGCCGCCTGCAAGGATCCAAGCTGTCGCGCCAATTTCCATATTGGGCTGCGGCGTCCAGAATGCCGTTCCTACCGGGAGTTTTGGCATCGGCTTTTCAACTTTTTTACAATCGACCGCATTGATTAAGAGCCTGAACCTTGTGCCAAGGTCAACCAATGAGCAAGCAACTGCCGGACCGGTCTTAGAAGTGAATACCAGACGCGCCGGATCTTCCCTGTTCCCCATTGAAAGCGGACAGACTTTAATACCGATTTCCCCATCCGCTACGGAAGGACATACTTCTAACATATGTGCCTGTAATATGCCTTCTTTACCCGGAACAAGATTATAAGTATAATCTTCCATCATAGAAGTGCCTTTTGCGTCCTTCATATCCGCGGTCATCAGTTTCATCATACGTACCATTGCCGCTACTTTCCAGTCGCCTTCCGCGCCAAAACCGTACCCTTTCTCCATGAGCCTCTGGATCGATAGGCCCGGTAACTGCTGTAAGCCGCCCAGCATGCCAAAGTGCGTGACTACTGCATGATAATCATTCTCCACCAGGAATTTCTCAATACCGATTTCCTGTCTCGCCTGGACTGCGACATGTCTCTTAAACTCCTCTAAGTCCCTGCCCTCATCTATAATCTTATATTTGCTGTAATATTCCTCTACAAGCGTATCTACATCGCCCTGGGATACAGCATCTACATATTCAACCAGATCGTTGACATTATAATGGTCAATTTCCCATCCGAACTTAATCTGCGCCTCAACCTTATCACCTTCCGTTACGGCTACATTGTTCATGTTATCCCCGAAACGGCATACTCTGATATGAGAAGACTCTATAATGCCAAGAGCCGTCCGCATCCAGCTTCCAAGCTGTTCCTGCACGTTCCCGGATGCCCAGTGCCCGACAATGATCTTCCTCTCGATGCCCATACGGCTTACTATATGGCCATATTCCCTGTCGCCATGCGCGGACTGGTTCTCATTCATGAAATCCATATCTATTGTATCATATGGAAGCTCTTCGTTAAACTGTGTATGCAAATGACAGAGCGGTTTTCTGAACTCTTTCAATCCCAGAATCCACATTTTCGCCGGAGAAAACGTATGCATCCATGTAATAACGCCCGCACACTCCTCATCATTATTCGCCTCGTTAAAAGTCTTCCTGATCGATGCCTGTCCGATCAACGTCGGTTTTAAGACAACTTCAAAAGGCAGCTTCCCGGAAGCATTCAGCCCTTCCACAATCTTCGCGGAATGTTCCGCTACTTTCCTCAAACACTCATCCCCATATAAATCCTGTGAGCCTGTACAAAACCAGAATTTGTAATTTTTTGCCTGCATAAACCCTCTCTTTCTGCCGCCCTATCGCGGCTTACCTCTTAGAACTTCTCTTCACGCTTACATCCATGATTCCGCTTCGCGGAATCTCAAAATCAAAAGACAAGCAAGCTTGTCATGGAGAATGCCCTGTTTCTGGGCATTCTCCAGTGTGAAGGGTTGTTCGCACTGCGAACCCTAGAAGTTCTTAACGAAGCACCCTATGGTGCGAGTTTTAGAACTTCTCTTCACACTATTATACTACTTCCCCCTACACTTTAGCAAGTTGTAAACTATTTTAATTTCCATTAAATCAAATACCCCACTGCAAGCAACGGGGTATCAAACTTGCAGCGCTGCAGAGCAGCGGGGTATTTGAC
>CAJTSL010000042.1 GCA_910578845.1 uncultured Lachnospiraceae bacterium
TGATAAAAAAGGGCAGAGAACTGATGGAAAAATCAAAGTTGAACTGAATGACAAAGCCATAGAAAATGCAAAAAAACTTGCCGGGTATAACATGATGGTAACTTCAGAGACCCATATGCCAGCTTCTGAAATATATGCTGCCTATCATAATCTCTGGAGGATCGAAGAATCTTTCCGCATTATGAAATCCCAGCTTGATGCAAGGCCGGTATACCTGCAGAAAGAAGATACTATAACCGGACATTTTCTTATCTGCTATCTCGCAGTTCTGCTGACCAGGCTTTTGCAGATACATGTTTTGAATGATGCGTATGGTGTGGAAGATATCTTTGATTTCGTACATGATTTCAGAGTAGCAAAAATATCTGACCGAAAGTACATAAATCTTACCAAAAACTCTTCTTTCATAAAGGATTTATCTGCCCAAACAGGACTGCCATTGACATCCTACTTTCTTGGCAACGGAGATATAAATAAAATGCTAAGTCATAGATTCTGATCTATGGCTTAGCACTACTTTTTTACTTCAACTTCGAAAGACAGGTATCATAGCAAACATTTGTTCTATTTGCAAGTAGGATTTGCCGCATTATGTAACAGATCATGTAAAGGTCATGTGAATACACGAATTGCAATTCCTGTTCCTTCTAATTCCTGTTCTTTCTATAGGAACCACGAAATAGGCGCCATGAACAACTAATGGGTAAATTTTACAGCATTTGCAACGCTTTGTTCATCTATCTGTTACAAATTGTCAATACTATTCTCGTAGAAAATCTGTTATACTGTTTTTATCAACATAGAAGGAAGGTATCTTATAATATGAAGCTGGACATGCATTGTCATACAAAAGAAGGTTCGCCGGATGGAAAAACTTCTATTTTGGAAATGATCTCAATCTTAAAACAAAACGGTTTCGACGGAATGCTAGTTACCGACCATAATTCTTATAAAGGATATCGTTACTATAAAAAGTTAAAAAACAAGCCTAAAAATTTTACAGTACTATGCGGCATCGAATATGATACGTTAGATGCCGGCCACATATTAGTCATCATGCCGACAGGCGTCTATCCCAAAATCCTGGAATTGCGTGGGCTGCCGGTCCTGTTTTTGATTGAGCTTGTGCACCGATATGGCGGCATACTAGGCCCGGCGCATCCTTGCGGGGAGAAATTTTTAAGCATCTTCAATACCCGCAACGGTAAACTGCTAAAGGAAAAGCTGATCCAACGTTTTGACTTCATAGAGACTTTCAATGCCTGTGAAGACGATATCTCCAACGATTGTGCCAGATCGCTTGCTGCCAGGTATCATCTGCCCGGAATAGGCGGCAGCGATTCCCATAAAGCAGACTGTACCGGCCTTGGCTATACGATCTTACCGGAAACTATTACCAATGAATCTGAGCTAATTCAGTATATCAAAGACAGCGACCCCGTTATTGCCGGCGGTTCCCACTATTTCCATACAACGAAGCAGAAACTTGGTAAAATGAATAAAGTTTTGGTTTACTCTTTCTGGTTCTATAACAAATTCCTTGCAGCTTTCCGGAGCAAAGCAAGAAACCTGGAACTGGCAAAAGGCCATTTCCTAAGCCCCGCCAACCGGCATAAGACGAAATATATCACTTTATCCTAATCATTGACAGTAAGCGTCAGATTCCGCCAGCCAACCTGATATCTAAAAATAAGAAACGGAAAAAGCATGATGTGCGTGCTCTTT
The DNA here is from genome assembly GCA_910578845.1 of uncultured Lachnospiraceae bacterium. Taxonomy (GTDB): domain Bacteria; phylum Bacillota; class Clostridia; order Lachnospirales; family Lachnospiraceae; genus UBA3282. The sequence goes on from CAJTSL010000042.1 coordinate 1,726, forward strand.
CCGTTTCCTTTTATCTTGATTCCCTTAACCATTTTTATCTGTTACTGCATTTTTCAATTCTTCGAAAGAATCCTGATATTTCTCGGAATTCATCCCTGGGTTGTTCCGGATCATGTCCCGCTTATAAAAATCCAATGTTTCTTTATAATTTTTGCGGCTTTCCATATATAAATTGTATCTTGCGCGCAAATCTGCAATCTCGTCCCTTACATTATCCACATATGCGCCAGGCGCATTCTGGATTGCTTCTTTAATGCTGCCAAGCCTTTGTCCGATGCTATCTACAAGCTCGTCCATCTTTAACTCCCGTTCCAGGCTCTTTTGCTCTTTTTCCTCATTATTGAAAGCAATGATGATATCCAGCCTTTTCTGCATCCGCATCATCTCATCTTTGACCCGTTGCATTTTGTGCAGCATTTCACGCAGATCGAGCGCGGCTTTGAATGACAGGGCGAAATCAGCCACAATATAAACCGTGACCAGAAATGTCACATACCCCAATATCTTCGGCGGTATCGCATACATCATCCTCTCTACCGGCCTATGGACAAGGCGTGTCATCCAAATGGTAAGAAAACCCCAGGCAATTGTAGAAGAAAGACAGATGCGTCCCTGGAACTGAAATTTTTTCCCGGAATAATCCCAATACCTGACGTTGAATAAAGCATCCATGACAATGCTTGTCACATATTCTAACGCCGTCGCTCCGATACAGCCGGCAAAATAAGTTAAGACCACATTATCCTGAAAAGGCATGGAAATCACAAACATCATGACCGCCCCGCTCCCATATAGCGGCAAAAAAGGCCCTCTCATAAAACCGCGGTTCACTAATTTGTTGCTTTTCATTGAGACATAGGCGGATTCAAAGCACCATCCACAGAATGAATAGAAATAAAAGAAAAACAACCATTGCACCATATGATAATGAAACATTTCCTCTTCCCCTGACGTATCTTACGAAAATATTATCGGAATAGACCGACAGATACTCTTTCTTTTCCCTTTTTTGTCTCACCTGATTGCCCGTAATATATAAATTTTCCGTAACCACGTACCGTTACCGCATCATCCTCTTTTAACAGATAACTATTATTCTCCATGATAATTCCATTGATAAAAACCCGGCCACCATGGCACAAGGCAAGACTTTGGCTCCTTGAAATATGATAAATCTTTGCTATCACACTGTCAATCCTCCCAGAAGAAACTGTAATGGAAATTTCTTCTGGCTCTGGCGGCTGTAATATTGCCATATCTTCTACGATGCGGCATCTGACATTCGTTCTTTTCACCTGATGCAGGTTTTCTTCCAGATAAGGCGCCATTGACTGCTGACAGAATACAATGCCGCCCTTTCCCTGTATGAAAATATCTCCTACCGTGTCACGCTCAATTCCCAGATTCATAATTGCACCTAGAAAATCCCTATGTGTAAAAGAATCCGCAAATTTAGACATGACCGGCTGTATTTCCAAGCAGGTTATCGGAAAGCTTTCCTCATACCCAAGGTTCTCCGGTAACCCAAAGCGGATCATCTTCCGTTCACAGGCAGGCGCGCCGCCTTCCATAGCATAACCGGCATAAGATACCTCTTTTGCTATCGCGTGAAATACCTGCTGCCCCGCCAGGCTTAAAAACGGCGTATACGTATATACATTCCTGCTGTATGATTTCTCCGCCAGTTCTAGTAACCGGTTCTTCAGTTGTTGTAATTCTTTCTCTGATGCTTCCGCCATGTATCCATACCCGTTCCTAATCATCATCCAGTCTTTTGATTGTATCATACTCGCCGGTCCCCGGCAACACAGATCCTAAGCAAACGGGAATCTACCTCATGAGCTTTACCTTTGCTTCTTCCTATGTTTCCCCTGCAAGATCATTAATCCCACGCCGAACAATAGCAATCCGGCCCCAAGCAGCACAAAAACATCCGAAAGCGACAGCGTATCCTGCGAAAATACCGGAAGCAACGCTTCTACCTGCTTCGGATAGCAGGAGATAAAGACGCTGAGAGCATTATTAATGCAATGCATCATCATCGCCGGGTATATGCTTCCCGTCGCATATACCATATAGCATAACAGAAGGCCTAAAAGCCCTGTCGGGATAAATTTAACCAAGCTCATATGGTACAGGCCAAATAACGTTGCTACCGCTCCGATTGCCACAGGCATACGATATCTTGCCTTCATGGAATGGAACAGCATGCCACGAAAGAGCATCTCTTCACAAATGGCAGGCGTTACCGCGATGACAAAGAATACTCCTACAATGTTCCCATCCATGATCTCGGAAAATGTAATCGAAACATTTTCAGTGCTTTCCGGGAACAGATACGCTAATCCGGTCACCATAACCATATTGATCAGGTAAAAACCGATGATCATAAATACCCCACCCAAATAACTCCTGGCTCCCGTCTTATGAAAGCCATAAGTCAGGCGTATATCCTTTTTCGTATACCAGACTACGGAAAGCGCCACCAGCAAAATAATCATCTGTGTCCCGAACAGGCCCGCGATCCCGTATTTTATCTGCATCATAGATCCCACGTATAAAATGAGCACGATCGTTAGCGCCATCACAAACCATGCATCTGACATGGATGGCACGCCACCTTTTTGGATATTGCTCCTCTTCTCAAAAAGCTGGAAGCTGCTTTTAGCATCTCCGAACAAAATGGCTTCACTGTCATAAATCTTACTGAGGAACAAGATCGCTAACATCGCATATGCTATATTGCTAAATAGCACGATGGCAATTATCATGTAATCTATTTTGAATACAAGTATGTTTTTAATCAACAGACAGATATTGGCCACCGGTATCATGGCAAGCGTCCGGTTCAGCTCCAAGTTCGGGATAAAACCGATATAACCTACTATCATTACAACAAGCATTAGCGGCGTAATATAATTATTCGCCTCCTTATAGCTCTTGGCAAAAGAAGTCACGCACATCGTAATTGCGCTAATGAAAAGAGAGAATGCAAAAACCGCCAGGATACCGATCAGGATAGCCGGGATAAATCTTGACATATCAAAAGACTGCACATTTTCCCCAAGCTCCATAATCTGTTGCATGTATAAAGCAATGCCTCCCATGGAGAGTATATTCAAAAGCGCTGAAATGATCCCGATTGTCGCCACCGTAATAAACTTAGATACGATTAGCTGCCTGCTCGCCACCGGCAATGTCAGTATTGTCTCTAACGTGCCTCGTTCCCGTTCTCCCGCCGTCGTATCAATTGCCGGGTACATTGTTCCCATTAACAGGCTGATAATCAACATGAATGGCAGTACGGATCCCATGATGCTGCCTAATGACTGTTCGTTTGTGGAAATATCCTGCTTCTCGAAAAGGATCGGCTCTAAAATCTCACTGGCATGCAGACCGGCTTGCCATATCTTCTCCTTGGTCATCTCTTCCCTGAACTTCTCGAAAACATCCATGACAATATTGCCCGCATAAGCGGAATTCGTCACCGAAGACATATAGTAAACATCATACAGCATCTTATCTTTATGCATTCTGCCAACTACATAGGCATCAATCTCTTCTTCCCGCAGCTTATTCATATAATCGTGATTAGAGTCCAAGCTACGCACATCATAAGCGATCAAGGTGTAGGATTCCCCGTCCGCTTCATCTTTCCCACTATTTTCCTTCTCACTGCTTATCTCTAGAAGCGCCTGCAAAAAAGCGCCATCATCTTCCGCATCCACGGCAATACGATAATCCTGCTTCTCCATACTGGAAGAAATTGCTGCGAAGACTTGCATTGCTCCAATGAAAATGAGCGGATACAAAATAACAGGAACGACCAACATCATAATGACTGTCTTTTTATCCCGGAAAACATCCAACAACTCTTTTTTTATTAGTGTCCGTATGATTTTAGTGTTCATCCGCTATCCCCTCCCTTACAATCAGTTCAGCAAAAACGCCCCGCAAAGCATCTTTGCCCGTCTGTTCTTTTAACGCCGCTGGTGTCCCTTCACTGATGATCTTTCCTTTGTGGATCATAATGATCTTGTCGCATAGCGATTCCGCCTCTTCCATATAGTGAGTGGAATACAGGATTGACTTTCCCCTCTCCCGCTCTCTTTTCATGAATTCAATGATTGCGCCGCTGCTCAAAATATCCAGCCCAAGAGTCGGCTCATCCAGAATATAGACTTCCGGGTCATGGATTAAGCATCTTGCTATCGAAGCGCGCTGTGTCTGTCCTGTTGAAAGCTTCTCAATCCGGTTATCTATAAAATTACCCAAAGAAAGCACTTCGCTGATTTCTTCTATCTTCTTTCCGACCGCTTCATCCGATATGCCATATAATGTCCCTAACATCTTAAGCAATTCCCTACAAGAAAGCCTGCCATATAGCTTCGTATTATTGGAAAGATAGCCGATATGCCGTTTCACTTCAATATCATCCGAGATCTCCCTATCCCCTATCCTGATACTGACACAGCCTTCCGTAGGCTTCATCAGCTTGGATAACATACGCAGAAGCGTTGTCTTGCCGGCGCCGTTAGCGCCCAGAATGCCAACAATCTCCCCTTCTTTTACGGATAATGAAATCCCGTCTACTGCGTTGATCTCTACTTTTTTGTTCTTCTTCTCATTCTTGGTGAACGTTTTCACTAAACTGTCCGCCATAATCCTATTCTCACTCATCTTCCTCACTCTCCGACCTTTCTTCTTCATTTTCTAGCACATCTACTCTTCTCCTATATAAAAATGTTGCCACAGTCAAGGTTATAAAGCAGATTACCGCGACAAAAAACAACATAAAAACACCGGTTGCCACGGCTCCCCACAGAGCATGATAGTTACGGTAACTGACTAGCAAATAATAAATGCCGCAGAACAGGCCTGCAATGCCGCTACAAAATAGGTTCACTTTTATAGAAGGAACAAGCCATCTGTCCCAAATACCATACCTGATGCAGGAAGTCAACATATACAAAGAAAGGCAAATGAAAACAATAAATTCTCCTGCGGCCAACTTACGTCCTTCTATGCCATAAAGAAACAACTGTATCATAAATGCTATCGCTAATCCCCAAAAAGCAATCCAGAAGCCATTATGTTCAATTCGCAACAGTTGTTGTTCCTGTCTCTCATCCAAAATGTTCTTTCGCTTCTTCTTTTTCATAACCATGCTTTTCCCTTCCTCTTTTTAAATTGTTTTTCCTTTCTCTTATCTGCTTATGCCAACTCATCTATCTTCTAATCGTCTTCCCAAAATAGATCGTCCAGGCTTTTATCTAGGATACGGCAAATAGCACGGCATAATTTAATAGTAGGGTTATATTCTCCCTGTTCTATAGCGTTAATCGTCTGTCTTGATACGCCGACAGCATCCGCAAGCGCTTTCTGTGTCATGTCCTTCTGTGCCCGTGCTACCTTAATTGCTATATTTCTTGCCAATCCCGTTCTACCCCCCCCCGCATTTTTTTCTTATATGTATGATCGAAAACCGACTCCCTATCTTGTCCTACGCTTTATAGTTATTATCTAAGACTGCCACAGGAAACCTACATACAGGTTATCATCCGTTTTACTTTTTGTCAATTATATTTTACTTTTTATATTTTTTACTTTACACTTATTATTTTATATTTTACTTTTAACAAGTATATAAGCGTATGCCTAAACAAGCGCTGTCGCGCTTCGCGGGCCGGCTTATCGTAAAGAAAAAGAGGCCGTCAGACATGTCCGTCTAATGGCCTCTTGATCAGCACTTTTTTACCATTTTCATGTAAAACTAATAATCTCTTCTTTCGGCTTCTTGGTCTGCTCCACGCTGACCGCGTGTAGAACCGGTCCCTCACCGCCATAATCCGCAAAATATTCCTTCGTTACTTTCGCAGTTACCTTAACCCATTGTTTGTCCGTCAGTGTATCCGTTTGGTCATATTCACAGGCAAACCCAAGGAATGCCATATCATCCGCACAACATGTCATTGCCATTCTGCCCGGTACGAAATACCCTTTCGGAAAGTTCTTCGGCACTAGCACCATCGCCGTAAACTGTATCGTCTTCCCTTCATACCGCCCAATATGATCCAAAGAATCCAGATACCAGATCCCGTATCCTTCATTATCGAGGACGATGACCGGCGCCGATAAATCATACGGCAGATCATCTTCCATAATCTCATTGACCTCTCCGTTCGCATCTTCAAATACAATTTCCGCTTTCGGGTTGATGGCTTTGACATTCCTCTTATAACTGCTCAAATCTTCCACGTTATCACAGCGATTGAAGATGATCAGCTCCGACTTGCGCAACATCTCTGCAAGCAAGGATTTCATATTCGTAAAATACATCGGAAACGTAGAAGCGTCAATTGTCGTGACCTGTTGTTCGATCTTCCAATGCCATGGCAGCTTCATATTCTTATAATTCCACATGCCATTGTACTCTATCACGATACGCTCCGGCTTATGCTTTTTCTCTAATTCTATCAAGTGTGCGGAGTTAAAATCCGCTTCTTCCTCAATTACTTCTATCACCGTATTGCTTTGGCAAAGCATATCTTCATCGTATTCATTTTCACCTTCTTCACATAGAAGAAGCAAGGTCTTGCCCCTGACCTGAAAATATGGCTGTGCCAACGTATAAGCAATAAATTCCGTTTTCCCGCTTTCTAAAAAGCCATTGATGACATATACCGGCTTCATAACATAATCACTCCCTGTTTATTTTCGAAATAACACGGCAAGATTTTCCTCATGCAGCTTAGATCCTATCACACAAATTTTGCCAGTTACATCCGGCTTACCGGATCTGATGTCACGTTCTCCCGGAACATAATCGAAATAAACCCATGTCCCATCCCCCGCCGGTACCATGCCTTTGGCACGCAACACGATTCCATACTTTTCTTCCTGTTCTAATTCCTCTAAGCAACGCGTTATCTCATCCTGCGTGTATGAAGCTGGCGTCTCAATCCCCCAACTGGTGAAAACTTCATCCGCATGGTGATGATGTCCCTCATGGCTATGATGATGCCCGTGGCACTCTTCACCTTCCTCATGATGATGATGACCATGGCATGCTTCACCCTCCTCATGGTGGTGGTGATGACCGCAGCATTCTTCACCTTCCCCATGGTGATGATGACCGCAGCATTCTTCGCCTTCCCCATGGTGGTGATGATGACCATGGCATGCTTCGCCTTCCTCATGATGGTGGTGATGACCGCAGCATTCTTCGCCTTCCCCATGATGATGGTGATGCTCATGTGCTTCATGATGCGCCACGACCTCTTTCATCAGTTCCGCTTCCAGATCCTTAGCTCCCTCAATTGTCTCTAAAATGTCTCCGCCCTCTAACGCACCCCACGGCGTGGTGATAATCGTTGCTTTCTCATTATGCTCCCGTAACATGGCAACGCATCCAGAAACCTTTTCTTCGCTAAGCTGGTCCGTACGGCTTAAAATAATTGTCCCTGCATATGCAATCTGATTGATAAAAAATTCTCCGAAATTCTTCATGTACATTTTGCATTTACACGCGTCCACAACGACAACGGCACTATTTAAGATGACCTCCTCATCCTGCATGGCTCCCTGGACAGCTTTCATGACATCGGAGAGTTTGCCGACACCGGATGGCTCAATCAAAACCCGCTCCGGTGTATAAGTCGATAATACTTCCTTCAGGGAAGCCGCAAAATCACCAACCAACGAACAACAGATACACCCGGAATTCATTTCTTTGATTTCGATTCCAGCCTCTTTTAAGAAACCGCCGTCAATACCGATTTCCCCAAATTCATTTTCTATCAGGACAACTTTCGTATCCGCCAAAGCTTCTTTTAACAGCTTCTTTATCAATGTCGTCTTACCTGCGCCCAGAAAACCGGACACAATATCAATTTTCGTCATTTTAACCGCCTATCCTTTCTATCCTTTTCTCTATTTAGGTGATTGCGAAACTAAGTTTTGAAAGCCGTTCGCAATTACTTATTTTTATTGGGATTTCCGCTGTTGTACTTATGATATAACAGCCACATCCTATTTTGCGCTTATTTTTGCAATCTGTCAACTAATCCAGGTTCAATTTCCGATCCATCACATACCATGTCAGGATATAGAAAATGACGCAATAAACCAAACTGGATATTAATGTGAATTCCCAAGAGGTCGTGAAAATGTATCCCGAATAAGAATAGTTTGCCGCCCTCATTCCCAGTTCCAGAATCAGGTAGTATAATATTGAGAACATCTTTTGGACAAAGTAAATTGCATAATAAAAACCGAATGCCGACAAAATCTTATGGTTAGACGCCAACTGCCCGAGTGAGATGCATGCTGAAATCTTCAATATACGGGCGCCGAGCGCAAAAAAGGAAGCAACGAATGTCATCACGATCCCAAAGACACCAATCTTGTCATTATAGCCGTTCACCACATCCACATAAAACTCAAATCCCTCCGTCATTGCTTCCATAAACTGTGCCTGTGTAGAAAGCAGGAAGAAAAAGGAGAAATAAACCAAAACAGCATTCATCAGCACCCATGCCATGCTAGTAAGCGCTTTGGCGACAATAATATGGTGCTTGTCAACCGGAAGCGTATGCAAGAGATATCCTTCGTCTCCATACACGGATGTATAAAACCGATAAATCAAATAAATGACGCTGCCGACAGCAACGACGAACATGCTGAGCAGATAGGTCATCATCACGATGATCCCTGTCATAATGACCAGATTACTATTCGAATCAAAAAAGGACATCTGTACCGTACAGTACGCTAAGATCGTCATTAATACAATAAATAAATTCAATGGGACAAGCAGTTTCCATGTTGCTTTCCATTCATATTTCATTAACTTCCCTAACATGCGAACACCTCCCTGAAGAAGCGGTCGATGGACTTGCCTTCCCTCTGCCTGATCTGCTCGGCATCCGCCTGTAAGATAATATTGCCATATTTGATGAATACGACTTCATCCAGAATGCCCTCTACATCAGAGATCAAATGTGTCGATAACAAAACAGTCGCATTCCTATTATAATTACTGACAATTGTATGCAGAATATAATCTCTTGATGCCGGGTCTACGCCCGCAATCGGTTCATCTAAGATATAAAGATCAGCATCCCTGCTCATGACCAGAATAAGCTGTACCTTCTCTTTCGTTCCTTTCGAGAGGTTTTTGAGCCTTTCATTCGGCGGGATCTGTAGCCTATGCAACATATCAAATGCTTTCTCCACCTTGAAATCCGGATAAAAATCCTGGAAATACTGTACCATCTCCATGACTTTCATGCCAGGATGCAAATACGTTCTCTCCGGCAAGTAAGAAATCCGGTATTTCGACCCGATGCCAGGGCGTTCACCTGCAATGAGGATATCTCCTGCGGTTGGCCTAAGCAGCCCGTTCATAATCTTAATAAGCGTTGTCTTCCCACTCCCATTAGGGCCAAGAAGACCCACTATTTTACCACGCTCCAGATTCAGGAAAATCTGATTCAGCGCAAGTTTTCCGCCATATGTCTTCGTTAAGCCCATGCATTGTACGATTGGCGCCATCTCTATCACCGTATTCCTTTCTTCCATTCGAAAATCCCTGTCTTGCTCTATACCTGTACCCGGTATGAAGCTTCGAAAACGTCTCGAGCCTCTAAGCGCTGCCCCCATGCGCGCTCTTCCCATGTCCCTTCAAAATCTATGGCATCGCATCTGCCATACCACGGTTCAATGCAGATGAAAGGCGCTTCTTTTCCCGGAGGAGACCATATGCCGACAATCGGCGCATCAAAATCTACTGTCACATATGCGGTTCCGTCCGGCTTCACCAGAGAAACCTGATGTACCTGGTCATCTTCTATGACAAACGTATCAATATCAAATAGATTCTTTGTAATCCACATGCATCCATCTTCTAACGGGCACTCTATTTTCTTGCCACTCATCAAGCCATTCTGGACGCCTCCTGATAAGAAGCTTTCTTTTCTGTCAAGCCGTATCCGGTAATCTGCCTGTTTTGCGCCATCTGTGATCGGACAACGGAATGCCGGATGCCCGCCTATAGAAAAATGCATTGTCTGATCAGAAGGATTCTCTACCTTCCACTTCACGACCAGTGTATTCTCTATTAACTCATAACCAATCTCCAGCAGAAACTCATAAGGATATTTCGCCAATGTTTCTTCCGTAGAAGTTAAGGCAAACCATATCTCGCGGTTCGTCTGGCTCTTTAGCTTAAATTCCATATCCCTTGCGAAACCATGCTGCCCCATCGGGTATTGCCGCCCATTATGCAAAAAGGCGCCGCCCTTCAAGCTACCTACAAGCGGGAATAGAATTGGCGAAGTACGCTTCCAATAAAGCGGGTTCCCTTCCCACATAAACTCTTCCCCTGTGTCAGTCTTTTTCAAAGATTTCAGTTCCGCCCCCATACTGTCTACCTGAATCGTCAGTTTATCGTTCCCGATTTGGAATAGTGCCATAGTAGTCTCCTATCTTATCATATTTTCTTATCGTATCGCCCTGCAAAAATTGCCTTATAAGCCTCGCCATGCAGACTGGCATATCTATGTTTATTATATATCAAAATAATGACTTTTGAAAGGGGCGTTCTCTAAAATATAAAAAAGCATATCGCTCAGCTTTCGCATTTGCTTTACGCTTTCTATCATCTAATGCTATGTAAGCATGATTTATCATCCAATCTTTTCAAAGATTGCCTTTATGTTAAGCCCTGATTCCGTCAAAGGCACTTCTATGCTCTCTTCCTCATAGGATCGCTGATCGGTATAGGAATTGCCGGCACAAGACACCGCGCCATCACTGGTTTCTCCCGTAGGGACACTGCTCTCCCATCTGACGAAGCGATACCCTTCCCTGGGATATGCCGTCAATGTAATAGGGAAATCCGTATAGTATTCTCCGCTCCATGTCCTCTCATTCCCAAAGGTAAGTGCCGCAGTATTGACCATCACATTACCTGCTGTAGCGTCATTGATCTCTATTTCTACCGGGACAAGGCTTCCCACCAACCCAAAATCTTCTTTCAAATATTGCACAATATGCGCTCTTCGGTTATCAAAAAATATCTGTATATCGTCTACCGCATCTATAAAATGCGTTATGTCATCCATGCCAGAGAATCTTTTCCTATGGATATCCATCGGTTCTGTCATAAATGCAAGATACTCCGTAATGATGGCATCCACATCCTGTTTCCGAAAACAAGTATTGGCAATGTCCATAAAAGAAACCACAAACTGCTTACAAAAACTATCATTGCGGCATAAATTCCGAAACATAGGACTGGCTTCCCTCGTCATTTGTATTGTGTCAACCCCAGATAATCCAGAAGAAATCCCTCCCGAATTCACATCAAACAGCATCCACCGCCATTTTCCATCTGCAAACTCTCCCGCTTGTATTTCCCGGCTCCTCCACAGTGCCTCATTTGAGCCTGGCCAGTCAGCATGCCTGGCAATATAAATCTCGGTTGCATAATAATCTATAAAGCTCTGCATATCTATCATCTGGCAGGCGCGCTCATATTCCCCCTGGATAGAAAAATCCGCATGAGCCATATATGCCATCATCTCTTCGTAGAATGTATAGTCTGATTGCTCACCCTCTGCCAGTCCCTGGTTCTTTATCATGATGACATTATCGTTCCCCGCATGGTAATAATATTCCAAAAAAGCCGCATCATATTTTTCTGTCAGCCAGTATACGCCCCAATATTCACCATCTAAGAACATAGCATACGGCACGAAATGCATCGTCGCAAAATCCCTATTACGGACCAGTTGCGCTATAATCATGTCCCGCAGCTTGGCGGTACGGTCATTCCCTCCGGCAAATAAAGTAATGGCATCCGCCATATAACCGGAGCCAAACAGGTCAACGTAAAATCTTTCTTTATCATCATATTGTCCTCTTGCATACAGATTCATGCTTCTTGGCAATAACCCTCTAGTCGCGCCCCCTTGTATACGAATCCCACATCCCTGGTTCAGTAACAGTCTCCTGTCTGCGTCAAATAACTGGATCGTGGCAGCACGTTCCCATGAAGGCCCCCGCTGATGATAATTCGCGTCCCACAGCCACCAATACGCACCATTCCACATATTTTGGACATTATCCATATACGCGTCATTTATGTGTCCAAGCACATAAATGCCATTGTCACGATCAAACAGATTCTCCGGCGCCGTCACAATAGAAAGGATATGCAGTCCATGATACCCAGGCTTTTCTCCATATCCCACAAAATAACTCTCTGTCTTGCTTTCACTCAAATTCCCATCTACATCAATATAAGCGGCACGGACAATCGTACACTTATCAACCGGATAATCCGGTGCCACATAGCCAAGGTCCATCGTACTGTACAACGCAATTTCTTCTCTCATAAACCCCGCTGATACATCGGTACGCATAGAATACACATTTTCTCTCTCTGTCACATCTTCTATCAGAATAGGCTCCGTATACCTGATAGACTTCTCGTCAGGTTCCGAGCCATCCAGCGTATAGTAAATCTTCGTCCCTTTTGGCGCATATAACGCCAGCATAAATGATTCGTCGTAAAACCCGGATCCATGAGAAAATGTCAGCTCCGTATACTCCTCTTCTCCATGTAGGAGCAAAAAACCAAAGAACACTCCCAATAAAACCAAACAAGCCAAAATGCCTTTTCTACTCATCCTATTTCCGCCCATAATCCCCATTCTAATAATCAAAATCAAAATACGCCCTGCGCCCTGCACAGTACTTGCTATATGCGCTCTGTTCCAAATTAAACTGCGCTAAAGCCGCAGAAATAAATCCCATCAGCTTCCCGCTATATTTTATTTCTAATATTGCGTTTTCGTAAGAGACCGGACTATAAGAACCCCCGGTATCCCATAGGGAAAGACAGGATTCACTCGCCCTGATATTACCATCTATCGTAATACGCGTATCATACATAGGATACCGGTAAGCCATCCGCTCATATTCTATCAGGACAGCCGGTCTGTAATGTCCCTGTTGCATAATCTTATATGCTTTTAAACCAGTTCCCGCATCCTGAAAATAGCTTTTCAGCACGCCATAATGCCCTGCCATGATTTCCTTTGCATCTGATTCCTCTACAAGGATGCTTTGTTTATATTGCCATTCCCCCTGCTTTTCCTTAATCTCTAGCTTGCATAGAGAAGTTTCATTATTATAAATCCGTAGCCTTACTTTCTTCCTATGGCTTGTCCCTGCAATCTTCTCCGAAAAGTCGGTATTATTGACAGATTCCATATAAAGGCTGCGCACAGAATAAGCGCCGTCCGCACAATATGCGTCCCGCGCAAGGAGCCGGTCTAAGCAATTCCTGATAAGCACCGCTTTTGCCATCGGTACTATGTATTTTATTTCTTTCCTAAGAGACAATCGTTCTTCCTTCATCCTATCATTTCCCCAGATTCCGAAACCCAATTCACGCTCTCCACACCACGTACTGTCACAAGCTCATCCAACACAGCAAGGTCTAATTCCCCTTTGGTCTTAATTTCCAAGATCAGCTCTTCATGCGTAGCATCTTTATTCGCCGTTCTTATCCTCTGGCTGACGGCAAACCGTTTTAGCTTCTCCTGGAACCCTTCTCTGTCAATTGCTTCCCCATTGCCCATGACGACCAACAGATAACGGTTCCATATCCCCGGCGTTTTACTTGCGAGAATCAGTATAATGGCTATGAATAATACGGAAGTGAACGACAGGCGATAATTCTGGGAACTAGTACATAACCCTTGTGCCATTGCCCAGAATATAAAAACCGTATCGCGGCTATCCTTGACCGCTGTCCGGAACCGGACAATGGACAGCGCTCCGACCATGCCCAAAGAAACGGCTATGTTGCTGCTAATCATCAGCATGACGATCACAGTGATCAACAAGATCGCCACAAGTGACCAGTTAAACTTCCGGTTGTATACGACCTTCTCCGATGTGACATAATAGGTAAAATAAATGACCATTCCCGCGAGCAGACCGCACAATAAGATTACAAAAGTCCGCTTCACTCCATAATTCGTACTGTTTGTGTAAAAATAGCTGAGCACTTCCTCTTTTGTCATCCGATATCCCTCCTGCGTTTCGGCTATGCTTTCCTAATGGAAAACATCATATCTATTTCCAAAGATACGCTTTCTTCCATCAATTTGCATTTCTTATCATACGCTATAAGCTACTATAACATCTCAAAAATGTTTTTTCAAGAAAAATATCATTTATAAATATGATATACACCAATGAATAACATCTAAAATATGTCGTGTACATGACATATTTTCACAGAACAGTAAATAGCAGACTCTCTTCATACCTAATAGCCATGCCTTTCTCTCAGCTTGCGAACTTTGGAGCCAAGACACTATCAGCGCCGTCACAAATTCGCAGTTGAAAAATCTTTGATTTTTCAACCTAGTCATACAGAAATGGAGAATCTAGATGGAACAATTTGTTAGAGACAGAATCACCCAACTGCGCTTGGCAAAGGGCATATCAGAATACCAGATGAGCTATGACTTAGGCCATAGCCGTGGATATGTATATAATATTTCCTCCGGGAAATCGCTGCCTTCCATGTCGGAGTTTTTTTCGATCTGTGATTATTTTGGGATAACGCCCAGCGAATTTTTCGATACCAAATCCCGCAATCCGGTTTTGATGGCCAAAGCCATAGAGGAGCTGAAATCGTTAAACGACAGCGATATGCTATTGGCGCTCACATTGCTCAACCGCCTAAACCAGGAATCGCCTTAACATGCCTCTGCTCTATAACCGTTCCAGAAGTTCATGCCCTAGCGCCATCTCCCCGGTGTGGTAACGTCTTCTTGGCAAAACTTTCGCCAGGAACGCAAGCTGTTCGGACAATTCCTGAAGCGCTGTCTCTCCCCAGAAACGGGTGACAGCCTCCTGCCCTACCTGCCAGGAGTTTGAAACAGTAACTAGCAGCACGTCCAAAGATACCGCACGGTTCTTTTGGTCAAAAACAAATTGCCCGTCTTTTTGCAAATAGCCTTCTATAATAATTTGATATTCTCCCGGAGCCTCCATCCGTCCGTTCACCGGATTCGTTGGATAAACTACAATCCCCGTCTTCCACTCCGCGCCAAACTTTTTATGCAGCAGCGCCCATTCCCTGACAAGTTCTTTGACCTGTTCATAGACTGCGTTTACTTTCTCTACCGCTTCTTCTTGTGAAATCCGTTCCGCCGCGACAATGCTCTGTAAATAGCTATCCGATTTCTTTGAACATTCTACTTTGATTTGGTTGTCAAGCAGATATTGTATGAAATACATACTGTCCTTCATATGATATTCAAGTTTACATAACTTTTTACCGTTTTTATCATAAAGTTTGATATACTCTTTGCTCCCATCTTTTTCCAGTGCTGTCTTACAGTAACCAATATCTTCTAACTGAAAGCAACGCTTCTTCCCAAACCAATTCGTATAACTAAGCATTTCATCTTCTACCGCCATTTTCCGGTTCCGGGCATCCATGCACATACAGACGCCAGCAGCTATCATGATGAAGACGAACAGATACGTACATGCCATAATGCCGGGCGAACCATCTGGATTCCATAACACAACCGCCAGAAACAAGCCTGTCAGGATCGTCCCGATTCCGACAACCCGGGGCAGCGCCCCTTGTTTTACCTCAAAATTGACCATAACTTCCGCTCTGCCTTTCTTTCACAAAATATTTCTTTATCGTAACCGCACCTGTTCATATGCCTCCATGACAAGCGGCAATGGTACGCTCGCTGTTTCACCGCCCTCGGTCGCGCCGGAGAATATGCCAATCAGATTTCCCCGTGCATCAAAGGTCCCGCCTCCCGACATGCCTTCCCTGGCATATCCATAGCCATAGATCATATATCCTTCAAATTCCTCAATATAACGCCACATGTCCCCAATACTGCCCTGGTAGTAATTTGCTTCCGATTCCGCGGAAACGGCAGCATCGGCTCCCACACAGAAAATCATGTCTCCGGTCTTTAATTCCTGGTATGCCTCCAAGTCTTTGTGCACATATCGTATTCTTTCCAGCTCCAGATAGTCTGATTCCTGATTCTCCACAGCCAGGAAGCCAACATCATATTGTGGGGAGATGCCTACTATTGTTGCTTTTGCCTCGTATCCTTTTGCGAAGCGCACATAGCTTTCCCTATCCTCCCAATAAGCAAGGACATGTTTGTTCGTGGCTATCACAACCTGCTCCGGCGTCATTTCCCAGACAACGCCGCTTCCGTACGCGCCATCCATGATAATCTGTACGATGCCATCCTGAACATTCCCATATGCCTTATCACAATCATCCGTCCTTAACACTGTACACTCCAAGAAGCCAAGCGCCAGCATCCCTTCGAAAAGATCCCGCTCCGTCACCGTCTGGATTAAATGTGGGAATTCCATCCCTACTGCCCGTACTGGCGCGCGCGCACCGGAAATCAGCGCCACTGCTACCACCATCCCTATTCCTGTCAATCCACCATGCCTCATGACCAAACCTACGGAGCCTCCTTTTATTCATCTTACTACGCTTCCCGCCGCCATATTGTTATCCACTCTACTACTTGTCCGATAGCTCAAAGTCATACAAAACCATCGTAAAAGCACCCAAAAGCAAGTAATTTCTATGAAAAAGGTGTAAATCCCATTGTAAGAACGAGGGTTTTACACCTTTTTTTCACAAAATAGCAAGCAGAACGATAAGCCGGGTTCTGTCGTGAATAATCATCTATCTGGTATTGCCGTCGCCGGCAATCTCAAGCGACCCACCTGAAAGCAGGCCGGGCAAGCCTATTGCTTCCATTTGGTCTTGCTTCGGATGGGGTTTACACAGCCTTCTTTGTTACCAAAGAAGCGGTAGTCTCTTACACTGCCATTCCGCCCTTACCGCATATCATGCGGCGGTATCATTTCTGTTGCACTATCCTTGGAGTCGCCTCCACCGGACGTTATCCGGCATCCTGCCCTGTGAAGCCCGGACTTTCCTCACCTGCCTTAGCAGGCGCGATTATTTATTCTACTTGCTATCTGTATGTTTTTTTATGGCCCTATGATGGCGATTTCTCTAATCTAACCTCTCGGCCCCAGAATATAGCTTCCCCTTAAGCAGGGATGCTCCCTATCCTAAGAAACAGCTTCCCCCAACAAATTCCCTACAGAGGGAATTCTTCGGTAAATTCTCGCTGTCAACGCCTAAAAAGTATTCTAAGAATTTCAGCAAACGTTTCGCTTCATGGTACTCCGGCTCTCCTTTTTGGATGCTGAATAGCAATGGCTCCGCATACTGTTTCAATACGGCAAGCTCATAAATCAGCGCAGAATTGAACATTGCGTCCGCTTGTTCCTGGAATGGGAAAATATATTTCTCTTCTCCTCTCCTGACCGAAGACCACATCTCAATAGTCTTCTTCGCGCTTGCCCCTCTTGTCCTGGCATCTCTTACCATCCGGCGGATCAGTCTGCCATCCGTAGTCGGGATCCGGTTATGCTCATCTACATTCAAACAGGTCAGCGCGCTGATGTATATTTTATACTTACTCTCTACCGGAAGGGAATAAGACGTTTTCTCATTCAATCCATGAATGCCTTCAATGACAAGTATATCATCCTCTCCAAGCATTGTCACCTTGCCATTGTATTCCCTTCTTCCAGTCTTGAAATTGAAAGTCGGGAGCTCTACGCTCTTACCGGCAAGTAAATCTGTCATATCCTTGTTAAACTGCTCCACATCTATCGCTTCTATACATTCAAAATCAGGATTTCCATTCTCATCCCTCGGCGTGCTGTCATGGTTAACATAATAGTTATCCAATCCAATCGTATGAGGGCGCATGCCGTATGTCCGGAGCTGTATCGATAAACGATGGGAAAAAGTCGTCTTGCCAGACGAAGATGGCCCTGCGATCATCACAAATTTAACGCCTTCCCTGCGCGCAATGTCTCTGGCGATCTCTCCAATCCGCCGCTCCTGTAGCGCTTCCTGTACCAGGATCATATCCGCGATATGCCCTTCGCAGATTTGGTCGTTTAAATCACCGACTGTATCAATCCCGATCTGTTCTCCCCACTGGCTCGCTTGTAATAAAGTCTGGAATAATTTTTTCCTCGGCTCAAATTCCGGCAATTCTTCCGACGCGCTTTGTTCCGGCAATAGTAAAATAATGCCATCTTCATATTGCAGCAGATCGAAAGCCTTAATATATCCTGTGCTTGGAAGCATATATCCATAATAATAATCGTAATAATCTCCCAGGCAATACACATTAATCGTGGAGCTTCTCCGGTAGCGGAACAGCTTCACTTTATCCGCCATCCCGTACTTCTCAAATAAAGCGACGGCTTCTGCGGCAGGATAAGCTTTCTTCGTAACAGGCAAATCTGCTTCTACCAGCTCTGACATTCTTTCTTTTACTCTGGCAATTTGCTTATCGTCGAGCGAAGCATTGCCACGGAAGCGGCAATAGTAACCTGCCCCTATGGCAAATTCCACTTTTGTCGCGGCAGCAGCCTCATAGCCGGCCACATCCTTAATTGCTTTCATAAGGAGCATGATCGCCGAGCGCACATAAGTCTTATGCCCGATCGGATCCCCATAAGTGGCGAATTCTAATTCACAGTCTCTATCGACCCTTTTCATCAGCTCACGGATCTTACCGTCGATAATGACAAGCGCAATCGGCTCTTTATACAGATGCTGATACTCTTTGGCTATAATCTCGTACTTTATGCCCTCTTCATATAGCTTTACTTTTCCGTCAATCTTAATGTTTACCATATTCATCCCCCACTTTCGTCCCATGTAACCGCTAGGATCTCAGCCATGACCCGCTTACAATCCTCTAACTGCGCCTTTACTTCCTCATACCGTACCCGTTGCTTTGACCCAGCCAGTCCCTGTGCCTGCAACTGCTCTAGCACAGCATCAGCAATGCCGATCTCCCGCTCCAAATACCGGCGCAGGACAGGATGCTTCTTTCTCAGCAACAAAGGGCCGTACCTGTCTTCCATCCGGGATATCCACGCCGCGTCAAAACTCTCCCTCAGTGTCATAGTTTCATTCTGAATGCCTGTCATGCCTACTGTTCCCCTATCGGCAGCAGAAGGATCTTTCCCCTCACGCTTGACGGCCTTCATCATCGGATAAAATTTCCCGTCTTCCTCTATTATATTCTCCTCTATAAGCTGATAACCTTGTCTGCGCAAAAAGGCACG
This sequence comes from uncultured Lachnospiraceae bacterium, assembly GCA_910578845.1. Lineage (GTDB taxonomy): Bacteria > Bacillota > Clostridia > Lachnospirales > Lachnospiraceae > UBA3282. The sequence continues at coordinate 20,983 of CAJTSL010000042.1, forward strand.
GAACATTGGGATATCTGACTGCGGCTGTAAAACCAGTTCTTTAAAAGAATCTGTCTTCTCTCTATCCTCTTCTAAGATGCGCTTCATCAGCTTACCGCCCATGCCGGCACAAATCAGTGTATCCGCCTCTCCCGGCTGATAGGCATGCAAACCGTCTGAAAGCCTCGTTTCTATGTATCCGTCCAATCCGCAAGCCGCAACGTGTTCTTTCGCCTGCCGCAACGGCCCTTTCCTCGCATCCATGGCAAGCGCCCTTGGCGATATCCCCTGCTGCACGAGATAGATTGGCACAAAACCATGGTCGCATCCTACGTCACATATGTTATATCCCGGCGACACAAAAGATGCAACGCCATTTAATCTATCTGAAAGGACTATTCTCTCCCTCATTAATCCAGATAATCCTTTAACTTACGGCTTCTGCTCGGATGGCGCAGTTTCCTGAGCGCTTTTGCCTCGATCTGACGGATACGTTCACGTGTGACGTTAAACTCCCTGCCTACTTCTTCTAATGTCCTGGCACGCCCATCATCTAAGCCAAAGCGCAGCCGTAATACTTTCTGCTCTCTCTCTGTCAAAGTGCCAAGCACTTCTACCAATTGTTCTTTCAACAAGGTAAATGCTGCTGCATCCGCCGGGACCGGCACATTATCATCTTGGATGAAATCACCCAAATGGCTGTCTTCCTCTTCGCCAATCGGCGTCTCTAAAGAAACCGGCTCTTGTGAAATCTTCAAAATCTCTCTGACTCTTTCTACCGGCATGTTCATTTCTTCTGCTATTTCTTCCGGTGTAGGTTCTCTCCCAAGTTCCTGCAATAACTGTCTGCTGACACGGATCAGTTTATTAATCGTCTCTACCATATGCACCGGGATACGGATCGTTCTTGCCTGATCGGCAATCGCCCTTGTAATCGCCTGGCGGATCCACCATGTCGCATAGGTCGAGAATTTATAGCCCTTCCGGTAGTCAAATTTTTCTACAGCCTTAATAAGACCCAGGTTCCCTTCCTGAATCAAATCTAAGAACAGCATGCCACGTCCCACATATCTTTTGGCAATGCTTACGACTAAACGCAAATTGGCTTCCGCAAGACGTTTCTTCGACTCTTCGTCTCCCATTTCCATCTTCTTAGCAAGCTCAATCTCTTCCTCTGCACTTAAAAGAGGCACTTTACCGATTTCTTTGAGGTACATCCTGACCGGGTCTTCAATGCTGACACCGTCCGGTACGGACAAGTCAATGTTCTCCACATCAACATCATCCTCTTCTGTCAGGATGATTTCCTCGTCTCCCACATCGTCCACATCGGTAATGCGCAAAACATCCACATTGTTCTGTTCTAATGTTTCCAGAATTCTGTCAAATTGTTCCTCTTCCAAAGTCATATCATGGAAAAAGTCACTGATTTCCTGATATTCCAGAACATTCTTTTTCTTCTTAGCAATATTCAAGAGTTCTTTTAACCGCTCTTCAAACTTTGCCTGTACATTTTCTTCCATTCTTCGCCCATCCTTCCTTATATCCGGGTTAAACAATTTTATTTTTTCCTCTAATGCAGGGAAATATGCGTTTTTCTAAGTTCTTCCAGCGCTTTTTTGGCATCTATGAGCTGCTTGATCGTCATGCCCTCTCCTCCGGCGCCGGAATAGTATGCGACACTGTTGCTCTTGACTTGGCATACAATGTCATGCAAAGCCTTTTCTCTGTCTGTCTCAGTAGGCTCTCTCTCTAGTTTGGTGTTAAATAGCGATGCGACTTCCCGCTGCTCCTCCTCGTCCTGGAACATACTGATGACCGAGGCGGGATGAAAGACGCCCTGATCCAAATCCTCGAAAAGCTTACGCGCCACTTGCCTGTATAGTGTCTCTGTAAAGTCTTCCACTTGGATATACTTTTTAATCTTTTGGTATAATTCCGGCTCTTCGGTTATCCATGTCAGCAATAACCTCTGGTTTCGCTTTACATTTTCCTGCGGTGTATTCTTAACGGCTACCGTCGGTTTTGGCCTCTCCACCGGCTTGACAAATCCTGTCTGTGCCGCATAAGAGACTACCAGTTTCCGCAAGTTATCATAGCCGATATGGTATTTCTCCGCTACAGATTGTATATAGTTCTCCCGTTCTACCTCTTCTTCAAAATTACATAGCTTCTTTGCAATCTCCCTATAAAACCTCGTCTTGGCATCCGGGTCGCGCATATCGTAATCCCGTTCCAAAATCCGTAATTCAAAGAAAAAACTATTCTCCGCCTGATCGATCCGCTCCTGGAATGCCGGCGCGCCAAATGTTTTCATAAACTCATCCGGGTCCTTCGCCGGCTCCATGTTAATGACCCTGCCCCTAAGCCCGCTTTCCCGCAGAATCCCTATTGCCCTAAGAGCCGCATTTACACCTGCTCCATCACTATCATATGCGAGCAGCACCTCATTCGTATACCGCCTAAGCAGCGATGCCTGTCCAATCGTAAAAGCCGTGCCAAGCGAAGCGACTGCCTGCGTATAACCTGCCTGGTGCATGGCTATGACATCCATATAACCCTCGCAGAGGATGATATTGTTCTTCCTCGAAGTCCGCGCAAAATTGAGCCCATATAGGTTCCGGCTTTTATCAAAAACCATAGATTCCGGCGAATTTAGATATTTTGGCTTTCCATCGCCCATGACCCTTCCGCCAAAACCGATCACTTTATGGTTAATATCCTGGATCGGGAACATTACCCGGTTCCAGAATTTATCATGCATGCCATACTTCTCATCAAAGCTCGCAAGACCGGCTTCCTTGACCAGCTCGTCCACATATCCTTTCGAACGCAGATAGCTCACCAGCTCTTGGTTCGATACGCTGGCGAACCCGAGGCCGAACTTCTTCATCGTCTCTTCGCTCAAACTTCTGCCAGTCAGATACTGATGCCCTGCCGTCCCTTTCGGAGAGCGCAACAGATAATAAAAATATCTGGCGGCCTCTTTATTGACCTCTAATAGCTTTGCTCTTTTGTTCTCCCGCTTCTTTACTTCTTCGGAATACTCCATTTCCGGCAAGCCGACTCCTGCCCGCTCCGCCAGTTCCTTAATGGCTTCGGGGAAAGAGCAGTTCTCATATGCCATCAGGAAAGTGAACACATTGCCGCCCGCTCCACAGCCAAAACAATAATACATCTGCTTGTCCCGCGATACCGAGAAGGAAGGCGATTTTTCGTTATGAAAAGGGCATAATCCGAAATAGCTGCTGCCTTTCTTCTGTATACGGACGTATCCGGAAATGACATCTACAATATCGTTTTTCGCCCTTACCTCTTCCACTAATTCATCGGGATAATACATAATAATCCCCCATTCTTGCTCAACTGCCCATCCCTACAGGCACGCCCGCATATGAAATCAGATCTTTTTCATTCGCCTCGCCCTATCCTTAACCATGCCATGTCTTAGGAATAAAGATATCCTGATAGGTGGCAATCGCAAAACGGTCAGTCATAGACGCTATATAATCACAGACTATCTTCTCTGCCGGCTCTCCTGCCTCCATGATCTTTCGCATGAATCTTGGAAGCTTCTCCATATGTCTTAAATAATAATCGTATAATGTCTTAATCAGTTCCTCCGCTTTGCCTTCTTCACTCTTTGCAACCGGATTCTTATATACATTCTCAAACATAAATTTACGTAGTTTCTGCATCGCATCCGCCACGTCAGGCGACATCCTGATGTCGTTCTGTCCCCGGCTCGTCGTAACAATATCATGGATAAAATAATCCAGCCGCTCACCACAGCTATAACCGATGACATCCCCTATTTCATGGGGGACATCCGTCTCTTTCAAGATGCCTCCTCTTATAGCATCATCCATATCATGATGAATATACGCAATTTTATCAGAAAATCTTACGACCCTTCCTTCTAAAGTGACCGGCATGCCTGAAGTCTGATGATTTAAGATCCCATCCCGGACTTCATAGGTCAGGTTAATGCCCTGGCCGTTCTTCTCCAATATGTCTACAGTCCTGACACTTTGCTCATTATGCGAAAACCCATATGGGCATATTTTGTTCAGCGCCCGCTCACCTGCATGCCCAAAAGGCGTATGTCCCAAATCATGCCCAAGCGCGATCGCCTCTACCAAATCTTCATTCAACTGTAAGGCCTTCGCTATCGTACGTGCATTCTGGCTGACTTCAAGGGTATGCGTCAGCCTCGTTCGATAATGATCCCCTTCCGGCGTTAAAAATACCTGTGTCTTATCCTTCAGCCTTCTAAAAGATTTGCTATGTATGATCCGGTCCCTGTCTCTTTGGAATACCGGCCGTATATCGCATTGTTCTTCCGGTTTGCTCCTGCCTCTGGAATTCATGCTGAGCATCGCATAAGGGCTAAGATATTCTTTCTCCCACTGCTCCAAACTTTCCCGTATATTCATCAGAATTGCCTTCCTTTTATCTTTGAAAAACAATAGCTCTGTTTATAATATTCTGTTCTTTTTTCTAAAATCCTCTTTTTCGCAAAAAATTTTTATCGGCAAATATCATAAATAAATTCGGCATTCTTGTCCATCGCTTCATAAGCAGTCTTAAACGGTGACATCTGGAAAACATGCCACATGCCTTTAAAGATGTCCATCTTTACCGAAACATTCTCCTTGACCATCCTCTTATGCAGCATCGTCGAATCATTCAACAGCATTTCATTGTCCCCGACCTGGATATAGGTAGGCGGAAACCCCGCATAATCGCCAAATAACGGAGAAATGAACGGATCCGTTAAATCCTCCCCTTTCGCATAATTGTTCGTCATATCGTCCAAATAGGCAGGGCTTAGCACGGGATCAATATCCGCCCTCGTCACATGCGACTTTCCGGAAGCGGTCAAGTCCGTCCATGGGGACATCAAGACCAGGCCTCTTGGGAGCAAACGGTTCTCCTGTTTCAGCTTTAAGACAAGGGAGAGCGCCAGATTCCCGCCTGCCGAATCCCCTGCCATAATAATATCCCTCGCGCCGTATCCTAAAAGCATCAGATAATTCCAAATCTTCATGGCATCCTCTGTCGCCGCCGGATATGGATTCTCCGGCGCCAGCCGGTAATCGAAGCAAAGGACATCCATCGAAGTAGACATCGCAAACTTCGTCGTCAGCGTCCGGGCATAGATACTGCTTCCCGTAGAATAGCCGCCCCCATGGCAATATAGGATAATATACTTTTTCATATGTGCTCTATTAACAGAAATCCATTCCCCATGGATTCCCTCTATCTCAAACTCTTTGATATCCACTTCTTTGCTATTGCCAAGCAGGACCCCGAAATGATCCTGCGAAAGCCTATGCTTTTCCAAATCTGTATTTTCTACGATCCCATGTACCTTTTTCACCAGATTCATTAAATTCTGGTTTCGTTTCGTCGATATAGCCATTAAACGCACTCCTTTTCATTTTTCATGAATTTGCTCTTTATTCTACCATAAATTCCCTGTTCTGTGGTATACTAAACAATAGAAATTATGCATTGCCAAATTTCAGCTATGATAAAACAATCAAAATACGAATATAGAATATACAGGCCATGCGCCTGCAAAAAAAGGAGATCAGCCGTGCCACGTTCCAACCAGAGAACCGCCCTACCGCAGAGAAACAGAAAAGAAGTATGGTACAAGCTGGATTTATCCGCTATCGTCTACCCGACATTACAGCGAAAAGATTTTTCCTCCGTATACCGCTTATCTGCCGTCTTGAAAGAAGAAATCGATCCCGCGCTCTTGCAGGAAGCGTTAGACTTAACGCTCCCCCGTTTCCCTACTTATAAAGTCGCTATCCGGAAGGGATTATTCTGGCGTTATCTCGAACCGAACAACAGGCCCGGCCCATTTGTGACCCCAGACATCAAAAACCCCTGTATGCCCATGCCCTTTAAAGCAAACAACAGGTATCTGTTGCGTGTGTATTATTACGGCAGGCGCATCTCTTTAGAAGCGCATCACTGCCTTGGCGACGGCACTGGCGGCATGTGCGTATTGCAGACGCTGATCGCTGTATACCTGGAATTACAAGGACATCGCATTTCCCCATCCGGCTTCGTGCTCGATATCCATAAGCCACCGGATGCACAGGAATTAGAAGATGCCTACATGCGCTATGCCAATGCCCGTGTGAAACCGCCCCGGCCCGGTGAGAAAACATACCGCGTCAGGGGAACGAAGGAACCTTTTTATACGCTTAATATCATAGACGGTATCATGTCCGTTAAAGAAGTCATGAAAGTCGCTAAAAACTACCATGCCACATTAACGGAATATCTCAACGCGGTATTGCTTTATGCCTTGCTCCAAAAGCAAGAAGCCGATAATCCGTTCCGCTTCCGTCCTGTTAAGATTGCCATGCCCGTTAATCTGCGGCGTTTTTTCCCATCCAAGACGCTGCGCAATTTCATTACCATGGTCTATCCTTCCATAGACCCCCGGCTCGGCGATTATACTTTTGAAGAAATCGTTACACAAGTACATCATTATATGCAATACTACATCAATGAAAAATTCCTGCGCGGCGACATCACGACAAACGCTGCCACACAACGGAACCCCTTGATCCGTATCGTGCCCCTTTTTATCAAGGATTTCGTTGTCCGCACTTTTTATACAAAAGTCCAGGATAAAAATTCTTCGGCTGGCCTGACCAATATGGGCGCCTTAAAAGTCCCGGAAGATATGAAGCCATTCATCGAACGGTTTGATATCTACATGGGACAGCCTTTTTCCTCGCGTACCAATTGTGCCATTATCAGCTTCGAGGACACACTTACCATCAACTTCGCCAGCAGCATCATAGAAGCGGACGTGGAACGCTACTTTTTCCAGAAGCTGGTACAGGATGGCATTCATGTAACCATTGAGAGCAATAGAGATATCACGCCCCAGGCGTGAGCCTGTCAGAAAACCCAAACAGAAAGGAAAGATAACCATGTCATATTGCGTAAACTGTGGCGTAGAATTAGAAGCTTCCCTGAAAGCATGCCCGCTTTGCAATACCCCTGTCATTAATCCCAATCACCCATGCCCTTTAAACGACAAGACTCCCTATCCTACATCCAGAGGACAGGTAGAAGTCGTCAAAAGAAAAGATTTAGGGATCTTGCTGACAGTCGTTCTGTCGGCTACCAGCATTACCTGCTTGCTCCTAAACCTTCTCGCTTTTCAGGGGGTACTCTGGTCATTCCTCGTCATTGGCATCTGTATCTGCCTGTTCGTCTTTGCCTTTCCAGCCGTCATCTATACAAAGACGCCGATTTACTTAAGCCTTCTCGCCGATGGTGTCGCTGTGGGGATTTATCTGTTCCTGATCACATTCCTGACCACCTCTAGTTACTGGTTCTGGAGGCTTGGCCTGCCTATCGTCGTTACCGTGACGCTTCTCATTGAGCTATTTACCTTTTTAGCACATAAGCTGCCATTCAATATCCTGACAGCCTCCCTTTATCTGTTCATCGAAGCGCCATTTTTCTGTATCTGCCTGGAACTGTTAATCAGGCATTTCTTCGATAGCCCGATGCGCATTACATGGTCTGCTGTCGTTTTAACAGTATGCGCCATCATTGATATTACGCTGATTACCATTATATCCAAAAAACGCCTGCGTAACGAAGTACGCAGACGCTTACATTTCTAATCCACAATCACCAGGTTAATCCTCTATGCCAGCGCCGGAGATATGCCTTGCTTATGCTTTCGCCTCGGCATCCTCTAAGGACTCATAGCCATAGAATAAAGTCTCGTTGGCAATAATCTGTTGCAAGAGGCTTTCGCCTTTTTCATAAGCCTCTTTCGTTTCCTGCCAAAGCAGTTCTAATGTGCGCAAAGAATACGTCAACAGCTCGGCACGAAGATAACTCTCCATCGAAGAGCCATCCGACGGGTTATCCTGTTGCGTCGTCAGCGTTCTCCCGCGCTTCCGGATATTCGGATATTCGGCAAGCATCCGTGCATCCCATTCCAAATGGATTCTAACGATCTGCTCCACCGTCTCCTTCCGGTCTTCCACATCAGGCAGATAAGACTTCACATTCTCATATTCCTCTGGAAACGTACTTTCCATCATTCGCGCATACTTTTCAAATATAAGGTTCCTGCCCTCTTCATATGCCTTCTGACAATCTTGCTTATAGCTGGCAAGCAGTTCATCCGAATACACCATCCACTGGCTCATGCGCATACGGAAGAACGTCTCCGGATCGTCCTGGCAGGACGCACGCCCACCAGTATTGTATACATGCTGGAACATGTCCCATTCTATCTGCGCGATATCAAAAATCTGCTGCTCCCTTGCTGATATTTCTGCCATTTCCACACCTATCCTCTCTTAACGCTTTTATGCGCTGTCTCATTCACCTTCCAAAGCCTTTAACTGTCCTGGCGTATAATGGATCGGCTCTTCATAAGTCGCATGCTCCGTCTTTAAAATCTTTCCATCTACTGTGATGAAAATCCCGTCTGCATCATATGCCTCCATAAAAGTAGCGGCAACAGAATACATGATGATCTTCTCTCCCTCTTTCGTCATTGTCTTTAGATATTCATAGAATGATTTTGATAAATCCAAACGGAGGGTTTTCTTGCCATCCGCTTCTTCTTCCTCAAAAGAATTCACCTTAGTCCCTAAGGATACGATATTATGCCTTGACAAAGCATCGACCAAATTCTCCGCAGTGATCTGCTCCATAAAAGAAGTCTCCGCACTTAATTCATCGGAAGCCCCATTCCCATAATATATCATGACTTCGGCTTGCTGCGCTTCTTTCTGCTCCTCCGCCACATCCGCTTTCGCCGTTTGGTCCTCTGCCGCTCCTAATGCCCCATCATCGAAAGCGTCTTCTGTTCCGTCTTCTTGTAAGAAATATCCTAAAGAATCTATAAACAGTTCGCTTGCCGAAGAGCCATCAGCTTCCTTTCGCACTTCCCCTTCCATGGCTGCCACTTCCTCCGCCTGATTGCTACAAGCCGCTAATAGCAAGACAACCACAAGCGACAGGAATGCTGCCGTTTCCTTATATTTTTTCATAATCCTCCCTCCAAGCGCATCCAGAACCAGATGCACCTAAACCGGATATATTCTATCACAGTCGTGCCAAAAAAGCAAAAGAACTTTTCTTATGCTTACTTCACGTTTCCTAGTAATTACTTATATTTCCTGATGTTTCCTTTAAGTTTCCTGATAAATATAAAAAACACCGCGTCATACGGTGTTTTCTATCATTACTGCCTATGTTAAATAGCGTTAGTGCAGGAAAAGGGACTTGAACCCTCATGATATTGCTATCACACGGACCTGAACCGTGCGCGTCTGCCAATTCCGCCATTCCTGCGAACAAATGCTATTCTAACGTTTTTTTCAGTTCCTGTCAAGACTATTTTAAAATCTTCCTGACATTTTTTTCTAATCTTCCCGGCAGTTCTCTATTATAGTGTAAATTTCTCCGTCTTCTGGCTCTGTTTCTCACTCAGTTCCACTAACATCTGCGTATCTTCATAGCAGCTCCTGATCGCATCCGCCACTACTTGCATGCCAGCGCTTGTCTCCTGCGCTGACGCAGAATTCTCTTCTACGACGCTTCCCAAATTAGATACGGAATCCGAGACAACGACTTTCAGCTCATTCAATACATCCGTCTGCTGCCCGATCATATTAGCGACATCATCTACAATATTGATTTCCTTATACAGATTTTCAAATGCGTCCTGTGTTTCCTGCAAACGCTTCTTCTGTTCCGCCACACTCGTCATGACTTCCTGCATTCTATTGGTAGATACTTCCACATTGGTCGTAAGCTCTTTGACAACTACTTCAATTCCGGCTGCGCTTTCCGCAGATTTCTCAGCCAGCTTACGGATTTCTTCCGCAACGACCGCAAACCCTCTTCCGGCTTCCCCGGCACGTGCTGACTCAATGCTCGCATTCAGGGACAGCAGATTGGTCTGGGACGCCATGCTCTTAATGATCTCTACCATCTCATTAATATGTAACGCCGAATCACTCGTCTGCTTCGTCTGCTCCGATACTACCTGAATGGCGCTTGTCGTCACCTCGGTAATCTCATAAAGCTTCTTAATGCTCTCCGATGCGCCATCGGAAAATCTCATCATCGTATCAACGGAAGAGCCAAGCTTGCTCATCTCATCATTCTCAATGTCAATAACGTCACCCAGTTTCTGTACTTTCTCGTTGACAATCTCTGTTTCTTCTGCCAGGCTCGCCGTTCCCTTCGCCATTTCATCAACAGCGCAGTTCGTGTCATGAATGCTGTTTGTGATCTCGCCGAATTTCTCACTGAAATCTTCACTGCTTCTCCTCAATTGCGTACTGGCATTGCTGACTTCCCCAATCATATCCGCTAGAGAAATCTTAACCTGGTTCAAAGACTGGGCGATCTTGCCAATTTCATCGTTACGGCCTGTCAGCTTCGGGTCTATCTCAAAAGACAGATCCCCCTCTTTGATTTTGCGCAAGTTCACTTCCACTTTCTGGATGCCGCCCGCAAGACGTTTCCCGAATACAACCGATATGATAAGGACAACGATCAAAATAGACACGATGCTTGCCGCGTATGCAATTAACATCTCCAGAAACTCATATTTGATTTCTTTCTCTTTCGTTCGGATCTCCGCTGTCATATCATCCATGTAGTTGCCGGTCGTAACGACCCAGTCCCAAGGTTCGAACTTCTCCGAGTAAGCCAGCTTCGGCGCAACCGTCACGCCATCTGCTTTCGTAAAATAAAACTCATTATAACCGCCGCCATCATTGGCAGATTTCATAATATTCTGGATAATCTTCACGCCATTCTGGTCTGTCAGGTCAAAACGGTTATTCCCTTCCTGCTCTGGGAGAATCGGGTGCATCACCAGATTATATTCCGTATCATCAATCCACATATAGCCAGAGTCATCATCGCGATAACGCATACCGCGGATATCCTCTTTTGCCATTTCTTTTGCTTCTTCCTCTGTCAGTTCCCCCTCCTGGCTGCGAGTATAATAGTCTTGCAAAATGGTGATACATGTCTGGATCTCCGATTTGATTTCCAAACGGTACCCGTCATACATCGTCTCTTCATAGGTCTTAATATTCTGGTTCATAGATTTCCTTAAAAAGGAAATGCCAAGCGCCCCCAAGATAAGGACCGTCACGGCTATCATACAAAAGATAACCATAACAAGCATTGTCGCGATGCTTCTTGTGTGCTTCGTTGTACTGCTTTCATTCGCCTTTGTCTTATTATTCACTTTTTTGCCCCCCTACATTATATTCGTATATTCTATTATACCTGATATCCGTACTTTTTCAAGAATATTCCCGTTCTTAAAACCGAAACTTCCCGAAAAAAAGATAGCAAGCGCCCCCCATTTCTATGCATTACTGATCTTTTTGTCCATATGTAAGATATGGTTCACCAGCCACTCTGTCAAAAATTCCATTATCTCTTCCAGACTCTCCTGCTGATGCTCATCAATATGCTCCAAATCCATCTCTTCTAGCCTTGTCACAAATGCATCATGCGCCCTTCTCTGCGCTTCTATGCCTTCATAACGGATATTTTCCATATAGAGTTCTTCATCCTGGAAATGAAACTTCGTATACTCCTTCAGTTCTTCTATCAACCGTATAATTTCATCATATTTATCATAAGAATATTCATCTACAATTGCATGATGCACTTCCCCGATAATACGGAAAAGCTCTTTATGTTCCTTATCAACCAAAGCAATACCCGTCAGATATTCCTCGGTAAATCTTGGAGCATCCTTACACGCCTCGATCGGTCTCAGCTTCCCTATCATAAGGTCTGCGCTAATGATATGCCTATAGAGCCACGTCACGAGGTATTTCAACAGATCTTCCAAAACAGCCTGCTGCTCATTATCGGAAGTAAAAGAGTTCGTAATGGCATTGATCTTATCAGAAAAGAATAGATGCTGTCGTTTCTGTAACTCTAATTCCGGATGGCATATGCTCTCCATATATGCTTCCTCATGCCTGAAATGGTTTTCCGCATATTCCCCTAAACGCTCTACCATTTCCCTGATCCGGTCATATTTGTCATTTATGATCTGGTTTTCCAACAGCTCCTGCGTTTCATTAATCATCCGGAAAAGTTCCCGGTGTTCATTATCAATCTCCTCTACGCCTATCAGACAATCGTCCGTAAAATAATACATGATGGATCCTCCTTTTATTTCTGCTTTTCTTTAATAGGTGATTGCGAAATCCCTATTTTTCAAAACCCAATTGTGCAATATAGACAATATCACAAGCAGGGTGCTTTGGCACCGTCGGCACTTAGATGCTGTATGGTAGCGCCTTATGTGCCGTTACGAGTGCCAATGTAGCGAAAGCGGCCCTGTGACGATTTGTC
>CAJTSL010000043.1:0-16189 GCA_910578845.1 uncultured Lachnospiraceae bacterium
GAATCCCAATCTTTAATTACACCGACTCTGAGGCCGTGAGGATTAACTTTCTGTCCCATGTTTTTCTCCTTCCTATATCATTCCTATCTCTCGTCTAGCACGACTGTGATATGGCTCATTCTCTTCTCAATCCTATAAGCCCTGCCCTGTGCTCTTGGTCTGATTCTCTTCATGGTAGGTCCTTTATTCGCATAACACGCTGCAATATAAAGGTTCTCCGGGTTCATTCCGTTATTATTCTCAGCATTTGCAATCGCAGATTCCAGCAGCTTCTTGATCAGGCCGGATGCATATCTTGGATTGTATTCCAGAATAGCCAATGCTGTTGTTACATCTTTGCCTCTGATGGCATCTAATACGAAACAAGCTTTTTGTACAGACACTCTTGCATAAGATAATTTTGCTGAAGGTCTTGTATCCTTGTTCGCATTTCTTTCTCTTTTTATCTGGGATCTATGTCCTTTAGCCATAGATAAAACCTCCTTTCAATTTAGCGAACTTTGGACTTTCTTTCGTCCTTATCATGTCCTCTATAAGTTCTGGTTGCAACAAATTCACCAAGCTTATGTCCAACCATATCTTCCGTAACATATACAGGCACATGCTTCCTGCCATCATGGACAGCAAATGTATGTCCAACGAAAGATGGGAAAATAGTAGAACGGCGGGACCAAGTCTTGATGACCTGTTTCTGTCCTGACTCATTCATAGCATCTACTTTTTTCAATAAGCTTGCATCTGCAAATGGTCCTTTTTTCAGTGATCTTGCCATGATCTTTCCTCCTAAATTTTATATAACGCTCCTATAACTTCTCTATCTATGGAAGAACCGTTAAACGGTTCTTCCGGCTGAAACTCAAATTTTCTATAACGGCATTCATAGACGTTTTAGAATATCTTTTCAACCTAGCCTTTGATAGCTCTGCCGTCTCTTCTTCTTACGATCAGCTTATTGGACGCTTTTTTCTTCTTACGCGTCTTCAAGCCAAGCGCCGGTTTACCCCATGGAGTACATGGGCCCGGACGTCCGATCGGCGCCCTACCTTCACCACCACCATGTGGATGGTCATTCGGGTTCATAACAGAACCACGGACGGTCGGGCGGATGCCCATATGGCGTTTACGTCCTGCGCTACCGATCTTGATCAGGTTGTGGTCTGCATTGCCAACACTTCCGACTGTTGCGCGGCAAACAATAGGAACCATTCTCATTTCACCAGATGGCAATCTCAAAGTCGCATATTTGCCTTCTTTTGCCATAAGCTGTGCGCCGTTGCCTGCGGAACGGACTAACTGCCCGCCTTTGCCAGGATATAATTCAACATTGTGGATGACAGTACCTACCGGGATCTCAGACAAGGGCAAGCAGTTGCCGACTCTTATTTCAGCCTGCGCGCCATTCATGACCTTCATGCCGTCTGTCAGTCCTTCTGGTGCAAGAATATAAGATTTTGTGCCATCTTCATAGCAAATCAATGCGATATTCGCTGATCTGTTCGGATCATACTCAATACCGATTACTGTTGCAGCAATCCCATCTTTATTTCTTTTAAAGTCAATGTTTCTATATAATCTTCTGCTTCCACCGCCACGGTGTCTGACTGTGATTTTACCTTGGTTATTACGGCCTGAGTTTTTCTTAAGAGAAGTACAAAGTGCTTTTTCAGGTGTCTTCTTTGTAATTTCTGCGAAATCAGAACCAGTCATATTACGCCTTGAAGGTGTATATGGGTTATAAGTCTTAATTCCCATTTTCTTATCTCCTTTTCCTTATGATTTTCGCGCAGCATCCTTTCTTCTATCCTTAAATCCGATGCCGCATACATTATCTGCCGACTAAAGCGATTACCTCAAACTGTGCCTTTGGCCGTCTTAGGAATCTTTACAGCCTCTTACAGGCCAGTAAATATTTCAATATCTTTACTATCTTCTGTCAGCCATACAATAGCTTTTTTGGTCTTGGCAGTCTTGCCATATACCATACCGCGCCTTTTGGTCTTTCCGTCAAGGTTCATGGTATTTACTTTCGCTACTTTTGTTCCTTCGAACATTTTCTCTACAGCTTCTTTGATCATTGTCTTATTCGCTTCCGGATGAACCAGAAAAGTATATTTCTTTTCGCTCATACCTGCCATACTTTTCTCTGTAATAACCGGTTTGAGGATCACATCATAATATAAAATCGCTGCCATTATGCATACACCTCCTCAATCTTCGCCACGGCGTCTTTGGTCAGAACCAGCGTATCGCCTTTCAAAATATCATATACATTAATACTATCTGCGTACGCCGTATTGATCGCCGGGATATTCTTTGCAGAAAATACTGCATTGTCATTTTTTTCTCCCATGACAACCAATGCCTTATTGACTTTTAAGTTATCCATAACCGCTTTGAACTTCTTCGTCTTGATCTCGTCAAATTTCAATTCTTCTACGACGATCAGTTTATTCTCCAGCACTCTGCTTGTCAGAACTGATTTAAGCGCCGCTCTTTTTTCTTTCTTATTTAACTTGAAAGAATAATCTCTCGGAACAGGAGCGAATACAACGCCGCCGCCTTTCCACTGTGGAGCCCTGATGGAACCCTGTCTTGCGTGACCCGTTCCTTTCTGCCTCCATGGTTTTCTTCCGCCGCCGGAAACTTCCGCACGCGTCTTTGCTTTCTGTGTTCCTTGGCGTTTATTCGCAAGATGCTGAACAACTACCATATGCACTAAGTGATCATTCACTTTCGCGCCAAATATCGCATCGTTTAAATCAATCTTGCCAACTTCTTTGCCTTCCATATTATAAACAGATACGTTTGCCATCTGAATGGTCCTCCTTTCATCTATAACCAGAGTGATTATTTTGCATCGACCTTAGTTGTTTCTTTAATTGTTACCAGGCCTTTTCTCGGTCCCGGCACAGCGCCTTTTACAAGAATCAGATTCTTATCAGCGTCTACCCTTACTACCGTAAGGTTCTGAACCGTTACCTTTACGCAACCCATATGTCCTGGCATGCCTTTTCCTTTGAAAACCCTACTTGGAGAAGAACAAGCGCCGTTGGAACCCTGGTGACGATGGAATTTGGAACCGTGGGTCATAGGGCCTCTATGCTGGCCTAATCTCTTGATCGCACCCTGGAATCCTTTTCCTTTAGAAATAGCAGTTGCATCAACTCTATCTCCCGCTTCAAAAATGTCCGCCTTAATCTCGCTTCCTAATTTATATTCCTCTGCATTGTCGAGTTTAAATTCTCTTACATATCTTTTACAGGATACACCTGCTTTAGCAAAGTGGCCTTTTTCCGCTTTATTTGCTCCATGTCTGTGGATTATTTCTTTTTTGCCATTCTTATCTCTGTTGACAATTCTTTCTTTCTTGTCCACAAAGCCGACCTGGACTGCGCTGTAACCATCGTTTTCTACTGTTTTCACCTGGGTTACGGCACAAGGGCCTGCCTGAAGCACGGTAACAGGGATTAAGCTGCCGTCTTCATTGAAAATCTGTGTCATTCCGACTTTTGTTGCTAAAATAGCTTTTTTCATTCCTTTACCTCCTTGATTCTACAGCGGGCTCTGACAGAGCCATACTAGTAGGGGCCTTATTTGTTCTTCATTTTAATGTCGATATATACGCCTGCCGGCATTTCCAGTCTTTGCAGCGCATCAACTGTCTTAGGCGTCGGTGTGATAATATCAATGAGCCTCTTATGCGTTCTCTGCTCGAACTGCTCTCTGGAATCTTTGTACTTATGGACTGCCCTAAGGATCGTCACAACTTCCTTCTTCGTAGGAAGTGGCACTGGTCCGCTCACCTGTGAACCGTTCTTCTTAACTGTTTCGATGATTTTCTTGGCAGATGCATCAACCAACTGATGGTCATAAGCTTTTAATGTGATTCTCATTACTTGACTTGCCATAAAAAAAGTCGCCTCCTTTTCGCACTTTTAAGTTCTAAGTACGACAAGCGGTGACTGTACACTCTCCCGTGTGTGTCCTATTAAAACACATACGTCGTTTCTGATCTTGTCAGACGTTCTTGCTTGTACAGTGACTTGTCGTCAGTTTCCTAACTTGACATTCGCTCCACGGAAAACCTGCCACATAGGCAGCAACCTCACGTTTCATCGCTATCATGCCACAGCATTTGTTAGTATACATGATGATGGAAAAAGATGCAAGCTTTTTTTTGAAAAATTTTATAAATTTGCAAAATCCCTGAAAAAATCTTTTCTTCTTCCATCATCAGCCGGCTGTCCCAACAGACTCCCTCTCTATCATCTTACAAGGAAGTTTGATGATGCCCTGCTTTTTTCCTTTTTTGCCGTTTTCCCCTGCCCCAAGCAGCAAAAGCAGTGTTTCCGCCGCCTTTTGTCCGATCTCCTTAAGCGGCAGCTCATTCGTCGTAAGCGCAGGTCGCATATAACCCGCAATTTCCTTATTATCATATCCGGCTATAGAGACGTCTATGCCAACACTTAATCCCTGCTCGTATAAATAGTCATATGCGCCTGCCGCCATATTGTCATTCATGCAAAAGATCGCGCTAACGCCATCCCTAATTAAGCATTCTGCCGCTTCGTATCCTGATGTCCGCTTCCAGTCCCCGTAGCGCACCCACTCCGGATTATAAAGGATATTGGCTTCAAACAGCGCTTTCTGATAGCCCATCAGCCGGCTCTTCGTATGCAGATTATCCGCGACGCCGCCGATCAGCCCGATTTTCCGGTGTCCTTTTGAAATGATATGCCTAGTCATATCATAACCGCCTTTTTCATCGTCGATAATCACAGAGGGATATTTCATCTTCTGGGCAATCCCATAGGCGAACACCACCGGTATCGCCACCTCGCCTAGCATATCACGGATCATCCTGCAATGTCCCGCCACATAGAGCAAACCGTCTACCCGCAGCGATAGCGCCTCATGGATCACAGGCGTCAATTCAGCCTTTATCTTCTCATCATCTTCATACCATGTATCTTTCCACTTATGATACAGCCTAAGGTTCATCAATATCGTCCTGTATCCATGGGCCTCGCAGTAATCCATGACCGATTCCACGATAGGCCCGGCGCTGAATTCGTTCAGGTCTTCGGTGACAATAGCTATGATCTTACTGCTTAGCCTGCGCATGCTCTGCGCAAAGAAATTCGGGCGGTACCCGCTTTCTTTTATTGCATCTAATACTTTCTGCCTTGTCTGTTCGCTTACGTTCGTCTTGCCGTTTAAGATATTGGACACCGTGCTCGGTGACACATCACACATTTTGGCAATTTCTTTTAGTGTAATCAAATTATAATACTCCTTTTGATGCCTAATGGCATCCCCGGGACAATCTACTCTTCATGAAAGTATTATAAAGTCTTTTCGTTGCACTGTCAACGGAATCCCGTTTTATACCTTAAATATACAGATGTTTTCTTCTAGCGCATCTGCTAAATCGGCAAGCTCCTTTGCCACGTCAGCCACATCTTTTATCATCCCATTGACAGTTTCCGTTGAGGCAAGGGACTCTTGCGTCGCAGCAGCATTTATTTCAGCAATCTCTGTCAGGCTCTTGACAACATCCACCACGCCGGCGCGCTCTGTATCTATATTGGAAATGTTCTTAGTGATGGTCGTAATCTCCCTTTGTGTCACTTCCACATGATGCCCTACTTCTTCAAAGCAATTCTTCGTATCCGCCAGCCGCTCACTCTGCAATTTCATGATTTCTTTCACTTCATCCATTACCTGTACCGCACCGGAAGATTCTTCTAGAAGCGCCTCGATGATCTTCCCAATATATTTAGCCGAATCGTTAGACTGCTCCGCCAGTTTCTTAATCTGTCCCGCTACTATGGCAAACCCGCTGCCCTGCTCTCCTGCCCTCGCTGCTTCAATTGATGCGTTTAAAGAAAGGAGGTTTGTTTCCTCAGCAATCGAGGTGATAAGCTGTGCCGCCTCTCTGATCTTCTGAACGGATTCATTCGTATTAAGTGTCTGTTTATTAATTTGTTCCACTGCGTTTTTGGCCTGCTCATTAATATCTACCAGCACTTGTAGCGTTCCGAGCGCTTCTTCACTGGATAAGCTAATCTTTTCGGCAACCCCATAAAGGCTTGATGATTTTTCCTTTGTTTCTTCAATCTGTTTCCCGATATGTAGGACGCTGTTGGACGCATTCTCTGTCTCCGATGCCTGATTCCCGGCTCCCAGGGCAATTTCATGTATCGCCTCTCTGACATTCTTAATCGCGCCAGCCGTATGAGAGGAATCCTCACTCATTTTCCCCGCCGTTTTCTGTAGTTCGCTGCTCTTTTGTTTCAATTCCATCACAACGCGATAGGTTGCCTCCACCAGGACTTTCGTAGCAGCCGCTATCTGCCCCACTTCATCCTTTCTGCCACAATAGCGCTCTAATTTCTGCCTGCTCGCAAAATTCAGCGTGCCAAATTCCTGGATAATGCCCGCCTCACCGCTGATCGCACGCGCAATGATCGTCACACAGCACCAGATGGCAAACGAAATGACAACAAGCACGATAATGCAAAGGCCTCCTAGCATCCTCGTCAAGGCATGGAGCGAGGCAAATGCCGTATCCCAGTCTGTCATTTCTACGAGCAGCCATCCTCTTTCTTCTATATAATAAAGCGAGGATATTACTTTTCTTCCCTGATCGGCAAACGTAAAATACTGGGACTGATTTCCCGCATTCTTAGTCTGCCCGATCATCTCCAAGATCTCTTCTTTTTCAATTTCCGTCCCGATCAGCGATTCATCCGAGCAGAAGATATAGGTTCCCGCTACCGCATCCAGCAGCATATAGTCCCTGCCCTCTTCCTGTCCGGCAAGCTCATTTAAGGTGTCCCGTAGATTCTGCGCATAAATCGCCGCGCCCACATACCCTAAAGGCGCGCCATTACTGTCATTTACCGGAAAATACATAGAAATGACCTGGGTGCCGGTTGCCTTAGATGCCATGATCCCTGTATTATACATCCCTCCGGCAATGGCGTCTTGCAGGCTTTTCAGCGCATCGCCTTCCCGCAGCGTCGCCCCGATCACCCCCTGTACATGGGAGGCGACTACAGTCGATCCATAATCGGCAGTATAAATATTCTCCAGGTTGTCGCCTGTCCCGGCATAAGTATCCGTATATTCTTGTAGCTTAGCCACATTATTCTCATTACCACTATCTTTCAATGTTTCTGCTATGATAGGAGCCTGTGCATATCCAACCAGATAGGCTTCTGCCTTATCTACATAATTCCTAACAATCTCAGCCTGCGTTTCTACAGATTGATCTAACTGTTGCACAATAGATGCTTCCATCACGTCATTCATTTGCTTGTTCGCGGCAATCCATAACCCTGCCAGCCCAACTATAAGTACCAAAATAGAAATAATACTGATTTTTGTTGCAATTTTCATGTTTTTCATATGCTCTCCTTCCCATTTTTTTCGGGTTTTTCCCTTTAGTAAATCGTTTTACATACACGAATAATATACTATTCTAAGCAATTATTTGCAATCCCATTTTATGATTTTCTTTTCCACTTCCCTCTTGCTTTTTATTGTGATTTTCCCTATTATCAATAGGGGATAACATCCTTTGAAAACATATGCGCAAAACAAGGGTTACTGACACATGCAAGCACATGAATGAAAGAAAGGCGGACGCAAAAGATATGTGGATAGCTGACAATTGGAAAGATTATGAAGTCATAGATACCTCCGGCGGAGAAAAACTGGAAAGATGGGGAGACTATCTGCTAGTCAGGCCCGACCCGCAGGTGATCTGGGACACCCCGAAGAAACACCCGGGATGGAAGAGGAGAAACGGGCATTACCACCGTAGCGCCAAAGGTGGCGGCGAGTGGGAATTTTTCAACCTGCCGGACGAATGGAGCATCCGCTACGAAGAGCTTACCTTTCATTTGAAGCCATTTAGCTTCAAGCATACGGGCCTATTCCCCGAACAGGCTGTGAACTGGGACTGGTTTTCTTCTATTATTAAGAATGCCGTAGAAAGCCGTAGAAAATCCGGCACTATTTTGACTAATCCAGTCAAAATTTTGAACTTATTCGCCTACACTGGCGGCGCAACCCTTGCTGCGGCAAAAGCAGGCGCTCATGTTACACATGTGGACGCTTCTAAGGGCATGGTGACATGGGCCAAAGAAAACGCTGCTGCTTCCGGGCTTTCTGATGCGCCAATCCGCTGGCTGGTTGATGACTGTGTCAAATTCATCGAACGGGAAATCCGGCGCGGCAATACTTACGACGCCATCATCATGGATCCGCCCTCCTACGGGAGAGGCCCCAAAGGAGAAATCTGGAAAATAGAAGAGAGCATCTTCCCGCTTCTTACCCTTTGCGTTAAGATCCTCTCGAAAGATGCCCTTTTCTTCTTGTTAAACTCCTATACGACAGGACTACAGCCTGCCGTTTTATCCTATATGTTAAACACTGTCCTCGTCCCAAGGCTTGGCGGAGAAGTACAGGCATCTGAAATCGGCATACCTGTCAGTTCCAATCAACTGGTGCTGCCTTGCGGCGCATCCGCCAGATGGCAGTCATGACTGCCATGGACATGCCGTTAATACCAGATCTCTGAAACCCCGAGCGCCACGATCAACATGACTAAGATAAAATAAAAGCCGATTAAAACCCCGAACATAATCAAATAAGCCTTAAAGAAATTGGATTTGCTTTTTTTCTCAGTCTTGCTGAATGCCCATACGAACATCATAATAATGTTCACACATGGTACGATCAGGATTAAGAAGCTAATCAGCCATTCACTCATCTTCACAGGCTCTTCTAAGTCTATCTGCTGACCATACGGCGCTTGGTAATTGCCATTATAAGGATTATAGGAATTGGGGGAATAGCCATTCTGCTGGTAGCCATCCTGGGCATAACTGCCCTGCTGATAATTGTTCTGGCTATAAGCTCCCTGGCCATACCCACTTTGTCCATACCCATCCTGGCTGTAACCATTTTGACTATACCCATTTTGGCTGTACCCATCCTGTCCATAACTGTTCTGGTTATAGGCATTTTGATTATTTTCAGGCTCTGTCCCCTGCCCCTGTTGATTCTGATACATATGATTATTGTCCATTCCTTTTCCTCCCTGTTAAATATAATCGTAATCTTTTAAAGATATAAGCTTATCTTATCACAATATTCCCCATTCGTGTAACAAATGTTCATAAACAGGCAAAATTCTTGCCAGTGCATTCTCCGGCGTATACACGTAGGGCGTCCTGTCTGGGAAAAAAAGCCACATCCGCCACACATAGCAAATAACCAGCATGACAATCGCTATGCCCATCAAAATATTCATCCCCTTTGCCCATCTTCCTTTCACATAGCGGTTCCAGCAAAAGTAAAAACCAAGGCCTGCTATCGGGATTCCCATCGGATGCATCCTGACAGACTCTGCGACATTTCCTCTCATCAGGTAAAACAACGCTCTCGTCATGCCGCATCCCGGGCAGGGCAATCCTGTCAGGATGATCATCGGGCAAAATGCATCAAAAATAAGATTCATCAAAACTGTATATAACACAATGGCAACCGCCGCCAGCCATAAGCTTTTTATATCCTTCCCTATACGTTTTCCGATTTCCCGCATATGAATTAACCATACCTTTCTCTCAGCTTGCGAAACTTCCCTATCATCCGAACAGATACACTTTCATCCCATAGAGCAACAGCAGATGGAGCGGATAGAACATGTAATAACATGCCTTTGGCAATTGCTTTCCTTTCCGCCCACGATAGAAAAAAAGAAAGACAAAGGCAAACAAGCCATATAGCTCGCTCTTGCCCGCCTCTAAAAAAACCAACAGGGAAATCCCTTCTCCCCAGTGCCTGACCATATATACCATCACGATGCCGATATAAACGACCGCCGAAGAGACGACACACTGGCATAAAAAAGAACGCCGACATAGATAAAATGCCACAATGAGCAATACGCCCATAAACATGTAGTCCGTCTTGAGGACTGCCGCCACCGTGCAGCACGCTACCACGCCTGCTGCCTGCAATAGCACATAACCGTCTGACATCTCCCATAGGCACAATGCTGCCACACCCAAAAAAAGCGTAAAATAAACGTTCTGCCCGTTCGTCTCAAACACTGCCCCATGGATCGCCAAATCAAACGGGATCTCCGAAAGCAATGCAAATATACCAAGCCGCAACAAATATTTCCCCCTGCTATGGGTATGGTAAAATCCCTCCGCCGCCATGAATGCAAAAAGGATAAAGGCAATCCGCCCTACATTCCTTCCGATATGATAGATCCTGCCCGCTATATCTGTCGAAAACCCCTGCATGATCCTCCATTCCAGATACGCGAAGAAAACGACTGCAAAGAAATGATCAATGAACATCGAAAGATAGGCAATATTCTTCAAACAAGCCCCGCTGATCCCTCTAAAGGAATATGTATGCTTTTTCTTACCCAATACTACCATGCTTCTAATTCACCTCTCCATATTTACCATAATAGGCGTTTGTGAAACTCCCATTTGCCATAGATAAACAATGGACAAATTTCTGTGGTTGTTCTCTATAGCATTATAAAGTATCGCCGGATGGAATACAATCCTTTGGCCTTATTCTACAAAAGCAAACCCCAGTCCTACGTCCGGCTTAACAATGCTAATCCAGTATCCTCTTCGTTTGTTCCTATAGGAATTATTTTAGTTGACAACTGTAACCCTATGTGTTATCCTAAAAAGGTTACAGTTGTCAACCTTATTGTCTGGTTAATATAACCTTACAATCTTATAGACTAAAATAGTGAAGGGAAACAGGAAAGATGAAGGATAATATTAGTTTAAACAATTCGGAATGGTGCATCATGGAATCTTTGTGGCAGGAACAGTCCAAAACTTTAATGCAGTTAGTATATGAAATGAAAGAAAAGCAGGGATGGAGCAAAAGCACCACGAGCACTATGCTGCGCAGGATGCAGGAGAAAGGCTATATCAGATATGAGGAAGGCCAAAAAGCAAGGCTTTATTCCACGAACTTAGAAAGGGAAACCGTCGTGTTAAAAGAAACAACGTCTTTCCTAGACCGCACTTATGGAGGCAGCCTTGGGATGCTAGTGAACACCTTTGTGGATAGCAACAGGCTGACAGAATCTGATCTGGAAGAACTATTACAAGTTTTACATAAAATGGAGAAAAAATAAACTACTTGTACCTGTACATAGCAAACATCATTTGCATTCAGGTTGCAGTCCAAGAGAAAGGCATGGTCATTCATATGTTAGCAAAAATCATAGCATCTTCAATACTCATTCTCACAGTCTTTATCATAAGAGCTATTTTCCAGAAGAGAATAAACCCTCTTTTCCTGTACCCGATCTGGCTGATCGTAGCACTGCGGCTTCTATTACCGGGCATGGTCTTCTTCAGTCCCATCAGCATCATGAATACAAGGCTATGGGAAACAGGCAGCAGAATCCTTGAACAGGAATATGAAAGACAAGACAGGCTAGCCAAGCAAGAGGCATACCAAAAATATTATGAACAAATGGCGACAACTCTGTCTGATCCGTCTTTGGCAGCAACCAATCCGGCAGAAAATGCGCAGGCAGACACAAACATGAGCGTAGCAGCAACCGTAAATGCAGGCACCGGGGCAGAGGCAAACAGCACCGAACAAACAGCGCCATCCCGGGAGAATTCCCATACAGGATATGCAAGCCAAAGCAACGCCTCCGACCAAGAAGCAAATTCTTATGAAATCAAATTACAGCTTGCGGCAACGCCATTTGGCAAGTTGATACAATTAGCACAGATTGCCTGGATCATAGGCATGTTATTTTTCACATTGCTGTTTGGCTGGCAAAATCTCTCTTTTTACAACTATCTACGGCGTACCAGGCAAAAATGGGCAGATTACCCGGTTGGACAAAAAACAATCCCTGTTTATAAAGCAGGGGACAAACTGATGTCTCCCTGTCTGGTCGGATTCTTCCCGGCAATTTATGTTCCCCAGTCCGCTGACGAAGCCACCCTTCCTATGGCATTGGAACATGAAGCTGTCCACTATCTCCACAGAGACCATGTCTGGGGATTTGTGAGAATCATCTGCCTGATTACCAACTGGTACAACCCGCTCGTGTGGATTAGCGCAAAGCTCTCTATAAAAGACGCGGAACTCTCATGTGATACCGGCTGCATCCGCAGACTGGGCGAGGAGCATCGTAACGCCTATGGAGAAGCCCTGATCGCAATGATCAGACAGACAAGGGCAAAGGAAAGCTTATTCCAATATGCCACGATGATGACGTCAGGAAAAAAATTCATGACAAAAAGAATCGCTAACATCGCACAAGGCAACAAAAATAGCAGGATTTCCCTGGCTGTCATGACCATCGCCCTATTTTTCTGCGCCGGATGTACTTACACTGGAACAGCGCAGATGCAGCTACAGGAGCCTTCGGGATCTTCTCGCACAGCATCCACATCTATTGATTTGGATATAAATGCAAATTCTGACACAAATACACAATTAGACACAAATGTAAATATGGACGCGAATACTATTTCCGGTTCAGGTACAGAACAAGTAACACCTGACGCTAACCAGAAAAACGAAACCAAGATCCAGGAAGACACCGAAAACAGACAACATCTTGCCAATCAAAAAGCAATTGTACTAAAAGACTGGCAGGAGGGTCTGAACGGATACCTGGAAGGCGTCATTTTCCTCTTATCGCCAGAACCCGGTCAGGAAAGCAGCCGCATGAATGTCGCACTGATTGCTACGGATTTATGCGTGCCGGATTTGGAAGGTAATGATAAAAGCTTAGACGACATATGCCAGAACTATGAAGAAGATGATATTCTTTCCATTATAAACAAGAACATGGACTTGGACATCAGTGAAATCGAAGTACTAGGATATAACGATTTGATCCAACATATTGATGAAGCCGGAGGGATCTTAATCAATGTGCGGGAAGAAGAGATCGCCCATATCAATAACTATCAGCTCATGATAACAGGCACAGGCACGCTTGGCGAAAATGAAGTGACTAAGAGCGGGGCACAGGTCTTGAACGGTATCCAGACAGCCGCTTATCTGCAAATCAGATATTCCCCAAGCGAATCTGCGGAAGATGAGAGCCGATGGAAGCCAATAGCCTTGTCTCTGTTACAAAAAGACGGTTTAGAAATAAACGGCTACTATGACCGGTCTCTCTCCGCTCCCGACGAAGATATTTATGCCTATGAAGGCTATTCTCTTCTCTGCCTCCAATGGGCGGAAGAAGTAAGCAATATCCATAACACGCTCTACCCCGGCAACAGCTATCTGCCTTCTGACTATGTAAAGGAACTGGATATGGGCATGAAAAAGAAAGCAAGCTCATCTATGCCTCTCTCCTAGCCTCAAATACCGGACAGCCCTCTTTTGCCGGTATGACAATTAAGAAAAGCATACTGCCAATCGCCATTGCTCCAAACAGGAGCGCAACTGCACGGTAGGGGATCATCTGCCCGAGCAAACCAGCCGGTAATTGGAACGGCACACCCCTACCGCAAACAATACATTGAAAAAAGCATTGACCCTCGCCCACATCTGCTCCGCTTTTATTTCAACAAACTTCCGGGTAGTTTTGTTCTGCGCTGTAATGCATTCTCATGCCAGACTTTGTCATAATACCTCTCCCAAATCCTTACATAGCCGCTCTACTGCCAGCCGCTCGCTTGCCCAGCTAGTACAGATGCGTACCGCGCTATGCGTCTGATCAATCCGCTCCTGATAGGAGAAAATATAACTTTCGCCAAGCTTCTCCAAGGC
Organism: uncultured Lachnospiraceae bacterium; assembly: GCA_910578845.1. Taxonomy (GTDB): domain Bacteria; phylum Bacillota; class Clostridia; order Lachnospirales; family Lachnospiraceae; genus UBA3282. The sequence goes on from CAJTSL010000043.1 coordinate 13,813, forward strand.
CGCATCCGGTAGAATAGGGAAAATCTGATTCGTATGGCTCTCCACCAGGAAAGGAACCTTCTTTTGATATAGCACTTCCCTGATTTGTTCCGCTAACCCGTCCGCATATCTGCCTAACTTCTCGTATAAAGTCTCACCACACACGTTCGCTTCCCATGCGTCTTCTCCACATGAATTTTCTTTACTTACACCTTCTTCACATGAGCCTTCTTCGCATGAACCTTCTTTACTTACGTCTTCTCCACATGAACCTTCTTTATTTACGCCTTCTTCACATGAATTTTCTTCAAACAGTGTCATAAATTGAATTCCTAACAGTCTGCCTTTTGCCAACATCCCCCCATGCTGCTTGATAATATAACGGAAATCCTCCTGTAAAAGCGGATTCGGAATGACCACTGCCTCTCCGAATAGCGCTCCCACCTTCGTCCCGCCGATATAGAACACATCACACAATCTTGCCAAATCAGCAAGCGACACGTCATTATCGTAGGCAGCAAGTCCATAGCCAAGCCTTGCCCCATCCACAAATAAGAATAAACGGTTTCTTCGGCATGCCTGCGAGATCGCTTCCAGTTCAGCCAGACTGTACAAAGTCCCCAATTCGGTCGGCTGCGACAGATAGACCAGCTTCGGCTGCACTATATGTTCCCTGCTATCATCTTCCATATGCGTATGGTAACATTCCTCAATCTGCTCTGCTGTCAGTTTTCCATTATCAGACATAATTGCTAATACCTTATGCCCTCCTGCTTCAATTGCCCCTGTCTCATGCACATTAATATGCGCCGTTTGCGCCGCTATCACACCCTGATGTGTCCGCAACGCCGCGGCAATGACGATAGCGTTCGTCTGCGTGCCGCCAACCAGGAAATGTATGGCAGCCTCTTTCGCCTGGCACTTCTCTAAAATTAACGCTTTCGCCTGCTCACAATAAGCATCACATCCATATCCGCTTGTCTGTTCTCTGTTCGTCCGGTTAAGGCGCTCCATAATCTTCTCATGGGCGCCTTCATTATAATCACAATTAAAATATAACATAGCAGTCCTGCTCCTTGTTCTTACTCTATCCTCTCCAAAAACATATCATTCACCGGTGTCGCTATCCCATGCTTCTTGCCTAGTTCGCAAATAGTCCCGGCAAAAAGCGCTACTTCCGTTTTCCTCCCCGCCTTGCTATCCTGGCGCATGGACGGCTCTCCGTCAGGATTTAGGGTATCAATGATCGCTACCCAATCATCTAAATCTTTCTCCGATAAGTCTACGCCCTCCGCATTCGCCACGAGTATCGTCTCACGCATGGCGGCTTTCATTCTTTCCCGTTCTTCTCCCTCTTGTTGGACATCTCTGTATGTCCCTGCACAGAGGGAAACAGTCTGGTTCACACCTACATTGCAGAGCAGTTTCGCCCACATGGCATGGCGCATATCCTGCGGGCAAGAATAGGCAAATCCTGTCTCATCAAAAAAAGCCTTGACTGCTGCCAGGTTTTCTTCCCTGCCACCGTCCAAAACGCCAAGCGCCAGCTCTCCTTTATTCTTACAAACCGCGGTATTTCCTTCTTTCATCGCATCCATCTTCTGCGCGATACAATGCACGACCTTTTCCATGCCGAATCTTCTTCCCAAATCATCCTCGCTGCGGATACCGTTCAACACCGCGATCAGAATCGTGTCTTCCCCGACTAGATGCGCCGTTTCTTCCATAGCCGTCTCTAACGCGCCGTATTTCACTGCATAAAGCAGCAACTGGGCAGGACGTTTTTCCTTCGCTGCGTCACAATACTGGAAATCACATATTTCCCCGTTAAACGTCAGTTGCTCCTTTTGATACCGCGTGATCCTCTCCTCATCCGCAAGCACACGCACATGCTCTTTTCCCAATTTCCTGGTAAAAAAATCCGCATACATGACGCCAAGCGCGCCAAGGCCAACGATATCAATACGATTAATTTTCATATGTAACTCCTCTCTTTCCCGATGACTTACCCGTGTCTCATTTATCATCCAGATCTATGGCATAGGAATTCGTGCCAATTTATCCCATCCGCCTCATATAGTTATTTTTCCAACATCATCAAGTAGCTGTCCAGCCTTGCATTCACATAACCCGCAAACAACTTTTGCATTGCACCAAGATCATGTTTTACATGGTATTCATCAAACGCATTATAATAAGAAATCCGGTCTGCAAATTTAATGTCAATTGGCGGATATCCGGCTTTCATCAATTCCAGATTGACAAGCAGCCTTCCGGTCCTGCCATTCCCGTCAATAAAAGGATGAATCCCCTCGAATTCAATATGGAACCGTGCGAGCCGGGGAATGATATGATCTGTATTATTCCTATAATCTTCCAACAACTGTTCCATTTTAGG
>CAJTSL010000043.1:16199-32955 GCA_910578845.1 uncultured Lachnospiraceae bacterium
CAAATCCCGCACAAAATCAAATGCCTCTTTATGCCCGACTGCCTCCATATGGTCTTTTAACGGTTTCCTGTCAATCGTCAGTCCACGCAAAACCATATCCGTCTCACGCAGGGTCAGTGTATTTCCTTCAATTGCATTTGAATTATAGGTATACTCAATAATGAATTCTTCTGTCAGACGTCCCGCTTCCCCCTTCGTCAGCGGGCGTCTGGTATCTAGTTCACTTTTCTTCCTGTCTATAGCTGCCAGTATGCTTTCTGCTGCCTTAAACCGTCCATCCGCCGGTTTTCTTGTATCTACCGGAATCATCCAACGGCGTCCTTCACGTATAACACCCAAAACCTTCCCTTCTGCGCACAATAAGCGTACACGTCTATCTGAAATTCCCCATTTCTCTGCGGCTTGTTTTACCGTCATATACATAAAGAGCACACCTCGCTTTCCAAAACATTATAATCTATTTTCGGAATAATATCAATTTTATAGGAATAGTAGTCTCTGAATTTCGGAATAAAAAAGACTCGAAAGTACATTTCTGCTTTCGAATCTTAATTTCTATATATTGATGATTGAAATTTCTATCGTTACAATTTACACCACGATGTCCGGTATATTCTTAGCTTCATTTTTTACGCCGTCATTTACGCATCTTTTAAGAATTCCACAATAATCTCTTTTTCTTTCTGGGTCAGATAGCTCATATGCCCTCTGTTCTTTAACAGATATGTCATGCCGTTTACTATAATCTTATCCGCCCTTGGTATGACGCCTTTGGCTGGGAAAAGACAGTCTTTCTCGGCTGCCATGATCAACGTAGGCGCCTTACATTTTCTGATCTGTCTTCTTGCGACATTGCTTGGCATGCCTGTTTTCACTTTTGTATGCGTAATGCTCAGTTTCGCAGTCTCATATATATCATCCGTAATATTTTCTTCCGCCACTGCCATTGGCAACATACATTTCTTTAGCCACTTCTCTTGCCGTGTCCTCCAATACATTAGCATCGGCAGCATCATGCCGGCACCATACTGAATGGGCGGCGCATTTTTAATCCCGGACGGCACGTACAATACCGCCCCTTTTATTTTCTCAGGCACAACGCACATCGCCTTAGCCAAAATCCCTGCTCCGAAAGAACCGCCAAAACAGCAGATGCTCTCATATCCGATGGCGGCAATGACTTCGCCCGCCCATTTCCCATAATCGTAATTCCTCACAGACATGCTTGTCTCCGCACTTTTACCGGGATGGCCAATTGTATCGACTGCATAGATATGGAAGTCCTCCATGAAAAAATCGCTAAACAACAGATTATATGCCGTAGTAGCATTCCCTCCATGGAACATCAAAAGCGGCACGCCCGACAAATTCCCAGTTTCAATCAGATGGGTCTCCCCAAAAGATGTCGAAACATAAAGATCGCTCCATGGGCTCTCTAGGCGCTGCAACTGCTGATCATACAATGCCAGGATTTCTGCTTTGCCTTCCGGTGATTTATAGATTGTCTTTTGTTTTGGCATAATTGATTTCCTCCGCACCTTTTGGCAGATGCCTCACGCATGTAAGATGTATTGTCGCCGCCTCGCTTTCCTCCCTATTATAGCGATATCCTAGCTGCTCCGCCACATACTCTGCTGTTTCCCCAAACAGCTTGCACATGGCAAAAACCGCCTCCCATGCTTCCTGTATGTCCCCTCCGAAATAAGTATCCAAATACGCCTGGTATTCCTCTTTGGCAAGCCACTGGCCCAGATACTTGGCTGACTTCCCCACGCTTACCGCAAACCCATTCATAATGCCGGCTTTCCAAGAAAGCATTTTCTCTAGCTGCTTACGGACGACGAAATTCGCCATATCCTGCACATAGGGCATTTCTTCACGCCATAAACCTTTCGCCAAATTGTTGCTGCACCACCAGAATTCATTGCTACAGGCCTTAAACTGTTCTTCCGACGGCTTCTTCACATAATAATCCTCATCCGTTGCTTCCGGTATCTCTGGCAGGATTTTCTCCTTGTCCAAGAAAATTCTGCACAATTTATCATCCCTGATATGCGCCTTTGCATGTTCGACAGATTCCACATGGAGATCAACCCTGTTGCCATCGTCAAACTGCATCAGCCATCCATATATATTGTCCTTGTCGCTCTCACAATCCGGGTTTTCATCCGGATATTGCATATAGAGGATATCGCCAAATTTATGGATCCATTCCCCATCTTCTATAAACGGCTCTGTCTTAGTTACGACAAAGACGATATCGTAATCTTGGAATATATCTTTGGGCGCCTTCTCATTTGTCCTAGAGCCATTCATATAAACTGCCAGAATCCGCTCGTCCGCATTGGCGATATCCATGAATAAGCGATACATGACTGCTTCACTACGCATAATCGTTATTTCCTTTCTTTTCCACCCGCATCCTTTTAGCATAGTATAACATAGAATATTCGAAACAGGGTACATTTTCTTTCACTTTACAATACCTATTTTTCACACTGGCTCTTTCGGAACGCAGAAGGAGTCATATGCATATACTTCTGGAAGGTACGGTTATAATAACTTATGTTATTAAATCCTGATTTTATCGCGATCGCACTGATACTATCATCGGAATGCGTAAGAAAATCCACGCTCTGGTTAATCCGGTAATAATTCAGATAGGCAAATGGCGTCATATGCGTAATAGCTTTGAACAGGCGGCATAAATGCTCCCTGCTGATGCCAAATTCCTTCTCCAGCCCCGCAAGCGTAATATCATTATCATAATGTTGCCGCAGGTATTCCATCACCGACTTAATCAGCACGACATGGTGGTCAGACATATTCTCGCCAGCGCCAGGCGCCGGCACAGCATGCTGCACAAGCAGATAAAAAGCTTCTAACAGACGGATTTTAATAAACAGCTCATAGGCGTATTCTTTCGCATGGAAAATATCCCGTATCTGCTGCAATCCCTGTAATAGCTCTCCTTCCCACGTGCCTATAGGCTTAGGCTGGATGACGCGGCAGGCGGCATTACCGGATAGAAAAGGCGTCAGATATTTCTTCCAGATGCCATCGTCGCCAATCCCTCTTATAAAATCCGGGTGGAACACGATTGCAAAAAAATCAAGGCTTTTGCCAATCTTACAAGTCATCAGATGAAGGTGATTAGAAGGAATGATACAGATACTGTTTTCTTTCACCGGATACACTTCATCATTCAGATGAATGAATGCCTCTCCTTTGGTAATCACCAACAATTCTATCTCTTCATGCCAGTGACAGCCAATGCGCTCTTCAAACGACGTATCCGATATCATATCATATAGCATAAAAGGGAAGAAGGAGTTCCCATGCGGCCTTGTCTCACGAAGAAGGGAATTGTTTTGTCTTTTCATTTCTGTTCCACTTTCTTTCTAAATTCATTTCTTTCTAAATTCATTTCTTTCTAATTTTTATTTTCTTTCTGTTCCACTTTCTTATAGAATGCCCATTTTTCTTGCTGCAATCAATATTGTACAAGTATATGCAAATATAGTTAAAGGATAACATTTTTCCAATCAATATAATATCAATATATAGGAAGTTATTTCAAATAGCAAGCGAAACTGTAAAATGGAGGAAAAAAGACATGAGATTCTGGGAAGAAAAGCAATCTCTGATGTGGAAGCATCAGTATGAGACCGTAATGATCACTCCCTGGGGGGAAAACTCACTGCGCATCCGCGCAACAAAATATCCGAAATTCACGGAAAATGACTGGGCATTGGACGAACCCGTCATGGATACGGGCAAAAATGCCTCTATTACAATAGATGGGAAAAACAGCGCTTCCATCACCAATGGGCGCTTAAGCATTAAAGTAGACTTCTCCGGCATCATGACATTCTACCGCGATGGGAAAAAGATCTTAAAGGAATATCATAGAGACTACGACCAGCCTTCGTGCCGTGAAAGCAGATGCCTGAAAATACGGGGCAGGGAATATAAAGCAATTGTTGGCGGCGATTATGCCCTGAAAGTACGCTTTGAAAGCAACGACGGAGAGAAGATCTATGGCATGGGACAATACCAGCAGTCCTATCTGGATTTGAAAGGCTGTACATTAGAACTTGCGCAAAGGAATTCCCAAGTCACCATTCCATTTGCCGTATCCAGCATGGGCTACGGCTTCTTGTGGAACCACCCTGGTGTTGGCAACGTCGTATTCGGCAAGAATTTCACCGAGTGGGAAGCCAGAGCTACCAAGCAGATGGATTATTGGGTGACTGTAGGCGAGAATCCGTCAGAGATCATAGAAAACTATACTGCGGTAACAGGCAAGGCGCCTATGCTGCCGGAAGGCCTCCTCGGCCTTTGGCAATGTAAGCTCCGCTACCGGACACAGGAAGAAGTCCTTGGCGTAGCAAGAAAATATAAAGAGCTAGGCATCCCGCTTGACGTGATCGTCATAGACTTTTTCCACTGGACAAGGCAAGGCGACTGGAAATTCGACAAAGAATACTGGCCGGATCCCAAGGCAATGTGCGACGAACTGCACGAGATGGGAACAAAAGTCGTAGTTTCCGTATGGCCTTCCGTCGATAAGAAAAGTGAGAACTTCGCCGAAATGGCTGAACGCGGCCTTCTGATCCAGACAGAGCGCGGCACGAACCAGACTTACGATTTCCAAGGAGACTGCCTGGAAATTGACGTTACCAATCCGGAAGCACAAGCTTTCCTGTGGGAAAAGTGTAAGAAGAACTATTATGATTATGGCATTGACATGTTCTGGTTGGATAACGCTGAGCCTGATTACAATGTCTATGATTTCGATAACTACCGTTATATGCTGGGGACAGCACTGGAAGTCAGCAATATTTATCCGAAACTTTATACAAAGACCTTTTATGACGGGTTAAAAGCAGAAGGCGCAGAAGGCAAGATCCTTCATCTTGTCCGTTCCGGCTGGGCGGGAAGCCAGAAATATGCTACGCTTCTCTGGTCCGGCGACGTGCCAAGCACCTTCGAATCCTTACAGGATCAAATCAACGCCGGCCTTAATGCCGGTCTCGCTGGCATCCCTTGGTGGACGACCGATATCGGCGGTTTCATGACAGACGATGTTGCGGACGCTGATTTCAAGGAGCTTCTGCTGCGCTGGTTCGAATTCGCTGTCTTTAGCCCGATCCTGCGGATGCATGGCGACCGCGGCCCACACAACATCCCTCCGCTTTCCGAGAAAGAATGGGGCGGCGGCAGCCTCTATACCGGGCAGTCTAACGAACTATGGAGTTATGGGGAAGACGCTTTTGCCATTATGAAGCAACAGTTAGAGCTTCGCCTCTCCATAAAGCCATATGTCAAAAGCCTCATGCAGGAAGCATCTAAGACTGGCGCACCGCTTCTTAGGACAATGTTCTTCGAATTCCCGGAGGATAAGCAATGTTGGGAAATAGAAGACCAATATATGTTCGGCAGCCGCTATCTGGTAGCGCCCGTCTTACATTTAGGCGAAAGAGAACGCTCTGTATATCTGCCTGCCGGGAGTTGGAAGAGGCTTGCTGATGGCAAAGTTTTCGAAGGCGCACAGGTCATTACAAGCGAAGCGCCATTAGAATGGATTCCGGTATTTGAAAGATTATCATAAGAATACCAAGGCTTATACCATCACTTCTCCTGCCAGTATCTTTGGATTTGCTCTGCTGTCAGGGATTTTACGAATTCTTTCTTTAACAGGAGAAAGTACTGCAAATCCATGAGAATAGAATATAATAACGCTCGTTCTTCAAATTCCTCTCTTGCCTGTGGCAGAGAGGAATTTTTCATCTCGTAAAGCAACGCCGAAAGCATCTCTAACAGCTTTTTCGCATTATTAGATTCGCCAAAAGTGCTGCCAATTTCATGGATAAACGCCGCAACTTGCTTTGTCTGCGGGAACACTGTCCGGATATTGATAATCTTCTTATAGATCTCCCTTAAGATAACGCACTGTTGTTCCCTCATATTCATATACTCGATAAAGTATTGGGACTCTTGCAAAAACGTATTGTTCCTATACGCATACGCCTGTTCCTGTCCTTTCGCAATATCAGCCGCAAGCTGGCCAAAACAGGAATCTGTATAATCCGATTTGTCTTCTCGACAGATATAATCCGCCATGCGCAACAACACATTTCGCAAATCGGCTTCGAGTATCTTCTGCATCGCGCGGATTTCTTTGCCCTTACCAGGCATATATAGATTAAAGAGCGTCCCTATCCCTGCGCCGATTAGTAGAAGCATCGCTTCGTTCCCGACTTGGGCAAGCGACATGCCTCCCCCTTGCAAATAATGCGTAACAAGGACCGCATTAGTAGATACCGCATTGCCAAGCCTAAGCGGCTTACAACAGGCTATGAAGAGAAAGAGGAAAACCCCATAAGATAACACCCGATATCCACCGACATAAAATACCATATAGGAAAGAATCGCTGCCAGTAGAAAAGCCATAATCCGCTTTATGGAAATGACAATAGTCTCCTTCGTCGTATCCTGTATCGTCAAAAGCGTGATAATGCCTGCCGAGGCACTGTAATCCAACCCTAACGCGTCGGCAAGCAAGATAGAAATGACGCTTCCTGTGGCAATCTTGATCATTTTCAACATGTTATCGCCTTTCTGCCTCATCCTCTGTCCCAGTAGGCATCCCACCATTTAACCCCTCAAGCAACAAACAAGCACTTCAAGTAGCTGCTTACAGACACTAGCGACTGCCGCGAAGATCAGAGGCTCTGTTTCGTTACAAACCCCGTCATCTCCCCCATACAATAGAGGCTTAAACGGTGAAGCGCCCTGGTGCATTCGATATAGAGCAGGTTCCTATCTTCCTCATTACGGTAACTTCTCGCATCAGCATCACAGATTAACACTGCGTCAAATTCCAAACCCTTTGCCATATAAGATGGGATAATCAGATTTCCCTGCAATGTTTCAGCATTTTCTCCCGTGATCAGCCTGACATCCACCCTATCTTTGATTTTCGAATACAGTTCTTTCGCATTGGACGCGGTTTTGCAAAGCAGACAAATGGTTTCTAACCCTTGATCCCGGCATGTCTCTATCTCCCTGGATAGCTCTTTGATATATGCTTCCTCGTCATCAAATGACATGGATGTCACATTATCGCCGCTACGGTTAAAACTTTGCATATCAGCCCTGTCTTTCATAAATTGGAGGCTAAATTGCAGGATTTCATTGGTGCAACGGAAACTCTTATCTAGCGTCACCAGAGATGCCTTTTCTTTTCCTAACCGTTTCTGAACCTCATCATAGAATGAAATATGTTCCTGCCTGCCTAAAGTCTGGTTAATATCCCCGAGCACAGTAAATTTCGCCCCGGGGAAAAGCATACGGAATATTTCATATTGCAACGGATAATAATCCTGCGCCTCGTCTATGATGACTTGGCGGATATTCCGGTAACGGTTACTGCCATATATCTTCAGATAAAGATATAATATGGCAATGGCATCATCATAATACATTCCACTCGCCTGAAGCTTCTTCAAAGTATTCTTCCTGATTTGCCATATCTTGTTCCCTAATGCTGTCTCCTCAGACTGGCTAAAATACGCTTCCTTTTCCCATAAGCTCTCATACAATTGATAGACATTTGGTTTTGTGAACTTCTGTAGCTCCTGTCTAAGCTGATTCTTCTCACTCTTTGCGATCTTCTTATTCTCACACGCCTCTTCCACAATACGGCTTTCCAACTGCTCTAAGCGGATTGCAAGCGGCGCTTCCTTATGTCTACAGACGAAACTCCTCATTTGCTCTTTTTCGGCAACAAGATGCCCATCCAGATAAATATCTTGGAAATCAATTTCATAAAGCGGAATATCTTCTATGAATCTGTCCAAAATCTGCCTAAAGCTTTCCGATGTCTTATAATCCATACTGCTTTTTACAATCTTCCTATATGGGCTGTCGGCAATCGAAAGTTCCCAGAACCGCGTCTGGGACGGTATCGCTCTCTCTTTCAAGACAGAACGCAGCATATCTTCGAACATAACAGAGACAACGTTTTCCTCTCCCAATTCCGGCAGGACATTGCTTATATAATTCTCAAACGTCGGATTCGGGGAAATGATCAGGATATTATTGGCCGATAGCTTATTCTGCAATCCCTGGTACATGAGATACGCCGCCCTATGAAGGGCAATGGAAGTCTTCCCGCTCCCGGCAACGCCCTGTATCATCAAAAGCTCGCTTTCCATATTCCGGATGACAATATCCTGCTCCTTCTGGATCGTCTCAACAATCGCTTTCATCTGAGGCGATGTATTTTTCGATAACAGTTGTTTTAAAATATCATCGCTAATGTTCATATCCGTGTCGAAGAAATAGCATAACACTTGATCTTTAATTTCATACTGCCGCTTCAGCGTCACTTCCCCGTTCACTCTGCCGCATGGCGCTTCATAAAATGCTTCACCGACCATGAAGCGGTAGAACACACTGGCGATAGGAGAACGCCAATCGTAAATGTACATCTCCGTGGATTTCTCATTGGAAAGAGAAGAACGCCCGATATATACCTTTTCCGGTTCCACATCGCCTTCGAAGCGAAAGTCAATCCTTGCGAAATACGGGGATTTCATTAACTTCTCCAGGCGAAGCTTCTTCTGCTCTATTTTGTCGCAGTCCGCTACGATGCTATTGACAGGCATCGCATACTGGTTTAATGCGACCAGCGCTTCGAAGTCATCCGTAGACGAAAGATTCGTGATCCTTTGTTCTGCATTCTCACGGATTTCCTGCTTGATCTCCATCAGTTCCTGTTGGTTCTTCTCGATGGCCTCATGCGCCTGCTGCAACTGCCCTTTCGCAATAGCTATCATTTCTTCCAAGTACTTTTCTTCCAAAACCGCCTCTGACTGTCTGTTTTCCAATATTGCGCCACTCCTTTTCATCTGCCAAACCGGCTTTTTATGTTTTATTAGTGTAGCACAAGGGAAAGATTATTATCAGTCTTGTTATTCAAAATGATAAATGCTATAATTACGATAGCAAGCGGGGGATTATAGTAACAATTGCCAAAACTTAATTTCGCAATTATCTAATGACATTACATCAAAAAGCCTATTTCTATGAAAAGCATTGTCGCACGCAAGTCCTTTTGCTAAAACTCATACCGCGTGCCATGCGATAACAGCACCCCATCCGTTAATTCGACACATAAGATGATCGTATTCTCATCTTCGAAATTGTTATGCCCATTGTCAATCCATTCTGCAAAAGCGTTTCTCAGTTTCCCGGCAATGAGGCTGTTTTCTTCTTTACCAAAATATCCAAGATTAATGCCTTTCCCATGCGCCGTAAACCAATCGCCAGATATAGCAACGACAGGATTTTCGGCAATTTGCCTCATTTTATTGGAGAGCGCATAGGTTATGATATAAAACGCGCCATTCTCATAATAAGCATCTACGGATCGGACATACGGCACCCCTTTCTCGGTTGTTGCCAACGCGATAATCATATCTTTCCCAAAACGTTCTTTCATGATTTCCTCAACTTCTTGCTCCAATTTTATCATTGCACTTCCTCCTTTTTCCCTATATAAAGCAAATGATTGCTCATGCCTAACATCTCCGGTTTCTCACAAATCATATCCATATATTTTAAATACTGTGCATATTCCGCATCGCTCATCCCATTAATCCTATCCGCCATTAACTCGCTTGGGCCATCAGCCGCCACCGCATGCAAGATCTGTATGCCACAATTTTCCAATAAGCTCCTGATCTCCGCTACCGTCTGGAAAACAAAAGGAAAATCATGAAGGCGCATTGTTTCATGGTCATAATCACCCGATGCAAAATAATGCCCATCATAGCTAAGTTCCGTCATGAATACCATATCGTGCGCAATAAAAGCGAATGCAATCACACCATCCTTCTTGCACACCCGTTTCGCCTCTGCAATTGCTTGCTTCTTGTCCTGATCCTCTTGCAGATGATATAGCGGTCCCATGAGCAGTACGACATCGTACGCTTCCTCTTCATATGCAGATAAATCCAGCGCATTCCCTTGTGTAAGCGTAAGCATCATGGCTGGTTTTTTTTTCGCCTTGAAGTCCTCTATGTTCCGGTCTGAAAGCTCAAGCGCATCTACTTCATAACCTTTATTAGCAAAATAGATGCTATACTCTCCCGCGCCTGCCCCGATGTCTAGGATCTTATCTCCCGGCTTTAAATACTTCTCTATATACTTCACGGTATTGATAAACTCTACTCTCGCTGCCTTTGTCTTTAATCTGCTATCTTCATGGAAAATATGGTAAATCTCATTTACCCTTTCTGCTTCATTCTCAATTGCTCTTAATTCTTCAAAACCCATCATGCACATAAATCTTCCTCCCGTCGCTTCCTGCCATGGCCATACATATTGTTCTAATCTTTGCGCTTGCATCATGTCTGCATATTCATCAAGTGATCATCGCACTTCCCAAACCGCCTGCCAAAGCGCTCTGTACCTTGTTGCGATATCATCTCTTAATCGAGCAGGGGAACGACCTTCTCCACTACTCGCCGCGCGCTCCGTGCGCCGCCCTGCGGCTTAGTTCCTCTGCACGGGGCTGCGCATTAAAAAAAACGCCGCTAAATGCGACGTTTTCTATCTCAATCCTCATCCCGGTACATATCTAACAGGCGCTCAAAGCTTGGCTTTACTTCCGCAAACGCTTTCAGAAGCTTCGGTGAAAATGCACCGCTGTGCCCATTAATTATCATCTGATACGCTTTGTCCGGTTCATAAGCCATTTTGTATACACGTTTCGATGTGAGCGCATCATACACATCCACAAGCGAAACGATCTGCGCCGCAATACTGATCTCGTCGCCTTTAAGCCCGTCGGGGTATCCCTTTCCATCATATTTCTCATGATGATGCCGGGCAATATCATATGCATAATCATATATCCCTCTATCATTCAGGCGTACCCTATGATGTATGATCTCTGCGCCCTTAGTCGTATGCGACTTAACCAACTCAAACTCGTCCGGGGTCAGCTTGGCGGGTTTTAGGATAATGCTATCCGGGATCGCAATCTTCCCGATATCATGGAGCGAAGATGCCCATCCGATCTGCACCAGTTTCTCAGCCGTCAGCTCATACTCCGGGTACAGTTTCATAACGCTCTTGCCCAGGCACATCGAATACTCCCGGATCCTTTTGATATGCTGCTTCGACTCCATATTTCTAAATTCCACAATGTTACTGAGGGAATCAATCAATATCTCATTCACGTGGTTTAACTTCTTCGTCTGCTGCCGCAGCACGCTGTTCTGCTTCTGGATATTGATGTTTTGCTTTTTCACCATCAGTTCCAACTGCATTTTATATTGGAACCAACCGATCGCGTTGTGGACTACCTGTCTTACTACATCCCCCTGATACGGTTTCGTAATATAGCTTACGATCCCATATTCATATCCTCTTTTCTCTAACTCAGGCGATCTTTCTCCTGTCACCATGATGAACGGTATTTTATTAATAATATTTTTCCCTTTTACATGCTCCAGAACCGTAAAGCCGTCCATTTCCGGCATCAGATTATCAAGCAGCACCACCGCAATTGTTGCAAGATTGCTGTTTAAAAGCGCTATGCCTTCCTTTCCGTTTGCCGCCTCCAAAATCTTGTAATCTGACCGGAATAATTCGGCCAGAATGGCACGATCAATGTCATTATCTTCAAAAATTAAAATAGTATCACGTTTCATCGTCTACCCATGCTTTCTTAATTTATTTGAGGATCGGCCTGTTCTGCTATGCGATATTCTGTATACAGACCGCACGTACTATAAAGCTACCATTACTACCTGTTTATGACGAAGCTTAAAAAGAACTCTGCGCACTTCCGCCGACAGTGTATACTTGATGCCATTTAGTATGATTGTACTGCCTTCATACGCCTTTCCCCTGACACAAACAGGTTCTTTTGCCGCCTGTCCCGTGATATTGGCCAACTTTGACGCCTCACCGTCAAGTTCCGCCAATTTCTGGCCTTGGATCTCAATCGCTGCATGGATCTTACGCTGGATCTCCTCCGGTACTTCTTTTCCGGCCTCCTCCATCTGCAAAATTTTGTCCCATTCCCGCTCCAAAGCTTCTAAATCACGCAATAACTTCTCTCTTTTTGTCTCATACGCTGCCTGTTCCTTCTCATACAGCTCATTCCTGCCAATATCTAGTACCGTCTTTAAATGCAGCCTATTGCCTAGATTATAAGTATCTACGCCCTTCACTGCACTAGTCTTACCGCCTAAAAGCATTCCCTTGCTTCCCGACACGATTACTCTGCCCATCGTATTAATAATACTGTTCATAATGTAATTTGCTTTGACATTGCCTCTTGCATTGATATTCGCAGCTTCAAAAAAGCTACCGGAAACTTCACCTCCGGCATCAATATAACAATCGTTTTTGGAGCAGCTTCCCTTTTTGATCATAACGTTCCCACCGGCAATCAGCCTGCCTGTTTCCACATTATGTTCGATGATAATATCCCCTGTCGCCTTGATATAACCACCTGAATAAATGCTGCCGATCACATGCACGGAACCATCTACTTCCAGTTTGCCTGTCACCGCAGTCACATCTTCACGTATCACCAACATATTGGTGATAATAATGCGTCCGCCCGTAAACTCAAACTTTCCATTCATTTTGGACGTATAGGTCACGCCATCCGGCTCAATCCGGAATCCAACGCCCCTGATAGGCTTCTTCTCCATTCCGTTTTCAGCATGGATCATTTCCCCATATATATTCTTCCCGCTGACCCCTCCTTCTGCCCGATGATAAAAAGCAATCTTCTCTCCTTCATCGACCATCTCAAAGGCTTCTATATTGACATAGTCCACCCCGCCGTCCGGGAGCGGCGCAGGAATCCTTGGCAAATCCAGCCTTACAAACCATTCAAACCAGCCATCTTTTCCCTTTTTAGCCGGAATTCCCTCAGCGATCAAGATTTTCTCGTTTAGCCTTCTCCGATCAATCAGATCGGCAATGGCATCCTGCTTAATCCCAAAAACAATTTCCCGTCTTTCCAAATCCTGATAAATATCTTCTTTCGTCACCATATTGCCGGGAATCCACGGAATATAGGCATAAGCCTTATTACCGTTTTCTTCTATAGAAATAGAGAATTCTTTCTTTCTCAAAGAAGAGGCAAGAGAGCCTTGGCTCTTTTTATTATCCTTGTCTGCTTTCCTAGCATGGCTTATATCCTTTTTCTCTTCTATGCCCCTTTCTGTATTTTCTTCTCTTTCTCTGCTGTCTGCATTTTCCGTGCTGTCTTCTTGAACGGCGCCGCCTGCCCTTTTCCGGTTAATGACAGCCTGCCGCTTTTCTTTCATATCCGTAGCGGAATAGATCAGGCTACAATATGATGAGACATCAATGCCTGCCTCAAGGCCTAAACGTATCTCCCTCATCTGCGCATGATTGAACAGATGATTAGAATAAAGGGACACATTCAGCTTTTTCTCCAATCCGAGCCGGATCTCCTGCATCTGCATCCAATTATATTTAATATCGGCATAAGCCGTGATATCTATATCTTCACACAGACCGATCCGGATCTCATGAATCTGGGGCGCGCACATAGTATCCTCAATCCACTCGTCAATCGGAAGATTCTTCATCAACGCAAACCGGATCTCAGCTAAATCATCATCTGTAAATCCTCTCTTCAGATAGGGGATCAAGTCTATTTCCGAATAGATAGAAAGCCTGATCTGCCTCATCGTCTCATAATTGTAAGCAGGATCGGCATACACTGAGACGTCCATCTTATCTTTTAGCCCCATTCGGATCTGCTCCATTTGCAGCCAGTTAAACTCCGGGTTAGAGTAAATGGATACATCCAATCCCTCTTCTTGCCCGAGCTTGATCTCCTGCCGCTGTGCCTTCTGATACTCGTCATTTTCCATCATTGGGAAGCGCAGCTCCTGGCGTTTCCCACCATCCAAATCGCTCATATCCGTTACCAATCTTTCCTTGTATATAGTGCATACAAATTTATATACTTTCCAAAAATAATATATTGCGGACAGCCCCATCCTGACCCTTTTATTTTTTTCGTCAAGCTATCAGCCAAAACCAGGGGCATACACATGACTTATATAGCAGACACTGCTCACTATTGAAAAATCAGCATATTAAATATATTCTATCAGGCTTATACCCAAAAGTCTACACTGTTGTAAATTTTCTCATATATTCCATGTTTTCCATATTAATCATCATGTCAATTCCTACGAATAGCCATGCCTTTCTCTCGGCTTGCGAGCTTTGGAGCCAAGACGCTATCAGCTTCGGAAATCCCAAATTTTGGCCTGCCATCAAGCAAATTTGGGCGCAAAGCCAAAGTGTTGCTCTACTTTCTTTACAGTCCCATTAACCGTACTGTTTTCGGTTCTTTCAATCCACAAATAGTCACTGCCCTTGATATCGTTATATCTTTTCTCATTAAGCGTTTTTAAGGCTGCATTACATGTCTCCTTTGCCTTTTCAATATCAGATGCGCTGTTAATAAAGTCACTAAATCCTTGATGATCCGGTCGCTTACAGTAATCCTCAACTAAATCCGATGGTTCTTTGACCAAAAATACTATTCGGGATGCTTCCGTGTACTTTTCAGCTTCTTCCATTGTCAAATGGCAGTCGCACAATACAATTTCATTTTGTGAAAGACGGATCAAATCCAATAGCACAAAATCCAATTGTTCTCTTGTGTTATTAATCAGCCACTCTTTATATTCCTCTACAGTACGCCCAAAGAACTCATCCGCATCTTTAAAGGCTTTATTCATTGACGGCTGAAAAGCAGGATTAGAAATTTTCTGATGATTTGCAAACTGCTCATCAATATCATAAACTAATAAATTGTGTCGTTTCGCCAACTCCCGTGATACTGTCGTCTTTCCTCCACAGGGTGTTCCCGTTATAAAATAAACATTTCTTAAATATTCTTTGATTACATTATCTTGCAATACCATTACAAGTTCTCCTTTATGAAATAGTTTTTAGCATCCATTAGATCCAAATCTTCTAAATTATATCATTTTCTTCTCTCGTTTACTGAATTTTTATTCATACATCACATTGGATTCTGCATTCATAATGATATCGATAATCTTCTCCATCTTCTCATCTACCATCTGTTGATATACAAGATGCAAATGTTCAAGTGACTTTGGCGTATCACCGCCACCTGTAACCGGAAGATGATAATACCTGAATCCGGCTTTCTCTTTAAAGATACATGGTTTCCTGGAAACCTCTTCTTCTGATCGCAAATCTACGATCGTCATTATATTATTATCTGACAGCCACTGAATTTCCTGAGATGTCAAATTCTCTGGAGCATCACTTCTAATATATCGCATGGTATCTGTCGGTAGTGCACGTGTGTTTCTTGTCGATTGTAATAAAGAGCTCATTGAATAATCCTCCGCAAGAGTGCTTTTATAATCTCAACTGCGTAATTCGCTCATCAATTCTTCTAACTACGCTATTGGTGTAAGCATTGAAATATTTTAGCCAAAATCCGCGCGCTGTTGGGTTGAAGCTTTCAAAGTCTACCCCAAGCCTGGTATAGCCTTCCCTTTTCAACACAAATATGGCAAAGTTTAGCAAATTTTGATATAATCCCTTACCCCTATGTTCCGGCAGACAGTATGCACCTCTAATATGCCGATAAGCATTCCCCTTTGCAACAAATGTTTCGCCCGGAGCCGAAATTTTTACAAACGCACATATTTTCCCGTTCTGCTTTGCCACAAAATAACGTCCTCCATCCCGCATAGAGGATACTATAAAATCTTCCTCTGTTTCAGGCTTGCGATTCATAAAGAAAGGAGATTCACAATAATGACGGTACAACGCCAAATGAAGCGGATAAACAAAATGACATTCGTCTTTTGACAATTCGGTAAAATCATAGCCTGTACAAGGTTCACAGTCAATCAATTCCATCGGACGAATAGCGTCTAAACATCGCAAACCGAAACCATAACGGAAAAACTGTTGTTGAAGCTCTTCATCATGGGCGTATAGGCAGATCGCATGGGAAACTGCCCCGGTCTTTACCCACTTTTCTCCTACCGCTTGATACATGGCTGCATAAATTTTTGAGCGATTTATAGAAACGGCTGCATTTGCACCCATAGGAGAAAAAACGCCTCTCACATCAGTGGCACGAAACGCATGATCAAATGGGTCGCAACAGCATAGGAACCCTATCATCTTTTCATTTTCAAATGCGGCAACACCCAATCCATTTTCGGCAAAACCGTATAAATCAGGAATATCATACACCTGCGGCAGTGCTTTTACATGTTGCCGCTCATCATCGTAATTTGCAAGAGCAATTTTCATTGCTTCCTGAACATGCTTTTCTTCAAAATTAATAATATTAATATTCATCTATTCTCTCTTTATCCGTCCCTTTCCTAAAAATAGAATATAGGCAATTGTGAAACTAGGTTTCAAAAGCCTTCCGTTGTACAAATAGAAGCTCCTTCAGAGGGAGTCGCATATATAGACAAATCGTCGCAGGGTCGCTTTCACTACATTGGCGTTCGTAGCGGCACATAAGGCGCTATAATACAGCGCCAATTTAGCCGTTGGATTAAACTGTCCTGTTTCAATAGAACTAATCGCATTACGAGATACACCAACCATTTCTGCCAGTTGACTTTGTGATAACTTCCTCTCTGCTCGTACTTCTTTGAGATGATTT
>CAJTSL010000044.1:0-6679 GCA_910578845.1 uncultured Lachnospiraceae bacterium
GAACAAAGGAGTTGCCATCGGACCATCCAAGTGTCAGCATACGGTAGCCTCTCTTGTACTTCATAGAGCAGTGGTCGAAGACTTTCGCCAGAAGTTCCGTTTTATTTGAACGGGAACGGTCAAACAGGCTGTCATCAATAATGAAGACATCTTTGCGGCTCTCATCCGTAAGCGGCTTCATGAAACCGTTAATGATCCGGCTTGAAAGCAAGGTTGTGAACCGAGACCAGTTAATCTTCGCATTATTGAGGAAGCGATAAACGGTGTTCTTGCAGAATGAACCATCAAATATGCCTGTTTTCCACTGCATATACATGCTTCGATCCGAGAAAATGAAACAGAACAGGTATCGAAACACTTCGATTACCGGAATCCCTTTTGCTTTACCGGCATTACATTTGAAAAGAAGTTTCCCGATTTGGAATTGGGTCATAAAATTTGTGACAGAGCTAGAAATCTCATTTCCGTTTTCAGCATTATATGGTATACTTGACATGGCATAAATCTCCTTGCTGTGTGATTGTTATTCGCAATTCAATTATACCATCAAGTGCAGGTTTGTGCCTTTTTTATGGACTAAAGTATTGATTTTTCAAGGTTCAGCACACCAATCGGTGTGGGAAGTTTGAGTTAATAATTATTGCTATTAATGAACAGAACTACCTAATTAGCCTCACTCTTAACATACTGTAAAATTTTATTATAATATTCTGTTTCATTTGCCCTATCATAGCAAACTTCTTCCATTGTCAATAAGAATAGCCTTAACTCCTTTTCAGTAGTTACTTTCGCCTTACCGGCTACTATTTCACTAATAGCCTTGTTGCAATCTTCATTGGTATCGATTTTATATACCCCACTTAAAGCTTCCCAGTGTGTATATCCCAAGCAAAGACAAGGTTTCTGGAGGATCTGCGATTCAAACATCACTGTTCCTGTCAGAGTTGCCATTCCTAATGCATTTTTCATCAAAATCTCAGAGGTAATTTTCTGAGAAATAATCTTTACCTTTGGTATCTTTTTTAATTCTTCATAGTAAGATACTTCTCTATTAAATGAGGTTTGGTAAGGATGCTCTTTTACATAAAGCCAATATCCCTCTGGCAAGTTATGTGCAATAAGCTGAATTGCTAGCAATTGGTTTGCGTAAATCCCTCCCAATGGCGATGATGATGCCTCCGGCTGGTAATGCATTGCATAGAAGAAATATTTTTCATTAAAATCAGGCAGTACTGCAAAAGCCTCATATTTTCGTACTAATTTTCTCGTTTTCTGTCTTCCTACTATATATGCCCAACTTGCTAGCAATAAGTTTTTAAAAAAATCTTTACTATTCTTGGCATTCTTAATGACTAATTTCGGATTACCATAATAACGCTCTATTTCCTCGATTCTTCCCTTATTCATTAATAACATATGGGAATTATCAGCATTGGCAAACCTCTGTTTGATTTTTTCGATAGTTTGCTTATCATATTCAGAAATAATTATATCTTCAGGCGAAATATCAACATAATCTTTTTTCATTTTCGCCAATACCTTTGTCACTTCTTTAGTATGGTCATCAATTGAGTTTAGCATGTAGTATGCCTTTGAAGTTACCGTATGCTTATACCCATCCGTAAAATTCATACATACCTTAATATTCTTCTTTTTGCATAACAAATATATAATATAATCATATATCTCATGTGGAAGAATAGAAAAAACTACACAATTGATTTTTCTTGTCTCTAAAAAATTATCCCAGTATTTTAGATTGGTATAGTACAAATTGACTCTTTTCTCAAAGTTCCAATTGCCATTTCGCGCAATTTGGTGCATAATCTCAATAGAGAATTCCGATATCGGATTATGATACGCCCTATCAAAAGGTTCTAACTCTTTCACTGGAGGATATTTCCCAATAAATGCATCCCAAATATTTATAGGTTTCTCCCGAAACAAAGTGCTGTCTATGCTATCATCAATAACTGTTGCATACGCATTTTTAATCTTACATTCATCTATTAATCTTTTAACTATTGTTAGAGGTAACGATTCCCCCCCTACACAAAGAAATAAGAAATTATTGTCCATACTTCATTCTACCTATGCGTAGCTAACATCTAACTAGCATACTTTCCTTTCTAACTTATTACAATTCATTATATTATTGCCATAAACTTAAATCTATCATGGAGTTCTCAACTACAAAGCAAGCTAATTTATAATTGTACATAGAATCTACTTCGATGGAATTTTCTTCCGGCATAATATAAGGTACTGAATTTTCCGAATGAAATAACTTATGCTTTTCAAAGTAATCCCATTTCGCAATATACATACAACCATTCATAGTATACTCTTTCTCTTGATCCTGTCTTCTAATACTTTTTAGCTCTTTAATTGCATTATAAAAATTGGATAGTTTATTATTAGAATCAAGCGAATGAATAAATACTTTATTTACTTCTACTTCCTTCATACCCAGCAAGGTATCTGCATTACTTCTCTCAATTAACTCAAACGCACTATCAAAGTCCTTATAGCTTGCAAACGGAGACGATGGTTCCAACATACATACATAATCATATTTCTGTGTGTCATTTTCTTTAACCCATTGCATTGCATGTTCTATGACATCTACACTACTAGCAGTATCCGATGCAAGAAAATCCGGGCGCATAAATGGCACTTCTGCACCGTATTTGATGCTGACCGAAGCTATTTCTTCATCATCCGTTGAAACAATTACCCGTTTTTCAACATTACACTTCTTAGCAGAAATAATTTTGTATGCTATGAGGGGCAATGACCCTACTATTCTA
Organism: uncultured Lachnospiraceae bacterium; assembly: GCA_910578845.1. GTDB lineage: Bacteria > Bacillota > Clostridia > Lachnospirales > Lachnospiraceae > UBA3282. The sequence continues at coordinate 2,811 of CAJTSL010000044.1, forward strand.
ATATTCTTTCTCGGGACGCCTTTTGAACCTCCTCTGGCTGTAATAACAAATAATACTTTCATTTCATCCAATTCCTTCTTATCTTCATTTTGATGCTACAATAAAGTACCACGGCATCATAAGCGCAGCAGAAATCTGTAGTCTTTTACCTTCCACAGTCTTTACTGTATAGGTGCCAATGTCCATATGATCAATTTTAGGTAAATCTATATCAATTTCAAACGGCATGAATTCAAACTTATTATATCCTAGCTTCTCAAAATATTTTCGGATACGTATCAAAGAATATACATTATAATACATTTCTTCAAACTCTTTATTCTCTGAAGAACGATAATAATTCTTCAGTTTAATAGTATATTCAATATCCCCTTCGTAAAACAAAGAAGACACAGCAATCCATTTGGGATTTAACTTTGCTAGCTCGTCTATAGGCTTTTGATACTCCTGCATCCAAGACAACGCTTGAAAACTAATAACACCGTCAAATTTATCTTTCCATTCTGATCCTAAATCAAGCCAGTCTCCTTGATATAGTTTACAGTTATTTTTCTCTTTTAATCTTTCATTCCCATACTCGATTAACTTTTGCGATAAATCTATACCAACAAAATAATCATTTTCATATCTATTGCTCAGGTAAGAGACGTTTGCACCCCCCCGCACGCCATATCGCAAATAACTTGTGCCTTATCATTTTTCAGATAGCCTGCTTTTTCCAGCCAATCTACAAAATGTATTGTACTCCTATATAGATTTTCATATTGTCTGCTATGATATTCATCAATGTTTCTCATGTTTTTATCCCTCTTTATTTTTCGATTATATCAATAATCCTTAAAGTTTCTATATCCTGCTCGAAAGTATACATTGGTTGCTTACCATTTATCACTTTAAAAAACTCCTCAATCTCTTTTTCATAAGCAAGTTCATTAACAAATGTAGCATAACCTTGCTCACATAAATACTCACCCACCTGGACTTGATTTAACTCCCCAGATGAAATATCCTTTTCAAATAATGAGTCCGGCGTCCCACCCCATTTAATATAAATATCTTCATTAAATACTTCCATGCGCTTTACAGCTTGCCGGCTAACTACATCTACGATAAAATTTCCAACATTTCCATTCTCGTGTTCTATCTGAATCAAATATGTATCTGGAAAATCCAAGTCAAGATTTGAAATTTTCTTTTTTATTACATTCACATGATTTATTTTTCCGAAGGTATTCTGTATCCATGGTAATTCAATTGCTAAATATTCTCTACACCCATTCGTAATTTTATCACTGACAAAAAAATCTTTTAAATTATCCCATGGATGCCAGTCTGGCAAATATTGTCCAACATGGTATTGATATACACACGGTTTCTTATTTTGCTTTATCCTTTTATCAATAAATTGCATTTCTGCTTTATACAATGGTGTAGAAGAAAGGAATAACACCTTATGTTCCTTTTCTGCTAATTGGATATTCTCTACATACAACTCATCAATTAAATTAATTTCGGAAAAGACATGACAGTGTCTTTCTAATGCTTCTCTTATGATTTTCCCGTGAGACCGTGGCGATGTACATACAAATATACAATCCAAATGAATATCTACATCATCTAATGTAGCATAGCAATTAATACAATATTCTTCCGAGACGCTATGTGCTCTTGTACTATTACTATCTATTCCTACAATGGTTAAATTAGGAACGGTTTTCTTTAATAGTCTGATTCTTCTTTTTCCCATTGACCCTAAGCCAATTACACAAATATTCATATTTTTACCTCGATTGTTGTTGTCATTTTATTTTTTTAGCAGGTATTCCCGCATAAGTTCCGGGTTCTATGATATCTTCCTTTACAACTGCTCCCGCTCCGATAATAACATTATCACATATAACCACATTATCAATAACTGTGCTTCCAGCTCCACAGAATACATTATTGCCAATCTTAGCACGCCCGCAAATAGTTGCATGCGGCGCTATATGTGTGTTATCGCCTATTGTTGTCTCATGTTCCACTATACTGCCAGTATTAATTACTGAATTGTTTCCAACTATTACTTGTGGGCCAAGATATGCATTTGGTGCAATAAAAGTCCCCATTCCTACCTTTGAATCAACTCCCATACAAGAATATACTGATACAACGGAAATGCAATATCCTTTATGCTGATCTGACAAGGAATCATATAGTTCTTTTCTCTTATTATTGTCTCCAATTGCGATAATGTAACCATCCTTATCTTCTAATTCATATTCTCGCTGGGTTCTACAACCTAGAATAATTTCATCATTGTATACAAATTCATCTACAAGAAGAAATTGTAAGTTTATATTAAACTCTAGAAGCGTATTAACAATACTTCTGGCATGTCCACCACAGCCGTAAACGATCATTTTACCCCCTCCCAGTAAAATTTTCTGTAATTGGCGATAAGTGGTGATCTCTTGATTTTTATATTTTGGTTTTTCTCCCCCATACCCTCTTTCTACCATATGCAATACTTCCAAAAAAGAATCCATACTTTCGAACATTACTCTATTATATAAAGTTAACTGTGTATCAAAATCTTCAATTTTAATAGCTTTTTGTAAAATAATATTGCCCGTATCACATCCGGCTTCTACATAATGATATGCAAATCCACACTCTTCTTCCCCAGTAGCCACCGCCTGTGCCAGGCTGCTACATCCATGGTGCCTTGGTAACAATGCAGGATGCAAATTAAAAATCTTACCATTTACAATGTTAATTACATCCTGCTTAATAAACCATCGATAGTATATGGAGCATATCATATCGGGAATAAAAGGTAAATTTGCAGCTTCAATTTTATCAAGACTATACTTTATATTTTTCCTAATACATAAACCTTCTAAATCAGCAATACAGTTTTCTGTTGGATGTGTATAAACATATACCTCATGTCCTTCTTCCAATAAAAGCTCTAATGCCTTACAGCCTGTCCAGTGATAACCGCACAATACTATTCGCATAATTTACTCCATTTCCCGGCTTTCATTTCATTTGTAATATAAAGTAAAGCGTATCACACATTTGTAATTCCCCCAATTTTTGGGAATATGCTCCATTTAATTCAGTACTGTTCAGACAATGCCACTTATTATGCCCACCCGGAATTCCTTTTGCTAACCACAAAAGGTGATTGGAAAGAGGGTACCGCTGTACCTGTTCCACCGATACTATATCATATTTCCCTATTGATTCTATGAGCATAGATAAACTTTTAATTGTATATAAATATAAATGCGCACTCCAATATGTAAAATCCGCAAACTCTTTACACTCATACAAAGATAATAATGCGTCATTTGCATTAGGAACCTCTATGACTAAATAACCATTTTCTGCTAAATGCTCACTAATTTTATTTAACCACTCCCGTGGATTGGACAAATGCTCAAATACATGAAACAATGTTATAATATCAAACTTGTCTTTAGCTTCATCAATTGTCTTGAAACAGCAAAACCCATTCTTTTGCAAGTAATCTCTTTCAATTTTTCCCAGTTCAACCCCACAACAGGAAGCCGAGACTTCCGATATATATTTAAGAAATCCGCCAAAGCCACATCCAAAGTCTAATACCTTCTTGCCAAAGCAAAGCTCCTTTATCATTTCATATCGACGCATATCATCAGTCCGGCATAACTCCAATCTTTCTTCTACGTCAAGATCAGATAAATCATCAGTCTCATGCATAAACCCATTTTCATAGTCATTTTCTTTATCTATAGTGTCTAAAAACTTTGTCCCACAGTCATGGCATTCATAAACATTTATCTTGTTATCGTCCCTAGTTCCTTCATGCGCCAAAACTACCCCCCCCCTGGCAAATTGGA
>CAJTSL010000044.1:6691-32570 GCA_910578845.1 uncultured Lachnospiraceae bacterium
CTTTATCGCCTTTTTATTCATATCTTTTCTCCTTATGTTTGCCGAAATCCTCTAAACGAAGCATTTTTGTTATAATACAAATCGCTACAAGTCAACGCATATTGTTCTGTTTGTACTTCTTGATATCTCTTAATTAATTTCATATTCGCATGATACAATGCGTCATATATCTCATTATCTGTATGCTGTGTAAAATTAACTGCTAATAAGTCTGAGTTTGTATGCTTATTCTCATAAAAATCTGCTACGTCCTTCAGCATACCATGTTCAACAGCATACTCAAATAACTCACTACCCGGATAAGGAGTAACCGGCCGGATTGTCCTTAACTGCGCATGGTCATCATATTTGAGCAAAAACTCCACTGCATCGTCAATTGCGCTTATTGGCTCGTTAATGTTACCATAAATAATATTCAATCCAGGGCTAATTCCAACTTTTAAAGTATTCTCTATCCCCCATATAATCATATCACGAGTTAACCCTTTATGCATAACTTTTAAGGTATCATCATCAAGTGATTCAATTCCATAATTTATAAATACACAGCCGGCTTCTTTCATTTTATAAAGTACATCTATATCTGCAAAGTTCAATCTTCCATTACATGCCCATTTCACATTTAAATTTACATCTATAAATGCTTGGCAGATATCCAATGTACGCTCTTTTGAACTCATCAATAACTCATCCGAGAAATCAATATACTGAATATTATATTCTTTTTTCAAAAATTCTATTTCTTCTATAATACTCTTAGGGCTTCTTGGCCGAAAGCCTTTATCTAATCTATAGCAAAAATTACACCGGAAAATGCAACCGCGTCCCGACAATAAAGGCATGCACCTTTCATTTGCCTTAATATTTGGCATTCGTGCTAACGAATAATGCGTCATATCAAATAAATCATATGCCGGCCATGCAATTTCATCAATATTTTGTATTAATTCTCTTGCTTTTGTTTTAACATAATTTCCCTCTGCATCTATAAATGCAATCCCATCCACAGACTCTAACGGACGTTTTCCCTCAAATGCATCCATTAACTCTACAAAGGTAATCTCTCCTTCACCGATTCCTACTACGTCAGCATTTGTTTTCCGCAGAAAATATTCGGGCGCTGCAGCGGGGCCATGACCACCAATAGTGTATTTTACCCCCCCCCTGTTTTTTGAAGCGTTTATCGCAGCCGAAATATTCAGCAATTTACGATATTGATAATACCCTCCAATCACACTAACTTCAACAACGTCAAATTGATTATGATCCAGATATTCTGTTAAATGACTATCTGGCCAATGATAAATATCCTGTTGGTATACTGTGACTTCATGGCCGGCATTCCGTGCTGCTGACGCCAAATAAGCTAATCCTTGGGGAAACCAAGAAACATATGAATCATTATCATAAACAACCATTAAAATTTTCATAATCCATTTTCCTTTCTTACGACATTATATAATTGATGCAATTAAAGATATTATTTTTTCAATTCCATCCAAATCTACTTCGAAAGTTGTAGGTAAATTTAATCCCATCTTTGATATCTGATGACTTCTACAACATCCTCTATCATATTTTTTATAAAGATCCATTTCACTTAATGGAATAAAAAATGCCCTGGTATCTATCCCATTATTCTTTAACTCGATCAGAACCTCATCCCTCTTATTTTCATCAACTAAGATGGATACTAGCCATGCAATTTTCTTTCTATTTGACAGATCATTTCTTTGCAGTCTAATTCCCTTGATGTTAGAGAACGCATTTCTATACTGGTTTTCTAATTTTGCCCGCCACATCAAAATATCATCAACACGTTCTATCTGGGCAACTCCTATGGCAGCCTGCAAATTCGTCATTCGGTAATTATATCCTATTACTTCATGATAATATTTTCTTTCTCTGCTCATTCCATGATCGCGTAGTATACGCATCTTTTCATATAATTCCTTACTGTTTGTAACACAAATCCCCCCCTCTCCAGTAGTAATAACTTTATTTCCAAAGAAAGAAAAGCAGGAAATTATTCCAAAAGACCCAACTTTCTTACTTCTCCACTCAGCACCATGTGCTTCCGCACAATCTTCTACAATATATATATCATGCCCTTTTGCGATTTCGCATATTCTATCCATATCGCATGGTTGTCCATAAACATGCACTGGAATAATGGCTTTTGTTCTAGGTGTAATCGCTTTCTCTATTTCATCAGGGTCGATGCACCAGCTATCTTCCTCAATATCTACAATCACTGGTGTTGCGCCTGTGTATATAACAGCGTTAATCGTAGCTGCAAATGTAAGATCAGGCACGATGACTTCATCTCCTGCGCCTATCCCTAATGCAATTAATGCCAAATGTAAGGCAACTGTTCCGTTAGCGGTTGCCACTCCATACTTAACGCCACAATATTCAGCAAAGTTTTCCTCAAATTTCGTAATATATTTACCAGTACTGGATATCCAAGTAGAAAGAAAAGCATCCATCAAATACTTATACTCATTCCCATTAAGATATGGTGACGCTAACGATAAATGTATATTCTCATCAAATTCTGAATAATCTACCAATTGTCTGCTTTCGTTTATGATTGGTATAATCCTAATACGATGGTTAAACTTTTTCGCAATATTTTCCGGTTCCTCATTTACCTTCGCATATACAAAATCACTTTGTATATGCTCTTCTATAAAATCATTTAAGCCATATCCGTCTATCAACAATCTTCTTATATCACCATCCGTCATGATGCCAACAAGCCTAACAGCCTCATCTACGATGAACGCCGCTCCTTTTGCATTTTCATTAATACACATCATAACATCCTTTATCGTTGCGCTTTTACTACAAATTAGCTTTTCTAAATTCATTATCTTTCCTCTTAAATTAAGTATTCTTTTCTTTTATCAATGAGATACCCTTCAGTATTTCTTCTATACTACCTACTGTTTCCACTGTCACGTTAATTGGTTCAGCATACATTTTATAGAATTCCTCTAAAATTGCGCTGCCTTTTTTAAGCGGTTTATGTTCATCACAAATTCCATTATTTTCACTAACATGAATCCATTCAACATGTTTCCTAAGTTTCTCACATTCTTGTGCATAATCTCGTCCTAATGTATTAGATGAAACATATAAATGTCCCAAATCTAAAAGGAAATTAAAATTGATCTGCCTTTTCATTTTCATAATAGAATCATAATCAGTCATCATCATATAATTATGTTCTTTAAATTCCTCATAGCTTGCTACATTCAATACGTTATTTTCTAGATAAAAATCAATTCCATTCTCTAAGCACATTTTAGCAATTTGCTCATACGCTGTACAAAATCTATCATATGCTTTATCCTCATCGTACACCGTTTCGCATTTTAACTTTTTCCCTATTTCGTCCACACTTATTTCAATCAGAAACCCTGCATGTATAGATAGTATTCTACAATCCAAGTGTTTCATCATCTCAATACAATGGACATAATGATTAATAGACTGCTGATAAATTTCATCATTACAAGCCGCAAGGTTAACTACAAAGGGATTTTGGGGTGGTGGGAAATATGCATGACAAGTATAATTCAAATTATATTTTTGCTTTAAGACTGATAAATCTTCCTCAATTCCATTATAATAATCTGTTCCGCCAGAAAGTTCGATATTGCTAATATTATTCTCAGCCAGTTCCTGTATCACTTTCGCAATATTCTTTTTTTTAATACATGAGGATGACACATATATCATATTTTATCCTTTCTGAATTGCTATACTGACATGATCCCCTATCGGAAATGGGATAATCATCTCATCAATTTCCTCAATAAATTCTCTTAATGCTTCATTAACACCTTCATACCCTTCTGAAAAATAATCATGAATTACAATAATGCCACCGCGTTCCATTAATGGATAAAAAAATCGCAAGCCTTCCAATGTCGGTTTGTACAAATCCATATCTAAATTTACAAAACAAAATTTTTCTTCAATGCCTATCGCAGATTCTGGAAAATAGCCTTTCTTTATAATGCAGTTACTTGGATATTTCATCTTACTTAACACTAACTTCTCAGATGTAATACTTAAATGCCCCTTTGTCGCATCAGAATACTTACTGCTTTCTTCATATACAATATCTCTTTCGTCGAATCCCGAAAATGTATCGAACAGATATAATGTTCTATCTGGAAAACATTGATTTATAATACTGGCAAACTCACCTTGAAACACTCCTGCTTCAGCCACACAACCTGAAATTTCACTACTATATATTATAGAAGCATAATCACGCAAAAATTGCTCTCTTGCTTTTACCTCCGACTCTACATATGTAGTGTTAATCTTATGAATAGGTATTCCCATATCCAATAATTGGTTCTTAATGGCATTCATTGCCGATAGCGATACAATAATCACTTCATCCCATTGTAAATCTAATATATTTTGAGGATTTACAATGCTAATTTCTTCGATTACCCCCCCCCATTTACTTTTATCGTTATCACAATATGCTACTATATCATATTTTGATCCAATTTCTTCATATATTTTTTTTGAAGACAATGTTGCCCCAAATATAACTGCTCTCACCAGTCTTCCTCCTTAATCAAGTTGAATAATTTGATCTGAATGATACTCCCGCTTTGCGACTTTATTAATGATATCATCATAATATACGGCAGGAATTCCTGCTCCATCAGTCCTCTTTGCAACAATATTATCTGCACTAAACCTCTCGCCTACTAGAATATCACTACTGGCTACCAAACACTTTTGTAAAGATTTTCTAGTCATTTGTTCAGAAATTGATGGCATCTTTATCCCATCGCCTAAATATTCTTCAACTCTTCTTACATCAATAACTAATTGCTTTAATTCTTCTGGCGTAACAGATGCCCTATGATCTGGACCCTCCATATTTTTATCCAATGTAAAATGTTTCTCAATCACCTTTGCGCCTACTGCAACAGCATACGGAGACGCCCCAACTCCTTGCGAATGATCCGAATAACCAACTAATATATCAAACTCTTCATGAAAAGTCTTAATTACATTAATATTTGCTTCTGAATTCTGTATCGGATAATTCGCAGTACATTGTAAAAGCACTACATCTTTATTAAATGAGTAAATAGCTTCTAAAGCACGCCTTACTTCTTCTAGATAGCACATACCTGCAGAAAGGATGATCGGCTTTCCTTTCTTTGCCACCTGTCTTAAAAACTGGATATTCGTCAAATCAGTAGCCGCTATTTTAAATGCCGGCACACCTAATTCACATAAATCATCTAAGCTCTCCTTTTCAAAAGGAGTAGACAAAAATATAATATTTTTCTTTTTACAATATTCTATTAGTTCACCTGTTTGCTCCTTTTTCATCTCCAATTTTTTCAGCATTTCATATTGAGTTTCAGCGCTATTTGTTGTGTCTTTTTGATAAGGCGCCTTCTCAATATTCTTTAAAATCAGTTTATCTGTTTTAAAACTCTGGAATTTTACTGCATCAACACCGGCTTCCACAGCAATATCAATCATTTCTTTGGCTATATTCATATTCCCATTATGATTCACGCCTGCTTCCGCTATAATAAATGTAGATCCACAGGTACTAATATTCTTTTCTGCTATGGATATATTCTTATTAAAATTCATTTTTGCCTTTCCCCAAGATATCAATTATTTTAGGATTACCAGATTCATTATTTCTGTCCTATGTCATTAAATTTTTCTACTACACAGCAATTAATATATTCATTTTCAAATAAAGCATCATCCTTTTTTACATATGCCAATGAAAAACCATTTTTTTCAAATGCCCTTAGGCTGCCAAAATTGTTCTCATAAGAACCTGCCCACACTTTATGTAAACCTAAATTCTCAAATGCATATTTCGTGCATAGATAAATCGCTTCAGTCGCAATACCGGTTCCCCATAACTCTTTTCTCCCGATAATTAAGCCAATATCTGCGTGATTATATATCGGATGAATATGATCTAATTTGATATTTCCAACATGTAAACCACTTTCATTATTAAATATACCAAACAATAAACAATTATCCCGTCTCCTACAGTCCCTCACAAATTCTTTAGTGTTTTCTATAGTATGCTTTATATATTTACTCTCCGTGTATTTAACTACATCCCAATCATTCATCCACTTTATATAATCATCTGTTATATCATCTTCACATAATTCACGAAGAATATAGCCTTTGTCTCCTATAATAAAATTATCTGAACACTTTTCCATACGCATTTCAATTCCTTCTTTATATTTCATCCATTAATTTTTGCGACTACTTTTTTTGCCAATGAACTGGTAAAATCAATTCAATTGGCAGATTGTTAAATTTATCTTTTAACTCTTCTAGAAGAGCTTCCGGTAAAGAAGGCGAATGTCTTTCTTCCAATATCTCGTTCAATTGCGATTTCGTCTCAACACCAAATACCATATAGTCAATTAATTGTTCTGATAAGATGAACTTTATAAGGGCATGCTTTTTATTCACATTATACTTAGATAAAACATCATTAAACTGCTTAATATACGGGACTAAACCCTGCAAATATCCAGGGATTTCATTTTCTTTCATCATTAAAAGCCCTTGCAGGAAAACGCTCCTTGTAAATACAATAATTCCTTTTTCCTTAGCTTTCCGAAACAGCCCCCCCCTGGATAATCCTCGTTGGTCAAATACGCTGCAAGGCATCTGTAAATAATCAATATTACGCTCAATTGCTTTTGATGCTTCGTCCGTATCATAAACTGACATACCTATCTTTTTAATCAATCCCTCTTCTTTTAATTTATACAAAATCTCTATTATTTCCGGTCTATCAACGCCCCGATAGGAATGTACAAGATAACCATCTAAAAAATCTCGCCTTAAGCGGGAAAGAGACTGCTCCAAATCAAGCCTTATTGCATTTTCTATTTCTGTAGTATTTAATCCTTTGATTGAACCATTAGGTTTTGAAATAATAAGAATATCATTAGCTATATCCATATTATTTGAAATATATTCTCCAAGAAGTTCTTCCGCTTCTCCATATACGCTGGCCGTATCTATCAGTTCAATTCCACCCTTTATCGCAGTATCCAGTATTTCAAACACTGCCTCTCTATCTAATTTGCCAACTTTATTATTGATTCCATACTTCATTCCTAATTGTGCAGTTCCTAGACATAATTCTGCCATTTCAGTTCCCTACTCTTCTAAAACTAGTTTTTTCTTAAAGTATAATCATTTTCTATTGATTTCATATAACCTTCATTTCTTTTAATATCTGCATTAATCTCCTCTATCCAAGGATTTTTTTCTAGATACGCAAGAATATCATTCATTAAGAAAATCTTATCTCCACTATATAAAGCACAATATATCTTTTCTATTGCCTCAAAGTCTCTAGGCGTATCGACAGTCCATCTTTTATCAGCCAAAGATGTCTCCAATTCGACAGAAAATCTTGTAAAATTTCCTTTAAACTTTATATATGGCGTTACATGCTCACGTTCAGACACTAAACAGGCTTTTTCCCACGCCTCTTTCAATGCAGAAAACTTGAAAACCTCTACATCCAATCCATCCGGGTAAGTTTCTACTAATATATTTGATGTATAGTCAAAATTACCTTTCATATGAATATTAATAATTTTATCAATGATTTCAGGGTCAATAAATGGACAATCTGCCGTTACTCTAATAATATTCTCTGCATCAAATTGTTTTGCCGCCTGGTAAAAACGATCTAAGACATCGTTTTCTGATCCACGATAGCAATCTACTCCAAGCTTCTGGCATAGATTCGCTATTAAATCATCTTCGTTCTTAATAGTAGTCGCTACCATTACATGATCTACTCTTTTGCTCCAGAGTGTCCGCTCAATAATGTGTTGTAGCATTGGTTTTTCGCATAACTTCATTAGAACTTTTTTAGGCAGCCTACTCGACCCTATCCTTGCCTGAATAATTAACAAATTGTCCATTATGCATCCCTTCAATACTTTCACAAGAAGCAGCTAATAAATTATTTAACTCTTCATACAGCTCTTCTCTTCGATCTTGTTTAACCGGAAACTCGATTCGGAATTCCTGAACATCATCCATCAGTTCATATTCCAAAACACCTTCCTGATCCAAAAGCCCAGATAGAACCTCTCCGTTAGGAGAAATAATACAACTATCGCCTGAATAAATCACCCCGTTCATTTCTCCGACGCAATTAATTGCTATAATATATACCTGATTTTCAAGCGCCCTTGCCCGCAATAAGCATGTCCAATGTTCTCTCCTTCTTGCCGGCCAATTAGCTGGCACTAAGATAACATTAGCAATTTTAGATGCTATCTGAAAAATTTCTGGGAAACGTAAGTCGTAACAAATAAAATTTGAGAAATTTATATTACTTAATTGAAAGCTATCAATGGAATGGCCGCCTTGAAATCTTTCATTCTCACCTGCATAAGAAAAAGGATGAATTTTAACATAATCTGAAATAATCTTACCATTTTTATTTACAACAGTATAATGATTTTCTGACTTATTCCCACAATCTTTGACCCATCCAAATCCTATTGCCACATCATACCGACTGGCAAAATCCTGCATTTTTTTAATTGTTCTATCATCTTTTTCTTTTGTCACGTCTGTGTTCATGGAAAAACCTGTAAAGCTCATCTCAGGTAATAAAAACAAATCAATACCCCGACTACATACTACTTTTAGCTTTTCTTCTAATTGAACATAGTTTGCATCTTTATTTTCCCAAATTATATGCATTTGATATAAAGCAACTTTCATCTATATATCTATTCCTTCCACAATAACTGGAGTCATTCCGCATTATACTACTTCCGTAATCAAATACTCTAATCTTAATTATATTTTCTAAACACAGGCTTAATTACATTACCACTAATAAACTGCTCCACATTTCCATTAAGCGCTTCGCTGTATACTTTCATGGCTTTTCTCGCTGCATCCAGTGTCATTTCAACTTCCCTATCTGTATGCTCATACGCAATACCTAAATAGGGCATTAAAACCCCCTCCTTTATCATCTCTTGACAGAACACTGTCCTGTATTCAAAGGATGGTTTTTTATCCTTGCCACATACTACAAAGTTCGGCGAGCAATCTGCTCCTTCTGTATAGAAATAATCCTGCATTGAATATTCTTTTGCAATTTCATTTAAGCCATTAACTATCTTTTTCCCTATTTCCCATATATGATTTGTTACGTTTAACTCTTTATATACCTTTATTGTCTCAACCAATGCACCTAAACTGCTCATTTCTGCACCATGCGTTGTAGAGATCAGAAAAACCCTTTCTTTTCCGGGGATCAATCCTCCTCTTTCCATAATCTCACGTTTACCGCCTAACGCCGCAACAGAAAAACCATTTGCCATACCTTTTCCAAATGTAACTAGGTCAGGCTCTACATCATAATACTTGCACGCACCTTGCAAATCCCACCGAAACCCAGTAATCATCTCATCTAAAATATATACTACCCCATATTCTGTACAAAGCTTCTTTACTTCTTGCAGGAAATTCCCCTTTGGTTCTTCAGAATGGCAAGGTTCCATGATCAATGCTGCAATTTCACCTTTATACTGCTCGAATAAAGCTTTCACCGATTCAATATTATTAAAACTAAATTGTAATGTTAGATCCTGTATCTCCTGAGGAATGCCAGCATTTACCACTGTACTCCCAATAAACCAATCATCGTATGAGAAGAAATCATGTTCTTTACAACGTGCAATATATTTTTTGCCCGTATATGCTCTTGCCAGTTTAGTTGCCGCAGATGTAACAGTGGAACCATTCTTGGCGAATTTCACCATATCAACCCATGGGAACAAGTTACACATTGCCTCAGCGGCTTCAACCTCTATTTTAGATGCTTTTGTCGCTGTATTCCCATTATGTATCTGTCTAATTGCTGCATCAGAAATCCTGTCATAGTCATAACCAACTGTTACTGACCGGCAAGCCATACCATAATCAATATATTTATTTCCATCTACGTCCCATGTATAGACACCTTTACTTCTCTCAATGACTTTAGGGGCATTCCCTGGAAATACCTCATCTGTCCTACTATACGTATGCGCACCTGCAGGGATTAAAAAATGCGCCTTTTTTCCATATTCATCATTTTTACTCATGATCCTTTTCCTTCCTTTCATTTTATAGCAGTTTTATGTTTTTAAATATAATTAACTTGATTAAATTTATTTCCCATTTTTATATTTTCCCACGTTTCTATAGATAATTCAACTATTTTTATTTACAATTTATTATAAACAATATGAATGCCTACGTCTGTTTTATCCAAAACGGTTAATGACATTCCAATATCATCAGATTTTTTGTATTACATTTTTTAAGGAATAATAACATTATCCCCTACACACGATAGGCTAATCCCAGTTATCATATGCTTTTCCAAATACTCTAGATTGTGGCTTAATTATGTAATAGGTCCCATAACCAAAACAAAGCGATAAGTATATTTTCTCTGCTCCATTGAACTGACAAAATGAATTATTTCTGCTTATAGAGGTGGTTCAGAACATTCATTATTGGCCATCGACGGATGACATATATGATGACATATATTTAAGTAGAGAAAAAATTCTTTATCGCTTTTTCAGGCAATATAACTTCTCCATAAGTAAGATTTCCCTTAATCAAAGCGCTATCAATATACATACGATATTTGCCCGGCCTTATGGATTTTTTGGTTCTTATTCAGCTCATCAAGATTGGCCCAAACATTAGTCTGTATTGAGCATCCCATTCCTTAGTAATTATCCCATCAGAAACACTTGTGATTGATGGCGCATTGTAGATGTGCATATACAAAATGCCTACTCGTTTTTCTTTTTGTTCACTGCCGTATATGCTTGTAAAAACTCTGCTATATTATCAGACCAATCAAACTGTATTTTGGCTCGTAAAATTTCCAAATCGCGTACAGAATGATAACTCCCTTTCCCCTGTTGCTCTTTCAAAACAAACTTTCCACCTATGATATCTTCCCAATTTTCTTTGAATAGTTCAACTATTGTTTGGTTCAATTTATTATAAGTAGTCGTAAAAGTCTCATTTTCAATGTCAAAATAACATTCCTTTTGAACAAGAATCCTTCCTTTATCCAATCCGGAATTTATTTGATGAATTGTAACTCCTTTAGGTGTATTTTCAATAAAGCTCCAAATATTCGGACTAGAACCACGATTCCATGGCAAATAAGAAATATGCAGATTAAATATGTTACCTTTCATACAATCTATTACTTCACTACTGATAATGTGATTATAGTTATAACATATAATAATATCAGGCGACAATTCTTTTATCAATGAGGCATCTAACCTCTCACTAAATAAATTAACAGTGCACCTGTCCTTCAACCAGAAATACAATTCCAAAGCGTTACGATTATTGGTTAGGAATAATACCCCCCCCCGGAAATTTTCCACATCAAAACTGTTTGGCACCTCTGCATTTATAAGATCCAGTTCAAATAATGAAAACCGCTCTGTATACCCTACATCCAAGAATACTTGTCGTGAAGCAATATTATCTGGTTTGACTTTAGCCACCAGTTTTTTTACGCTTGGAAAATCTATTTGAACCTGTTTACATAGTAATCTCAAAAGATTTTTGCCGTGACCCATGCCCCGTTTCGATGCACATATACTATATGATATTTCTGCTGTTTCACCATGAACATCCAAACGGATTTGTCCTATTTCTTGATTATCATACAAATAAATATATTGCAATCTATCCGCTCTGGTCAATGACATTTCAAACCATTTTCTATGTTCATCATATGAAATTTGTTCTGTTGAAAAAGAATTCTTCCGAACTAATGATTCATTTGCCCATTCAAATAATAAATCAACATCGTTTTTTGTTGCATATCTCAAATGACCATTCATGATGCTTCTCCGTTTCTCTCAATTTCCTTTAGGTTCTAATATCCTTATTTGTTCCCAATCATGTCAAAACTGATAGGTGTCCCACGGACAATATCTCTTAATGCCATCTGTCCTAAAATCTCAGGATAAAATTTAGGTTTTAGCCCATAACCCGGACGGATAATACGAACATTTTCTTCTGTCAAAATTTCTCCCTGTTTAATATCCTTCACACAGAAAATGGAACGCCTGAATACTATATTAGACTTTTCTTGGGTCGTAACGCCATATGTCACTCTGCCAATGGCTCGTTCCGCTTGCCTGATATCCATCACCATCTGCTTGAATTCTGATGGATTCATCGAAAACGAAGAATCTGGATTCTCTATCGCCCTGTCAATACAAAAATGTTTCTCTATAATTTTAGCGCCCATTGCAACTGCTGTTACAGCGCCTACCGAACCCATAGAATGATCAGAAAGGCCAACTATTACTGAAAAAGTTTCCGCCATGTTTTGCATGGTCCTTAGATTCATCTCGTCAGTTATGGCAGGATAGGCACTGGCACAGCGCAATAAAGCAATTTGTTCGTTGCCTTGACTACGTATAGCCTGCACCGCCTCATCAATTTCCGATAAATCTGACATACCCGTAGACATAATAATAGGCTTTCCTTTAGAAGCAATATATTGAATTAAAGGAATATCAACTAACTCAAACGAAGCTATTTTATAAAACTCAATGCCTATGCCCTCTAGAAAGTCAACTGCCGTTCTATCAAAAGGTGTAGACAGGAAATCAATCCCGGCTTTTTCTGCTTCCAGTTTCAGCTCCTCTTGCCACTCCCAAGGAGTATATGCCCTTTTATAAAGATGATATAAGTTCTCGCCTGCCCACGTCCCATCATCAATTCGAAAATAGTTATTATTACAATCAATTGTCAATGTATCTGGAGTATACGTTTGAATTTTTATGCAATCTGCCCCAGCATCTCTTGCAGCCCAGATTATTTCTTTTGCTCTTTCAAGGCTACCTGCATGATTAGCTGACATCTCTGCAATAATATACACATTTCTATCTGCTTTCAATTCATTAATGTCAAAATGCATTAGGCACACTTCCTTTCATTCGCAAACCCGCTCTTCCATCTCACATAGCTTTTGGGCTATTCTCTCTGCTCCCTTGCCGTCAATCAATTGTCTTTCCTTATTGCTGTAATACATTCGCTTTTCTTTATTTCGTGTTAAGAATAACACGTTCTGGGCTACATTGCCAAATAAATTATCTCTCTCCTGCAAATAATTTCCACCGTAACAGACCAATCCTCTTTGCACAAAACTTTCTACAATCCGTTCTTGATTATCTACAAATGAAAAGCAAATAATAGGAACTCCAACTGCGCATAGCTCATACATTGTAGAACCACCAGCAGTAATTGCAATATCACATTTTTGCATTAGCTCTGCCATATTATCAACATTCTGATGAATATGGACATTGGGATTTATTTCCGCTAGCTGCTGTAGCATTGACAAATATTCATCAAACACCCCACTTACAATGTGATAATGACAATTTCTCATCTCCTCCTGTAGTAAAAGCTCTTTCAATATTTTCCCCGTAATATTATGGTGATTACTGCCACCCGTCGTAATCAGTACATTCTGCACTTGATTATTCACTGTATATGTCACATCTTCAAACTGCTCTCTTAAGGGCGCATATGATACGCCAAGCAGAAGCTTTAAATCCGTTTCTTCCGCATGTTCTCCATATGGTAACATATCACCATATATATTATAATTAATCAACAGATCCACCGGATAAGGGAACAGATATTTATCATCAATATAAACCGTCTTCGTATATTCCCGTAACTTCTCTAAATAACTCGTAGTAACATAATAACTGTCAATTATAAGAATCTCTGGCTTTTCTTCCGAAAGCAATGCTTGCAATATATTCAATTCACTATCCAATTCATTATATTTAGAATGCAAAATTCTATATTGTTGCTTTCTGCTCTCTAAAAAATCTGATATATTCTCGTCTGCTAAGACAAAACATACGTCTCTATTACATTTTTCTAATGCAATTGCTATAGATAAACATCTCATTATATGTCCCATACCAATTTGATTATTGGCATCAGCGCGTACCCAAATCATATCTCTAACCAGTCCGTCTCTACTCTATCCTGTTATTTTCTGTCCTCTATAAATAATTATTCAATATTTTATACTTTATCTCAGCAATTTCCCAGTCTTCTTGGTTATCAATGTCCTGCACTTCTAACCTTGATAATTCTAACGGAATAGTGTTATTCATAATCAGACTATCCTGGCTTAAAAACTGATCAGTACGCAAGCAGTAAAACTGACCTGCATCATGATATAGAGGAGGAATATCCTGTGAACGTGAAAGCATATACTCCGGCCATTTATATCGTAAATGTGCCTCCTCAATAATAAAGCTTCTTAGCGGTGAAAAATCAAATTTAACGATTGGCACTACGCTATCAGCGTTTTTTTCCATTAACATTTTCACGGCCAACTTCAATTTATCAGGTGCCAAAAAAGGAGCCGTTGGATAAATACAACATGCAATATCAAATTTTTCTCCCTCTTGTTCATATCTAAACAATACTTCTCTTAAAACATCTTTGGTTACGGCATAATCATTTGATGTTGCCTCACTTCTTAAGAAAGGAACCTCTGCTCCATACGCTTTTGCTATTTCTGCAATTCTATTATCATTCGTAGACACCATAACTGTATCGAAAATCTCCGAATTAAGCGCTGCTTGTATTGAATAGGAAATAATCGGCTTTCCGCAAAATTCCTTTATATTCTTATGTGGGATTCTCTTGCTCCCGCCTCGAGCAGTAATAATCGCTATTTTTCTCATATCCGTTCCTATTCACCTATCCCAATTTCCAGTAAACGTTCTCTAATCTGCTTCACTGAAAGCCACTCTGTATTACTGTCTGAACTATATGCAAACCCATCTTTCACCTTACATCCAGTTTCATTGATCCGTTGTTTTTGATTCCATACAGTTTGTGGATAAACTATAAAATACTTATCATATTCATAAGTAGTTGCTGAATCTTCTGTCGTTATCATAATTTCATGTAATTTTTCACCTGGCCGGATGCCAATTTCAGGCATCTGGCAGCCTGGGCACATAGCCTCCGCTAAATCCGTTACTTTAAAAGACGGAATTTTACTAATAAAGGTCTCACCGCCACTTGCTTCTTCCAAAGCCTTAATGACAAGCTCTACTCCTTGCCGTAAGCTAATCCAAAATCGCGTCATACGATAATCTGTAATTGGGAGTTCCTCCCCACCATTTTTTATAATATTCTGAAAAACCGGAATGATAGAACCTCTGCTTCCAGCTACATTTCCATATCGAACAATTGAAAAATTAATATCTTTCTTACCTGCATATGCATTTGCTGCAATAAAAAGCTTGTCTGAGACCAATTTAGTGCCACCATATAGATTAACTGGATTAACAGCCTTATCCGTTGAAAGCGCAACAACTTTTTTAACACATCCGGAATCCAATGACGCATTGATTACATTTTGCGCTCCATGAATGTTTGTTTTAATAGCTTCATCTGGATTGTATTCGCATGCAGGCACTTGTTTCAATGCGGCAGCATGAATAACATAATCCACATCCTTGATCGCACGTCTTAATCTGGCCTCATCACGGACATCTCCGATAAAATAGCGAATCTTTCTTTCTTTATCTAATTCCATAAATTCATTCTGCATTACAAACTGTTTATATTCATCACGGGAATAAATAATAATTTTTTTTGGTTTATAATTCATTAACACATATTCTGTAAAGCATTTACCAAATGAACCCGTTCCTCCTGTAATTAAAATTGTCTTATTATCTAACATGTTAATAACTCCTTCCGTATCCTCAGCTCTTTTTATAAAGCAGGAATTTATTCAACTTTTTATTTAATTTGCATACTACAATTTTTATCCAATCATAGAACGATATATCCATCTCTTTCATAACTGCCCAATATTTTGCCGCCAATTTTCTTTTTCCCGAAACCATCCCTTTAAACGCCCTTAGCGTAAAGTAAATAGCAACATCAGATCCTTCATTCGATTGAAGAGCTAACCTATATCCATAATCATCAATCTTTTGTCCCTTACCAAAGGAATCTAAAATAATCTTGGCATAAGTTTTCGTAGGATGATATGCAGCTTTGTTGTCTTCCGTCCAATTGAATTGCTCTTCTAGAATCCTTTCAGTACTCTTTAAAGATCTCGGCACAATTTTAGCTGAAACAACTTCTTCGAATACTCCGGTATCATTAACATCTAATTTAACAGTAGAATCATAAATGCAAAATCCTGGTTCATATGCCTTTTCCGGTATGGATGAATCATAAAGCTGAACTGTGGGAATATTATATATATATGCCTCTAATCCTGACGTAGATCCATAATGAACCAATGTATCTACATATGGCAAGATTCTTCCAAGCAAAACGCTTTCCCTAAGCAGTATAATATTATTATACTTTTCAAGCTCTTGATAACATTGATATTTTTTTCCTTCAAGAAAATCTTGCAACTCTACCGGATGCAGTTTTACTAATATACCTATATCAGGATGACACTGGGCAAGTTCTATAACACAATTCAGATACTTTTCCCTATACTGTCTATGTTTCTGGCGTAGCGCGTCCCATGCTTTTACTTCTTGTGCATATTCCTCTTCTTTGCCTTTTACACCATAATATTTATAATCACACATACTTATCAAATCTGTATGCGTATATTCAGCACGCGGGAATCCTGTCAGAACAAGTATTCTTTTATTATAATTATCCTTCCATTTTTGCAGTCCGACGGGTAGCTTTTTCCCTTTAAAAAAACTTTCAACATTATCTTTATCATAATATACATAGCCAACTGTCTGAGATCTAGATTCATCAGAAATCTTATTATTGGCTTTTAAGATTTTAACAAAACATTCTCTTGTTTTTTCACCCCAAAACAAATATTTATCAACTAAATAGGGGGAATATTCCTGCGTTCCTACATTAATCTGAACTTTTTCTTCTGAAAGTTCTTGATAATATCCTTCTGTTAATAACGATAAAACAGCACAGCCAGTTACCCTCTTCACAATTGTTAATTGTGTTGATGCATATTTATCTCTAGGGGGTATCGTTAGTATGATATCCGGCTTATGTATTAGTGAGAATATAATTCCTTTAGAGAACTCCTGAATAGAGATCTTGACATTAGGTCTTAATTTCCTAATCTCGTCAGCTATCATCAGGCAGCTATCAAGTTCTCTTTCCGGGACATGATAAAAAATACATATCTTATAACAACTTTCCTTTTGCATAAATATTTCTCCTCACTATTTTGCCAATAATAACCAATTGCAGCCGAAACACTACTATTGTATCATACTCTTTCTCTTATATTTTGGCAATATATTACTCACTTAAATAAGCACTACTCTGCTCTTTGCAATAACATAACTTCTGTATGCCCTAACTTTTCACTATGCATAATTTTATAACGAGGCTTCTTGCCAGTTCCCATAAAAATCTTAGTATACTCTTTTCTAGAATACAACCACCCCGAAAAAGTATTTTTTCTATGTCTTAGCCAATTACTGAAAAACGCCCTTTTCTCATTTATTAAAATCGGCAATGTCAAAATATCAGCAGGTACAAAAACAATATATTTTACCCCCCCCCGATATATTTTATCAAAAATTTCTTTCCATTGATTTAAAGAAAATTCTGTTGATACTCTAAACATCAGCACAGTATCATCCTGTCTCAGGCTTTCATAGTCTTTGTCCGCCATCATATCAAAAACATCAAATTCATTACATGATATGAATACCTTTTCTAATAGTTTTAAGCCTTCACTTGTATAATCAGTACATTTAATATATAATTCTGGCATAAATCTCTTAATATGCCATTCTACTATCCCTTTTCCACATCCCAATGATACTAACCGATTCTTGATATTATACTGCTTTAACAACCTGCATATTATTCTTGCAGCATCTTTGAACGCTTGGCTAGAATCGCAATTTTGTTCATAAGCATTAATTTCCCTTTCAATCGAAAACGGCCCTGCTTTCTCATTTGTCCGCAATAGATCCCAGTTAGATGCATTTAATTCTTTAAAATACATATTACCGGACTCACTTTCGTCAAAAGAATAGTAATGTTTTATTTTCATATAATTTAACTCCTTATACCATGCCTCCAGCACGAGTCGAATGGTATATCTCCATCTGATGCATAGAAATAGAGGTTGTGTCTATTGCTATATATCGTCTCGAATACATACACATGATCAAAGTATGGTGTTAAAAACCTTTGTAAATCATGCATATCCTGAAATTCATATTCATGCTGCTCAAGGCTTTTTCCGTCTTCACGTTCTATAATTGTATAACCGCTGAGAATTCCTTTTTTCAGGGACAGCGTTTGCTTGATATCACTCATAATGCTATTAATTTCTGCCGGCGTAAAATGCTCTATCGCGGCATCCCATATAACATTTGTTACCCCCCCCCTGGATTTCCTTCCGGAAAATCCTGTTGATTCCGTCTCGTATGTCAGCAACTTTATATATCACGTTTTCTGCCGAGTTCTTTCTCTTAGCCGTCTTTATAATACTTTCGTCAAAATCACAAGCCAATACCTTTTCTGCCGAAGTAGAATAAAAATGCTTTGCATTAAAGCCGTCCCCACAGCATAGTTCTACAGCAATCGATCTTTCAAACATTTGTAATGCCTGAACACTATAAACGCCTCTTTCTAACCAATAGGGCAGACATTTTTCATTCCAGTACCAATATAAGTCTATTTCATGATCAAAGTTCTCCGGATTATCTACAAACCATTCTGAAATATACAAGCCTTTATATACTAGAGCATTAACTTTTTTTGTCACAATAGCCAGATTTTCAAACAATGGAACCAAAATTTTCTTTAACGTTCTCTTACATTTCAAATTCATCTTATCCGCCTTCCTAACTCTATCGTTTCCTATCCCCACCCGATAGATTATTTGAATAGTTGTTTCAATTTATAGGCTACTCTTTCACCAAAGGATAGTCTCCAATAAGTTGCAGCTTTATGTTCTAGTTTTTCATTTACCGGCATTCTTTCGAAGATAACCGCTGATTTTTCTCCGCATTCCCTCACATTCTTCATATCTCCATTATGCCGCATCGCATCAATTTCGGAATCGCCGGAATTTACCCCGCTTCCATCAAATCCTATATTCCATACCCTGCTCACACGTGGATATACTGTCAAAAGCTCATGAACAAACAAATGGTAACACCAACGCACTGCCCAAGAATCAACTTTTCCTGCTTGTTGCGCAATCAGCATTTGATCAAGTCCTTTTTCAATAGCATCAAAAGCTTTTCTTTTCTCTTTATCATGTAAATAGGAATCAAAATCTGATAATGACCAATCTACCTCATTCCATCGATCACACCATGTCCCCCACCCTTGGCATTCCCCTTTATGTGTCACATAAATATCTTTATTATAATTTCTTAATTCAGGCAACGGGTAGGTGTATGCGCTTACTGAGCCATATTCCTTCATATCCTCATAATAGTCAAGCCCTTTATTCATATAAGCAAGAAAATCTTCCGATACAATCAAGTCATCCTCGACTACAATTATTTTCTGATATTCGTTGATAACTCTGGTAACGCCTCCTATTATAGAATTTGCAAGTCCCAGATTTTTAGTCTGCGCTGTAATAATTACCTTGTTAAATTTAGATTTCTTTTGATACTGATAGGCTAGATGTCTGACCCGTTCTACCTTTTCATGGTCCAATTCGCCTTTTTCTCCATCTAGAAACAGAAACAGATCTGTTTTATCTACAAGCGGGTTCTTTTCAAGCGCCTCCAGACATCTTTCCAACTTATCATCCCTGCTGTATCCAAACACAGCAACAGGTGCATACTTCATTATTGTTTCATCCTTCCATTATATATTGCTCGTCTTTATTTGCAGCGTCCCAATACTTCTGCATCTCTCCTCCTGAGCATTGCCGAGCCGTCTGGTCTATTATATTCTTTTTCCGTGCAAAATCTATTTCCGCATCCACAATTTATATAAACCATATCAATAACCATGCCTTTCTTTCAGCCTATTCTCCTTGATTTATTATCGCTTGATATCTTTCATAGTCCCTGATATACTCACCGTCATCAAAATGCTCATTCGACAAAACTAACAAGACACTATCATCCGAAAAGTCATACATCTCTTTCCAAACCATCGCGGGTATATATAACCCTACCCTGGGCCTGTTCAAGCAATATACTATTTCATTGCCTTTCCCATCTTTAATCTTGACTTTGCTTTTTCCGGCAACATTTACTAAAACAAATTCCGAACGTAAATTGGCATGGTTCCCACGAATAACCCCTACTTCTGAGCCATATATATAAAACACCCGTTTAACCTCAAAAGGTATGTCTTGGTTCCCTTCAATTACGATTAAGTTTCCTTTTTCGTCTCCATGTTCCATAAACTCTAACATCTTAATTTTTTCAATATTTTTCATTATATAACTATCCCCTACATATCAAAATTTGTTAATTGTCTCTATTACTTTATCTTGTTCTATACCCATCCCATTATATAAAGGCAATGAAAGCACTTCATTCGCATATTTCTCCGTGACAGGCAGTGTACCAGGTTTGATGCCAAGATCCTTGTATGCCTCCGACATATGAGGTGGTATGGGGTAGTGGATACTGCTTCCTATCCCATTTTGTGATAAATAATCTATTAGTTTATCCCGCTCTTGGCAGCGGACAACAAATTGATGCCAGACAGTAGTTACATCATCGTCTATTTGGGGCAACAATATTTTTTCATTACAAATACAGGAAAGGTATCTTTTACATATCTGTTCTCTTTCCTGATTAATCTCTTGTATATGCCTCAATTTAACTCTTAATAATCCTGCCTGCAATTCATCTAATCTTGAATTAGCGCCAATGACACAATTATAGTATTTTCGTTCACTACCGTAATTTCTATAGATGCGGAATAATCTATCCAGTTCTTTATCATTCGTCACAATAGCTCCGCCATCACCAAATGCGCCCAAATTTTTCGAAGGGTAAAAAGAAAAACAGCCTACATCTCCAAATGAACCAACTTGTTCTCCCTTAAACATCGCTCCATGTGCTTGCGCACAGTCTTCTACTATCCGAAGCTGATATTTTTGGGCAAGTTCCTTTATCTTTCCCATTTGTGACGCCTGGCCATATAAATGAACGACCAGAATCGCTTTGGTTCTATCCGATATTTTTTCTTCTATTTTATCTACATCAATATTGTAGTAGCAATTCGGTTCCACAAATATGGGAGTAGCTCCATTAATCGTTATCCCCATAACGCTAGCTATGTATGTATTGCCTTGCACAATAACTTCGTCCCCTTTTCCGATTCCCAGGATTCGGAACGCCAGCCATAACGCATCTAAGCCGCTTGCCAGTCCAACGCAATATTTTGTTCCTGTATAATCCGCAAATTCTTTTTCAAATTCTTCCACTTCTTTTCCAAGAATATATTGCCCGGAACGTAATACTTCAATAGCTTTATTTTCAAATTCTTCCTGATATTGATAGAAGCCTCTATCCAATCTATTTGGAAATACCTTCATTATTTTTACCTCTTGCGAATTTTTTTATATTATCAATAACTACAAAATCTCTCCAGCCTCCACATATTATTTCCAGAGAAAATAACACGTAATTAATCTGATCTATTACTATGTCTTTTAACCTTTTCTTTTTTCTCTTATGAGGAATCACAGGACTCCACGCACATTCGTTAGATAAGAGATTTCTGACCTTTTCCAATTCATATATATACGACCCATATAGAATATACAAAAGATGCAAATCTGTCTTTTTATGTCGTCTAACAGATGACATATCAATCTTATTTCTGCCGCATTCCCTAAAAGCATGGTAATGATAAAAAACAATCGGAAAAACTTCTCCTGATTTTTGGTCCCTGATCAACAGCTCTTTCCCATTTTCTGCTAGCACATATTTCCCAATGTTCCAGGGCGCGACTCCTCCGCCTCGATTCTCCAGCACATGAACGCCCTCATAGTCTCTCTCCCAATTATCTAAGTACTTTTGATCCCCAAATGACTTCCCATCATTTTTCTCACTACATTGTTGAATGCAACTAAGCATCCACTCTCGAAGAACCTTTTTCCCTTTTTCATCGTTCATAAACGTATTGAATTGCACACAATATTTTCCCAGTTTTTGTGACATCTTCCGGTATTTTTTCGTATCAGGGAAATTATGCCCAACAATCTGTACTGATCCTCCGCTAACGAGCAATTCATCAACTAGCTTTTCAGGGTTCGCATAAAACATCAAATCTGCATCAATATAAGTGCAATGGTCAACCTGCATATTTTCCATAACATAAAACGTTATATATGATGCGCATGTCCAGCAATACTCTGTGTGGCTACGCTCCTTTTTTATTCTCCGTAATTCATTATTTTCTATATCATCTATCAGTAAAACCGTACAATACTTTAGTTGTAATTTGTTTAAACATTTAAAAGCAATCTCATCAAATGCAACCATATATATATGGAAGTTCGTACAATGCTCTTTTAATGAATAATAAGCCACTAATCCTCTATCAAGATATCCGCTATCAAATAGCGTACAAAAATTATACATCATTTCTTTTTCTCCATAATCCTTTTAAAAAATCGTATCAACTCTTTGGGCATTTTCAATAAATAATAAATAAATGCAAAATTTTCTTTTAAACTAATATCACTTTCGTTTCTCATGAGATCAAAATTTTTGACTTGTGCGCTAATTCCATCTATTCCTTCAACTATACAGACATTTCTATCAATATATTTCAGACTACGTTTATCCTTTAATGCACGTATAATGAAATCATAGTCTGCTCTAATCTGAAAACATTCATTAAACTGATATAAATGCATGATATCGGTTTTAACAAATAGGGACTGATGGCTCATCATTCTTCCGATAAATAACCAATATATCATTTTCCACTTCCCTTGATACGTTTCCAGTTTATCACCCAATCGTGTTTTTATCAATGCATTGCCGTATACCAGGTCGTATTGGAAGTTAGGCACCATATCTTCTAAGACTTTATCGTCATAGAATACATCTCCGGAATTCATGTATATAATGTATTTACCGGTACAAATGCCTAATGCTTTATTCATTGCATTATAAATCCCGTTATCTTTTTCGGAAAAGAATCTGATCCTTTTGTCATTCACATATTTATTAATAATATTTATTGTGCCGTCGTTTGACATTCCATCAATGATCAGATACTCTATATCCTGATATGTCTGCGCTAATACGGACTGTATCGTTGCTTCTATCGTTTCTTCAACGTTCAGGCATACAGTTACCACGGTAATTTTCATGTCATGAATCCCTTTCTATCTTCCAGTCAATAAATGGATGACGGTAAATATTGCTATAAACAGCGATGGGCTATATGCTATCATAATCGCACAGACCTTCATATATATTGGTATTTTACATTTCCATACTACTGTTCCCATATGCCTTTTTAAATCGTCTTTCAATTTTTTGATAACTTCAGAATCAAAAACCCTATTACGGCACATAGCTGTTATGACTGCCATTTCATATTCAATATGATATCCCAAAATCTCTGTCTGGTATTCTGGAAAAGAGGCAATCAGTCCCTCCCGCACCATAAAATAGTTATCCAATGCTAATCTATGCCTCATTGTATAACCAGAACGCGAAATATTCCCGCCATGTAATCTTCTATTATAAAGAACATCTTTTATCATACGGACTTTAGAAGCATTCTTCAAAACTTGTAACAACATCGTGTAATCTTCACCTATTGTTACATGCTCTCTAAAATCTACATTTTTAAATAACATTTTTTTATACAGTTTTGCCCAAGGCCCTGTACTAATAGATCTTGTCCCATGTATTTCATGCACACTTTGAGCAAAGGAATTACATTCAATAGCCTTTTCCTGGAATGGTTCATATTTCATAATCTTGCCATTATTATAGATATCCGCAAAATTACAAAGAACCACGTCAGCGCTTGAATTTTTCATTTCCTTACTCAAAACATCCAGTATATTCTTTTCTATCCAATCATCTGCATCTACAAACATGACCAGACTTCCCTTAGCATTTTCAACGCCACATCTTCTGGAAGCTGCCGGTCCCTGATTATTATTGTGCATTACTTTGACATTTTTATAGCTTTCCGCGTAATGATCGCATATTTCTCCGCTTTTATCGATAGAACCATCATCAACTAAGATAATTTCCAGATTACGATAAGACTGATCCAAAACACTTTTGACACACTGATCCAAATATTTTTCCACATTATAGACCGGGATGATAACACTGATTAATTCCGTATTTTCATTCATCATCAAAATTGATCCTTTTCTCCTCCACTACAATCGGCCTATGGATGATTCTTGTATTAATATTCAAAATATATTCTCCGATTAACCCGATAAAGAACAACTGTATACCGCCGATAATGAACACGCCAATTGTAAGAGGAGCAATGCCCATCGAAAACCCATTCCAGTTAATCAATTTCAAAACCGTATATACAATTGCGATTAATATGCTAACTGCTGAACATACAAACCCCAAAAACGTTGCCAGTCTCAATCCCACTTTAGTATAAGATGTAAAACTCAACATAGCGGCATCATATAAGCTATAAAAGTTATTATGTGTCTTTCCCGCTCGCCTCTTCGATTGCTCATACGCAATTTCTTTTACATTAAATCCGGCTCCGTATTCAGCCACAATCCCTCTTATAAAGGGAAGCGGATCATCTAGTTCCTTCAAAAGAGCAATAAATGTCTTATCATACAAACCGAACCCGGTAAAATGTTCGATCATTTGCACCGATGACATATTTTTAATCATCTTATAATAAACTGTCCTGAGAAAATAAATAATCCCAGACTCTTTACTTGAAGTTTTAATTCCGCTTACAATCCGGTGGCCTTTTTCCCATTCCTCTACGAAACGGGGAATCAGCTCAACCGGATCCTGGAAGTCACAGCACATTGCTATCGTACAATCTCCGGTCGTCTGGCAAAGGCCATAAAACGGGGAATTAAACTGCCCGAAATTAGTCACGTTAAAGATTGCTTTTATTTTTTTGTTATTCGCACATATTTGCTCTAGTTTATCTCTTGTGCCATCAGTCGAACAATTGTCAATAAAAACAATCTCATAATCATACCTGCTCAGAGTTTCTTCCAATACATTCACTACTGCAAAACTCATTGGCTCGACATTTTCTACCTCATTATAGCAAGGAATCATTATGCTTATTTTTTTCATATTAATCCCCCATTCTTGCTCAACTTGCGAACTTTGGGGCCAAGACGCTATCAGCGTCGGCACAAATTCGCGGTTAAAAATCTTTGATTTTTCAACCTACCTCGCCATTTATCTCATTTCTTTTTTCTGCATTAATCATACCCCACTTACAACATTATGTCAATTTGCATAAACCTGCTAAACACGACAAACGCATGAATGTGTTTCACAACCAAACCCATACAACTAATAAATTTTTATAAATTTATAATCTGTTCCAGATGTTTTTCTGGATTCGTACCGATTGCATACCGCTTCTTTTTTAGACTTAAAGACTTGCTGCCTACCTCTATCAATTTTAATATATTCAGCGACAGTTTCCTCATGATATTTAAGTTATATGCTGCCTGTCTCTCTATCGTATGGTTCCCATCTTCCCGGAACGTCACATCCAAATGCCAATGGTAACTTTCTACCATCCAATGCCC
>CAJTSL010000045.1 GCA_910578845.1 uncultured Lachnospiraceae bacterium
CTATCAGCGTCGGCACAAATTCGCGGTTGAAAAATCTTTGATTTTTCAACCTAGTTTCCTCCTATTTTTCGACAGAAATTGACCAACGGTCGAATTTCTATTATATCTAGAGTAACACCAATTCGACCGTCGGTCAACTATAATTTTTTATCCCTTATTCTACAATCAATATCCCCGGTTCTACTTTTTTCACTTTCCCTGACGACAAATAAGCAAATCCAAAGAAAAGCGCGCAGACTGCCAAAGCCGGCATAAGCATGTCAAGAGGGCCAAGCCTGGATGTAAAATGGCTGACGCCACAGACTTTCAGCACTAAGCCCGCAAGCGGGTCCGTCAGGTACACACTCAGCACCATGCCAAGCACGGAGCCCGCCACCGCCGTTATGCCAAAGCGTATCGCAAAAGCAATCCGCAGTTTCGAAGACAAAAACCCCAGCGATTTATAAATCCCCATATCATGCTGTTCCTTATACAAGATCTTGCTTCCTGTCAAAGATACCGTGACCAGGATAAAGACAATCGTAATGATAAGCAGCAAAGACATAAGCGCCGACGTCGCAAGCAGGATCGCATCTACGCCTGACCAAGTATTGTCGTCCACCGTGACCTTGCCATCATAAGCTTCCTTTATCATTGTCAGCGTCTCGCTCATATCGGTAGCATCCTCTAACACATAAAAGATATAATAGGGCATCTTTGCCTCTTCCTCCATGCCAAAGCTTTCATAACCTTCCTTCGTGACACCGAAATTGGAGCCCATATCATTCGCACACTGGTAAATGCCACTAATGATGAATTCCTGTTCCTTTCCATTACAGCCAAGGCTTACCATGTCCCCAACAGCAACGCCAAGCTCATCCGCCACTGTTTGTGTCATAACCAGTTCATTGGCATAGAGGCAAGTCCTTCCTTCCAATATATTATAATAGGCAGGCTCAGAGATAATATTCATCAAAAACTCCGTCTGGTTGAGAAATCCCCTGCTCATCTTAAACTGATAGGTATCGGCAATCGGCGCTTGGGATGCCAGCATTTCTTCTATCGCTTCCCGGATCCCCTCCTCCTCGTAGCGGATCCCATAGTCGAAACGAGCCGCAGCAAAAGACTCCATTAACCCGCTGCCATCCGGCCCCAGCCATGCTTCCATCCTTACCGTCAGCGATAGGAAGAAAACTAAGAGCGCGGCAACGAGACTGGCGCTTCGATATTGTCTTTTCCCTGAGACTAGCTGCCTATAAGCAAGCCAGAAGCTCAAGCCGCATTTCCGTACCGGAGCCGTGAGCCTGCTCGCAAAATAGACGTCCTCTGCCCCGCCGCGGATTGCCCGGATTGGCGTAATCTTGCCGATCTTTGCCGTTTTCACATAAACAAATCCCATAATTACCAGTACAATCATCCCTAAGGCTAACAGGCTGACGCCTACCGGGATATCTGCCGGTATCAAAAGCCCGACCACTGTAACCGTCATACTGTCAACTAACCTGACCACAAGGACGGAAACCGGAATCCCGGGCAAGATCCCGCACAAAATAGCCGCCAGGTATTGCAGCATCTGTACAATACGCAAATCCTTCCTGGTGTACCCTAACGCCTTCAAAATCCCCATATCCACATAATCCTGCTCAATACTGCTGCTGATGCTATGTCCAATGATGATCATCGCCACCACCATTAGGACCAACATGAACACTAACAAGAAGCCTGCAAAAATATTCTGTAGGATCAACATAAATCCGATTATCGTAGCTTTCGGATAAGAAAACCCGGAAACCTCTAAAAGGTGCGTCTCCTCCCCCAACCGCTTCTGTAATCCGGCAAGCGCCAGCTCACTGTCCTCTCTCTGGTAGATATGGACGACGCTGCCATTTCTCGCCCTTGCCTTTTCTCCTGCTTCTTCCACCAATCCCTGAATCTTACGCATGTCACTTTCCGTAAGGAGCGCCCGTTTCATTCCCATGAGCGCGCTCCCTGCTATCGGATCTTCAAAATACCCTTTGATGGTAAAAAAAAGCATCTCTCCGTCTTCTGAAACCCGGATTCCTACCTGATCACCAATATCAGCACGATACAGTGAGGAAAAAGACGGTGACACATAAATTTCACCACTGGCAAGTTTTGGCGGCTCTCCACTGATTTCAGTCAGGGAATCATTATAAATAGAATAACCGCTTTCCATCGTCCATGTCATCATATGCAAAGAACCGATGATCGAAGGTTCTTTTTCTTCTTTCCCATACACATCATACTCTTCAAAGATGACGACATCTTGCGCCCATGCCCTTTCTACTTCTGCAACCGCATTGACCTCCGAAAGCAAAGGCTCTATGTCTACGGTTTCTATCCAATATGTGATATCCCCGTAGCCAAGCCTGTCAATTTGCTCATTTTCATAATCGTTCGCATTGATCCATATGGACAAGACCGCAAGCAACGATATCGTGATGATAAACATAAGCGCCAAAATCCCGATAAAACTGCTCTTCTGGCTCTTCATATTCGCTCTTAATAAGATACTGTTTTTCATTCTAATAACCATGCCTTTCTCTCAGCTTGTGAACTTTGGATCCAAGACGCTATCGGCTTACCATTCCATGGAAGAGAGCCATGCATCCACTTGTCTTTCCCTGCTCTTCGCATCCTCACTACTATATGGCGGCATCGACATTTCCCCAATGATCCTCCCATCTTCCAGATACAAGAGCCTTGTCGCGCGGACCGCCGCTTTCATATCATGCGTCACCATCAGGATATTCTGTCCGCTTTCGTTCAACGAAGTCAAAAGATTCAGTACCTCTTGTGTGTTACGCTTATTCAAGGCGCCCGTAGGCTCATCGGCAAAAATCATCCCCGGCTCATTCATCATTGCCCGCGCAATCGCAGCGCGCTGCGCCTCTCCGCCTGAGACCTGGGACGGGAGCCGCCCTGACGCCTTCTCCACGTTCATACGGGCAAGAAGCTCTTTCGCCCTTTCCCGTACCATTTTCTCGCTCTTATATTTATCCAGATAACCTGCCACCGCTACATTTTCGAAAAGCGTCAGGTTGCTGACAAGATGCGCCTGTTGGAAGACGAAGCCAAATTCTTTGGCACGTAACATTGCCATTTCTCTCTCCTGCAAATGGCTCACAGTTCTGTCACGATAACATACCTCTCCCTGCGTAGGGTTATCCATGCCACTTAACACATAGAGCAGCGTAGACTTTCCCGCACCGGATGAACCCATGATGACAGTGAAGTCGCCGTCATAGATTTCGAGATTGACCATATCCAGCACATGGTTCTGTCCGCCGTTATTCGCGAAACTTTTGCATAGACCTGTCGCTTTCATAATCACTGCTTTTGTTTTCATCATATTCTTTGTCCTTTTCTGATTGGTTTATAAGATTAGAAGGGAGCAAATGCCTTCTCCATTCTGAAAAGATGCGTCTAGCTCCCGGATCTGTATAGAGATATCATATCAGAAGAATTATTAAGAAGTCTTTAAGAACTCATTTCAATCTTGTGCCACCGGAAGCCATAGCATGGCCTCTAACCCATTGCTATGATTGATAAGCGCCATACCGCCATTCATCCTCTCCATGATATAAGAGACAATATAAAGGCCAAGGCCTGATCCTTGCTGCTCTTTTACATTTTTCCCCCTATAAAATTTCTGGGTGACAAAAGGCATGTCCTCCGGCAAAATCCCTCTGCCATAATCGCGTATATGGATTTCACAGCGTTCCTCCCCCGCTAACGCCCAGATTTCTATCTTGCTTCCCGGGGCATATTTCCTCGCATTCTCCAGAAGATTCAGAATAACTTGCGCCATTCTTTTCTCATCAATCAATACAAAAACATCCGGGAGCGGTTCCCGCAGCGATATATTTGTATATTCCAAATCCCGCAATGTTTCCGTGAGCGCCTCCCGCACATTGACATGATGTGTTCTTATTTCCAGCCGTTCCAGCTCAGAAAGCGAATGCAGGGTCAGATCATTTACAAGCCGTGATACCTCGTCACACTTTCTCATTATGACCTGTAAATACCGCTCCCGTATCTCAAACTCCGCCCCCAAGTTCGCCTCTAACCCTTCCGCATATGCGCGGATAGACGCTAACGGCGTTTTAATATCATGGGAAAGCGTTGCGATAATCGTCTTGTTCTCACTGACCGCTTCCGCCTCATTTCTCCTTGCTATGGCAATTTCCTTCCGCATATGGTCAAACGCCCAGGTAAACGCACCGAAGAAATTCGTCCTCTCATAAGCTAACCCGATCTCCATGTCGCCCTTGGCGATCTGTTCCGCGTATTTTTCCATCTTGTGAA
Source organism: uncultured Lachnospiraceae bacterium (assembly GCA_910578845.1). Taxonomy (GTDB): domain Bacteria; phylum Bacillota; class Clostridia; order Lachnospirales; family Lachnospiraceae; genus UBA3282. Next base: position 4,309 of record CAJTSL010000045.1, read on the forward strand.
AAGGCACTACGATTTTCCTATAAAGAAAAAAGAGGGCAAAGGCAAGGCACAATACGGAAACAATAAGAAGTAAAGCGCCACTTTGCCAAAAAGCGGAGACCCGGCTCTGCCTTGTCTCCTGCCGCAGCACTTCTTCCAGTCCTCTTATCTTGTCTTTCGCCGGATTCTCCCCGCCCTCACCCGTTGTAAGCTGCTCGATCTCATTTAGAAGCACAATGCCATTTTCTGCGCCCATGCCTGCTTCCATCCTTTTCCCGATCATGAACATGCCACCTGCCACCGATACAAGCAGGACGCATAGCAATAGAAACGATGTCTTTATAAATTGTTTTTTCATATCTTTGCCTCTAATTGATACCCGATTCCCCATACTGTTCTAATGAACTGCGGATTCGCCGGGTCAGCTTCCAATTTCTCCCGCAGCCATCTGATGTGTACTGCCACCGTCGCGATCTCAGCTTCAGAAAAAGCGCCCCATACTTCATGAAGAAGCTCTTCCTTAGAAATAACCTGGTTCACATGGGCGCATAAATATGCCAGTAAATCAAATTCCCGCAGCGCCAGCCTGACCGGCACGCCATCTCGCACTACTGTCCGCAGCCCGGTATCCACCCTTATCCCCTCAAATTCATATACAGGCGCATCGTCCGCCCCACCATATGCCCTGCGCATGAGAGCGTTGATCCTCGCTAGCAGTTCACGCAAGGAATACGGTTTTGCAAGATAATCATCGCCCCCCATATCCAAACCTTTGATCTTATCGTCTTCGCTTGTCCTCGCGCTGGCAAAAATAACAGGCACCTTGGACATATGCCGAAGCTCCTCACACACATCAAACCCATTGCCGTCGGGCAAATTAATATCCATTAGCAACAGCGCAAACTGTTCCTTTACCAAAGCTGCGAACGCCTGCTCACAGGTTGCTACAGCCCGCACCTCGTATCCATAGCTTTCCAACAGATCTTTAGCGATTGCGGCAAGGTCATTATCATCTTCTATCATTAATATCCGTTTATTCATAAAAGCAATCCTTTCCCCATAAGAATCCCTGCTTTACCTGTTCCTCTTTTTCCTCTGATCATGATAACATAAAAAATGCCTTTTAAAAACAAAAAATCCCCACCAGTATCCGATGGGGATTCTATTATGCCTATGTCAGATTCACTTACCTAACTGTCATAGAATTAATTTTACTGCAATGCTTCCTGTAATGCATCAATATCAAAAAGGCTTGTTTCGAAAGCTAAAACATCATTTTCATTTGGCTGCCATAATTTATCTTTTAACTCTACTTTGATCGTTGCTGTTGCAGGCTCATCAAATGTTACGTTAGCCAATGCCTGCTCAAAGCATCCGATATATGTATCGAACAAGATTGTCGTCAACTCTTCTTCTGAAGGATATTCGCCTGTGCTCATATACTCGTTGTTAAGATTATCTAACTCAGTAATATAAGATTGCATTGCAGGCCCGAAAACATTGATCTGCTCATAAGTAATGGTAACGATATAAGAACCGTCATCCTGTTTCTCCGCACCGTCAACAGTATATTTGGTCTGTCCGTAAATATCTGTCATAATGCCTTTGAGCTTCTCATATTGCTCATCAGAAGCCTCTCCTGCGCTTGAAAGGTAAATCAACGTATCTACTTCGCCTTTTAAGCTTGTTTCATATGTTTCCGATGCTTCCTCAGCCGTGCCGATTTTCATGGATACAAACTTACTAGAATCATTCTTGTAAGAATTGTCCAAAATCGCGCTGATATACCCAGCCGCATCAAAAGAGTTTCCACATCCGCTTAATAAGCCGACTAACATGATGCAGACAAGCATAACAGATAGTTTTTTCATTTTCTTCATCACTTAAATCCTCCCTTTTTACATTAAGTTTAAATGAAACATCCAATGAGTAACTTTATCAGCTTTTATAAGGTTTGTCAATACATTTTGGGAAAATTGATCCCTGTATCCGAAACTGCAAAAAAACGGCTATATCCCTTTACAAAATGCGGTTATTGTAGCGGTATCCCAGGGGTGTCATTATACAATTTATTGACAATTTCCTTTCTTATCCAACATATCATCAATCATCTTGCGCCGAATTTCTTTGCACCCTTCAAATTCTTCTTCCGCCAGATAGAAATAGGTCTGCACCCATACTTGATCTTTATGGGGAATATCACATTTGCATAGTAAATTCGACATCACGGAATATAAAATATTCTTATCGACATTCAGATGCATCAGGGCCGATAGCAGTTCTTCTTGATTTGCATCTTGGTCACTGCATAGCTTTAACAAATATACGGCACATTGGTTGTAGGCGTTTTGATATGTGATATTCTCTAAGATTTCCCTCTCGTCAGGTGTTATATCGATAACAATTTCTTCTTTTCTGGCAAATATCCAGAGCAGTAAATGTAAATAATGGTTCTCCTTTCCTAAATCTGCTACAAATCTTACGATGTCGGTTATAAGTTTTGACAGGATTGGGGTTGGCCAATGGCAGCGTACCCTAAAAATCTCAGTCGCAAGCTGGGTATCACTCATTTTATCTATAAAATATAAATCGGGAACACTTTCCAATAATTTTCTTATAAATTTAGATTGTACAATGAACAGTATAATAATGAATAGTCTATTGAAAAATATTTTTCTATCATTAGCAATTTCCAGTAATCTTATCAACCCATCCGCTGTTTTTTTACTTATCTTTGCATATATATCAGTGTTTTCCACTTGTGTGCCAGCCGCAAATATATATGACTTTAAAAACCTATTACTCAACTCATCAATTTTATCAATCGTATAGTTTCCATTTTCCAATAAATCATCAAATACCATACTATCACATATTGCAATAGTCCCTAAGCAACAATCTATATTTTTAGTCATTAATAAATCTATTGTTTCTTCTTTCATCAAATTTGAAACCTGCAATCTGTCTTCCATATTATGTTGGAATTCCTCTTCTGTTAACTCTCCTAATCCAAAATATATCTTTTCAAAATAGGTCTTTACGGCATACTCTTCATCACTCCCTATTACACTTAATAATTCTTTGTATTTAACATAGGACGGATTAGCCACAAACTCACAAAATTTAACCAAATAGGTCAGCTTCATCTCCTCTGCTATCTTTTGAAATTCACTATAGGCATCTTGGATATATTGTTCATCATAAAAATAATAGCTAAAGTCCTCCGTAATTTCTATTTTCCGTCGCTTCCCCCGCATTAATCCTATCCGAAAACATCCATAAATAGTATCTTTATTTCTTATTTTGAAAATATTTTGTAATAAATTTGTACTAATATGCGCATCCCTTATGCATTGTAAGAGCAGAAATCTTTTTACTCCAATATCTTTACACAATTCTTTATCCCTTAGCGTCCTCTCTAAAACATCATGCGGTAAATCCTGCTTCCACTCTCCTTTCCCGATGCTCTCTACTAAAACGGATTCCCATTCCTTTACCCTTCTATCCCTAAAACGCACCCCTTTATCCAACAGCTTTACACAAAACCTGACACGCTCTTCCTCATCACTTCCCTGTAAAAGCGAGACAACGTCTTTTTCCATATCATTTTTTTCATTTTCATTTAGCTTCATATACAGCGCTAATACGCCTTCTCTATATTCTTTTTTACCTTCATATTCTTCTTTCACATACTTGCGTAATTTATCACATTGGATGCCTGTCACATATTTAAAGTTGGTAAACATGGCGCAATCCGAAAGCGCGACTGCTTTAGCCGCACACTTAATGTATTTATTCTGCTGGTTCCCTTTGAAGATATCCTCAGCCAAAATATCAATCGCTAACCACGAGCCATATAAACATATATTGTCTGACGTATATTCTGATTTCCCTAGATTATCCCTGCCATTCATCACTTCGCACAAGGCACCGATATCTTCTTCCAAGTGCTTTTTCTCAATTTCTATATAGCCAAAGGCAAAAAGCAAAGCATTGCGCCAATAGGAAAGATGCGCAACCCTCCTGATCTTTTGCATTGCTTCCTCATCTTTTACGTTCTTAACAAGGCTGGTGCCAGCGAAAAATTCCTGCATCGTACGGATAGAGAAACTGTAAAAATCATCCCTGTTTTCACCGATAAAGCAAATCCTTTCGGTAATGATTTTCAGAAAATCCGCTTCTTTGTTTTCCAACGTTTGTGCTGACTCGTAGAATTCATCCTTATTACTCTCGATATATTGATGGATGATGGCAATCAAATCCGCTCTGCTTATCTCAGCGGAAGGATTACTGTCTTTTTCAGACTCTCTCTGCAATCTGTCAGCTACAAGCAGATGGATTGCTTCCAGCCAATCGGTATTGTCATTGAGCGTGGGTATGATCCCTTTCATTTTCTCCCGCTTTACTGTTGTCTCATAATACTGAAGGAATAAAGAATACCTTTCATGCGGTGGCTTGCCCCCGCTTTTTACCAGAATCGCAATAATCGTCACCTGTAAAGGTGTTTTCATCAGCCTGCATGCCGTATCATCCTGCAAGGCCTCTTTCATAATGTCAATATACCTCTCGCGCATCTCTGTCTGTTCCTCCATTACCTGGAACAGCTTAATGAAATATTTCTTACAGTCTTCTTCCGATAATTCCATTACCTCTAAGTGCTTATAGTGCGATTCATCAAAATCATTATTGTATCCCTGCATCCTTGTCGTCCCAATAATCATACAGTCGCACTTTGCTTCTCGCAAATCATAAGCAATAAAGGAACGGATCTGTTTCAAAACTTCCTGGCGGTTCGACGTCTCAGGGACTTCGTCTAATCCGTCGAAGAAGAAAATCCAGGCTAACTGAGTAAACATATCCCGCACGGCGCGTATGGATAAATCTTCCCCTTCAATTTTCCTAATCCTGGCTTTCATGTATTGGATAATGGAAATATCTGCATCCTCTCCCTGCCTGCTAATCCATGCGGCATATTCCTTTAAGGTAATCTTAAACGGAATCCTGCGGCAATTGATCTGATAAGAGTAGCTCTCCTCTATTTCCTGCATGAACGACGCGGAATATGCATTCCGGTATTTCACGGTTTGCAGATAATTTGCCCGGTAAATCTGTGCGATGAACTGGCATATTGTCGTCTTGCCCCTCCCTGGGCCTCCAAGCAGCACAAAATTCTCATCTCTATCCAATTCATAAATACCATTCACCTCTTGGCTATTTTCTTTACGGTACCCTAATACTTTGTTCCCTAATGATAATACCTTTTCCGCTAGTTTGAAGACAGCGTCTTTCTCCCTGTCTTTGACGTCAATGTCAACGCAGACTTTCTCAATAGATATCTTCTTCTCTGTCACGGAACCGGACTGTTCCATCCGTGTATACATATCTTCTTCCAGCTCGCGGGCAAGATATTTCTGGATGATTTCCGAATAGTCTACTCTATTCTCTTTCAAAAACTGTGCCAATACATCCCCAGGCAATATATGGCAAGCATAACAAGTCGCCACATCCCTGTTATTGTCTAACAATGCGCATATCTCATCATATCCTTTGATATAAAAATGCGGGATGACATCATTATTCTCTTTGATAAACTGATTGATCCTGTCTTTAACCCCTTTATCTTTCTCCGGCGTCAAGACGACATTCGTATAAAATAGATAATTATCGGGAATATATGCCCTGTCTTTTTCCCGGAAGCGCTTTAGTTCTCCCCTGATTTCTTTTACCAGCCAGTCATAATCTTTATCCTTTGTTACCGGATATTTATATTTCACCTGGCCCATTGTCCTTCCGCTAAAAACTGTCCCCGACGAATCCGTGACTTCTCCTTCAAATGTAAATTCCCTCTGTCCGTCAGGTCCCAAGCCGTACTGCTCGCATTTTATCCCGAATATCTTCTCATTAAGGCTCCTCACCATTAATTCAAAAGAATCCGCGTCCATTTTATCGAAATCGTATCTCATATCTTTTCTCCTTCGTATTTCTTATTTCTCTTTCGTATCTTTCTGTCTTTCACAAACACTTTTCTTCACAAATATTTATTATATATCATACAATATTTAACTATATATTTCAATATATGGGCAGCCGCCGACTCCTGCCGCATCATTTTTAACTTATGGAAGAGCGGATCCATAGCCGCTCCAATCAGCTGACATCCCTTATTGTTTCCCTACGGTTGATTTCGTCAACCAAAATCAACCGCGAATCCATTGTTTTCCCCCAGAATACGGTTATAATAGAAGACAAAAGAGCGCAGAAATGGAGGAAAATATGAACGAACTCAATATAGCAAAAACACTTGTCTCAAAGCGCAGGGAAAAGGGAATAACGCAAGAGGAGCTTGCCGCCTATATCGGGGTATCCAAAGCATCTGTGTCAAAATGGGAAACGGGACAAAGCTATCCTGATATTACATTTCTTCCACAGCTTGCTACGTATTTTAACATTTCGGTTGACGAGCTTATCAATTATCAGCCGCAGATGATAAAAGAAGATATCCGGAAATTATATCTCCGATTATCGCATGATTTTACTAAAAATCCTTTTGAACAGGTTATGAGCGAGATCAGGGAAATCAGCAAAAAATATTTTTCGTGTTTTCCCCTGCTTTTTCATATGGGCGCATTGTTAGCGAATCACTATATGTTGGCAGAGGAAAGCCAACAGAAGGAAATTATCCGTGAAGCGATTGAGATCTTTGCCCGGATAAAATCTGAAAGCGATGATTTTACGCTTTGTCAGCAAAGCAACGTCATGGAAGCTGTTTGCTATTTCTTTTTGTCAGAACCCGCTAAAATAATTGAATTGCTCGCAGAGGAAGATATTCCCATGATGAACCAAAATAATCTTTTATCAGTAGGGTATTCCATGATTGGCAAGCCTGATAAAGCGAAAGAAATATTACAAGTGGAAATATATCAAAATTTCCTAAGCATGATGCAAAACCTCACTGCTCTCTTACAGCTTGAGATTTCAGATCCACAAGCTGTAAAGATTATTATCGAGCGGATCACCTGCCTGGCTGATGCCTTTCATGCCAAGCAGCTCCATCCTTCGACAATGCTTGCTGTATATCTCAATTTGGCAGTGGTCTATGCAGCGCAAAATGATACCGCCAATACATTATCAGCACTGCAAGATTATTGCGATTTAGCCGTAGGAATATCTTATCCCCTTTCGCTTCACGGCGATCAATTTTTTAACAGGATAGATGCATGGCTCTCAGAACTTAATTTAGGGATCCATGCGCCACGAGACGATAAAACGATCAAACAGAGCATTCTTACCGGCATAGCAGGCAATCCGGCGTTCGCATCATTAACTGATAATTTGAAGTATCAACATATTGTGGAAAAACTGACAACTGTCTTAGGAGGATAACACTATGGATATGTTAATAGAATATTTACCTTTTCTGATACCGGTAATCTTAATGGAATTGCTGCTTTCCCTGACAGCGCTTATACACATTTTCAGGCATCCACACTATAAGTTCGGCAATAAGCCTGTATGGATCGTGATCGTATTGTTTTGCCAGATCATCGGACCTATTATCTACTTTGTTTTTGGCAGAGGTGAAGAATGAGCATACTAACAATTGAAAATCTGACTAAAAATTTTGGTGAACACACTATCATTAACAACTTAAGCTTTTCTGTGCCGGAAAATACGATCTATGGTTTTTTGGGACAAAACGGCGCCGGGAAAACGACAACAATGAAAATGGTTTTAGGGCTGCTAAAACCTACAAGCGGCAGAATATTCGTATGCCAGGAACAAGTGGCTTATGGTCAGGCGAAAACAAACCGCCATATCGGATATCTGCCTGATGTTCCGGAATTCTACGGTTATATGAAGCCAATGGAATATCTTGCCCTATGTGGCGAGATTACAGGCCTAGACCGCAGAACAGTCGCCTTAAGGTCGGAAGAGCTTTTATCGTTGGTAGGACTTGACAAAGCCAACAAGCGCATCAAGGGATTTTCCCGTGGGATGAAACAGCGTCTAGGCATTGCACAGGCATTGTTATCCGAACCGGAATTGTTAATCTGCGATGAGCCAACCTCTGCCCTAGACCCTGTCGGGCGAAAGGAAATTCTCGATATATTGTTATCTGTGAAAGGAAAGACAACAGTTGTTTTTTCCACGCATATTCTATCTGATGTGGAACGTATTTGTGACCATGTTGCAGTTTTGCATAAAGGCAGTTTAGTGTTAAACGGCACGCTTTCCCAGCTAAAACAGAGCCATCGTCTTGACACACTGCAAATCGAATTCCGTTCGCTTGATGATTTAAAACGTTATACAAATGATGATAGCATACGTATGCTTTTTCAAAACGCAGAGTATGCAAAGTGCAGCGTCACATTACGGTCGCATGACATAAACAGTGTCTTAGCGCAGGTTTATAATGCTGTTCATGCAACAAAAATCTATCCCATAAAACTTGAGATTTTAGAGCCGACCCTTGAAAATATGTTTATGGAGGTGGTAAAGTGAAAGCGTTTTGGGCTATGACCAAAAAAGAATTTCTTGAAAGCATAAGAACATACAAACTATTTATTGTTGTCGTAGTATTTTTGCTTTTCGGTATGTTAAATCCTATTACGGCAAAAATTATGCCAAAGCTACTGACATCATTTATGCCTGAAGGTATGACGGTTGCTCTAGCCAAGGAGCCCCATGCCATTGATTCCTGGATACAGTTTTATAAGAATATGTCAACTCAGCTTATTCTTTTCATCGTTGTGTTTAGCGGTATTGTAGCAAATGAGCTTTCCAAAGGGACACTCATAAACATGCTCACAAAAGGATTGGCACGCAAGACCGTAATATTATCGAAGTTCACAGCAACCATTTCTCTCTGGAGCGTGAGTTATCTTATTTGTTTTGGGACAACCTATGCTTACACAACGTATTTATTACCGGGAGAATTATCGAATATGGCTTTCTCTGCATTCTGTATGTGGATATTTGGCATATTGCAGATATCAATTATGTTGCTTGGCGGCGTACTATTTGGCAATATTTATGGTTCGCTTCTTCTGACAGGTGGCTTTACGGGACTGCTTATGTTATTTAATATTGTTCCAAAGTTTGCGGAACATAGTCCGTACTTGCTCTCATCAGAGAATGTACCTTTGCTTGCTGCGAAAGCAGATGTATCAGATTTTTACGTTCCTATCGTTATCACCTTGGTGTTGATTTTCTTTTTTCTCGCAAGCAGTGTAGCCTCTTTTGACCGGAAGCAGATCTAAGAATAATAGAAGAGCCAGCAAAATACCGCTCATCAGTACAAATAGATAAGGCAGATGCCTGCCCCCTGCATAGCAGGGGGCCTTGGGGGATATCCTGCTCCCCGCGCATCTTTGCTTTATAACTGATGGAATCCTTCTAGAATAACCTTTACCAATAAGATTTCCAATCCTTGTTAATCCTCACAAGACCTTCCAGATAATAATAATCCCCCCACGTATTGCACTCGTCAACGCCACGGTTCGCACAAGGATTCTCATTGGACTTCCTTGCATAAGTGCCATGTAGCAACAGCCCATTGGACTGTTCTTTCGAAGTGACCGCACAAGTATTACGAAGCGCTAATAACAGCCTCTTTGCCATATTCTCATAATATTGCGCCTTTACCTCCGGCATGTGCTTTGCCATCTCTAACATGCCGCATGCTGCAATCGCCGCAGAAGAGGAATCTCTCGGTTCGGCGCTCCCATTGTCAAAGTCAAAATCCCAATATGGGATCAAATCTTTTGGCAGATGAAGCAGGAAATATTCCGTCACTTTCTCAAAAATCTCCTGATACGCTTTGTCTTTTATGTAGCGATATGCCATGGCAGAGCCGTAAATCCCCCACGCCTGTCCTCTCGCCCATGCGGAGCCATTCCTGTTTCCCTGATGGGTCACGCCTTTAAGCGGCTCGCCAGTCTGCGGATCGAAGAAGTAGGTATGGTAGGTCGAATAATCCGGGCGGATGATATACTGCATCGCAGTCTTGATATGCGCTTTGGCATGCTCTGCGTACTGATCGTCCCCTGTCACTTCCGATGCCCAGAACAGTAGTGGCATATTCAGCAGACAGTCGATGATCAGACGGTAATTGTCCGGTGCGCCTAACTGTCCCCATGCCTGGAAGAACTGTCCTTTCTCACAAAATCGGCTCATCAGATTATCCGCCGCCAGTATTGCTGCCCTCTTCGCAGTCTCATTCCCGGTAAGCTGCCATGCTGCCACACAGGATGGCGAATACAAAAATCCCATATCATGATGGTCCACATCAATTCTTTTCAGTATCCTGTTCAAAAAGCTTTCCACATGGACCTCCGCCGCATGTTTTAGCTTCTCCGACTTCGTCTCCTCATAGGCAAGCCAGATCTCTCCTGTCCAGAATCCCGTTGTCCACTCTACATTCTCTGTTTTCGGATAAAAATTCGCCTGGCTGTTAGAATCCGGAAAATAATCCGTGAACTCATCCACATTTTCCTCCACCAGCGACACTGCAAGCTTAAGCGCTTCCTTCGCCTGTTCTTCATTCATCATATCATACGATAATAAGCTTTCCTTCGTCTGCATATTGTGTGCTCCTTTCTTTATTATGTTTTTTAGGTGATTGCGAAACTCCTATTTTTCAAAACCTAGTTGTGCAAAATAGACAAGATCATCAGCAGAGGCACCGCTTTCTGTCTCCTATTACCACCCAAGCACCGTCAATCCCTGCTCTTGCCCGGGCGAGGCGTTTTGATCCAATTCTTCCGCCGATAGCTCCGTTACCATCACCCTGCCAAGGCCGTAATGGTTCATTGCGCCAATATATTCGCAGTCTGCGCCTGCCTCGACATGCGCAACCACGACCAGATAGTATTTCCCCTGACAGGAAAGAAGGACACCTTCCGCCTCCTGCCTGGTCAGAGTACGTCCCTGCGTCTGGGAGATAACCGGCACCAAAGCTGCCTTACATTCTTCCATACCGCTTTTATTGTTGTGCATTTCTATGCTGCCATCTTTCTCTGCGCAGAAAATGACAGTTATAATAGACTCTGTTTTTGCAGAGGCACTTTTCATAGCATTTGATTCCATAGGCACACTACTTATAGACCCAGCATTCATAGACTCATTATTCATAGGCTCATTATTCATAGAAGCCGTTTCTATCGGCTCTCTATTGAGCTCCCTCTTTGCAGGTATCCTACAAACTTCCACTGCCTGTGCCTGCTCTAGTTGATTGTAATGGCGCGAAATAGGAAACATTTCTGTCTTCACCGACACATCCTCTGAAAGCGGAGTCATTTTCGCATAAAAAGCCTTTCCTTCTATCAAGACCGAAGATGCCCTATCGTTCTCCCCCGCTTCTACGGATACGCTACATTCAGGCGCCATATGAAAATGCTGGCTGTAGGCATGGTCGCCGGCACTGCAGAATTCATCGCATATCATATAAGCCTTTGTGCCGATAGCAACGATTTGACGGTTCACCAAGACGCCACGCTCCATGTATCCGGTATGCCCACACCGGATGTACGTATAATCGCCCTTCTTCTTACAGCCGCCGTTTACTGCCATAGGCAGTCCCGCCACGCCCCACGGATCCAGGCAGTGCGTATATTCTTGCCCATCCACGGTTACGGAATTATGCGCCGCAGCGCTTTTTAAGCGGTAACGTTCCGCTCCGTCTACATAGGTATAACGACCTGGGTCTATCAGACAATCTTCTCCGCTTACAACAAGATCTATATGAAGCTTATCGAAGTGGCCATGTCCGCCTCCAAGGCCACCGCTTCTGACATGCAGATAATCCGCCCTGGCGCCCCAGCCTGAGCGCAGGTACCAGTTCCCGCTCTCTTTTAGCCAGATCAGTGTTTCCGTAGGCTCCTTTACCGCAAGCGACTCATATGCCAATGCCGCCTCATACCCATAATCCCAAACGCTCTCAAAATCAAACCGTTCGAACGCCCCGGACTTTAACAACGGATCATGGAACAGATAGGCGCTTGCCGCTAAAATATCCCTGATATCCGTACAATCACTGTCTCCTCCTACAGGCTGTGTGCCGTCTGGTTTCTGCCAGTAACGGTTCGCATATGCCATTGACTTTGTCAGGTTAATAATTTCTGACGGCACTTCTGTGTCATAGGCCTCTGCAATCCGTAGCACCTCAAGGCAACACCGTAGCACCTCATTATGATACATAGGCGACTGTTCCCAATGGACGCCGTCATCCATCACCTGCGTGTTAAGTTGCCGCTCCAGCCGCTCCAGCGCAAGCTGCGCATATTCCCTGCCACGCTGCATGGCACTGCCTACTGTGCATCCCTCTAGCATTTTCCCAATGGCAAAAAGGCCGCTGCTTTCTATAACGCCCCAATTGCTCTTCGTACTGAAGCTTCTCTTATGATCCGCAAGGTATTGTCCATGGAGCAGCATCGCTTCCGTGAATGCTTCTAATACTTCGTCCGTTATGCAAGGGCTCTTGATCATATATCCCATTGCCTTAATCCAGTTCTCCCCACGTATCCCGGCCTCAATGGTTCGCCATGTCTTCTCCCTGGTCTGTTCCGTAATAGCATTTTCCTTGATCCAGCTCATCATCTGTGAGACAAATGTCTCCGCATAGATCTCCCTGCCTGTCATGGCATATGCCTGCCCTAAGCAGATCCAGTAACGGTGGCGGTTCATCTGATAGATGAACTCTACGTCATTCCCAGGCATATACGACCAATCTATTGTTTTTCCAAAATCCACTATCTCCGTCGTCTGTTCCATGTCCCACGGTAGATTGAAGATAAACTGGTTCTCGCATATCTGGTCAGCAATTTCCATCCGCAAGACCGTTTCCTTGCGCCACCATTTCTTTACATATTCCTTGCAAGCTTCTGTTTCCTCTTGCGAGCGCCCATGATATAATGTGAATTTATCCTGATCAATCATAATCTTCTTCCTCGTCCATAATAACCGCCCTCTCTACAGGGCATGACATCCTTTGCCTCGGTTTTTTGCTCCTTATTTCGCCTGGAAATCAAACCAATAGATGCCATTAGGCTCCAAATGCATCTTCTCGGCTTTGCCGTTCCCATCATAGATTACCGTATCCTGCGGCTCATAAGTGTTATTGACTACACAATACTTTCCTGTCGCCGGATAGTAATTCACCTCAATCTTATCATTTTCACTATACCAGAGCTGCATATGGCTCTCTTCCCCTGCCGCCCAGAATATAGCACGGTAGAACAAACGGGCGTTCTCAAACGAATACGGAATGCCACTGATGTATACGCTTCGCCCTTTCCCGAAATCATGCGCTGCAAGCTGCACATCCTGCCCATCCGTCCTGATAATCGTGGCATCCGGCAAAGCATAGACATTTTTCATTCCTTCGCCAAAGTCGATGTGCTCCGGTCTGTCCTGTGTGATGAAATGAGGCTGTTCCTGCCAGTTATATTTATCCGTAGATAAGCTAAACCCGACTTCCTTATCCACGCCCAGCACGCTAGAAAGCGCGAAATAATGCCCCTGGCGCTGACAGGCGCTCGGCTCGCCTACACCGATAAATCCGCCTCCTTTTGCCACGAATGCCTTCACGGCAGAGGACAATGCCGGATTCTTCCAATATTCGCCACCGCTTGGCGCCGTATAGGCATCTCCCACATTGACGATCACTTTACATTCATCCAATACCGCGGGATCATCCAGCACGTCATCAAAACTAATGAACTTGACATCAAAAGGCATGCCGCTTAAGCTTTCTAATACGCCCGCATAGGAATATGTCTGTTTGTAATGGATGGCATGCGCCACCATATGCGTGCCCCAGGAGCGCAGGCTCCCCCAACTATTCAAGACACCGACCGTGAAATGGCTGTAAGGCTGCTGCCCGCCAATATTTTCATACAAAAGCCTGAACTCATTACAAATGTCCTCGATATATTCGATGAAGTCCGGGAACTGTAGCGCAAGCTTTAAATAGCCGCCATACCCAATCCTATCGACTGGCTTTCTCAAAATCGCACGCCTCGCCGTTACCCAGTTCATTTTCGCTTCCTTGACCGGGTCGCCGCCTTCATGGAATACATCCGGGAAAAAGTAAGGAAGGAACCGTCCTTCAGTATACTTCACGCCCGGTATATCAGAAATCAAGCGCAGCGTAGTGCCATTTCCTACTGAGCCGACTACAGCGTCCAAGCCTACTTCTTTAAAATATTCCCCATATGGTTCCGTGCCAATCCAGTGGTCGCCAAGGAACATCATAGCTTCCTTGCCATTCTCATGGCAGATGTCAACCAGCACTTTCATCAGCTTTGCTACCTCACGCTGCTGGAATTGCTGGAAATCACGAAATTCCTTCGAAGGCACACGGTTCGTATTGTTGTGATATCCCTGGTCAATGATGTATTCCGGACGGAACGGATAACCGGCTTCTTTCTCAAACTGCTCTAGGATATAAGGGCTCACACTGGCACTGTAGCCAAACCAATCCACGAACTTTTCTCTGGCAAGCTCATCGAATACAAGCGTAAACTGATGGAAAAAGGTGGTAAAGCGGACAACATCCGTATCCGGATTGTCCTTTAACCACTGTTTTAACTTCTCTATCACATGTTTCTGTGTCTTAGGCTGGCGCACGTCAAAGGTGATCTGATGCTCCACATTTTCCCAGCTATTGGTAATAAAGTTATACATATGCACAGGATCCCACATGATAAATGCCAGGAAACTGACCGTATATTCATGGAAAGCACAAGGCTTATGGATCACTGCCTCCATGCTCTCCTCCTCATAATCCCACTCTTCCGGTGTCAGCGCTTCTCCGGTCGTCCGGTCGATTACTTCCCACCAGCGCTTGATATCATGCAGTGTGTTCGGCTTTAACTGTTCTTGATAAAGATGTTTCATCAAAGGAATCCTCAGCGCCATACCTTCTTCCATTGCCGTATAAAACTCCGTCATCAGATACACCTGTTGTACTTCGTCGGGATTTGCCTTGGCCCACTCATTGTCCTTCCTGGTCGTATAATATGTGGAATAAATCTTGACCGGCATAGATTTCAAGCCTTCCGGCATCTGGGTCCCGTCGCAGTCACGGAACGCATCCGCGCCCCATCTTTGTGCGATCTGCTTGGTCTCTTCCACCATGTCCATATCTGTCGGTATCGTTACTCTTCCGCTATTTTCGCCCATTGCTCAGCCTCCTGTCATGTTGTAAGTCCGAAGCGCCGGTGTAGCGCCTCTCATCTCATATGCGTTACTACATGCATAGCGTCCCTGTCCGTCCCGGATTTGTATCCTGATATATTCTTCTGTTCCATCGAGTTCAAATGCCGCTCCGGTTATTGTCTCTCCGGAAGGCGCGAGTTTCTTATAACAGTTCCTTCCGCTTGTCACAACATAAATCTTCTCCACAGGGCTAGTCTCTATTTCCAGTGTCCCGTCCTTTACGGATATGTTATAAATCTCCGGCCCCATAGAACTATAAAAATCGCCGCGAAGCAGCGCTTCCGTCACCGCTTCATAGGTAAGCTCCTTTGCCTTTACAATGATAAACCCGCCAAAAGAATCACACAGCGGATCACCAAAGGGTCTATAATTGTGATTGTCATCCGTGGCAACACAGAACAGCCGGTTGCCCTGCCGCAATATTTCGTCATAGCTCTGCGGGTTGAAGCCATACAGCCCGTCGTGTTCACAGCCATAATTGTAAATTTCCATTCCCCAGAATCCTCTAAGGTTTTTGTAATCATCATAGTTTTGCAAAGACCAGTATGGATGATTATAACATGCGAAAAAACCATACTCTTTCATTTTCCGGATATATTCGTTAATATAATCCGTATCATGATATTTGCGTTCTGGAAGCAGGTCTTTTTGCTTCTCCTCTACAAACTGTTCCGGTATGGTATCGTATAAATTAATATGATAAGTCTTTACCCTTGAGAAATCGCCAGGGACTTTAAAATGTTCATTGATATCGACCTCCATTGCCGCCAATGCCAGAAAGTCCTTATCGCACAGGCTCTGATGCCATTGGTAATGTCTATGGTCCGTAATTGCCACGATCTGATACCCCTGTCCCATATATGCTTCCTTGATCTCCTCCGGCGTCAGATGCCCATCGGAGTATGTCGTATGACAATGAAGGTTTGCCTTGTATGCCGTTCCTTCTTCCGGCAATAAATATATACGTTCTGCCATTTTGTCCTCCTTATATTAAGATCTTTTTTATTCTTTTATTTTCATCAGGCCTCTGCGGTATGCTCCCCACTTTCCGGTAACGAGGACACAGACTAAGACTGCAAACGCCGCCATAAGCGCCCAGATCAGAATTGTCTTCGACCATCCGAAATAACCTGCCATGCTGCCAATCCCATATGCGGACACAGCGCCACCGGAATAGACCGCGGAATTTAAAAGCCCTGACATCGACGAGGCTTTCCCCACCTGCCCAAAGCAGGACGGAAGCACCGCTGTCAACATCGTATTGACGGTCATCATCGTTGTGGTCGCTAACGCTAGCATCGCCATGGAAACAATCATGCTGTTGCCGGAGCTGAGCCACAGCGCCGCCATAGCCACAGCACAGCCTGCGAAAAATCCTGCTGAAACCGCAATCTCATTCCGCTCCCGCCTGCAAGCAAATGTTGCCAGCCAGACGCCGAACAGATTGCAAAGCGGGATCACCATCGTACCCGCCACGGCAAGAATCGGGCTCACACCATAGGTTTCCTGGATATAGACCGGGATCCACGTCGTGACGCCATCCTTTAATGCTCCCTGCACAAACAATGCTGCCAGGAGCAATATCAGCCCTGACTGTAATAATATCGCGCCCAGTTTCCTATCCGTCCCGGATGTCCCGTCCTGCCCTGTCCCGTTTTGAGGATTTCCAGCTTGCAGAGGCGCCTGACGTGCAGCTTGTAGTTGTTTATCCTGCATGGGCATTGTCTTCTCTACCCGCGTGATGCCCAGATACCATGTAAGGGACATCGCCAAAAGGCATACGCCTGCTAATAAGAACATCGACCGCCAACCGGACAGGCTAAGCACCGCCGCCGTAATCCCATAAGCCGCCATTGTGCCTACGGGCACAGCGCTATTCAATGCCGCCGATAATTTAGGGCGTACCTCGATTGTACAATAGTCGGTCACAAGGCGCAACATCGGTGACCAGATAAGCGCCTGTACAAGGCCATTGGCACACCAAACTCCTATCATAAACCGGATATCCTTACCTTGCGACATCATTAAATTGCAGATGCCGGAACAGAATAACCCTGCAAAGACTAACCGCTTTGCAGGGAGACGGTCTCCTAAGAAACCACTGATAAACTGTCCGGCTCCATACGCGAAGAAAAAGGCTGTCCCGATCAGCCCGGCTTCTCCTTTGCCAAATCCCTCCGACTGGATCATATCTGTCAGGGCGGCCGAATAATTCAGCCGCCCTATATAAGCACAAAAGTAAGAACACCAGCATAGTAGGAATAAGAAACGAATTCCTGTATCTTTTTTCATTTTAACTTACATTCCTTTCCCAGCCTACTCTGCCCCGCCTACCGAACTTCTCTCTTCATCACATGGTATCATATCAATTGGCTCCTCAAATTCTACCTTGATGACCGTACAGATCGCGTCAATATCCTCTTCTTCTACCTCGATCCAGATCTGTCCTGGCATACCAAGCCATGGCGCACCGCCAGTAAGCGTCCATTTCAGCTCTCTTCCGCTTGTCAGGGAAGTTACCTTCATCTCTCTGTTCTTGATACCGTTTAACAATAGGAAACCATTGGGTTTATCATTACAGAACAGATATAGCGTCTTATCGTCCTCGCTCATAGTACTGTCCCCATGATAGTATTCCACTGCGATGCCTTGCTTCGTCGGATAGATAGCTTCCTCATACTTGTGCGTCCATTTTCCAAGCTCCCGCATCTTCTCCTCTATCGCCACCGGGATTTCCCCTTCCGGTGTCGGCCCAAAGGAAATTAATAAGTTCCCGCCCTTAGCAATACACGCAGTCAGCATCCGCACAATCTGGCGGATATCCTTATATTGCACATCCTGCGGCCGGTAGCCCCAAGAATTGTTGAAAGTACTGCATAGCTCCCAGTGTTCCTTCAAAGGCCTTAAAGGAATATATAATTCCGGTGTCTCATAGTCGCCCTGTCCTACAAGACGTGCATTCACCATGGTGTCCGGGTTCAGCTCCCGGATCATCTCACGGACTTTGTCGGCTTCCCACGTGAAGCCTTCCCGTGTCAGCATCACATCAAACCACATCACATCTATGTCACCATATTTCGTCATCAGCTCCCTGATGCCCAGGCGGTACTTCTCCATGAAGCGATTCCATGCCGCTTCTAGCTCTGCCGGGTCTTGTGTGCCGTCCGCTTTGCCAATTTTACACGCTTCCGTATACATCGCGTGATAATCCACTGGCTCTTTGCGCAGCGCAAGGACTTCTTCCTCGCTCTTATCAAGGATGACCCGCATATTATCTACATTCGACCAATCCGTATTGGTGAAATAGAAGCCGACTTTCAATCCCTCTTCCCGGAGCGCGTCGCAATATGGGGCCAATAAATCCCTGCCCGCCGGCGTCCTCTTGACCACATTCAAGTCCGTATGTTCCGTATCCGCGAGCGATACCCCATCATGATGCTTGGTCGTCAGCACGGCATATCTCGCCCCTGCTTCCTTAAAGAGTTCCGCCCATTTCTTAGGATCATACTTTGAAGCGGTAAAACCATCCAACTGCTTCATATATTCATCATAAGATATGCTGCCCTGTCCAAAGCTCCATGACTCCGTAATCCCATCTACCGCATAAATGCCCCAATGCATGAAAATACCCAGCTTCGCATGTTTGAACCAATCCTTTATCATTTACTTTCGTCTCCTTTTTGTTATGCCTTTTCTTTCTTAACCCTTCACACCGCTGCTTGCCACGCCTTCGATGAAGAACCGCTGACAGAACAGGAATGCCACAAGTACCGGGATCAATACGATTGTCGCTGCTGCCATCTGGGAACCGTAATCCTGGATTAGGCCTGATGAGAACAGCTTAACGCCTACAGATAACATCTGCTTATCCATGGTGGAAATGTACAGGTACGGGCCCATATAGTCGTTCCATGCCCAAGTAAAGGAGAACAGCGCCATTGTTGCGATAGAAGGCTTCGCAAGCGGGAAAATCACCTGCCAGTATATACGCAGATGGCTGCAACCGTCAATCTTGGCCGCCTCACTGATGGATTCAGGTATGGCGATGAACGACTGCCTAAGCAGGAACACAAAGTAAACGTCTACACAGCTTGGAAGGATCAGCGCCCACATCGTGTCCAGAATATGAATGTTCTTGAAAATGATGTATCTTGGCAGGATCATGATATCACTCGGGATCATCATCGCTGAGAGAAGAACCAGGAAAATGACATCTCTTCCCTTGAAATTAATCTTCGAAAACCCATACGCCGTGAAGCTGACGAAGAAAATCTTGATAATGATGCAAAGCGACGTCATGATAATCGTGTTCACATACCATTTCTCGAAATTATACATGCCGTTGGTAAACAGGCCAACGAAATTGTCCATTGTAAACCGCTCCGGTATCAAATGAAACGGGAACTTCATAACATCCGCACTAATCTTAAATGAAGAAGAAATCATAAAAATAAATGGGAAGATGCAGACCAAACCAAAGGCGGCTATTACCAATGTCAATACTATTTTAGATATTCTTTCTTTCGCTACCATAACAACCCCTCCTTAATAATTGACCCATTTCTTCTGCCCATACCACTGGATCAGCGTGATGATCATGACGATGACGAACATTACTAACGCCATTGCGCTGGCAAGGCTGGTGTCATATTTCATGAACGCAGTACGTACGATATTGACGCTCATAACCGTTGTAGCCTGCCCCGGGCCGCCTTCTGTTAACGCCTGGATAATGGTAAAGTTTTGTAAAGAACCGATGATGGAACTGATTAATAAGAAAAATGTCGTCGGAGAAACCATTGGGAACACCACATGACGAATGCGCTCCCATTTCGAAGCCCCATCAATCTGTGCTGCCTCCAAAAGCTCACTGGGAACACCCTGTAAAGCGCCCAGATAGACAACCATATTAAGGCCAAGCCCCTTCCAGACTGCTATCACTGCCGTTGTAGGAAGCGCCAGCTTCAAATCCTGTAAAAGGAGGGGCGGCTCAAATCCCATTGACTGTAACTGCTGGATAACCGGGCTGTTGCTGCCAAGCAAAACCTTGAAGATGACGGCAACGGCTACGATATTCGATACATAGGGCATAAATACCGTCGCCCTAAGCGCATTCTTAGCATAAACGCCTTTATTCAGGATTACCGCAAGCGCAAAGCCAAGGATCATGATGAGCGGCACATATACAAGCGCATAGCCGAAAGTCCTCCAAAGGGAGTCTAAAATCTCTTTATTGGTGAATATTTTCACAAAGTTCTTTAACCCGACAAATTTCAGGTTTTCCAATTTGGTAATATACTTAATATTTAAGAATGACATTCCAATTGCCATCAGAAAAGGAATCCCGGTAAAAAGCGTGAAAAAGACCAAATAGGGTGCGATAAAGAAAAACCCTGCTCTGTTTTCCTTTTTCTGTGCGATAGAAGTTTTGATTTTCACTTTATTCTTCTGCATAGCTCCTCCATTTCCAGCCTGTAGGAACAGCCTTCATACGATTTTTAGGTACAAAAAGGAGCGCTGTAGGCATACAGCACTCCTTTCATGCTTTTAAAAGCCATCTACAGACTTCATTATTCAATTATAATTACTCTGCCTGAGCTTCTTTAATCGCTTCGTCCGCTCTTGACTTGATAGATGCCATCGTATCTTCAAGGCTCTTTGCGCCCTGGCCATACATCAAGCTCTCTTCTGTAACAATCTGGTTGATTACCGTATCAGCCGTTCCGACAATTTTCTCGCTGATGTAATTTCTGTTCGGATCAAACCAGCCAGCCATAAACTCGTCTGCTGTGATGCCGTCATGCTCGAACATCGGAACTAATGTCTCTTCGATATATGCACGTGCTTCTTCCTCCGTCAATGACTTCGCAGGGATACGTCCATAACCCAATGTGTATTTGTTCTCAGCAATACATCTGATCGCTTCAAAAGCCGCTTCCTTATTGGAGCTGGTAGCCGGTACTGCATAACAGCTATCGATTACCAGGGATGAAGGCTCACTTCCTTCCGGATAAGGCATAGGAAGGATTCCTGCCTGCCAATCACGAGGATATTTCTCTAATGTAGTCAATGTACTTGCAACCCATCCGCCACATACATACAATCCGATATTGTCACCAATCATGAAGGAGTTGTATGGATATGTGCCGGAAGCTACTTCCACGCTGCTTGGCTGGATTTTTAAATCATTGCCCAGCGAGAAGAAGAACTCCATGCTCTCTGCAAATGCCGGATCGTCGAAGTTGGAAGTGCCATCCGCCTTATAAGGGTTAACACCGGACTGTGTCGCATACATATAGCTATGTACCGCATCGTTTCCGATGAAGGAACCCCAAATGCCATTGTCCGGATCATTCAGTTTCTGTGCAGTCTCAACATATTTCTCCCATGTCCATCCTTCTGCTTCCGGATAAGGAACGCCTGCATCATCGAATACTTTCTTATTATAATAGGTCAGCCAGATATCACGCTCTGCCGGAAGCGCATAAGTCTGTCCGTCAAACTTCACGGCAGCGCCGCTATAAACAGCTTCCATATCATAGCCTACATTTGCTGCAAGCTCATCCAATGGCTCAAGGACGCCTGCGTTATAGAACTCTTCAAACTGGATTGGTGTTCTTGACACGATATCAATGTCATCGCCCGCCATCAGGCTGACAAGCACCTTATCAATCTCTCCCGCTGCCGCTGTCGGTGTGATGGAAAACTCTATGTTAATGCCAGTTTTTTCCTTGATCAAAGCTACCATCGCCTGTGTCTCTTCACCGCTTGCCGCATTGTCTGTAAGCGCCCATTTCAGCGTCACGCCTTCATAAGGCTTGTCGTTTTCCGTTGTCTCCTGCTGTTCTGCGGGAGCTTCTTCTGCCGGCTTCTCTGCCTCTTGTTTCGTCTCTGTCTCTTGAGGTGCAGCCTCCTGTGTCGGCGCCTCCTGATTAGAAGCGCTGCTTCCTTGGTCATTGTTTCCGCATCCGGCAAGCATAGAAGCTGACATGCTTACAACTAATGCCGTTACAATTCCTTTTTTCATCAAACTCTTCATTCTCATAATGGTTTCTCCCTTCACCTTTGATGATTTTATTGTAACGGCTAATCTATACAAAATATACAAGCTAAATTTTGTATTTATTGGTTTTTCTTGTGATTTTGTAAGTCATATTCTCCTTTTTCATCTAAATCTTCCTTAGTCAGTATAGGAATCTGCACTACAATAATGGTCCCTACGTTGTGGATACTGGAAATTTTTACAGGTTCCTCAATCCCGAAATACAATCTGATGCGCGCCGCAACATTATGAAGGCCAATGCCGGTGCTGCGCTGTAGATCCATTTGCCGCTCTTTCGTGACCTCTTCTCCTTCTTTTCCCTGTATCCTTCTTTGTATTTTCGCAAGCTGTTCTTTCGTAATGCCAATGCCATTATCAATGAGCTTCATCTCTAACTTGTCCCCGGCTTTCCTGATTTTGAGCCTGATTTTCATTTTCCTCTCTAAGCCATCCATTCCATGCAGGAATGAGTTTTCTATGATTGGCTGCAAAATGATCTTCAAAGTCATCAGTTGCCGGATCTCTTCGTTATCGACCCGCAGATCGAAGTCAAACGCATCCCCATACCGGTTCTTCTGAATCTGTGTATACGCCATTAGATGTTCTATCTCATGTTTCACGGGAATGATGATCTGTCCGCCGCTGGTCGAAAGCCTATACATCCTGCCAAGCATCGCCGCAAGCCTTCCGATATCCGGGTTCCCTGTCTCATTGGATTTCCAGACAATGTTCTCCAGCGTATTATATAAGAAATGCGGATTAATCTGTGACACCAGCACTTCAAGCTCAAGCTCCTTCTTTCTACGCTCCGACTCTAATTTCTCTACGACATGCACATGGATGCTTCTCAGCATGTTATTGTAATACCGCATCATATCCGCGATCTCATTACGCCCTGTCTCATTCACATAAGCATTCAAATTGCCCATCTGCACTTCGTGCATCGCCTGGTTCAGCTCATTCACCGGAGCCAGAAATCCCTGGTACATCCGCAACAATATCGTCACACAGCCAAGCAGGCACAGGATCAGTGCCACATAAATGCGCTGATACAGAGCGCTCACTTCGCCTATAATATTATTCTGGGGGATGACTGCCACTGTCATCCATTTATTAAGGTCTGACTGTCGGACACAGATTTCAAAATTTCCCGTCCTTGTTTTCCATGTAAAGTCATCCCCTGGGCGATCCAGGATTTTTTCTTTAAGCGCTTCTTCCACATACCCGCGCTCCACACATTCCTGGTTGCTGGATGAGATCAGGTTTCCCTCCTCATCCAATATATAGATTTCCCCTTTCGTCTCCACAACGCTTTCCTGATAAGCAGCGTATAAGTCTTCTTCCCGGATGCAGAAAATATGAGTGCATACATATGCTGATTTATAAACGGAATAAACCCGGCGTGAGCCAATGACCACCTTATCCTTGCGGACATCCCCATACGCATCCTGTACCATGAAATTATCTTGCAGCGGATACCAGCAAAACCGCATCAAATGCTCGGGTTCATTAATGCCTAATGTAAGCAGCTTATCCACCACTTCCTGCCCGTCACAGTTCACATCCCCGAAGTTGAAAAGAACACCTTTAGCCGTCAGTATGGCGCTTATCTTCTGCCGCTTCTGCAAAATATCAGAAACATCAAAAAAATCGCGGTACATCTTCATGACGTCCGCCCTCTTTATCTGAAGCTGCTCTGGCGTATATGTCTTATATAGATAGTTTTCAAGCTGGCTGTCGAACACAAAGCTATCTGAAATACTATAGACTTCCTGTACTAACATGTCCAGCCTATGTACCGCGCCCTCCACACTGCTCTGCACTAACTTTCTATATTCTATGCGCAAAGTTTCTTCCGTCTGGCGGAATAATACAGTGACTACCACCGAAACAACGGCAAGCACTACCGCAAACCCTGCCATTATCCTTTCTTTGATATTCCAGCGATTCCGTCTCATCCGGTATGCTCTCCTTATTGTCCAAATTTTTATATGGCTCGGTTGCCAGCACTTATATTGTCCTGACCTACTTTTTGCTGCCTGCCACCTTACGGTACTCGTCAGGGCTGATCCCAAACTTCTTCTTAAACACCTTGATAAAATTCGACACGTCCGCCCATCCCAGTTCTTCCGTGATCTCATATACCTTCACTAACGGGTCTTCTAAAAGCTCCTTGCTCTTCTCAAGCCTTTTGTCCGTTACATAAGAGCTGAAATTACAGTCAAATTCATTTTTGAAGATCTTAGAAATATAAGACGCGTTTTTGTGTACCTTCTCTGCAACATATTCCAATGAGATCAAATTGGACATATATTCCTCGTCCACAATGCGCTTCACCATCCTTGCCAGCTCCCCTGTCCTGGAAACACTTTCTTTCTGTGTCCAGCACTCTTGCATGAACAGCGCAAAGACACCTAGCAGGAAATCCATCTTGCCCTCTAGGGTATGCCTGTTAAACATATCCATATAATGGTAATTATGTTCATTCATCAGCTTCTCAGGATAGACATTGTACCGATAAATCTCTCTGGAGACCGTAAATAAGATTTCCATACATATTCTGTTCACATAATGGATGTCCACATAGCCTTTTCCTTTTGCCGCCGCATCCCGGAACGAATCAAAAACACCTGAAAGCTCTTTTTCAAGCTGCTCTTTATCCTGATTAAGGATATATTTTAATATGTTCTTCTCATCAAACCCAATCCCGGAATAGTCAAAATCCGCGCCGAATTTTTCTTCTTTTATCTGCCTGTACCAGACAATCTTTTCATCAATATCTAACAATAGTGTCTGCCCGATACAATATTTCGTCTGTTCATAACACTGTGGGAACATCCGATAATCCTCGCAGGAACTGCTGATGGCGCAGCGCAGCGCAAGGCCGGTCTCATGCTCTATCTCATCTAACATCTCTAGGATATGGTTTCCTATGATTTCTTCCCCAGTCCCCTCTTCCATGCACAAGATGCCCGTAATCTGCTCCTCATAATTGCAAAGGAAAAAGCCGCTCATTTCATGATCCTGCACATATCTGTTCATCATCTTCACCATCGACTGCTTCCTCTGGTAAAGCCAAGCCCTGTCATGTGCCATAGTGTCCTCATCCATAGCATCCTGCGTACAAAATTGCACGACACGGTAAGAGTCCGTATCCTTTTGGTAAAAATAGTCCTCCACATATTCCTCGCTATACCCATATCCCTTTAGCAGCGCATTTGACCCTCTGCTCTTTAGCTGTTCTTCCTTCTCCTTCCTCTGCTGTACCTCTTCATCTAACACATTCTTCATTTTCCTGAACAGTTGCTCAAATTCTTCTAACAGCGTAGGCTTCAGCAGATATTCTGCTACATGGTTGCGTATCGCCATCTGCAAATACTCGAAATCATTATAGCCACTGAGAATGATAATCTTGATCTCCGGATATCTCTCATTCAAATATTGCATCAAGGCAACTCCGTCCATCTTCGGCATCCTAATATCGGAAAGCACCAAATCGGGCTTATCCTTCTCGATAAATGCCACTGCCTCTTCCCCGTTGCCACAGATCCCAACGATCTGGAATCCCCATTCTTCCCATGGATTACTATTGGCAATCCCCTGGGCAATTGCTTTTTCATCTTCCACGATCAATAGCTTATACATATACGCATTCTCCTTGTCATAGATGCTTTTCCCAAATCTGCAACATTATTCCTATCATACTGGATGTAAAACAGGTGCTTATCCTATCCTAAATCCAGGAACAACTACATTACGTGGCTTTAACAAAAATTGCAGCGCAATTCTTAGATTGCAGGCTGCCGATCCTGCGGCTATTATAACATACGGTTATCATGAATGCATCCTTTTCAGGAATAAATAAATATCGGCTCATTGTTCAGAGAAGAATTGTCAAGTATTGTCAAGTATGTTCATATGGTTTTTCGCATTTGCATCGATGTGGGCATAAAAAAAGAAAATGTATCGCAACACAGTTTTCACTCCACTACGGCACACTTTCCCATATATAAAAAACAATTGCTGTATTCTACTACTATTTTTACCTTACTTGTGTCAGCACTCCCATATCCATCTCATACACCCTGTCACAGAGCAGGTTGATGTCCTCCCGGTTATGACTGATGATAAGGATTAGCTTTCCCTTCTCCTTCAGTCCAAGCAGAAGCTTTCGTATCTCCTCCACGCCATGATTGTCCAATCCATTCATGGGTTCGTCAAGAATAATCAGACTGGGATTCTCCATGATCGCCTGTGCGATACCCAGCCGCTGGCGCATCCCCAATGAGTATTTCCCTACCCATTTCTTATCATCCGGATTAAGGCCAACCATGGTGATACACTCCCTGATACGCTCCTTTCCGACCACATTCCGGATGGAGGCAAGATATCTCAAATTGCGAAATCCGGATTCTCTGGGCAAAAAACCCGGTGTCTCGATAATGAATCCGGTATCCTCAATAAATTCCACGTCGCGCCCGACCTGTTTTTCTCCTACCCATATCTCGCCCTCCGTGACAGGCATAAACCCGCACAGACACTTGATCAGCACCGTCTTCCCTGAACCGTTCCTGCCCACAATTCCATAAATCCCCTGCTTAGGTATCTCCAGATTGATATCCTTCAATATCATCTGATCGTCTATTGTCTTAGAG
>CAJTSL010000046.1:0-22362 GCA_910578845.1 uncultured Lachnospiraceae bacterium
ATGTAATTGCGTTACAAAACACAACACTCAGTACTCAGTATATGCTATACCGATATATCGCAACAGGGCAATATGCTAACGCCCCTGTTGATTATATGCGGTTGATGATACCGTCTATGATTACAGGTGCGATTGGACTGGTACTGCTCATAAGTTATGTCATTGATAACAGAAAAAAGGATACTGAAAATATGTATAAGGTAAAAAAGGTTGTTTCATGTTTCCTTTTATGTGTGCTCATCTTTTCGTTATGCGCATGTGGGAAAGTAAGTAAAGACAATACTGCTGTTTATGAAGAAACCATTGGCGGATTGGGTGATAATGAACTTTTTGTAACGATTGATACGAATGCCCCTCAGCCAGTCTTACTTGTCACTTCACAAGTATATGATGACGGCACAGGAAAACAGGCAGCTCTTCTATGTGATGTGTATTATCTGGCAGGCAAAGAAGTTAAAAATATAGGAACGATAGAGAGTATGGGAACAGCATATCCTATTTCCTATGATGAAACAGGCATCTATACGGCTTCCGGTCACGCTATGCAACGTTTTGAGGTTGAGAAATCCGGTACACTTATGCTGGCAGAATCCATTAACGAGCAATTTGATGAAAATGGAAATGCTACTTATACCGTGAAAAAAGAGAATGAAACCAAAACTATTTCGGAAGAAGAATATTATAATATTTTTGAGAAATACAGCAATGCTACAGTTGTAAGTTTCGCTTACGGTGCATCAGACGCAGCAAGATAATTCCTGTTCTTTGCTCCCATTTTTGGCATTTTTAAAAATCGCCATTGCTTTGGAAAAATTCCGCTTTTGGCACTAAAGGTATTGACAGAAACCTCCACTTTCTTAGAGCAAGATTCTAATGATAGAAACACATAGGCTCTATTGAGGATAAATTTCTTGACACTCCCCAGGAAAAGCCTTATACTAAACCACATAAATAACTCGCTAGGGGAGCACATCGCTGAGATTGGAAATACCATGTGTTATGAATGGATTCCTAACCCTCACTACTTGAACCGGATAATACCGGCGTAAGGAAGCATAGCATTGTAGATAACTTGTAATAAAACTTTTGCTATAATAACTATTGATATCATAGCAAAAGATTCTATAATATCAATAGTTATTATACAGTTATGATGTTGTTCCTCCTCGCGCATACGAAGGAGGATTTTTTATGTTATTATTATTTCACCAAGAGGATGGTTACTATTCCCTGACAGCTTCAGGCAACATTGCTTTGTTTGTCATAATCGCTGTCCTGCTCGCATTGACCGCATTTCTTACTACGAAAGACAACACCGCAAAAGAGCCTATAGCTGAAAAAAAACGGGCGTTTTCTACCAAGCAGCTCGTCTTCTGTGCTACAGCGCTTGCCCTTGGCTTCGTTACTTCTTATATTAAGATCGTGCATATGCCTTGGGGCGGCTCCATTACGCTCTGTTCAATGCTTTTCGTTACCCTGATCGGCTACTGGTATGGCCCTAAAATCGGCATAACTGCCGGTTTTGCTTATAGCATCCTACAGTTTACCCAAGACGGGGGAAGTTATATCCTCTCCCCCTTACAGGCATGTATGGATTATATCTTCGCCTTTGCCGCTCTAGGCCTTTCCGGTTTCTTCCATAAGAAAACAAACGGCCTGTTAAAAGGCTATCTCTTCGCTGTATTCGTAAGAGGCGTTTTCCATTCCATCGGCGGTTATCTGTACTGGATGGATTATATGCCGGAATCTTTCCCTACGTCACTTGTTGCTATATACCCGATTGTTTATAACTACTCCTTTCTCCTGGCAGAAGCCTTTATAACAGTTGTTATTTTACTTCTTCCGCCCGTAAAAGACGCTATCATAAGGATAAAACGGCTGGCACTGGAATCGTAACACTCGTTACGTTTCCTTTCACGCAATCCATGGATACGGCATAAAAATCATAAATGCCGTATCTGCATTGGCGTAGAGCCTTCGATAAGCGCAAAATCATATTTTTCATAAAAGGGAATCGTGCTTTGCTTTTCACTGAGCAAGATCAGATACAGGTAATCCTGATAGATCAGCTTCACCGCATCCAGCATATGACCGGCAATCCCTCTATGCTGGTATTGCGGGTGGACGAGCAGGTAGTGGATATACGCTGTTAGCTCCCCGTCATCCAGCACTTCTATCAGACCGATGAGTTTCTGGTCCTGCCAAGCAGAAATGACCGTACCTGCCTTTTGTACGGCTTTCACTAACCTGTCCGCATACTGCGCCGAAAGCCATCCTACCGAGGCAAACAGTTCCCGCAAATCATCCGCTGCAATCCATCTTCCGGTGCAATAATAAACGGCGTCTTCTCCAATCCCCCGTCCCATGCAAAGAGATTCCGGCATATCTTTATATGCGCCATAGTTCTCTATTCTTTCAAACCCGTATCGCTCATATAACCGTACAGAAAGTGACAAGAAAGCGCCTGTTTCCAAAATCATCCGCTTATATGCCATCTGCTTGGCACGGGAAACCAAATCTTCCAGAATCAATGCACCGATATGCGCTCCCCGGAATGCCTCCTGTACGAAAACCCTTTTTACTTCGATCTCTTCTTCGGAATATTGGCGCAGCGCGCCACAGCCAACTGGTCTATGGTCTACATAAGCGACAACAACATAATCCATCGAGTCAGTCTGGTTAAATCCCTTATATTTCTCGCGCTTATCTGCACCGCCAATCGCCTGGTCCAGGAATAGATCCAGTTCTTTGCACAGGTTTATAAAATCTATGTCCTCATGATCTACCTGTTTCAATATCACCTGTTCTGCATCATACATCCTCTTCCCGGATCCCTTCCCTTCTTCTGTTCCCTTACACAATTGCTCCACAGCTACTTCTTTTCCCATACAGCTACTGTCTCCTTTGCTTATTTATCTTTTTCTATTGCTATGATCATACTCTGATGTTATGATATTTGTAAAATTGATTATTAACATGCATATAATTCGTTTCTCTGAACTAAGAAAGGATGATTCTTATGGATACCCAATCACTACAAACGTTTATCACTCTTGCCAAATACCGAAACTTCACCCGAACCGCCGATTCCCTTTTCGTTGCTCAATCTACCGTTACCAATCGGATCGCAGAACTCGAAAAAGAAGTCGGCAAGCCTCTTTTTGCACGCAATAAGCGTAAAGTCAGCCTGACGCAGGAGGGAGAACTGTTCCTCCCCTATGCCAAAAGGATCCTGGAGCTATCCGATACCGGCATACAACACGCCAACGCCCTCCAGAAGTATACGGATACCTATCGGATCGGCTCTGCTAATACGATTTATGAATGCCATCTCTTCCCCGTGATACAGTACTATATGCGTTCCCATCCGGATCATGCCATTAAGATTACCATCGGGCATTCTGACAACCTCCTACAGGCGATACAGGATAACCTTTTAGACGTTGTATATTCCTATCTCCCATTTTACCATAACGACTATTATTGTGAAGTATTTGCTACGGACAAGCTGGTCCTGGTAACTAGCTGTGACAACGATCGTTATTGTAACGGCATCACGCAGGAAAGCCTGATCCACGCGAATTATCTGTATTGTAATTTTGCCTTACAGGAAGTCGGGCTGTTTATCAAAGCATTGTTCCCTCCCCATTTCCAGTTCCGGTTTGAAATTGACAACGGTACAAAGCTCATCCCCTACCTTCTGACATCAGACGGTATCAGCTTCGTGCCGGAGAGCATCGCCACATCGTATATTGAACAACAACAGTTGCAATGTATCAAATTATTAGATTTTGAAGCTCCGAAAATCAACTGTTATCGTATTACACGCAGACAGGCAGCCACCCATACCGGATGACTGCCTAATCAGTCAAATTGGTTTCCTATATATAACTCTAAACATAACACGCGCTATCTATGTTGTGCAGTCTCTATGCCGTCATAAACATTCCGTATGCTTCCATCGCTCTCTGCATCTGCATGACACTGATCCGGTTCTTATCCTCTGTATCCATACCTTTTACCGTTTTCTTAGATGCCGCCTCTGCCTGCGCATTCCTGGATACAGTCTCTGTCCGCTCTCCTTCTTCGGGGAAAAGCGCATCTGTTCTCTCAGACGTCTCTTCTACAGGTTTTGTTTCGCTTCCCATGATCCTTGCAGCACGGTTTTGCCCTTGCTGCATCTGTTTTGCAAGAATCCCTTCAAAATCTAGCGTCTGCCCTTTGCGGAGCGGATTCTGGTTCTCTTGCGCCTCTACTTCTGAATAATCGACTTTCTTATCTAAGACATCGTCTGATATCTTGGATAATCTGTTCATGCTCCTGGCGCTTACCGTATTCGGATTATAAATAAAGGTAGGATAAATATTCCCCATGCCTCCGATTCTCATAATCATCCTCCATTCTTACCAAACTACTATTAGTATAACCTCACTGCCAGCAAATTGCAAGCGGGTTTCTCTAATCATTCTGCCTATCATCTAAGCGCAAGCGGGTTTCTCTAATCATCCTGTCTATCATCTAAGCTCTTCCGCTTCCACATCGACCGCTTCTAATTCCTGCCTGAGCTGCTTTGCATTATGAGACACTTTAGAGACAATCCAGATGTCGGAAATGCCGTCATAGATCATAAATATGCCGATGAACATAACAAGCGTATCTATGGCTTTAAACGGATTACATATGAGCAAAATGCCAAACCCGACCGTCACAAGGCCAAGCAAAAGCGCTATCCACCATTTATCGTACCGGCTCTGGCAGAGGCTGACCGCCTGCTGCAAATTATTGATGCCATGTATGATAATGATAATGCCTACCAGGATCGGTATCATGGCTATAATCTTACTTGGCTGGAATAAAATCCAAACACCGATTACGGTGATGATAATCCCCATGACCAGATTCATTTGTGAGAACAGGCTCCCGTCCCTGCCAAAGATGAAATTAGCCAGCCTGCTGATGCCGTTGAGAATCAGGACTGCTCCGATTGCCATGCAGACAACCTGCACCGACATCCCCGGCCAAACGACAAGGACAATGCCAAGCGCAATGCATAGCAGTGCTGAAATCAGGACATTCGTTTTAATTTTCTTCAAAATACGTTCCATAGTCTTCCCCCATCCTTTCTGTCTTCTCCATTGGCTCGCCTTGTACGGCTTTCACAAATGCCGGCATAAACTTACAACATATTTTATATCCAGCATATCCGATGCTCGCCCCAAGGCAGTTTAATATGATATCGTCCACATCAAATGCGCCAAAAGCACTGAAAAGCTGGAATACTTCAATGCCAATCACCAGGATGAGCGCATTGGCAAACACATCTAAAAAAGCATTCCTATACTTCCTGATAAGCGGCAGAATCGTGCCAAAAGGCACAAATACCAATATGTTCCCCGCCAAGTTCTCAAAGCTATTAAGCTGGTCGGCGTATTTGATATACATTTTAATCGTCTTAAACGGTATGAAATTCGCAGTCTCTAACCCTTCTAAGATGACATCCTTACGCCACGTCTGCGCAATGGCATAAAGCTGCTCATAAGGGTATTTGAAAATAATCACTTTAATCAATACTAAAATATAGACAGCAAAAAGAATCTTCAGCCACTTTCGCACTTATGCAACCTCCCACGGGTTCTCTTTCCCTTCCATAAAAAGTTTACAGCTAAGCAGAGAGTCGCGTACCACTGTTTCCACACAGTTATCCGTATAAAATGCCATATGATGTGATACGGTAACATTAGGGAAACCTCTTAAAATTGCCAGCTCCCTATTATTTAATATATCCGATTTGTGGTCATAATAGTATAACCCAAATTCATTTTCTACAACATCAAGCCCTGCCGCGCCTATTTTCCCTGATTCGATGGCGTTTATCAGCGCTTCGGAATCTATCAATGCGCCTCTCGCGGTATTGATGATGACCACGCCATCCTTCATGGAGGCAATGCTCTTTGCATCAATTAAATGGTAATTCTCGTCGGTCAACGGAGTATGTAATGTGATCACATCCGATTTTGCGAACAGCTCTTCTAATGATACATATTCCACATAAGGTTTTACCTCTTCCTGTTCATGCAGGTCATAGGCGATCATCTGACAGCCAAACCCTGACAGGTTATGGATCAGCGTTCTGCCAATCCTGCCAGTGCCAATGACTCCTATGGTCAAGTCTTTCAATTCCCTTCCCTGCACACCGGCCAGAGTATAATCCTGGATCATAGTCCGCTCTAAGATCCGTTTCATCTTACGGATGGACATCAAAATCAGCATGACTGTATAATCAGCCACGCCATTTGGCCCATAAGGCGCGTTTCCCACTTTGATGCCAAACTCTCTCGCCGCTTCCAGATCAATATGGTCGTAGCCGATCGTCCTGGTTGTCAGATATTGGACGCCGTTTTCATGGAATGCCTTCATCATTTCCCTCGT
This sequence comes from uncultured Lachnospiraceae bacterium, assembly GCA_910578845.1. GTDB lineage: Bacteria > Bacillota > Clostridia > Lachnospirales > Lachnospiraceae > UBA3282. Next base: position 6,430 of record CAJTSL010000046.1, read on the forward strand.
AATCTTAGATGTAATGATATCGACGCACTCGCTTCCCTTTGCCAAAGAGATATTCTCCAAATCCGGCGCATCTGCGCAAAGCACAAGTTCTATCCCAAGCTCTTTTTCATATTTCAGGAAAAGCTCTTTTTCATCGAAATTTCTACAATTATATACAGTGACTCTCATAGTCAACCTCCAATCAATCACTTCGTACAACTTCTCGCCATCCTAACGTCTATCCCGGCTGTCTCTTTGTGGCATATCCATTCCCACGCCTCCGGCTCCTAAGCTTTTTTCCAGGCTTTCATTCAGTTCTTTCTCATAAGCGATGGCGATTTCCTCATCTTCATCATGCAATCTTCTGAATTTATTGAAGCCGGCAACAAGAATCCGGAAGCTTTCCTTCGTTGTATCAAAGACGCCTGCCTCATTCAGATTGATCAAAATAATCGCAATCGGTAACGCCAGGATCATGCCCATAACACCTGCTATCTGATAACCGATATAAAGCAGGAAAAGCGTCGGGATCGGATGGATCCCAATGGAATCACCGACAATTTTAGGCTGTATTACCTGTCGGAATAAATTACATAAGCCCCAGATGATCAAAAGGCCAATTGCCCTTTTATATTCCCCGCTTAAGATTTCAATGGCCGCCCAGGGAAGCATCACGGTCCCTGCGCCAAAAACGGGCAACAGATCAATGAAAGCTATCACAATGGCTATCACAAACGCATAGTTGATCTTTAAAAACAATAACCCGATGACTAACAAAAGGTACACCCAGACTTCGATTTTGAATTGCGCCTTAAAATAACCGCCGACTGCGTCGCGGAAGCTGTTCCTGATCAGGTTAAACCGGTAATTCACGGATTTCGGTAAATATTTCTTCATAAAATCTGATAAGTAGGTTTTATCTGCTACAAAAAAATAAGAGGATAATAATGTCATAATGACTGCCATGAACATATCCGGCAGCCTTTTGGCAAAATTTCCTACCGCTGTAAATGTAGGAGAGCCAATCTCACTGATAAACCCGGAAAAATAATCGCCAATCCCATCCCAGAATTGTGCAAACTTCTCTTGTATGTCTATCGGAAGGCGCTTGTAAATCCCTTCCAGATTCATGCCAATCTGTTCGAATTCCGCCTCAATCTCTTGCCAGAGGACAGGCAGCTCATTGATGAAACTAACCGTCTCCTTTATTAATTTCGCGCCAATCCCGTATACAAGCAAGATCACGACAGCTAAAACCGCAATAATGACAAATACGGAAACCGCCTTTCTCCTGATTTTCAGTTTCTCTTCCAAAAACCGGACTAACGGCGCCGCGATCAAAGAAATAATCCAACCTACTACAAAAGGCATAAAAAATATAATTGTTCTCGGTAACAGAAAAATACATAAAAGAAGAATAACCAATGCGGTCAATATATTTAAGATTACTTTTATATATGTGACTGCTTCCTGTTTCATAACCTCACCCTCTATCCTGCTCTAACCTTCCAGCATCTCGTCTAACAATGCATATATATCGTCCCTTCCCTGCTTTGTCAGCGCGGAGTACGGTAAGACAACCGTTCCTTCTTCTGCCTGTAGGGTATCGCATATCAGCTTTGTCTGTTTGGCAATCTGGCTCCGTTTGATTTTATCTAATTTCGTAGCAATGATAATCGGTTTATAGCCTCTCGATACAATCCAGTCATACATCACGCAGTCATTATCGGAAGGCGCATGCCTGATATCTACTAATAAGAAAACGGCTTTGAGCATCTTCGACTGATGTAGATAATCTTCGATCATCTTCCCCCACTGCGCCTTCACCTCGATGTTCGCCGTCGCATACCCATATCCCGGCAAATCTACAAAATACATCTGCTCATTGATATTATAGTAATTTATAGTCTGGGTCTTACCCGGCTTACCGCTCGTCCTGGCAAACGCCTTCCGGTTCATCAACCCATTGATGAGAGAAGACTTGCCGACATTGCTTTTTCCTGCAAAAGCAAATTCTACAAGATGAGTATCCGGCAGCTTACTCGTAACGCCGCATACTATTTCTAAATTCACATTTTTTATAACCATAGCTCACCTCTCTAGGCCACTAAAGCCCCCATCACCACACTTACCGGTAAGTAGGCAAAACGCCGCCCAAATACTGGGACGGCGTATCTTCCTATGCTTGCAATAATTTATTCCGGTAATGAACGATCGGCTGCTCCTTGCCTTCTACCGCTTCTTTCGTGATAATACATTCTGATATATTATCATCTGACGGTATTTCGTACATAACATCCATCATGACATTCTCCATGATAGAGCGGAGCCCTCTTGCTCCAGTCTTCCTTGCATATGCCAATTCTGCTATTGCTTCCACGGCATCTTCATCTACTTTCAAATTGACTTCATCAAATTCGAATAACTTCCGGTATTGTTTAATCAGTGCATTTTTAGGCTCTTTCAAAATCCTGACCAGTGCATCCTTATCTAAGCCTTCTAAGGTCACAGTGATCGGCACACGACCAATAAACTCCGGAATCAGGCCGAACTTCATCAAATCCTGTGGCGCAACTTCTTTCAGGATTGTTCCGATGTCTTTGCTGCTCTTCTCCACAATCTGGGCATTGAAGCCAATCGAGTTCCTGTCTAATCTTTCCTCTACGATTTTCTCTAACCCGTCAAAAGCGCCTCCGCATATGAAAAGGATATTCGAAGTATCTATCTGTAGCAGCTCCTGATGAGGATGTTTCCTTCCTCCCTGTGGCGGAACACTTGCCACCGTCCCCTCGATGATCTTCAATAACGCTTGCTGGACGCCCTCGCCAGAGACATCTCTGGTAATGGAGACATTCTCGCTTTTCTTCGTTATCTTGTCGATTTCATCAATATAAATGATTCCAAACTGCGCGCGCTCAATATCATAATCTGCCGCCTGGATCAGCTTCAACAGGATATTCTCTACATCCTCGCCTACATATCCGGCTTCCGTCAACGTTGTCGCATCTGCGATCGCAAACGGCACATTGATGATCTTAGCCAGAGTCTGTGCCAGATAAGTCTTACCGGAACCAGTTGGGCCGATCATGATAATATTGCTCTTTTGTAATTCCACGCCATCATTATCTGGCGGCGCCATTACCCTCTTGTAATGATTATATACTGAGACGGCAAGCACCTTTTTGGCATCTTCCTGACCGATCACATAATCATCCAGAAACTTCCTGATTTCCACCGGTTTGAGAAGATTAATCTCCATTGTGCCGGTCTCCGTCTCTTCCTCATACTCATCTTCAATGATATCCGCACAGATATCCACGCACTCATCACAAATATAAACGTTTCCTGGTCCGGCAATCATCTTCCGCACCTGATCCTGCGTTTTATTGCAAAAAGAACATCTTACTTTGTCGTCAGAATTCCTTCCTGTCATTTTACAATAGCCATGCCTTTCTTTCTATTATTTCGCAGCTTCAGCATGATTGGTGATGACACGGTCGATTAATCCGTAAGAAAGCGCTTCCTGCGCTGATTTCCAGTTGTCACGCTCCGTATCTGCTGCAATCACTTCATAATCCTGTCCTGTGTTCTCAGATAAAATCTTATTCAGTTTCTCTTTAGTCTGCAGGATATGCTTTGCAGCAATCTCAATCTCCGTTGCCTGTCCCTGCGCTCCTCCTAACGGCTGATGAATCATGATTTCAGCATTCGGAAGCGCCATTCTCTTTCCTTTCGTCCCGCCTGCAAGCAGGAAAGCGCCCATACTTGCCGCCATGCCAATGCAGACTGTCGATACGTCGCACTTAATAAACTGCATTGTATCATAAATTGCCATGCCTGCCGTCACAGAGCCCCCCGGGCTGTTGATATAAAGATGGATGTCCTTCTCCGGGTCTTCCGACTCTAAGAAAAGCATCTGTGCAACGACAAGGCTTGCTGTTGTTTCATTTACTTCTTCTCCAAGGAAAATAATCCTTTCCTTTAAAAGCCTTGAATAAATATCATAGGAGCGTTCCCCTTTTGAGGTCTGCTCAATGACATAAGGTACTAATGCCATAACGCTTCCTCCCTTGATCCATTCTGTCAATTTTATTTTTCTTTGGCATGTTCTACGACAAATGCCAATGCTTTCTTCACCAAAATATCCTGTCTGATATTCTTTGCGCCTTTTTCTCCAAGCATTTCTTTGACTTTATCGGCTTCCATCTGATAAGCTTCTGCCATAGTCTCCATCTCTTTGTCGTATTCTTCGTCTGTCACTTCCATATTCTCTGCCGCAGCAACAGCCTCTAATACCAGTCTGCCTTTGATCCTCTGTTCAGCCTGCGGTTTTACCCGTTCAACCATCTGTGCGTAATTTGCTCCGGTGAACTGCATATACTGCTCCATGGAAAGTCCCTGCATCGTAATCCTCTGCGCAAATTCGTCTACCAACTGACGCTGCTGTGTCTCGATCATCGCATCCGGGATATCCATTTGCGCTTCTTCTATGATCGCTTCAATCACTGCATCTTCTTTGGCTTCTTTCGCCTCTTTTGCCTTCTTCTCTTCCAGGTTCTTCTTCAGATCCGCTTTGTATTCATCCAGCGTATCAAATTCAGATACTTCACTGGCAAATTCATCGTCTACCGTCGGAAGCTCTTTCTCTTTGATCTCTTTCACTGTACACTTAAATACAGCCGCTTTGCCTTTTAATTCCTCTGCCTGATAATCCTCCGGGAACGTAACGTTAACTTCCACTTCTTTGCCAATCTCAGCGCCGACAAGCTGCTCCTCAAAGCCGGGGATAAATGCGCCGGATCCAATTGTTAATGGATAATTCTCTCCCTTGCCGCCATCAAATGCGACACCGTCAACAAATCCTTCAAAATCGATGACTGTCATGTCGCCGTCTTTGACCGGTCTGTCTTCTACGGATATATTCCTTGCGTTATTCTCCCGCTCTTTCTCGATCGCTTCATTTATTTCTTCTTCCGTAACTTCTACATCGGCTTTCTCTACTTTAACGCCTTTATACTTGCCCAACTTTACTTCTGGTTTTAAAGCAACCGTCGCCGTAAAGATAAAAGGCTTGCCGGCTTCAATCTGGGTCACTTCAATCTCCGGAGAAGATACGATATCTTCTTCGCACTCTTCCAATGCTTTCTCATAAGCATTCGGGATCAAACTATTCGCCGCATCTTCGTAAAATACTTCTTTCCCATACATTTTCTCAACAATCTGACGGGGAACCTTGCCCTTTCTAAAACCCGGAATACTGATCTTGCTCTTCTGCTTCTGGTAAGCTGATTCGATCGCCTTGTCCAATTCATCGGCTCCTGTCTCAATCGTAAGCTTTGCCATATTCTTTTCTAATTTCTCCACCTGTAAACTCATAAACTGGTTTCCTCCTTCAATCGCCTCTGTAACATTTATCCTTTCATCAGGAAAGCTTACAAGCTTCCTCGTCACAGTCATTTAGAAATTATAGCACACTCATTCAGAAAATACTAGCATTTCTTTCCATAAATCACTTTAGAACTGATCCCACGGAGCATGCCGATCTTCCCTGACAAGGCGCTAATCTGGTTTTCAGGCGCGTCCATGACAATGCTGATGACATTCATTTTCTTCTTATTATAAGGAATCCCCATTCTTCCGATAATATATTCAGCATAATCATGCAAGATTCTGTTGAGTTTCTCGATTTCCTCCGTATCTTCCACGATAATCCCAAGCAATGCGACTCTTGTCTCCATTTTCTGACTTAACTCCTTTCTTCCTGCAAGTTTCAGGCAATTGCGAAACGCCTATTTTTCAAAACCCAATTGTGCAATATAGACAAGATCACGAGCAGGGTACTTTGGCACCGTCGGCACTTTGGCGCCGATGAACAAAACGGGAGCCGGATGCAGTGACAATGCTCCCCGGATATGCCAACAAAACCGCATCGAGCAGTTCTGCATCTTGTTCACTGTGTGTCGTCACGATTAACGTCCGCCCCGAAAGCTTCTCCATGATATATGCCGCCGTGCGCCTGCGGTTCTCTTCATCTAACCCAGTAAACGGCTCATCCATCATAATGACATCCGCCCCGGAAAGCATCGCGCGTAAAATAGCGCATCGTCTCCTCATGCCACCGCTCAGTTCGCTGACCGGTTTAGTCAAACAATCTTCCGGCAAAATCCGGACAGCTTCTTCTCTTACCTTTTTGGCAATCTTTGCCCTACGAAATGCCTGATTGCCAGTTTCTTTCCAATCCATTGTCAGCATAATGTTGGTCAGTGTATCATAGCTTTCGCATAGCCTATCTTCCTGAAAAACCATGCCGATCTGCTCCGGGGCTCCCTCGATGCTCCCTTCGTCAGCCCGCTCCATGCGGCTAATCAAACGAAATAACGTCGTTTTGCCACTCCCTGAAGGCGCCATCAGGCAATAACGGCCTCCCGCCTCTATCGTGCAGGAAAAACCGCACAAAACGTGTTCTTCCCCATACGCCTTGCTGACATTCTTCACGCAGATATCCTCCCCTATGGCCTCCGGGCACCCTGCTATGCCAGGCACGGCGCCAGACATTCTTTCCTTAGACGCCCTGCCAAGAAGCGGCGGTTCCCACCCGGCAATGCGGCTGACAAGCATCATCACTAACTTCTCAAAGCAGAAACTAAGCAAGATGATCGTAAGCGTCCACGCGAACACGCCCGCCGTGTCTAAATAAATCTTCGATAGATACAGCCTCTCCCCCAGAGAATAAGCAGGCAGGCCGATGACTTCCGCAGCTACCCCGGATTTCCAGCTCATACCAAGGGAGATTTTCAGGCAGCTTACCAGATATGGCATAAGCGCCGGGCGGTATAGGTACCAGGCACGGTTCCATCCTGGCATGCCAAGCGTGCGCGCCATCTCCAAGAGCCGTTCATCCGTGCTCTGTAACCCTGCTACCGTATTCACATAAACATTCGGGAACACTATGAAAAAACTAATCAAAAAAGAAAGACGTGCCGCGCCAAACCAGATTAGCAGCAGCACGACAAAAGAAGCTACCGGTATTGCCTTTAGTGTCGTTATGACCGGCGAAAGCACATCCCGCACATACGGATAACGGTAACTGCACGCACCGGCGGCCAGACCAAATAGCAGCGCTGTCAAAAACCCCAGCCCAATCCGGCAAAGCGAATGAAATACAATCCGGTAAAAATCAGGTTCTACAATATTCCCAAGGAAAGACCTGCCTACCTGTAACGGGCCAACCAAGAGAATATCATTATGCGCCATCGAGGCTGCCAGTTGCCAGACAAGCAGCCAGAATAAGATAATGAGCGCTTTTTTTATCAATTTCTGTAAGAAAATTTTCTTCTGCATATTCCAAATAAACCTTTTCGTCTCCTTAAGGAATATAATAAAAATCATCCCCAGGAAGGCTGCCGCCCACAGAAGCAGCGTCCTGTCCATATAATACTTCCAAGTAACCTGAGAGCGCGTCTTTCATATCTGCGCCATCTATATATGTGATATTGCAATAAGGCATCGCTTTTTGCGCTACAGGCGCTTTCTCTATAATGCCATAATCGGCTACCAATTTCGCCGCATCCTCAATCTGCTCATTCGCATACGCCGCGCTCTCCTTATGTTCCTCCAGAAATTGTGTGACTGCTTCGGGATGCTCTTTGAGGAAATCATTCCTGACAATGGTGACTCCTGTTACGAGGCTGCCGCCACCTTCATCTTGTAAGGCTTCCCATTCCGCCGTTAAATCCATGGCAATAGACAGTCCTTCATTCTGCATGCATGCGACTGTCACGAAAGGCTGGGGCAATACTCCGATTGCCGATATGTCCTCTGCCAGATAAGCCACAACCTCCGTCGCCTCCGACTTATATTCCAATTCCACATCCGCTTCTGTCAGTCCATTCTGCGAAAGAAGATAGCGCAGGACATAATCCGGCGTCGTTCCTTTCCCGGTCAGGTAAACTCTCCTGCCCTTTATATCTTCCATGGACGAAATCTCCTGATCGCCTGAAACCATATAAAGGACGCCCAATGTATTAATATCAATAACGGAAACGCCGCCCTCTGTCTTATGATATAAGACACTTGCCACATTAGCAGGCACAAGCGCAATATCCAATTCTCCTGACGTAAGCTTAGGCAAAAGCTCATCGGCGGCAGTCGCCATTGTAAATGAATAACTGCCCGCTGTTTCCCCTTTCTCCGATTGGCTCATCAGATAAACAAGCCCCATGGAGGTCGGCCCTTTCAAAGAACCAATACGGACATCATCAATGTCTTGTTCCCCACTTTTGCCTTTGCTGCCGCACCCCGTAAAGACCGCCATAAAAAGCGCCATACACATCAATACTGCTGATAATTTTCTCTTCATGCCTTTCTCATGCTCCTTTTCTTTCTTATACTTTTTTGCATCTTGTTCATTTTGCCCAAACTCTGGTTATGGAAAAGAAGTTTCGCAATATAAACAAATCATTGCAGGGACGCTTTCGCTACATTGTATTCGTAGCATAAAAAAAGCGCTCCTGATCCAAGGCGCACTCTTATGAAAAATATCAGCCGCCTTCTCTCTCAGAACAAATCTTCGAGTGTCAGAAAATTTCTCTGATGCCCCGTCAGGACAAACCTTTCAGGTTATCAAATGAAGACTGCTTCGCTAGAAGCTGTCGTAATTGCTATTTTACTATATTCTAAGCAAAAAAACAACCCGCCTGTTCCCAGGCGGGCCATTCTTTTTCTTTTAGAAGCTTATTGTGCCGAGCACGTTATTTCATCTGCTCTTCCTGTTTCTTGATCATTCTACGAACCATCTCGCCACCAATGGAACCAGCTTCTTTTGAAGTCAGGTCACCATTGTAGCCTTCTTTGAGGTTAACACCTAATTCAGAAGCTACCTCTGTCTTAAAACGATCCATTGCTGCTTTTGCTTCTGGAACTTCAACTCTATTCGTTTTGTTACTTGCCATTTTCTTTCACCTCCGAAAATACATTTCATCTTTTATCTATATTTGAGATAAGCGATTGGCACACCGCTTATCCCAGATAGTCTGATGCGCATCCTAATGAATATCTTCATGAATGTCTTCATCTTTTTAAATCTGACTAAGCGTGTCTTTATCACTTATCTTGATGTTAGTATGAACGGAATGCGGGAAAATATTTTGGTAAGTTTTTCTAATATTAATAAATAATATTCTTCTTCATCTGTAACATCGCTTCTTCGCCCTGTAACTCCTTCAAAATAGCAAGCGCAAAAGGAATCGCCGTTCCCATGCCACGGCTTGTGATAATATGTCCAGAGACAACGGCAGGGTCTTGCTTCACGTCCGCGCCGTCTAAATGGCTCTCAAAGCCGGGGTTCGCGCAAGCCGCTTTGCCACGCAGCATTCCTCTATGCCCGAAAATGCTTGGCGCCGCACAAATCGCCGCAATGTATTTTCCTTTTTCATAAAATGCACCCACCTGTTCCATTAACGGCTCACATGCTTCTAGATTCGTGGTTCCCGGCATGCCGCCCGGCAGGACGATCATATCTGTCTCTTCAAAATCTACATCTTTTAATAATTTGTCCATCCCGATTGTAATCTTATGGGAGCCAGTCACTTTATCCTCTTCTGTGATAGATACCATGTCTACATCAATTGCTGCCCTTCGCAGAATGTCTACTACGGTCAACGCTTCAATTTCTTCAAATCCTGGTGCAAAAAAAACGCTTACTCTGCTCATTGTCTCATCCCTCTTCTTTCTAAAATAGTCTTTCCTTGGAGATTACATATATTTCAGATATCATCTTTTTTATTGTAATCCATTTTGGAGGCAGATTCAATATCGCTTTCTAGTTTCCTTATCCTATGATACAATACTCCTTAGAAGCAAATGCTTTTATTGCTATTACAAAGAAGCTGGCTATTGACAAAGAAGCTGGCTATTGACAAAGGATTTGGCTATTGGCAAAGAATTTGGCTATAGCCAATGCATTTGCATGATCATCAAAAAGGAGGCTACACATGGAAATCGAACGGAAATTTACAATCAAGTCTCTCCCTGACAATCTCGGTCAATATCCTTTTCATCTCATTGAACAGGCGTACTTGAACACTGACCCGGTTGTCAGGATCAGGAAAGAAGACAATGACTACTATCTGACCTATAAAGGAAAGGGACTTCTGGCAAGAGAAGAATACAATCTCCCGTTAAATGAGCAATCTTACTATCATCTACGGGAAAAAGCTGACGGGAACGTGATTGCTAAGAAACGTTATCTCATCCCAATTGCACATCCGGCATTCACGTCAGGTTTTCAAATAAATATTGACCAAACCAGTCTGACCATTGAATTGGATATCTTCGAAGCGCCTTTCGAGAATCTGGTGATTGCCGAAGTGGAATTCCCTACAATAGAAATGTCGGAAGCCTTTCTCGCTCCCGACTGGTTCTTGGAAGATGTATCCGACAATCCGGAATACCATAATTCAAATTTAAGCAAGAAAAACCTCTAACCGCCTATGCGCTAACCTGTACGTTAACCCGCGCGTTAGCCCCCGCATGGCAAAGCTTTCATTACCGCTATGGCTGCATAATGCAAAACAGTAAATTCCGTGGGTGCAATTTCATCCAGAAGCATTTTATGTTCTTTCTCAAATTGCATGATTGCTTCTTCGGACAAGGACGCGCCGATGCCGCGGCAGGCTTTTATCCTGCCGTTCCAGCTCTCTTTTGTAAACGGCACCGGAATATCAAACAGTTCATTTGTTTCCATCTCAAAATACGGCTCGTATGCCTTTGGCATGGAAAACTTTCTTCTGGTTTCCTTACATCCCGTCCATGCCGGGTTGTATTTTAATATTAGCGATTCGCTCCGGCTCGCAATCTCATCTTCGAACGGAAGCCACGCCATATACATGACCGCGAAACGACCGTTTGGCTTTAACATTTCATATACACGGGGCGCAAGTTCTTCATGCCGGAAATACACAAAACACTGGCAAGCCGTCACCACGTCAAATGTCTGCGCAGGGAATCCCACATCCTCTGCGCAAGCGCATGCAAATGTTATCTGCATATCATTTTCCATTGCCAAGCGCCTTGCCTGCTCTATTTGTTCCGGGGAAGCATCAATCCCGGTAAAATCCGCTCCATAGCGGTACAAATTCCGTGGGATTACGCCCGTGCCGGTACCAAGATCCAATATTTTCTGCCCGCTCGTCCCAATCTGCAATTCTAAAAGCTTCTGATAAAAACCAGCCGGATAAATATCCCTATACTGGGCGTAATCTTTGGAAGCACGTCCCCAATCAAATGCATGTCCTTTGTCAATATTCGGATTTTGCATGATCCTATGTTTCCTCCTACTTTCTATTGCATGTTAAGCAATTGCCAAACACCCTCTCCTATCTTCTAATCGCCGCAGCCGACTCCCGTTCTAATAGCTTCGCTTCGAAAATAATCTGCCTATGCGACTCCCGCCCCTCTATCACATTCAATAAGAGGCTTATTGTTTCCTTTGCCATATCTCCCGCCGGCTGTTTTATCGTCGTCAGTTTTGGGTTGTAATACTCCCCAAGGGAAATCCCATCATAGCCGACTACCGAAATATCTTCCGGGATCCGCTTCCCTGCTTCCAAAATAGCTCTACAGGCGCCAATGGCAAGCAAATCCGCGGTTGCATAAATTGCCGTCGCCCCAGTATCCGCCGCCAATATTTTCTTCGCTGTCAGATAACCATTTTCCAATGAATAATGGGGTATGTCTTCTTGCACGTACCAGATCATATGGGAATCCACTTCCATGCCATGTTCCCGGAAAGCCTCCTCATATCCTTCAAGCCTAAGCTGTCCTACGCTCGGCTCTTCAGAGCCTTCCGTGATGATCGCGATCTTACGATGCCCTAATCCCAGAAGGTATTCCGTCATTTTCTTGCTCTCTGCCCTGTCATCGACTGCAATATTGGAATATGCCGCTTCACTGCCATCGCCAGACGCCTCGATGCCAATCGTGCTGAAAACAAAAGGAACCGTCAGTTTAGCCAATTTCATCTGTTCATGGCGGAATGCACCGCCCAAAAACAGAATGCCGCTAAGCCGCTTTTCTTTCACAAGCGCAAGCGCTACGTCCACTTCGTCCTCATAAGCTCCTACGTGCCGTAGCACAAGCGCGTACTTATTTCTCTGGATCTCTTCTTCTATCACCTGGATCATACTGACAAAAAAAGGATTGACTATCCCCTTCACCAGTACGGCAATACATTTCGCGTCCGTCCTTTTCAAATTCCGGGCGCTATTGTTCGGGATGAAGCCGGTCTGGGCGATGACGTCCATGATCATCTGACGCGTCATAGGATTGATGTCGGGATGATCATTAATCGCTCTTGACACAGTGCTGACGCCAACGCCACATTTTTTGGCAATATCTTTGATTGTAATCTCTGTCATCTCTTCTCTGCTAAATTCTGCCATATAGTCTCGTCATTTTCCTAATCCGCTCCGCTAACGTCTCATCAAGCGCATCCGCGGTCATTCTCCATTTCCAGTTATTGCCCAACGTAGAGGGGATATTGATTCTCCCTTCCGCCCCAAGGCCGAGATAATCCTGCATCGGAATAATACAAGTATCCGCTACGCTTGCCATTGCCGCCCTGATGAATTGCCATTGGATCTCCGTATCGCTACGAATGTCCAGATATCTTTCAGCAAATTCCTTATCATGCTTATTCAAAGACGCAAGCCAGCCAAGCACGGTGTCATTATCATGGGTTCCCGTATAGACAACGCTATTCGCGTTATAATTATGTGGCAGATAATCGCTTTCCTCTCTTGAATCGAAAGCAAACTGCAAAATCTTCATGCCCGGGTACCCTGTTTTCTTCACCAGCTCCAAGACTGAATCAGTCAAAAATCCCAAATCCTCTGCGATCACTGCATTTTCTCCAAGCTTTTCTTTCATTGCCCGGAAGATGTCATAGCCTGGCCCGGTTTCCCAATGTCCGAACTCGGCTGTCTCATCGCCATATGGAATAGAATAATACTCGTCAAATCCTCTGAAATGATCAATCCGGACAACGTCATACAAATGATAGCAATAAGCGATCCGCTTCATCCACCACGCATAATCAGTCTCCTTATGATATTCCCAACGGTATAGCGGGTTCCCCCAGAGCTGTCCCGTTGCCGAAAAGGAATCAGGCGGGCAGCCAGCGACCGCAACCGGCGTCAAGGTATCATCCAGTTGGAAAAGCTGTGGGTTCGCCCATGTGTCAGAGCTGTCAAACGCCACATAAATTGGAATATCCCCGATGATCCGGATCCCTTTGGCATTCGCATATTCTTTCAACGCCGACCACTGCTTCGTGAACAGGTATTGCTGGAACTGATAGAATACAATTTCAGTCTTATATTTTTCACGGTATGCTATAAGAGCCTCATTCTTGCGCAGCTTAATATCCTCGTCCCACTCTGCCCAGCTCACTCCGCCAAAGGAATTTTTCACTGCCATATACAATGCATAATCGTCGAGCCAATATCCATTCTCGCGGACAAATTCCTGGAATTTGCTATCATTTTCAATATGGCTGTTCTCAAAAGCTGTCCGCAGCGCTTTAAACCTGGATAAATATACCTTCTCATAGTCTATATATTCCGCGTTGTCCCCAAAATCATAGCTGTCACAGTCCTCTTTAGTCAAAAGGCCTTCTTCTGTCAGCGTCACCAGATCAATATAATATGGATTCCCTGCAAAAGTAGAAAATGACTGGTACGGCGAATCCCCATATCCCGTCGGCCCTAGTGGCAGTATCTGCCAATAAGTCTGTCCTGCCTTCTCCAAGAAGTCAATGAACTCATATGCCTGTTTGGAAAATGTCCCAATCCCATACTTGGACGGGATGCTGGAAACAGGCAATAATATACCGCTTTTCCTCATGTTAATGTCCCCCTGATTTTATCGTTTTCTGCTCACCGGAACTGTTTCCGGTAACGTTTCCAATTATAATGTCTCAATCATATCACCAATGAATATGGTTTGCAATAGGCAATGCGCTTATAAAAGCGGGATCATGTCCCCTACAGAATCAAAAATCAAATGTGGCGTGACATCCGATCCTGCTATGTCTGCCATAGATGCTTCGCCGCTTAAGACCAGGATGCTTTTTAGGCCATTGTTCCTGCCTGCCGCAATATCCGTATAGAGACGGTCGCCCACCATGGCGATCTGCTCACGCTCCATCTGCACTCTGTCCACAAGGTACTCCACAATATCACCGTTTGGCTTGCCAATGATACGGTCCGGGAAGCGGAACGCAGAAGCATGGATGAATGCGTGGATCGCCCCGGCATCCGGGATAAACCCTGTTTCCGTTGGGCAGTTATAGTCGGGATGCGTCGCCAGATATGGCAGGCCCGCCCTGACAAAATCGCATACTTTACACATCTTCTGATATGTCAGGGACGTATCGAACGCAGTCACGACAACCTCTGGCGCCGTATCATCTAAGGCCACGCCTGCCTGTGCAAATTCCTCCTGTAACAATTCATTCCCTAACAGGAAGACTCTTTTCCCTGGAAAATGCCGCTGCAAATAATAGATTGTCGCCTCGCCCGACGTAATGATCTTATCCTGTCCCACATCCCATCCCATACGATGCAGCTTCTCTACATACACCGCAGCGTTTTTGGAAGAATTATTGGTCAGGAAAACATAATCACGCCCCGATTCTTCGATTTTGCGCAGAAAATCTTTGGCACCTGCAATCCATTTTTCGCCTAAATAAATCGTCCCGTCCATATCCAGGGCAAAACAACGGACTGTATCCAGGATATGCGCTGGGTCGCTATTGGTAGATAGGATATATTCTGACATTTTATAGGATCCTCCTAGTCTTTTCCTTTCAGTATAATCAGCATTCATGATACATGCAACCAATTTCTGGTCTGATAACGCATCCTGCCCCGCTTGAATCCCATCCTTTGATATGATAAGATGGACAAAGATGGAGATAAGAAAGCGAGGATCCTTATGAAAGAAAAATTATATACCATTCCACTCAATGATGCCATGAATGCCGGGGATGAATGCCCGTTCTGCTTCATCGAAAGAAATGTCGAGCAGGACTTACTGGATTTCACGCTTGGCTCCGGCTCCTCTTATATGGAAAGCGATGTCCGTGAAGCAACTGATCACGCAGGATTTTGCAGGGCACATTTCAAGAAGATGTTTGATTACGGGAATACTTTGGGAAACGCCTGGATCTTAAAGACGCATTACATACAGATGAACCGTGAAATGAAAGAACACTTTAAGAATTACAAACCAGGCAAGACTTCCTTGATGGATAAGTTCAAGAAACAGACCGGACAGAGCAATCCCATCGGTGCCTGGATCGCAGAAAAAGAGAATTCCTGTTACATCTGCAACCGCTTCCGCGATACTTATG
The DNA here is from genome assembly GCA_910578845.1 of uncultured Lachnospiraceae bacterium. Classification (GTDB taxonomy): domain Bacteria; phylum Bacillota; class Clostridia; order Lachnospirales; family Lachnospiraceae; genus UBA3282. Next base: position 21,821 of record CAJTSL010000046.1, read on the forward strand.
AGCGCTATCTGGATACGTTCTTTGTCATGTACAAAAAGGACGCCGAATTTCGTGAAAAAGTAAAAAACAGCAAGGGATTCTGTCTCCACCACTTCGGCGATTTATGCGAAGCAGCCGAGTCCCGCTTAAATGATAAAGAAAAAGCAGAATTCTTTGAACTGGCTTTCCCATTAATGGAAGCCAATATGGAGCGGCTTGCAGAAGATGTCTCATGGCTGGTGGAAAAATTTGATTACCGCAACAAGGACGCAGACTGGAAGAACTCCAAAGATGCCATCCAACGTGGCATGCAGAAGCTAAAAGGCGGCTATCCCGCTGATGCGCCGTACAAAATGAATAAATAAGAATACCCTAATAGGATATTAAGAGAAGCCTCAAAGCCAAGTGCCTTGAGGCTTCTGCTTGCGTCCTACATTGCGTCTAATGAATTATCATCATCAAAAAACTCTTCTACTTTAGCCGCCGCTTCTCCCGCAGCTTTCGCAGCCTCGTTTGCCGTGCCGACAATTTTGTCTGTCGCTTCCGCTTTCACAGCCTCAATG
>CAJTSL010000046.1:22392-31075 GCA_910578845.1 uncultured Lachnospiraceae bacterium
TTCACCTGCTTTTTCTTCGGCCTTCTCTGCTACGGCATCTGCTGCTTTTGTCAAATCCAAATCAACATATTTACGGTCTGCCTCTGTTTTACCGGATGCATCCTCACCATCTAAGTCTTCGTCGAATTCGTCAAAATCATCGTCATCATCCAGATCATTTTCTGCCTGCATATCTTTTTTCTTCAAAAGATAATATGCGCCTCCAGCAAGCGCTCCTAGAGTTGCCACCATGAAAAATTTACCAAATTTTTTGGACATGTGGAAGTCTCCTTTCACCGATTCTTTTATTCAATATTAATATTAATACTATTTTGTGAAAATGAAAAGGGAATATGTATTAAAAAAAAATTAATTTTTTCCCATTATTTTCATGCTACAACATCTTGTGTATGCAAAAAAAGTCGGAACTAGTTTTTCTAAATCATTGAATCTGGGCTCATTTTATGATATATTAAAACTCGACTCATAAAGTCAATTTCCAATAAATGTTTGGTCAATATCTGTCAAATTTACATAAATCATTTGAGGAAAATAATCGAAAAAGCTTTAACTGATATACACTGGAAAGGATATACAATGAACGAGAAATTTTTTGACCTGAAGAAAGAAAAGCAGGACAGGATGATCAACGCATCCTTGAAGCTGTTTGCCTTAAACGGATACAAGCATGCCAGCACTGACGATATCGTCAGCGAAGCCGGCATCAGCAAAGGCCTGCTGTTCCATTACTTTGGGAGCAAGCTCGGTCTGTATACTTTTCTGTATGACTACAGCGTCAGGTTTATGAAACTGGAATTGACCAGAGGAGTCTTAGACCCCGACCATACTACGGATTACTTCGAGCTTCGTAAGCTAATCGAATTCTCGAAAATGCAGGTTTTAAAGAACTATCCTTACATGCAACAGTTTTTGGACCGCTCCAAATACGAAAATGTAAGCGAAGCCCTGCTCGCCATTGAAGGCCAGCGCGACGTGCTGCCCGAAGTCTATGCTGCGATTATGGAACGCGCTGATACAACGCTTTTCTCAGATCACATTGACATGGAAAAGCTTAGCGCCATGCTAGATTATACCATCAAAGGGCTCATGACGGAACGGTTCCTGGATTCCTCATTCCATCCTGAGATGTTATATGAAGAAATTACCGGATACCTGATGATGATGAAAAAAATAGCTTATAAAAAATAAGAGCCGATGCCAATATCGACTCTTTTTCTTTTTATGCTTTTATGGATTCATTTTGTTTTTTCTTTTATTTTATTGCTACATTCTTTTCTTTGATCTTCTTATTTCTTTGCTGCATTCTTTTTTTGATCTTCTTATTTCTTTGCTGCATTCTTTTCTTTGATCTTCTTTACCAGCATTTCTTTTACCATTCTCGCCTTATCTTTCATACGAGGATTTGCGGACGGATTCGTCAAAATGCCGGATACCAGCCTCGTTGACACATCATACTGCTCAAAGCGCATGGAAAGCACTGCGATCAGATAATCTACAGTCGGCTCATCCATACCGCACATCGGGAAGCTCTCTGTCTGTCTCGCAGCCAGGAATCCTTCCAGTGCGTTATGCAGAAACTCATTTTCTTCGCTATCAATCTTTTTCTTCTTTTCCTCATAGTCGGCAGCGCTTGTATCAAGATGTTCACCCTGCCCGCGCAACAGCCATGCCGTCTTCAGACAGACATATGCTTTCTCGCTCGGTTTCGCCTGTTTCACGATTGCATTAGCCAATGTCAAATGATAACGCTCTAACGCATCCTCATACGTATAGAATTCTTTTTCTTCCGTCTGCGGTTTAAAAGATGCAGAGATCGACTCTTTGATATGCTTCGCCTGCGGAGAAGTCACAAACTTGAAGAATCTGCTAAGCGCGGCATAACCACAATGAGGGCACATGACAATATCATATTTGAGCAAATCTACCTGATCATACTTAGGCCTTAAGTCAAGGTCTGTCCCTGCTAGCTTTACTTTCCCGACTTTAACGGTCTTGCTCTTAAACTCTTTATCACAAATCGGACAAGTAGTCGCTTTGTCAAACAGATAATCCTGTTCCTGCATCACCGGCGCCGCTGCCGCTGGCTTGCCGTCTGCCGTCTCCGCTTTCTTCGGCTCATCATATAAGTTCATGTTCTTTAGATTGCCTAATCCAAATTGCTCCAATCCTGACAATAAATCTGACATTTGTATTTTCCTCCCAATTCCTTTCTTTCTATATGATTTCTATTTTACTTTTCACCCTTTGGCAATACAAAGGAACTCTTTAGCGATACAATCCGGTTAAAGACAAGCGCCTCTGGTTTTGAATCTTTGGCATCCACACAGAAGAATCCCTGTCTCACAAACTGAAAACTATCATATGCCTTTGCTCCCGCAATAGAAGGCTCTAACCGGCATTCTTTTAAAACCGTTAAGGAATTAGGATTCAAATTCAGGCTGCCGTCTTCATTGTAGACACCCTTTTCCTCATCTATGATATTCTCATAGAGCCTGACTTGCGCTTTGACTGCTGAAGAAGCTGGCACCCAGTGGATTGTCCCTTTCACTTTGCGCCCGTCCGGGCTATTGCCTCCTTTAGACGCCGCATCATAGGTACAGTGGACTACCGTTACATTGCCGTCCTCATCCTTTTCAAATCCTGTACAGGTGACAAAATAAGCATGCATCAGTCGGACTTCATTGCCGGGGAACAATCTGAAGTACTTCTTCGGTGGTTCCTCCATAAAATCGTCCCTGTCTATATACAGTTCCCGCTCAAACGGCACTTCCCGTGTCCCAAGGCTCTCGTTTTCCAGGTTATTGGCCACGGTAAGCATCTCGGTTACCCCTTCCGGATAATTGTCGATGACCAATTTGATCGGGTCAAGCGCTGCCATAACACGCGGCTTCTTCATCTTCAGATCTTCTCTGATACAATATTCTAACATAGAATATTCGGCTGAGGAATTGGCTTTTGACACACCGCATAAATCAACGAATCTGCGAATGGACTCCGGCGTAAACCCTCTTCTTTTCAGCGCCGCGATCGACACTAAGCGCGGGTCGTCCCAGCCGTCCACAATCCCGTCTTCAACCAGCTTCTTAATGTATCTTTTGCCAGTGACTACATTAGTCAAATACATTTTGGCAAACTCAATCTGTTTCGGCGGATGTGGATATTCTAGCTCTTCCACTACCCAATTATATAAAGGCCGGTGATCTTCAAATTCCAATGTACAAATAGAATGGGTAATACCTTCTATCGCATCTTCAATCGGATGCGCAAAATCATACATCGGATAGATACACCATTTATCGCCTGTGTTATGATGGGATAAATGCGCCACACGGTATATGATCGGATCCCTCATGTTAATATTCGGAGATGCCATATCAATCTTGGCACGCAACGTTTTCTCACCGTCAGCATATTTCCCATCTTTCATTTCCTCAAACAAGGTGAGGTTCTCTTCTATGCTCCTGTTACGGTTCGGGTCATCTTTCCCCGGTTCCGTCAGTGTCCCTCTATATTCGCGCATTTCCTCTGCCGTCAATTCAGACACATAAGCCTTGCCCTTTTTGATCAGCTTCACCGCACATTCATACATTTCATCAAAATAATTAGAAGCAAAGAACAGACGGTCTTCATAATCCGCACCAAGCCATGCGACATCCGCTTTGATAGACTCCACGAATTCGTTCTTCTCCTTCGTGGGATTCGTATCGTCAAAACGCATATTGAACTGGCCGCCATACTTCTCTGCAAGGCCATAATTCAATAATATACTCTTTGCATGTCCGATGTGCAGATAACCGTTAGGCTCTGGTGGGAACCTTGTGTGTACCTTATCGTACACGCCTTCTGCCAGGTCTTTTTCAATAATCTGCTCGATAAAATTTCTGGAAACGGCTTCTTTTTCTTCTTCTGCCGCTACAATATTCTCACTCATAGTTCTTGTTTCTGCCGTAAGGCCGCATATTACGGCGCCAAAAACGGCATCCACTCCTTCCTTTCGCACACGTTCACTACTATGTTACCATAGGCAGTGCAAAATATAAAGCAAAAATTTTAAGTTCTTGGCAAAAAAGTCAGTGCGCATATCTCCCGGTAAACTCCATGACCAGTCCCGTCAAGCAAGTATCCTCATAAAGACTGCCGGGATAAACCTGCGTAATTTCATAACGCACTTCCAGCATGCCGCCATTGATGATCTTAATATCATCTTCCGGCAGCTTAAAATATTGCGGATAAATCGTATCCTCCAGTTCCAGATACGCATAGGGCTTATTCCCCACATACATCAAAAGCTGCTTGATACGCCCGTTTTCTTCCCAAGCCTTCTCATCCTTCGCATACCCGTTGACAATACAGATCTCAGAATAACGCAGAAAGCCGTCTATTTTGGGATCCATGCTATCCCATTGTAAAATACCTTCCCACTTATTATCAGTCCCGCAAACACAGCTTTGCCGGTAAACAATGCTTTCCCCGACGCCGTTTCCTTCTGCGCCTTCCGCCCATGCCGCATCTCTGTTTTGTACTGTCACATGATCGGCACAATACCTTCCATCTTCACCATAACAGAGCAAAAAAGGCTGCTTACAGCCCGCAAACGCCTCTTTTTCTATTTCCGTGCTCTTATCCCGCACCAGTACCGTCCAAAGCGCTTTATTCCCCGCAAACGCCCTCTCCTTTATCCATTTCACAGAATCAGGGAATTCAAGGCTTTCGAAATTGCAATTCTCAAACGCGCTTTCTCCAATATCCTCCACGCTTCCCGGCAACTCCATGCTCACGATGCCTGTATCTTTAAATGCGCCGTCCGCAATCTCTACAAGAGATGCTGGCAGCGTCAGCTCGTCTATCTTCATGCCCCTAAAAGCGTTCTCCCCGATTTCCTTTACCGGAAGGCCGTTGATGTCTGCCGGCAGGATCACATTTCTCTCTCTATGATAATTCTTGGCGAACACATCCATATACGTCCAGAAATCATCCTGATACTCCTCTGCAATCCCGGTGATGATGATAGAAGTATGGTGTTTATTTTCCTCAAAAGCAAATAGTTGTTCTAATAAAGGCAGTTCCACGGCGCTATCTTCCATTACGTTCCCCGCTCCCTCTTTGGCGCTGCACTCCCTACCGCCGACGCCAATCATAAAAGCCAGCATCAACAATAACGTCTTTAACCCATGCCGGCGCCTCCCGACACTTTCTCTGCTCATTGTCATTCCCCTCTTATTTTCCTGCAAACTTTTACTCCATATTGATCCGGATAGTCAACCGCTATTTTGATTTCCTTTATCTTCATTTCCTTATATAAGTCTTAAAGAAAATCTCACGCTCCACCACATAAATATCATGCCTGTCATCACAACGCACGGCAAGATAGTCCCCCGGCTTTCCGAGTGTATATTTCTCTGCGTCCCATCTTGTGAACACTTTGACCCTGTTAGTCAACTCTTTCGCATGGATATGCGTGCCACCATTTGCCATACAGACTTTCGCATAATCCGAAAGATATAACACAGTCCGGTCAGCCCTGTTATGGATCGTCGGACGGTATGCGGTCTGGACCGCATGTTCCGCCATACTATAAGGCTCTCCTGTCGGTTCGTAAGTTTTCTCAAATATGCTTCTACGGTTCGGATATACTTCTCCCTTGATGCCAATCATGATGATCAGATCCGGCTCCACCACCATATCCACGTCACCCTCTAACGTACGGATGGTAATCGGCGTGCCAACCGGCAGGATATCCGTTGCCTGTACGAAACCAAGCGGCATCCTCTTCTTCACATAAATCTGCATATCGGAAACGTCAATTTCACATTCTGCGGATACGATGATCCGGCTATTGTCAAAATAGTCATTCAGCCGCTCGCTAAAAAAAGCTTCCGAATGCAGCGTCGGATAAGAGGATTCATAAAGCGCCTTGCTGATAAACCCGCCTGCTTTCTCATAATGCCCTCCCCCGGAACCGATGCCGTCCGCAAGGAATGCCGCCAGCTCGTTTGCCTGTACTTCTTTGACACAGCTTCGTACTGAAAATTTATACCCTTCTTTCCACTCATTATATACTACACAGGTATGTACTTCCGCAACCTGTAACAGGAAATCACTGATGAGTCCCAGAATATTCGGGTCGCAAGGCTGTGCCTTGATAATAGCGTAATGATAATCGTCATTATAAATATGACGGATAAGCGCTACCCCGGCAATCTCTAATTCATGCAGCGATAGATTTGAATTACGGAATAGCTGCACCAATGTCTTCTCACAGGGCAGGCCTTCCCGCATATCCATATCCAGCGGGTTGAAGATCTCCGCAAACTGGTTCGTATCGGTATAAAGCCCATAGTAAAGAGCCGTTCCAAGCTTTTTATCCTCGATTTCAAATCCCTCTTCCCTGAGCATGTCCCAGACTAACGTAGAACAGCTTCCAAATTCCGGGTTAATCCTAGCCATTTCTATATCGCGTATTTCGATCTGATGATGGTCAATAATCGCCACATTCTGAGCCGGTATCTTCGTAACATTCCCCGCTCCATACTGGCAATCTACCGTAATTAGCACGCCAGGCAGCATTTGCCCCGGCATATCCTTTACCAGTTCTTCCGGTTGTCTAATATAGTCAATCTCTATATCCAAATGCTCCAGCATCAGGCGCAGATTAGATTTCTGGATCTCTTGGATGCCTGAATAGATAAGCCTGGCGTCTTTCCCCTGACTGACAAAATATGTATACAGCGCATACCCGGAAGCAATCGTATCCGCGTCCGGGTTGTCATGACATTGTATCGTAACCGGATGAAAACATAATAAATCAGATAATCTCATATAAAAGTCTCTCTTTCTCCTTTTCGTTGCCTATTCCGTCTCTGTCTCACATATTACCAGCTTTTCGTCAATTCCATCTCCCAATCCAAAGTATACGGCCCATCCTCCATAGCAAGCAGTTCTTCATAGCTTTGATAACGGCGCAGTGTAGGCGAATTTTCCGTCAGGCACGGGTCACTTTGCCAAAACTGATAGCCAAGCATATAAGCACTCACCATCTCTTCCCAGGAAGGATACATTTTCTGCAAAATAAGAGAATTTTCTAGTGAAGCGTCCATTGCTTCTTCATAATCCATATATCCACAGACATAGAAATCCGCATATAACTGATTTGCCCTGCATAAATCCCATGCGGCAATATAGTCGGCGTCCATGCCGTCCTGATACATATAATAAGCAATGACATAACGGAAAAGGTTCTCCTCTATGCCGGAGTCCATCAGCTCCTGCATAAAGGTTTCTTCCTCATCCTCCAAGATTCCCATTTCTGCCAGCTCTTCCATACACTCACGGCACTTCTCTTTATGCCCGCTCTCAAGGAGGCTCTCTACTGTCTCTAACGCAGATTCCCTATCCTCTATGCCCCAGTCCCTTTCCAGGATGGCGCGGCAAAACTCCGCATTATAATCAGTTGCTTCCATCCCGCCTACAATCCGCCAATCACAGGAATTACTATAAGTAAGCGGCGCATAGGTAGCATTAAACCATAGGATAGTCTCCGGAAGGCTCTTATCAGGATTCCGGTTCCCCGTCAGTTCCTCATTTGCCGCAAGCCATTCCCCGCTTGCCTTCATCGCTTCCAGGTCAACATGATAGCAAGCCGCCAGCTCGTCTATAATAAGCGCCGTTTCCTCATCCGCTCCCGCTTCAAGCATCTCTAAGTTCCACATTACGCCTACGCCCTCTTTATCTTGTACATCCAGATAACATAGTATCTTCTTCTCAAAAGGCGTCCCGTTGAAATCTTCCGTTGTCACTGTCATCATCCAGTATCTGTCCTTGCCGTTTTTCATGACTTCTTCCACCCGGATGTCCGTGTAGCCTGCTTCTTCATCCTGCCAGCTCTCCTGGATATATTCAATTGACTCATCAAAATATTGCTGTAAGAAGATGGCTGACTCCATATCACATGCTGTGGCGGAAAACGTAAGGCCATGATCATAATAGAAAACCATCCCATCCTCATTGCTGTTCCCGATTGGCGCATAAACATCATACAAAGCCTTATCACCATAATAGTCTTCTACTGCAACCAATTCCACATACTGCAAATCCGCTACATCAACAGCGTCACCGCTCCTTCCCGGTGCGTCCCGATCGGGATCTGCCTGTCCGCCGTCCGCATTTTCGTTCTCTCCCTTACCCTTTTCGTTCCCCGTTGTGCCTGTCTCATCCGCTGCGCTTCCTGTCCCCTCTGCGCCAGCCTCATCTGCTGCGCCTCCTGCTCCATCCGCGCCTGCCTCACCCGCTGCGCTTCCTGTTCCTTCTGTGCCTGTCTCATCCGCAGATGCCTTGCCGCAGCCTGCAAGCGATAATGATAACACGAATGCCAGGATCATTCTCCCTGCGCCCGGCAGCTTCGTTGCCCACTTCTCATTCTTTCTCTTCCCTCTCATATTCTTTTCCTTTCTATCTAGCTAATATAGATAATTACGAAACTCCTGTTTTTTTTACCTAGTTGTGCAAAATAGACCAGATCACGAGCAGCGTACTTTAGTAGCCAAAGGCCACATAAGCGGCCTAGTGATTAGGCGCCGTATTAAAACGCCGTATTAAGACGTCTTATACACCGTTACGAGCGATAATGTAGCGAATGCGGCCCTGCGACGATTTGTCTATTTTGCATCATGTGCAGTTGCCAAAA
>CAJTSL010000047.1:0-10767 GCA_910578845.1 uncultured Lachnospiraceae bacterium
GATCAATATTTTGCAGGCGACGTACGAGGCGATGCGGGAAGCCGTATCCAAATTGTCCGTTGTGCCGGATCTCTTGTTAAACGATGCCGTAACGATACCGGATCTGCCGATGAAACAGGTGCCGATCATCAAAGGAGACGCCAAAAGTATTTCCATCGGAGCGGCCAGTATCGTGGCGAAAGTAAAAAGAGACCGCCTGATGGTCGAATATGACGCTATTTTTCCGGAGTATCATTTTGCTTCCAATAAGGGCTATGGTGCACAGACGCATATTGAGGCGCTGAAAAAATACGGACCGTGCCCGATCCACAGAAAGTCTTTTATTACGCACTTTGTTTGATTCATTGGAGGGGAAACATTGCATTTAGGAAACATTTTTCAGCCGAAAAATAACCGGGTAAAGCAGACAGACGTACCGAAAACAAACGGAACGGTTTCCGCAGGCGAAAAAAATTACCGGGTCATGAATGAGATCAGGAATATGGCGCCGGGACAGACCGTTCAGGGAGAGGTAGTCGGAAAAGATGGCAATACGGTACAGATCGCACTCGATCCGGAAACCGTTCTGACTGCCAGATTAGAGCGGGATTTCAATATCGCACTTGGACAGAGCATGAGTTTTGAGGTCAAGGCAAGCAGCAGTTCCCTGCTTTCTTTGACGCCGCTGTATGCCAATATGGCCAACGAGGCAACGATTCAAAAGGCGCTGGCGGCAGCAGGGCTTTCCGACAGCCTTGATAATATGAAAATGGTGGCAGCCATGATGAAAGAAGGCATGCCGATCGACAGAGACTCCATTGCCTTCGTAAACAGACAGTTGGTTGATTTTCCTGGTGCAAATCCGCTGTCCATTATACAGATGATCCGGCTGGGACTGCCGATCACGGAAGAGAATCTGGAGCAGTTTGCGCTGTATAAAAATTACGAACATCAGATCATACAGAGCGCCGCGCAGATCATGGAAGAAATTCCGCAGACCTTTGCCGCTCTTTTGGCAGAAGGAAGAGACGCAGAGGCAGTTTCTTTCTATGAACAGATCATAAAAGCATTTATCGGCAGCGAAGCGGCAGGCACAGAAGAAAGCGCGGCCGGAAACCCGCAGGGCGGAACACCGGGAGATATCGTAAAAGAAGGAGAAATACCGGGGGAGACATCAGAGATTCCCGGCAGGGAGACTGTATCCGGCGATAAGGGACAGAATCCTGCAGCGCCGGCAGGCAGCGCTTCCGTGGGAGCGGACGGCATTATGACGGAAAGTACGCAGGGCGGAGAAAATATAGAGAAACCGCTTCTTGCAAAGGAAATCTGGCAGGAGCTTGGCAGGATGCTGCGAAACTTGGGTGTGGACGAAGAAACGGCGAAGCAGATCAGTAATGGAAATCTTTCGCCCAAAGCTGTGCTCACACAGATCGGGGAACTTCTTGGCGGTCAGCCGCATGTCATACAGGAAGGATTTCAGGAGTCTGTGAAAGAATTTCTGGGCAGCAGGGCATTTTCGAATCTGCTCCAGTCCGAAATGACCGGACAATGGCTGATCAGGCCGGAAGATGTGGCGGAAAAAGAGAATGTAGAACGCCTTTATGAACGGATCAGAGAACAGACCGCTAAAATAAGCGAAGCGTTTCAGATGGTGGGAAAAGCGGATGCTGCCGGAGCAAAGAGCGTGCAGAATCTGCAGAACAATGTGGATTTTATGAACCAGATGAACCACCTTTTTACTTACGTGCAGCTTCCGCTGAAAATGGCGGGCAATCAGGCGCACGGCGATCTATATGTCTATACGAACAAGAAGAGCCTGGCGAATAAGGACGGAAATGTCAGTGCGCTTCTGCATCTTGATATGGAGCATTTAGGGCCTATGGACGTTTACGTTGCGATGCAGAAAAGCCAGAATAAAGTCAGCACCAATTTTACGTTAAGAGATGAGGCGGCGCTTGATCTGGTCGCCAAACATATTCACATTCTTAACGAGAGACTGGAGAAACGCGGTTATTCGATGAACGCCAATTTTCAGCTGAAAGAGAAAAATGTGCCGCAGACCAACGTGATGCGGGAGATCCTGACACAGAATAAGAATATTTCCGTGCTCAGTAAGACGTCGTTTGATATGCGCGCATAAATCGACAAACTGCTGACGGGGTGAAAAAGATGTGGGAGAGCAGAGATGGGGAAAGAGAGTGAAAAGAAAGTAAAGCAGGCGATCGCGCTCGAATATGACCCGGATAACGAAGCGCCGGTCGTCATTGCGAGCGGAAAAGGCGCTTTGGCTGACAGGATTATAGAGAAAGCAAAAGAAGCCGCCGTTCCGGTGCATCGGGATGATAAACTTGCGGAAACATTATCCAGACTGGATATCGGAGAAGCGATCCCGCCGGAACTGTATGAGGTCGTGGCAGAGATTCTCGTGTTCGTGGACGCTATGGATAAGATCAAGGCAAAACTGTTTAAGAACTAGAATACCTGCTGTGTGAAAAACATTAATATATGAAAAAATGATAAAAGAACATAAAAAAGTAAATGGAGCAGTAAAAAAAGAACCCGTCAGTGCGCGGGCCGTCGGCATGGAGCGGGAAAAGATGGCCTGCCGGTATCTGAAAGAACGCGGAGTCCGGATAAAAGAGCGGAATTTCCGGTGCAGGCAGGGAGAGATCGACCTGATCGGTTACGATGGAGAATATTTGGTCTTTTTTGAGGTAAAATACAGAAAGGCTGCTTCAAAAGGAAGCGCATCGGAAGCTGTAGACAGCCGTAAACAAAAAAAGATATGCCGGGTTTCAGATTACTACCGGATGATTCATAACTGTCCGTCAGATACGGCGATCCGTTATGATGTGATCGCCATTGACGGAGAACAGGTGAACTGGATACGGAATGCGTTCTTTTACTGCGGGATGCAGTAGCCAAAAAATTTTGACAGGAAGGATACGATGATCCGAATGAATATAAAAAGAAAAGACAGCACTGTGAAAATGCGGCGAAACAGAAGCGGAAAGGTGGAATATCTTACCTTTCCGCTTTTGGAAGAAACCGGAATTGTCCGGCATCTTTTTTCTACGAGGATGGGCGGCGTCAGTGAGGGAATCTTCTCGTCTATGAATCTCAGTTATACGAGGGGGGATGACAAAGAAGCGGTGGATGAAAATTACCGCAGGATCGCACAGACGCTCGGGTGTGAAGTGACTGATATTGTCTGTTCCGATCAGACGCATACGACGAATATCCGGGTGGTCAAAGCGGAAGATAAGGGGAAAGGAATTCTGTTTCCAAAAGATTATACGGATATCGACGGAATGATTACCAATGTGGAAGGAATCGTTCTGGCAACTTTTTATGCGGATTGTGTGCCGCTTTTTTTCGTGGATACAAAAAGGAGAGCGGTCGGATTATCCCATTCCGGCTGGAGGGGAACGGCCGGCCGGATGGGGGCGCGTACGATAGAAGCAATGGGCAGAGAATACGGTACCCGGCCGGAAGATGTCGTTGCGGCGATTGGGCCGTCTATCTGCAGGGACTGCTATGAAGTCAGTAAAGATGTAGCAGACATTTTCTTGCGGGAGTTTGATAAACCGGGGCAGGATAAGGCGATTTTGGATGAAAAAGGCGGCGGCAAATATCAGCTGGATCTGTGGGAGGCCAACAGAATTGTTCTGTTAGAAGCCGGGGTGCCAATGGAACACATACAGGTAACGGATATCTGTACCTGCTGTAATCCTTTCTTTTTGTTCTCCCATAGGGCAAGTCAGGGAAAACGTGGAAATTTAGGCGCGTTTTTGGGACTTTTGCCTGTGAATTAAGAAAAACTTAATTAATTTCCCATATATTCCTTTCATTTTATATGTTTCAATAAGATCAGGCGTGAAAACCCTGGATGCAGGGGAGTTATTTCCCGCGGTTTCAAAAGAGGAGGTGAAGCAGATGGCGAATATTCTTGTATGTGACGACGATAAAGAGATCGTAGATGCGATAGAGATTTATCTGCTGCAGGAAGGCTATCAGATTTATAAAGCATATGATGGCGAGCAGGCGATCCGGATTTTAAAGGAAAAAACGGTTCATTTGCTGATTCTGGATATCATGATGCCGAAGTTGGATGGTATTCATGCGACTTTAAAAATCAGAGAGTATTCCAGTATTCCGATCATTATTCTTTCCGCCAAATCCGAAGACAGCGATAAGATCCTGGGACTGAATATCGGGGCGGACGATTATGTAACGAAACCGTTTAATCCGCTTGAACTGGTTGCAAGGGTAAAATCCAACCTCAGACGGTATACGATGCTGGGCAGTCTGAATACGGAAAATAATGCGCTGTTTCGTGTAGGCGGTCTGTGTATCGATGATGATACGAAAGAAGTTACGGTAGATGGAGAAAGTGTGAAGCTGACGCCGATTGAATATAATATTTTGCTTCTGCTTGTCAAAAACTGCGGCAGAGTGTTTTCGATCGATCAGATTTATGAAAGCATCTGGAACGAAGAAGCGATCGGTGCGGATAATACGGTTGCCGTACATATCAGGCATATCAGAGAGAAGATTGAAATAAACCCGAAGGATCCACGATACCTGAAAGTAGTGTGGGGCGTGGGCTACAAGATCGAGAAACAATAAAAGAGGTGGGAATATGGGAAATAAGAAAAAGGGAAGAGCCGGCAGAGGCGTCAGAGGATTTTTGTACCTGCTGCAGCATGTTCTGCTTGCCGCAGCGGCAGTTGCATTATTGGTCATCACAACAGGTTCTACGGTTATGATACATGGATTATGGGGAACACAGAGCTATAGTCTGCACGCTTCCGATCAGGAGAAAATATATGAAGAGTCCGAACTTTTTCATACGATCTATGGGCGGGCGGTAGCGGATATCATACGGGTCGGCGTTATCAGAAGCCAGTTAGAGACCGATGGAGAATTTGACGGGAAAAAGATCATTGATGTGACGGCTTATAATTATCGTGACCAGGGGATGCCGGAACAGTATGTGACCGCGAGATATTATCTGGAAGATCTGCTGAAATGGCAGAAATACGGAATGGAATTTTCCACGGTATCCATGACGACGAAACAGCTTAAAGAATTTCTGGCAGATAAGACGATGATGACCGTTGTGGATCCGGACAGCAAATATTATAATACGTCTGACGCCAACTATATGAAATCGGATATCGGCAGTTATACCTTTGTTGACGATGTTTCTTCCAATATGCTGCCGGATGGAGACGACGACTGGTGGTATACGGATGAAGAAACGATAGAATTTGATGTTCTGGTCAACCGCTATAAGTCTGTTGATGGTAAAAACATTGAAGAATATACGGCGGATCTGACGTCATACCGCGGATTGTGTGACAGCGTGGAGGCGGCTATGAACAGTCTTGCCTATAATTACGAGGAATATCTTTCCTATCAGGAATATTACGACAGCCAGAATACAAATTTGCGTTATTGCATTGAGAAAACAGTGGGCAGCCATACGGAATATTTCACCAACATGGAAGACCTGATCAGTATGGATAAGCTCAAAAGTGCTTTAAAAAATGAAAGCATGGCAGATTTTTTCAGTGAAAATTTCGATGGAAAATTCGGCGGTGTAAACGGCGGAAAATATTTGTACTACAGTCCGTCCGAAATGATCTACGAAAGCAATTCGTCTATTCGTGAGAGTACGATAAGCGATATTGTAAAAAATTATGATTATGCTTATCCGGAAAGTATCAGAATCTGGATCGGCGTCGATTCCACTTATCCGGTGAGCGATGCTTTTGCACAGGGAAAAGCCGGTTTTCAAAATTATCTGCCCTATTTCTGGCAGTGGGTCATTCTGGCAGCGGCAGCGGTGATACTCTATCTTGTACTGCTGGTATATCTGACGGGAGCAACCGGACGCGATATCGATGAAGAAGGGAATGCCCGTATCAGACTGAACGGCTTTGACAAAATACCGACCGAGGCGGCAGTGATCGGCGGACTTGTATGTGCGTTCGTAATATGCTGCGCAGGAATATCGATCGTTACCGAGGGCGCATGGGATAACAGGAAATGGAGCAGCGATTTAAACATTGAAAATATTTATTCGCCGTGGTTTAAAATAGCGGCAGGAGCCATTGTATTTTTGATCGATGTGATCTTTTGCTTCTTTTATTATAGTTTTGTCAGAAGAATCAGGGCCAAAGTGTTCTGGCAGAACAGTTATTTAAAACGGATCGTGCACAAGTGCGCAGACCTGATCCTTGAAGTATACGATAATGGAAGCATCGTTGTCAGAACATGGGTGCCGTATTTCATTTTCCTGGCATTTAATCTGCTGATGCTGATGTTTGGACTTTTTACAGAATTCCCGGCGTTGTTGGGATTGTTCATCGCTTTTGTCATCGATATGGTGATCGGTGCAATGCTTTATATCGATGTGAAGGAAAGACAGAATATCGTCACGGGGATTGAGAAGATTGCAAAAGGAGATTTTGCTTACCAGATCAAACAGGAGAATCTGCACGGAGATAATCTTGTATTGGCCAAATCCGTCAACAGTATCGGAAACGGTATCAAGAACGCGGTAGAAGTCAGCATGAAAGACGAGCGTATGAAGGCGGATCTGATCACGAATGTTTCGCATGACATCAAAACGCCGCTTACTTCCATCATCAATTATGTGGATCTGATCAAGCGGGAGGACGTGGAAAATGAACGCGTCCGCAGTTATATCAAGGTATTGGATGAAAAATCCCAGCGTCTGAAGCAGCTGACCGACGATCTGGTGGAGGCGAGCAAAATATCTTCCGGGAATATTAATCTGCATTTTGAGAAGATCAA
Organism: uncultured Lachnospiraceae bacterium; assembly: GCA_910578845.1. Lineage (GTDB taxonomy): Bacteria > Bacillota > Clostridia > Lachnospirales > Lachnospiraceae > UBA3282. The sequence goes on from CAJTSL010000047.1 coordinate 6,805, forward strand.
TCTGTTAGAGCTCGTCAATCAGACAATCGGGGAATTCTCCGAGAAGTTTGAGAAAAAGTGCCTGACGAGCGTGATCAATGTCAATACGCAGAATGCGGTGATCGAAGCTGACAGCAGAAGCACCTGGCGTGTTATGGAGAACCTGTTCAATAACATTTATAAATACGCGTTGGAAGGCACAAGAGTTTATATTGCCATTTGCGGCAGGAGTACCGAAGGAGAGAAACAGCGGGAAATGGTGGAAATATCCATTAAAAATATTTCCGCTAAAGAATTAAATTGTAATCCGGACGAATTGACGGAACGCTTCATCAGGGGTGATGAATCCAGAACGACGGAAGGCAGCGGACTTGGCCTTTCTATAGCCAAAAACCTGACAGAAGCGCAAAACGGCACATTTGAGATCATTCTGGATGGAGACTTGTTTAAGGTGATCCTCACATTTCCGGTGTTGCAGGCATGATCGAATCATGATATAAGAGTCAGAGGTTTAAAGATTAAAATTTCCAGGGTTTGGATACCCTGGAAATTTTATTGCCGGGGCGGATCAGGCGATTCTCTGTAATATAATAGATGCGTGATTGACCGCTTGGTTGTCAATCCCTGTTCCGGCCAGATAGTCTGTTGTGGAAGATTTATTACGCAGTTCGACGGTTGATCCGGCGGCAATCGGGGTGATGAACATACCTGTAACTTCTGCACGCTGCGTATCGGCGCTTTCATCAGAATATGTTCCGAAAAAGGACAATGGGTTTTCGAGACCGTTGATGGCTACTGCATAGGCAATATTCAGTAATCCGGCGGCAGGGCGGATCAGTATGGAGTAATCAATCCGATAGACGCCTCCGGTATTGACCGTGATTTTCGAGGTGTTCGGTGTAAACGAAAAATCACCCGATTGATATGCCAACAGAAACTTAACGGACTCTTCCGGTGCGACATCCTGAAACCCTCCCTGCATGACAGCGTTTAAATACGCCGGCTGTACGCCCGGCCCGGGTTTCCCCTGCGGCCCCATTGGTCCCTGCGGTCCGGCAGGCCCGGGATCTCCCTGTGGTCCCTTCGGTCCGCGGCAGCAGGAACAGCAGCAGGATCTGCGACGATTATTTCTCATGTTATCTTCTCCTTATACGTAGTTACTATTTCTATTTTATGTAAGGAAGCATTGCCTGTGCAGAATAAAATATATCTACTGCCATAGAAAGTGTGTTATGATAAAAGTTAACAGAAACAGACAGAAGGAGACTTCCCATGAAAGACTTTATCAGATTAACGGACTTGCGGGCAGGCGAGGTATATGAAATATTTCATATTGCAGATGAGATCAGCGCCGGAAAATATAACGGTTTCCTGCAGGGAAAGAGCGCGGTTTTATTTTTTCCCGCATCCAGTATCAGAACACGGGTAACATTCGAAAAAGGGATATGGTTACTGGGCGGTCAATCCATTTTATTCCCGGATGATGCACTGAATAAAAAAGAAGACATAAGAGACGTCTGCGGTTATTTGAATAATTGGGCGGATCTTATCATCGTGCGGTATCAGGACATACAATTGATAGAGAAGATTGCAGAGTATGCAGACGTTCCGGTAATCAACGCCATGACGGACTGTAATCATCCCTGTGAGATTATGGCGGATATGTACGCGCTGTCAAAGATCAGAGAGGATTTTATCAGGGATAACTATTTGTTCTGCGGCAAATCCGGCAATATCGGATTAGCCTGGAAAGAAGCGGCGGAAGTTATGGGATTTGATCTGTCTCAGTGCTGCGGTACAGGTTATGAGATGGATGGTGTAAACATCTATCATGATATCAGGGAAGCCGTCAAAGGAAAGGACATTATCTGTACGGATTCTCTGCCTGCCGGGGTTTTAGCGGATTTTAAAGACTGCCGGGTGACTGGGGAAGTAATGGATATGGCGAATAAAAACGCCATATTAAACCCCTGTCCGCCGTTTTACCGCGGTGAAGAAGTTTCCGATGAAGTCATACAGTCAGACTATTACGCAGGGTATGCGTTTAAAAAGAATTTATTGGAGATCCAGCAGGCAATTATAATATGGTGCATGATGCAGGCTGCTGTCTGAGCGACTATAAAAATTCCGGGATTTTATATAAAACCCCGGAATTTTTATAGTTTATTTACTTTATGTTTTATGTAGAAGCAGTCGATGTTTTAACCTTCCAGCGCATCCTCTTCTCTGTTATTATACTTTTCGAGAATATGACGGATTTTTTCCGTCGGCGTATAAATATTGGACATGGAGGCATCATGGTTCATGAAATTAATGATAGAAGCAATAAATTTGCTCATATCCGCTTCCTGATAGTAGGGCTTCTCTTTTAATTCCGGCGGCTGATAACATAGATTCGTCGTAATGATACGGTCGAAATAGCAATGTTCATAAGCCTCGTCAAATGCAGCCAGTCCATCGGTAAACAGGCCGAAGGTACAGCAGATAAAGACGCGTTTTGCATTCATTTTCTTTAACTGCTTGGCCGTATCGATCATACTGCCGCCCGAAGAGATCATATCGTCTATGATAATGACGTCTTTGCCATCGATATTATCACCTAAGAATTCATGGGCGACGATGGGATTTTTGCCGTTTACGATCGTGGAGTAGTCGCGTCTTTTATAGAACATACCGGTATCTACACCGAGTACATTGGCGAAATATACGGCCCTGTCAAGGGCGCCCTCGTCGGGACTGATCACAATGATGTGGTCTTTATCGATCAACAAGTCATTTGAGGTATGTAAAAGCGCTCTCATAAACTGGTAATGCGGAGTATAGTTGTCAAAACCTTTTAACGGCACGGAATTTTGTACGCGCGGGTCATGGGCATCAAAAGTGATGAAGTTGGAAACGCCCATATTCATCAGTTCTTCAACGGCATAAGCACAATCCAACGATTCCCGGCCGTTTCTTTTATGCTGTCTGCCTTCATACAGGAAAGGCATGATCACGTTGATGCGGTGCGCTTTACCGTTGATTGCGGAGATGATCCTTTTTAAATCCTGATAGTGGTCGTCAGGCGACATATGGTTCATGAAGCCGTTCATCTGATAAGTAATGCTGTGGTTGCAGACATCCGTTAAGATAAAGATGTCTTTGCCTCTGACGGAAGTATTGAGGATCGCTTTTCCTTCGCCGCTTCCGAAACGGGGGCATTCCATTTCAATCAGGTAGTCGTCCTCCATATAGCCGTAAAAGGCAGGATCTTTTTTGAAACTGTTATTCAGATTCTGCCTGAATTCTACCAGATAACGGTTGATTTTATGTGCCAGAGGCAAAGCGGCGGTTGTCGTGACAATTTTAATCGGAGCAACCGGCATTGCTGTTTTAAGTTCTTCAATATTAGGCATAATATTCTCCAATCTGTAAAAAATCTATCACTTCTTTTATATCATTATGCCAATGACACGTCAAGAGTTTGATGAACCCGCTGATTGAAATTAGCCGCTCAACCGCATATAATGATATTCATAAAGATTATGAGAAGGATGAATGAAAATAGAGGAGGCCGGAATGAAAAAAGTTTTCCTGGTTGAAGATGATAAGACAATTTCCAAGAATTTAATGCTTCTGCTCAAGTCAGAAGGGTTTGCAGTAAGCCATGCCTGCGCGCAAAGAGAAGCAGTCGATATGCTTGCCAAGAGCAGATTTGATATAGCCCTGGTAGATATTTCACTGCCTGACGGGAATGGTTTTGCCGTATGTACAGAAATCAAGCAGACGCAGAACATCCCGGTTATCTTTTTAACAGCGTCCGGGGATGAAGCAAGTGTTGTTACGGGGCTGAATATGGGGGCGGATGATTATATTACGAAACCATTCAGACCACGGGAACTGATCGCAAGAATTGGGGCGGCACTGCGCAAAGCGGATTGTCTGCCTGCCTGTTTTGACAGGAATGGACTTTCTGTGAATACAGTCAGCGGCACTGTAAAAAAG
>CAJTSL010000047.1:10777-15511 GCA_910578845.1 uncultured Lachnospiraceae bacterium
TTCTTTCCGCTTTGGAATATCGTTTGCTGCTGATATTTATTAATAATCCGAAAAATATTATTACGAGGGACAGACTGTTAGACGAATTATGGGATGCCGCGGGGGAATTTGTAAATAATAATACATTAACCGTTTATATAAAGAGGCTGCGGGAAAAGATCGAAGACGATCCTTCCAGGCCGCAGATTATTCTCACTGTTCATGGTACAGGTTACCGGCTGGGAGGCAGCTATGTTTCGGAATAAAGAAATGCGGCGGATTGCCGCACTGTTTTTGGTGATAGTTTTTATTGCTGCAGCCATAGGGTTTAAAATCGGTATCATGGCAGGGGTGTTGGAACTTATTTCGTCTGTTATCTTGGGAGTTGCATTTTATGCGTTTACGAGGGCACGCTATAAGAAGATTGCACAGCTGTCGGAGCAGATTGATCTGGTGCTGCATAATTCGGAACATTTATACATCAGCGAAGCCGAGGAAGGTGAACTTTCTATTTTACAGAGCGAGATTATGAAAATGACTCTGCGTATCCGGGCGCAGAATGATGAGTTAAGAAAAGAAAAAAAGCATCTTGCGGATTCTCTTGCAGATATTTCACATCAGCTTCGCACGCCGCTTACATCAGTGAATATTATTTTGTCATTATTAGAAAAAGATACAGAGAAAAAAAGAACAGAAAGCATTGATAAGGGAAGCCGGAGAATTGTTTGAGCAGATGGATTTTTTGCTTGGGTCCCTGCTGAAATTATCCCGCCTGGATGCCGGAATCGTGGTTTTCAAAAAGGAACGGATCAATATAGGCAGTCTGGTATCCGATTCGCTCCGTCCTTTTCTAATCTCCATGGAACTGCATAATATTCAGATACAGACTGATCTGCCAGAGGAAATTGAGATCTGGGGTGATTTCAGGTGGCTTTCAGAAGCATTTCAAAATATTTTGAAAAACAGTATAGAGAGTGTGGGTGATAATGGAAAAATCAAAATCATCTGTGAAGATAATCCGATATTTACGGAAATCACATTCCATGATGATGGGGCAGGATTTGAAAAGGAAGATTTACCGCATCTGTTTGAGCGTTTCTATCGGGGGAAAGATGCGGATGCGGCGGGATATGGAATCGGACTTGCCCTTTGCAGAAATATTATCATGCGGCAGGGAGGGACGATCCTGGCCCAAAATCATCCGCAGGGAGGGGCTGTATTTTCCGTACACTTTCTAAAGTGACATATTTTTCATGCAAATGTGACGGATCAGTCACAAAAAAGTCACAGAAAAGTAAGTTCAAAATCTTATGATATGGGTAAACGACGAAGGGAACAGCAGATGCGTTCCGCTGTTTTCTGAAAAGTAAAAAGGAGGCTCATAGAATGGAGTTTTTGAAAATTGAGGACTTGTGCAAAGTCTACGGTAAAAATGAAAATATGGTCACTGCATTAGACCATGTTTCCCTGAATATTGAAAAGGGTGATTTTACTGCCATTATTGGTACTTCCGGTTCAGGGAAATCTACTTTACTCCATGCAATTGCAGGGGTGGATATTCCGACAAGCGGAAAGATATATCTGGATGGGCAGGACGTATATGCCCAGAGCAGCGAAAAACTTGCGATATTCCGCAGGAGGCAGGTAGGGCTGATCTATCAGTTCCACAATCTGATACCTACGCTGAACGTTGTAGAGAATATTACGCTGCCTATTCTCATGGATAAAAGAAAAGTCAATAAAGAACGTTTGGATGATTTGCTGGAATTACTGGGGTTACAGGAGAGAAAGACACATCTGCCCAACCAGCTTTCAGGCGGACAGCAGCAGCGGGTCGCTATTGGACGCGCCTTGATGAATGCCCCGCAGGTGTGCCTGGCAGATGAACCTACGGGGAGTCTGGACAGCCGTAACGGACAGGAAATTATTCATCTCCTGAAGGAAAGTCATCGTAGATATCACCAGTCACTGATTATTGTTACCCATGATGAAAACATTGCTTTGCAGGCGGACCGTATTATCAGTATCGCGGATGGAAAAGTGGTAAGGGATGAAAGGCAGGTGGCGCAGTCATGAATATTTTTTATAAGCTTGTCCTGCAGGACTTAAAGAAAAACCGTACCCGTACCCTTGTGACGGTGATCGGCGTGATATTGTCCGCTGCTTTATTTACAACAGTTGCCACTTTTGGAACATCTCTTTTACAATATTTGGTCAATGGCTCAAAGCTTAAATGCGGCAGCTGGTATATTGATTTTGTAGATGCAGACTCGGATTTCGTGCAGGAAAGAATGGCAGATTCCGAGGTTACGGATGCAGTGCTATTTGAAAATCTCGGCTATGCTTTGTTAGACGGCGCAAAAAGCCCTGAAAAACCTTATCTGTTCGTTGCCGGTTTTACAGAGGAAACATTTGCCAAGCTGCCGGTTACACTGATTTCCGGCAGGCTTCCGCAGAATGACACGGAAGTTGTCATCCCGAATCATATTGCCATTAAGGCGGATGTGAGGATTCCGGTAGGCGAAACCATTTGTATCGCAGTCGGTGACCGGGAAGAAAGCGGGAACATATTGACGCAGCACGATCCATATAGGGACAGTGAAGCATTGCGCATAGTAGAAGAAAAAAATTATACGGTTGTAGGCGTTTATGAAAGAGCCGGATTTGAGGAACATGATTCCCCTGGCTATACGTTGATCACGAAGACGGATACGGCGGGTATAACAGGACGCTACAGCCTGTTCCTCACATTGGACAGCCCGCAAAAAGTGAAGGAATATGGAAGCCGGTTTGCGGATTCTTCTCCTTTTGCCTTGAATGAGGACGTACTGCGCTTTTATGGTGTGTCAGAAAATACCCTGTTTAATGCGATTATATTTGCGGTGGGGGGAGTATTGGTTGCAATTATCATGATTGGCTCCGTTTTTCTGATTTATAATTCATTTCATATTTCTTTAAATGAGCGTGTTCACCAGTTTGGCATTCTAATGTCGGTAGGAGCAACAGCCAGACAGTTAAGAAGTTCGGTTCTGTTTGAAGGCCTTTGTATTGGTGTGCTTGGCATTCCGTTTGGTGTAGCTGTTGGGATTGGAAGCGTTGCTTTGGCGCTGCCTGTTTTTGAGAAGAACTTTGCGACTATTTCAGCGAGCGATGTGGCGCTGGAATTGTCGGTGTCTGTTCCGGCGCTTGCTGTTGCGATAGCAGTCAGCCTGGCCACGATTTTGATCTCTGCATATATTCCGGCAAGAAAAGCGGCGGCTGTTCCTGTGATGGAGTGTATCCGCCAAACCGGTGAAATCAAAACAGAGGCTGGGGATGTTAAAATTCCTGGATTTTTGAGCCGTATATATGGCTTGGAAGGATTATTGGCCCATAAGAATTTCCGCAGGAACAAGCGGCGTTACCGCAGTGTTGTATTGTCTCTGACTTTAAGCGTTGTATTGTTTGTAACGGGTAATGCATTTGGCAGCACTTTGAAAGGAATGGCGAAAGAATTAGCAGTCGAGGTTGACGGTGACATTTCGTTTTATGCAAAGGAAATACCAAAGGAAGAACTCCTTGCGCTGCACGATAGATTAAAGAATGTGGATGGAGTAAGTAAAAGCACATGGCAGTCTGATTTCATTTATTCGGGTATCGTAGATGGCCTACCAAATGATTTTGCAGGCGGCCGGTTTCAGGCGGATTGTAACATACCGATCTATGTCCAGTTTATTGAAGATGCAATTTATGAGGGATTTATAGAAAACCTTGGGTTTTCTGTGGAAGAATATAGCGGACAGGATGCTAAAGTCCTGGGGCTCATTATGGATACTGTAGAACATAAGGTTTTTTTCACGGGACAGGAAATGGAGTTTAGCTTCTGCTCCTCTACAGGAGAACGGGCGAAAACATTTTGCGCGACTGTGGTGGATAACTATCCTTTGGATATGCTTCCTTATGATTCTTCGCCGCAGTTTCTATTTCTTATGGTGGTTCCGTGGTCAATGAATCATGAATTTGACGGATTGGAGGGAACATCCAAATCAGGTCTGACTTTTTGGGCGGATGCACCTGCACAGACAATGGCGCAGATTCAGTACGAGATCACGGATGCTGGGATTGCCTATGAGTATACGCTAATCAACCTGTCTTCGGCAGTTGATCTGTTCCGTAGCGCAACTTTTGTTGTAGATGTATTTTCTTACGCATTTGGCACGATGATTTCACTGATTGCAGTTGCAAATGTATTCAATACGATTGCAACCAATATCCGTATCAGGAGGCGGGAACTTGCGATGCTGCGTTCTGTTGGCATGTCAGAACGGGGTTTTAACCGGATGATGAATTTCGAATGCTTCTTTTACGGGCTGCGTACCCTTTTGTTTGGGGTGCCGATTGCCAGTATCCTTTCATGGCTGATCTATAAGGGAATGGTGATGAGCGAACAGCTTGAAGGCTTTGCATATCATTTTCCATGGAAGAGTATGATTGCCAGTGTACTTGGAGTATTTTGTATCGTTTTCATCACAATGCTGTATGCCACCAACAAAATCAGAAAAGAAAATATCATTGATGCGCTCAGGGATGACATGGCATAAAATAAGCTCTGTCCGAGCGCTGCTTTGGTAAACGTGAAATAAAAATTTATTACATTTTAAGGGAAATAGGTATATAATTGCGATAGATGGGAATTTTCTGATATAATAATGTAGATAATTGCGAAACTAAGTTTTGGAAGCTGCACAGTATACAAATAGAAGCGACTCCAGAGGG
>CAJTSL010000047.1:15568-28745 GCA_910578845.1 uncultured Lachnospiraceae bacterium
CGGTGCCAAAGTCCCCTGCACGTGATCTTGTCTGTTTTGCACAGCTAGGTTAAAAAAATACGAGTTTCGCAATCGCTTATATAATAATGAGATGAAAGGATTATGAATATGAGAAATACGAAAACGAAATCTAAGAAGAAAAAGATTCTCTTTATTGTATTATCTATCGTGGCTGTACTTATGATTGTTGGCGATTGGGCATTGTCTGTGATGATATACAACGAGAATTTTAACCAGCGTTTTAATAGTTATGAGCCGTTTATGTTTTATGTCGATGATTTTGACGGATTACAGTGTACGAGATATGAGTTTACTTCCAATGAGGGACAGAAACTGATGGGATATATGTACAGCTCGGGAGAAAATCAGCGTGGTATTATCGTAATGGCACATGGATTCGGAGGAGGTGGGCATAATTCTTACATGGACTGTGCAAATTATTTCGCCCGCCATGGATATTATGTTTTCTGTTATGACGTTACAGGAAATGATGAGAGCGAAGGGGAAGGGATCGGAGGCCTCCCACAGGGCGTAATAGACCTCGACTATGCGATTGCTTTTGTGGAAGAAAGCGGGAATTTCCCCAATCTGCCAATCGCTTTATTTGGGCATAGCTGGGGCGGTTATAGCGTTTGCAGCGTACTTACATATCATCCTGAAGTAAAAGCAGCTATAGCGTGCTCCGGTTTTAACGCTTCATCGGATTTGTTTGAAGCAGGGGGGAAAGAACAGATCGGGAACGGTATATATTTAATGTTACCGTTTGTGAAGCTGCATGAGAAGATAAAATATGGCAGCTATGCTTCAAACACTGCGATGGACGGTTTTTCAAAGAGCGATGCTGCCGTTATGATAGTGCATAGCTTTGATGACGATGTTGTGCCAGTCGAATACGGTTATGAAATGTATTATGAAAAATACAAGGATGATTCCCGCTTTCATTTCATTCCTCTTGAGAAGGAAGGGCATAACTATTTCAATGATGATACCTATCGCAATGCGTTTAATGCGGAATTTGACAAATGGCTTCAAACGCTTGATTATGACTATAATGCTGTTGAGAACAAGGAACGGTTTTCGGGGGATAAGGCCGATTATATATACCAAAACCTTGACAGAGAACAATGGTGTAATTCGTTGGATCCTGAGTTGTTCGAGGATTTTGTTGATTTTTATGATGTATTCTTTTGATAGGTAGGATCCGATATGATTTTGAGCGTGAGCAGAAGAACTGATATCCCCAATTATTATGCCGATTGGTTTTTGGCTAGAATGAAGGAAGGATTTCTGTATGTACGAAATCCGATGAATGTGCATCAGATAAGCAAAATAGACTTATCACCGGAAGTGGTAGACTGTATTGTGTTTTGGACAAAGAATCCTGCGAATATGTTTGATAAGTTAGCGTATTTGCAAAAATATATGTATTATTTTCAGTTTACGTTAACGGGCTATGGCAAGGATGTTGAGCCAAACCTTCCCAATAAAAGAGAAGAGCTTATTCCAACATTCAAGCGGTTGGCTGATAGAATAGGAAAAGAAAGAGTCATATGGAGATATGATCCTATTTTGATAAGTAAGAGATATTCAATGGATTACCATTTAAAGGCTTTTGAGGAAATAGCAAGTGATCTGGCGGATTATACGGAAAAGGTAGTGATCAGCTTTGTTGATTTATATTCCAAAACACGGCGGAACGCAAAAGAATTAGATATTAGGCAGATAACAAATGAAGAAATGATTGCGCTGGCAGGGAAAATGGCGCGGATTGCTTCAAAATACAATTTGATAATTGAATCTTGTGCAGAGCAAATGGACCTTCAGGAAGCTGGTATTCAGCATGGAAGCTGTATAGATAAAAAACTGATCGAGAGGTTACTAGGCTGCAAGCTGATTGCTGAAAAGGACAGAAATCAGAGAAAAGAGTGTGGATGTATTGAAAGTGTCGAGGTAGGATTCTATAATACTTGTCTCAACGGTTGTAAATATTGTTACGCGAATTTTAGTGATAACAAAGTAAAAGATAATGTAAAATTATACGATCAGGATTCGCCACTGCTATGTGGCAACATTGCTTCTGATGATAAGGTTACAGCAAGAAAAGTGAAATCACTGAAGGATAATCAAATTAGCTTCTTAGAGTAATTTCATGAATGCGCCAGTCAGTAATCTAATCCCCATGTCAGAGCGTTTACGTGACGGAACCAATCAGCCGATGCCGCATATGACATCAAAACGATTGTTTGAGGCATCAACATAATATCATCAATCCGCGTTGCCGAAAGAAGGAATAAGGACTTATATGTTACTGAAAAATGGAGACAAGGAGGATGATATTATGCATACAAAGACAATGGAAGGATTAATTGGGGCGAGAGTGAATGTTGAGCTGCTCAACACCCCGTTTCGGGTTTATAAGGAGGCGAGGCTCAAAGGAGACACCGCGAAGATGGAGCAGGCAATGGGTTACATGAGTGAATTTAATGAAGATGCCTATGAGTACAAAAAGGAAGCTGATGAGGGCATGAAGGAAGATGCAGAGGAGAACCGCAAGATTGCAGAGGAACAGCTCGAGGAGATTATCCAGAACCGTAAAGAAGAACGTGAACAATTAGAAGAGAAGATGGCAGAAAAAAAGGATGATGATACCATTATAGATACCGTGGAAATCAGTGAGGAAGGAAAGGCGCTGTTAGAGGATCACGGGGATTGGGACAGTCCGGGTTCTGCTGAAATAATGGTGGATACGTTAAAAGAGCCTGTAACATATACAAAAGAAGGAGAGGCAGCTTCCATGGAGAAGGAGACAAGAATTTCGGTTTCTGTATAATAGAATTCCCCATTTGGTAGAATGGATTTTAAGACAATGGAATTGGAATGTAACAAATAGAATGAGAAGCTACGGATTTTTAAGACTGAAAGAGGTAGTTCTAAATGAAAGATTTGATTAGATTAACTGATTTACAATCAAGCGAAGTATATGAAATATTCGATATTGCAGACGAAATCAGTACCGGAACATATAATGGCTTCCTTAATGGAAAAAGTGTTATTCTGTTTTTTCCTGCTTCAAGTATCAGAACACGAGTAACCTTTGAAAAGGGGATATATCTGCTAGGTGGACAGCCCATACTATTTTCCAATGATGCATTGGAAAAAAAGGAAGATTTAAGAGATGTCTGCGGTTATTTAAACAATTGGGCAGATATCGTTATTGTGCGGCATGGGGACATACAGTTGATTGAAAAATTTGCTGAGTATGCAAGAATTCCGGTTATCAATGCAATGACTGATGTAAATCATCCTTGTGAAATTTTATCAGATATGTATTCATTGTCAAAAATTAGAGATAACTTTATCAGTGATAAGTATCTGTTCTGTGGCAAATCCGGAAATATCGGTCTGGCTTGGAAAGAAGCATCTGCTGTAATGGGATTTGCTTTGTCACAGTGCTGTAGCCCTGGTTATGAGATGGATGATGTAGAGGTATATCATGATATAAAAGCAGCAATCAAAGGAAAAGATATTATATGTACGGATTCTCTGCCTGCCAGTGCATTAAATGATTTTAGAGAATATCAGATCACCAAAGAAGTAATGCATCTGGCTAATAAAAATGCTGTATTAAATCCCTGTCCGCCATTTTATCGTGGTGAAGAAGTTTCTGATGACGTAATACAGTCAGACTATTTTGTGGGGCATGAATTTAAAAAGAACTTATTAGTGGTTCAGCAAGCTGTTATGATATGGTGCATGTTGTAGCCTTATAACGATGCAAATGGAAACGATTATGAGTCCCACAAGCGTTATAAGGTTGTCATGGACAGTTTCTCTTCGGGGCAGATCAGAGACGATTATATTGAAACAACTAAGCAGCTTCTAAGAGGCGATTATGGATTTATGTGCCAATATAATAATGAGCCAGACTTTGGAGACTGTTTGGAGTTCCGTTTTCTATTCTATTTATGAGCGCTAAGAACCCTGCCATTTCTATGGCAGGGATTTGTGAAGCGAAAATAGGTGAAAGAGCCAAATACACTTTGCCCTTTTAAAGTGAGAATAAGCTTTCTTTTTCAGCGCAGCATGTTTTAGAAATAGGCAATTGACTTTTCAGTAGCTTCTTATATAATGACATCATGAGGAGCCATTTGTCGGGTAACTCATTCTATTATAATCATGAAAGGGGCAGTATCATGGTAAAACTTCGCGCTTCCTACTAGACAGTAGGAGGAAAATACATTCAATCCTTCTACTGCATTCGAGCTTTAGGAGGTAAATATGAAGAAATATCAAAAGAAAAACCGCACCTGTTTTTGGGGTGCTCTTGTTTGTGTACTCATCAGCATTATTTTCGCAGTTGCCTTGCAGTTCCTTAAGGGCGATGTTCTTGATTTTGCAGTCGCGGGAGAAATAGAACACACAATTCGATACGCAGTTTTGCTTATTATATTTATATTATGTGAAATTCTTTTCTATTTCTGCTACAAGCAGTTCAATGCAAGATTCGTTGTAGGATGCACAAAACTTTTGAAACGTGATATCTTTGAAAGCATAACCAAAAGAGACTTTGTACAATACAAGGAGCATCAACAAGGAGAGTATATAGCAAAATTAGTAAATGATGCAGACACCATAAAAGCACGCAGATTTCAAATGTTGCCAATGCTCTGGGAAATACTGTTCAAAATTATTTTTGTAAGTATTGCATTGTTTTTATTAGACTGGCGGCTCGCATTAGTTACTATAGCTTTATTGACTACCCCATTGTATGTTCCCAAGCTGATAGAAGAGAAACTTCAAAACGCCCAAACTGAATATCTTGATTCTGTGAAGAATAATTTAGCCAAGGTAAACGATTGGTTGAGGGGATTTGAGATCATCAAGAACTTTTCGATTGAAGAGAAAATTCTTTCTAAATTTGATGAATCCAATAATCAATCAATGGATAAACTATTGAAAGATACGACGCTCGGTTCAGTCTCTCAATTGATTACGACCTTGATTTCCTATCTATCATATTTTGTGGTTCTTGTGTGCGCTACTTGGCTTGTGCTTAGGAGAGATTTTACGGCTGGTAATTTCTTTGTTGCAATTGGTATGATAGACCAACTTTCTTATCCACTGATTTCCCTTGCTGAGGTAGTTAGACAGCTCATCGCAGTAAGGCCTGTCTGTAACTCAATTGAATCTTTTATAGCGGAAGGAGTAAATACAAAAAGAGGGAGATCTTTATGTGCAGTCAGCTCCGAATTTGAATACAAAGATGTCACATTTTCTTACTCTGATGACCAGCCAGTACTGAATGGCTTTAATTTCTTGGCGAAAAGCGGAAAACGTTATTTGATTAAAGGCCCAAGTGGATGCGGTAAAACAACAGTAGTCAATTTATTACTCCGCTACTATAATGTAGATGATGGCAGCATTCAAATTGATGGCGTACCAATTTCTGAGTATGGCAGCACATATGGTTGCATTACTATTGTCCGGCAAGAAGCCGTATTGTTTCATGATTCACTTAGAAACAATCTTACAATGTATCGAGAAATATCAGATGATAAACTGATCCACATGCTAAAAGATCTTGGTCTGGATAAATTTGCAAATCTTGATTCGCTGGATGAGCTTATTACGGAAGATGGAGCAAACGTTTCGGGCGGTGAGAAAAAGAGACTCTGTTTAGCCCGCGCATTATTGAGAGATACAGATGTCTTGATACTTGATGAGCCTCTGGCAAATCTTGACGATGCTACTGCTGCTAAGATAGAAGACATTCTTCTTTCCATCAAGGGTAAACTGTTGATAGTTGTTTCTCATCAATTTACAGATGCTAAATTGTCCGCATTTGATGATGTTCTGACAATTCAGAAATAATATTATCTTAGCACATTTAATTGTATTAGGGAATTGTGTTCCATGATATCACAGCACCGTTATTATGGTGCATGGTAAATGACAAGCCTAATCCCCCCAGCTATGCTGGGGGATTAGTGTAGTTGGGGTGCAAAAATTCAGATATCCTGTATCAAAATTCTTTGTTCTTATGGATATTCACTGATGCCATAAAGGATATAAGGAACATCAGAAGAGCGACGGAAGTGCTTGTTCCGCCTACAAGCGGGTGATGTAAATTCATTCCGTCTGTTATGGGAGATAAAACTGCCGCGATCAAGAACATAAGGCCAATAGCAGCAAAAGCAGAAAGGATTAAAACCAGCTCATTCTTTTCAGTGCCGATCTTCAACATAACCGGGTACATCAAAGAAATGGAAATGATCGATAATACCAATCCATATTCATACCCCCAAAGGATAGATAATAAATTCCACGCCTGCCCGGAAAGGCTGATACAAATGACAGTACAGAAGCCTATGAGCAGGCCACAAAGAATAAGGATAGCAAACGTTATATACTTTGCGCCTATAATGGCGCTGCGCTTAACAGGCAGTGTTAATTCGAATTTATTCCACTTTGCTACCTCATCGGCATGTAACGACGTTCCTGTATTTGCGATAAACAAGAAAACTTGTATCGCAATAATCATAGGATAGGTATTGGCATTATTAATTATCAACGGCGAAAAAACGAATGCCGCTGCCATAATGAAAGATATCTTTAGATTGCTTTCCATTGAGTAAAAGTTATTGCGAATAAGACCCTTCATGAGTTTTCCCCCTTTACATATAACAACATGATTTCATCTATTGTTGCTGGAATTACCAAAGCATTCGGATATTTCTTTTCGGCGCTGTTCCTATCGGCGACCAAGACCTGCCACTCATAATCCTGTTTCCTATAAGCGATGATGTCTTGTTGGTCAATCAGATCAAATTGTGCCATCCCGCATTTGACGATCCCGTAATTTTCAAGAAGTTCATCTTTGGGTTTTGAAAAAATGAGTCGTCCTTCATAGATAAAGACAATATAATCAGCAACTTTTTCCAAATCGCTTGTAATATGGGAGGATACCAAGATAGAATTTTCCTCATCCTGGACAAATTCGAGAAACATATCCAGAATATCGTCACGCACGATAGGGTCAAGCCCGCTTGTAGCTTCGTCTAAAATCAAAAGTTTTGGGTGATGGGCAAAAGCTACTGCAATAGAGAGTTTTGCTTTCATGCCTTTAGAGAAAGATTTAATTTTCTTCGTAACAGGCAAGGACAGCTTTTCCAATAGGACAAAGAAATATTCTTCATCCCAGGAACCGTAAATTCCTTTGAGTACCTTATTCAGCTTTTTGGGCGTAAGCTCTTCTGAAAAATTTGTCCCATCAAAAACCACACCGATCTTCTGTCTGATTTCCGGCGTTACTTCTTCAATGGGGGTTCCTAAGATCGAAATATTCCCTTCATCCTTGTGGATCAAGCCTAAAATGGAATTTAGCGTCGTGCTTTTTCCTGCGCCATTTTCGCCGATCAGACCCGTGATAGTGCCCCGTGGCACTTCAAACGATATGTCCGACAAAGTAAATTCTCCGTACTTTTTGGTCAATCCTGATACGGTCAATGCATTTCTATTCATCATGAATCCTCCTCATACAAAAGGGTAAGTAGGTTTACCAGTTTATCAAGTTTAATGCCACAAGAGCGGGCAATCCCAACTGCTTCGGCGAATTTATCTTCAATTTGTTTCTGTTGTTCTTCTAAATAGAAATCTTGATTTTGAGCTGATACAAAACATCCTTTTCCAGCCGTGGTTTCAATAAAACCATCCTCTTGCAATGTGGAATACGCTTTCTGGACGGTTAAAATGCTAATGTGTAAAGATTTTGCCAAAGACCGTACAGAAGGAATTGCTTCGCCGGCTTTTAATTCTCCGCTCATAATTGCCGCTTTCATCTGCGCGGAAATTTGCTCATATAAGGGGCGGCTTACCTTATTGCTTACTATGATTTCCAACTTCTCACCACCATTCTGTATCATAGTGTTATGTGTATGCAAGTACAGTATGATACAGATGAGATTAATTGTCAATAGGGATAATAAGATTCAGATATGGATTCTACTATTAGAATTACAGAATTAGATAATTGTACAATAGACAAATCGTCGCAGGGTCGCTTTCGCTATATTGGCGCTCGTAGCGGCACATAAGGTGCTATAATACAGCGCCAAAGGCGCTTTGGTTACTTATAGGCGGCACCTGCCTGCAATTCTTTCTCGAAAAACTGCTTTATGTACGGATTGTTTTCCTCGCTCAATGTAGGCTGGAACGCCATGTAACGGCATTTCTGGTACGGCTCGCCATCTAATACAAAGGTATATCCCATGATACATTTCGGATTACAGTCATCGGGATTGATAAGCCGTTTGCAGACGGACGCTTTCTTGATCTCCTTTTTTACCTTTTCGGGCAGGGTATCAAGAAAACTCTGGTATTCTTGTATATGTTCGGCATAGATGCGGAGTTTCATTCCGGTCTTTCGGGATACGAAAGTGGCCAAAGTCCTTTTGTTGCTGTTTAGCACATAGGACACAACATAGCCGCTTTTTTGCGTTTTTATGTCGCATTTACAATCGTTCCCTGTCAGATACTCGTTGATCTGGCTTACAAAGTTACGGAAACGCTCATCAACTGTTTCCATGAAGACATTAAATTTCTCGTCCATAAGTCCCTCCATTATGATCTGCTTGATCTGCTGTTCCAATTTCTGTATTTGTTTTCATCATTATATGACTTATGCTTAAATTTTTCCTCGCGATCTTTGCACAAAAAAGAGAGGTGACTATTTCATTCATCCATTTCTAGATGAAATCCCATGATATTATTTGTTTTCCGATTTGCAAAAATCTCCCCGTAGCCAGTCGTAAGATTATAGAGAACGCTCCATTGCAGTTTGTCAATATCGCCGTCAAAAACGCCGACATCAGCTAATAATTGAACGGACTGGCTTGCTTCTAGTATGCCGTTATTGGATTCTATCGCTTCTTGCACTCTGTTGTAGCGCTCAAATTCTGTAAAGCCTTCTCCAATATGCAATCCGTCATAGGCAATGAAATTAGAAGCAATTTGATATTCTGCCTCTGATTCAACGACACAAAGCTCCTGATTTACATATTCCACAATTACAGAATGCCCACTTGCATCAGCGATCAGATAATGGCACTCGACACCACCGGAAAAATAGATATTGTATTGTTTTAACAATGCAACGGCTTCTTCCACGGTAGCCGCTTTATCAAGTACAAGGCGAATTGCGGTGGTGGTATTTAACGTTATTTTATCTGGATTATATGGAACTTCTGCCTCTGGCACTGCAAGCAAGGCAATCGCAAGACCTTTCTCATTCATTCCGTCAAAGGGAAGAAATGGCGCAGCTAAAGTCAGGAAACAATCAAAAAACGAACCATCGGGTAGATTGTCCTTAGAATATCCCGCAAAGGCGAGATTGACGGTGGAAACGGAAGCATAGCCATTATTAGGCGCAGTATAGAGTTGTAAGGACGGAGCGTATATAAAATCAAAATTCCTTCCAAACAAAATGTCGCCATTTTCATTTTTTACAACGAAAGCTGTGCAACCATCTCCCGTAACGCCCAAATTTATTGGCAATCCTTTCAACAGCCTTTTTGTCACAAATGCTTCGATGTCCGCATCATCGTTAGCGCCAATTTCCAGAAATTCATCAAATCCATAATCGCCGTAATAGGTCATTTGATACATTCCGTAATCGTCAACCTTTTCTAAAGACATGAGGGTGCGCAATTCATTTCTAAATAATACAAGCGCGATGATTATGATCATCAATAAAGCGATTCCGATACCTATAATAACCCGTAGGATTGTTTTCTTCTTTTTCCGTGTCATATTTTACTCCATTTCTGCGCTGCTTTTGGCTCAGTCCATATCTCAATTTATTAAATTGTCGAACGTCACTATTTTACCATAAATGCACACATAATTCCAATAAAATTTTCCCAATCCTCCTTTGTTTTGCAGTGATTGTGCCATGATTGTCGGACTGCCTAACCTTAACTTCACACTGGCCTTTCTGCTCTGATACAAGATTAGGAAATGACAGCCAATTAGTTTTGTAGTATAATATCCTTGATTAGTAAAGTGATAAATGAGGATTATAGAACAAAAGAAAATTTGCGGTTTGAGAAAAGGAAATTATTTATGAGCTTATTACAGGAGATCGAGAACTATATACCCAGAAATCAACAAGAGGAACAAGATAGAATCCAAATGATTTGGTTTATAAAGAACTATTCAGACTATTTAGACAGAACGAACCAGCTTGCACATTTTTCAGCATCTGTGTGGACTGTGAATGAAGAACATACGAAAACGTTAATGGTATATCATAATATTTATGACTCTTGGGCGTGGATCGGCGGACATGCGGATGGCGAAGAAGATTTATGTGCAGTGGCGCTACGCGAGTTACAGGAAGAGACTGGGATAAAAAATGCAACGCTGGTAAGTGAACAAATATTCAGCCTAGAATCATTAACTGTAAATGGACATTTTAAGAAGGGCATTTATGTGCCGGGACATATACATTATAATGTGACATATTTTGCCGAGGCAGATGAAAAGGAAGCGTTAATTGTGCGGGAGGACGAGAACTCGGCAGTGAAATGGTGGTCTTTTGAAGATGCATTGAAAGTGCCAAGTGAACCGTGGATGGTTGAGCAGATCTATAAGAAATTGATTGAGAGAAGTTAGGAATTTTCATGAGGATTAGCAATTCAATAATCGGGATGTAGAGGAGACAGGGCGTATGGATATTTGTGATTATAAGGCATATATTTCGGCAGAAACTATGATGGGGCCAAATAGCGTAAGGATATTAGCAGAGTTACTCAATAAATATCCTTTGCATCTGACGCCTAATGATATGATCTTAGACTTAGGATGTGGGACGGGACTGACAAGCCTGGTCATTGCGAAAGAGACCGGAGCGAAGGTTTGCGCAGATGATTTATGGGTAAGTGCGGAAGAAAATGGGAAACGGTTTATGGAATGGGGGGTTAGAGAACAGATAACGCCTATTTGTGTAGATGCGAACAATCTACATTTTGAAAAAAAGCAGTTCCATGCGCTGGTTAGTATCGATTCTTATCATTATTTTGCGGGAAGTAAGGGATTTTTCCAGGAAAAGATTTTACCGTTTATGAAAGATAATGGAGTGGCGTTGATTGGGATTCCCGGTCTGAAGGATGAATATACAGGCCGTGCCAAAGAGCTGCTTTCCGATTGGCTTGGGGATGATGCCTATTTGTTCAAAAGTCCGAAAACCTGGAAAGAACTTATCGGCGACAGCGATAGGATCGAGTCGGTTACAACATGGGAAATGGATTGTTTTAGCGAAGCGTGGGACGATTGGCTTGCAACGAATCAAAAGTTTGCTCTTGGTGATAGGCAATACTTTGCGTCGATCATTAAGCCATATACTTGTTTTGTAGGTATTTATATTAAGTTGAAAAACAACGGTTAGGAGGCTTTTATGGGATTTTGGATTTTTATGCTGTTTATGGATTTGTTGATCCCTTTTACAATGATTGGCTTTGGAAGATTTTTCATGAAAAATGCTTCTAAAGAAATAAATGCGGTATTTGGATATCGAACATCCATGTCTATGAAAAACAAAGATACATGGGAGTTTGCGCATAAATATTGTGGCAAAATATGGTATGCCAGCGGACTGGTCATATTGCCAATCACAGTTATGTCCCTTCTTTTGGTAATTGGGAAAAGCACGGATTATGTGGGAACAGTAGGAGGGATTATCTGTGGCGTACAGCTCATTTTTTTAATTGGTTCTATTTTCCCTACAGAAATTACACTAAAAAAGATATTTGATAAAAATGGAAAGAGACGATAAATTGCATGCAAGTGACAGGGTGTTAAGCCGGCTGCAGCGGATTTGTAGGGAGCCTTATGTCAGTTTTTGAGTTTACACAAAACTTGAAACGCTCTCTTGAAATGGTCTCCCTTTTTCCTGCCCCGATGCCACGTCCACCTCGTCTGCGCTGTTTCCAAACGTTTCCCCATTTTCCCTTGAATTCGGAACTTTTGCCTTGCTTCCGTCAATTGCGGCCAGCAGATGCCCGTTCCATAGTCTCGGTTCATCAGAATGATAAAAATCCATAAGATAGTTACGGTTCAGATATGGAAAGATCTTTGGGTTCAAACGTCTTCTCTGTTGTGAATAACCTTGTACGGGCAACTGCACCGACAAGTCTCCTTTTCAGTGATATTTTTGAATCGGATATACTTTGATGAAAATCAATAATATTCGCATTTTATTGAATAACAGGAAAGAAGGTGGATTTTAATATTGACAAATGGATATACTGTGTATATACTAATGTCGAAGGTATATCCATCGTATATACTTGAAGGGAGAAGTCAATGGAACAAACAACAATACAAAAGGATGGAAAATATGTGATACAAACGAACATAAGGAAGTGGGGAAACAGTCAGGGTATTAGATTATCCAAAGAAATATTGGCACAGATGAATTTACAAGAGAATGATACTGTAGGAATAAATGTTTACGATGGAAAAATGACTGTTGAGAAAATCAACAAGCCTAAATATCTTAATTTAGCAGAAAGGCTGGAAGCATTCTACAAAAGACCGATTGACGAAATTTATGTCGAAAGTACGCAAGAGGTTGATGTAGGTGATCCGAAGGGTAATGAAATTTGGTAACGTATAAACAAGGTGACATAATTGTTATGGACTTTAACCCTCAAAAGGGTCATGAACAGAGTGGAAGAAGACCAGCACTTGTCCTGAGTAATGATATTTTGAATCATCATAGCTCATTGGCATTTGTTTGTCCGATAACTAACACAAACAAGAAACATCCATTCCATATAGAACTGGATGGGCGGACGCAAACAACAGGCGTAATATTGTGTGACCAAGCAAAAATGTTAGATGTTGGTGCTAGAAACGCTCAGTTTAAAGAAGAATGTCCAGAGGATTTATGGAACGAGGCAAGGGAACTGATAATCAGTTTTATGTAGGTAGCAGAAAGTAGTAAGTTGCTTAAAAGCATTTGGAGTGAACCGACACCCAAAAGTTAGACCAAAAATCTAACGATTGGAGGTCGGTTTATTTTATGGCTAAATATAGCTTTCAGTTTAAGAAACAGGTAATAGAGTAAGTGTCAAATAAGATAGTGGATAGAAAAATAACCACCACCCCTCTATACTGA
>CAJTSL010000048.1:0-9984 GCA_910578845.1 uncultured Lachnospiraceae bacterium
GAGTAAAGAAATGGGTGGATTGTGCTGAATATAGATTGAGCGTTGGAAAAAGAGAGATTTTTTCAAACTCTCTTTTGATGCCATAGACTCGTCGTCTGTGCGGATTTGTTTAATGGTGGTTTCATCAACTCCATACTCCCGCAATATTTTTCCTCGTATTTCAATATTTTTTTATTGCTTTTTCTTGGCGTTTCTGCATTCTTGACCAGTTGATAAATCCATAAATATCATTTACTAAAAACACGACAAAACAAATAGCAACAGACAAATACGATATATCAGAAATTGTTGCTAACACCCATAGATTAATAAGCACAATATCATTTGCGGCATAACCGATTGCATAAAATGCACTCCTTCTAAAAGTCAGATAAACAGCAAGAAAACTTGTTGTGACAGATATCGTGCTCGGTATTAGGTTTGCCGTATGAAAAGCCGCCAAAATATAATAAAAAACAAGTGTAATGACTGCTGTCAATATCATTATAAAAATAATCTCTTTTAGTTTTAATCTATTTACCTTTACTTCTGCTTTATTTCCGTTATACGGATTTCTCAACCATGAAACTAATGCAAAGGGGCTGCCGCTTCACGAATTTTCATTCGTTAAAGCGACAGCCCCATTATTTCCGCCTTTTCAATTTGATAATAAACAGGACGAGTTAAAAGCAAATCATTTCATCATTTACAATTTCTCTCACACAAGCCCTTATGTTATTGAGCCACCCTGTCCATTCTAAGGAGTTTTCCTCAGATGGACATTTATCCGGTAAAAAGATAGCAAATTGTACTGAAAAAAATACGAACCATGCCATATAGCTTAAATTAAAAATAATATTTGTTATAATAGTTTAGCTGTAAAGGAATGAAGTAGCGGAAGCTATATATAACAGGGTCATAGAAACCCTGTTTTAGGACAGAGAAATTAGGGCAGACGGAAAGCGAGGGAAAAATGGTATTGCAAAAAAGAACATTGTATTTGACAGTTATCCTCTTTGTGATATTTTGTTTTGGAGGGTGCAAAAAGCAGGAGAATGAAAAAATCACCTCTATAGAGCAGCTTAACGAACCGACCTATACGATTGGTGTTCCGGAAGGCGGGGCAGGTATGTATATGGCGGAGAAATATCTTCCGAAAGCGGAGCACAAAACATTTTCTGGCAATACATCGGGGTATCTTGCTATTTCGCAGGGAAAGTTAGACGGCTTTGTTTATGACCGTGTAATGATGGAATTTGCCATTGCCAGCGGACTTGAGAATGTGGAGCTTTTAGAGGAAAACCTGGGGGAGAGCATGGATGTGGCTGTGGGGATTTCACCCAAGAGCCAGATTGGCAATTTAAAGGATAAGGTGAACCAGTTTCTTGCAGATGCAAAGGCAGATGGGACTTTGGATGATATGTACGATCGCTGGGTAAGCAAGGCGGAGAGAACCATGCCGGAAATACCGATGCCCCAGGCGCCAGATTTTAAGATTAAAGTGGGAACTACAGGGACGGTTCAGCCTTTTAGTTACTATGAGGGGACGGTTCTCACTGGATATGATGTGGAGTTGATATACCGTTTTGGTGCATGGTTAAATGCGGAAGTAGAAATTAAAATTTATGACTATGATGGGATTATTGCGGCAGCCGAGGCTGGTGGCATTGACTGTATTATGGCGAACTTAAACGCCACGGAAGAAAGACGGAAACATATTGAATTTTCAGATTGCGTTTATCCTTCAGAGACTGCCGTTATGGTACGGTCAGGACAGGAAGGGCAGAACAGAGAAAAATATAAGGAACTTTCAGATTTTGCTGGGGCGAGGTTTGCCGCATTAAGCGGAGGGGTTTATGATAAGCTTTTGCAGGAAGTGATTGCAGGTGCAGAGGATTTTTCTTATTACAATTCGGTTCCTGATATCGTTGCGGCCCTCAAGGCAGACCGTGTGGATGCAGGGGCGCTGGATGAGCCGCTGGCACAGCTTGCAGTGGCGAAGAATGAAGGTTTGAAAATCTTTGAGGAACCTGTTATCTTAGACGAATATGGATATGCTTTTCCGAAGGGAAGCCCTTTGCGGGAACAGTTTAATGCAGCAATCAAAGAGTTTAAAGAGGATGGGACGATTGCGTCTTTGAAGGAAAAATGGCTTGGGGCAGATGAAAGTGTTAAGGAATTAATAGGGCAGGACTGGCCAGGGGATAAAGGAACCATCCGATACTACTATGATAGCACCCATGAGCCTATGACGTATGTTGGAAGTGGTGGTGAGCCTTTGGGGCTTGAGATAGACCTAATGCTTTTGGTTGCCCGTGAACTGGATATGAAGGTAGAGATGACAACATGTGAATTTGCGTCGTTAATTGCTGCCTTAGAGAGCGGGAAGGCAGATGTGGCCAGCGGAAGTATGTCTATTACAGAAGAGAGAGCGAAACGGATAGATTTTGCGGATACCCACTATGAGTCGGCTATGGTGCTTTTGGTGCGTGACTTAGATGGTGAAGTGCAGCAGAAAGGTTTCTGGTCGGGTTTGAAGGATAGTTTCCGAAGTACCTTTATAGTGGAGGGACGATGGCGGCTAATTTTACAGGGGCTTGGCGTTACCATATTGATTTCTGTTTTTTCGGGAATTTTCGGCTTGTGCCTTGGCTTTTTAATATGTATGCTGCGGAGGACAGGTTATAAGTCAATTCAGTTAGTTGGGGCGGTTTTTGTCCGTGTGGTTCAAGGGACGCCTATTGTAGTTTTTCTGATGATTTTATATTATGGGATTTTCGGTTCGGTGGATATTTCCGAAATTCTGGTTGCAGTGATTGGTTTTTCTATCAATTTTGCGGCTTATTCATCAGAAATGATGCGGGCGGGAATAGAAACGGTGGATAAAGGACAGAGTGAGGCAGCTCTTGCTATGGGTTATACGAAAAGCCAGACATTTTTTAAGATTGTATTTCCACAGGCGGCGAGGAATTTTATACCTGTATTGAAAGGCGAATTTATTTCGATGGTAAAAATGACTTCTGTAGTAGGGTATATTGCCGTACAGGATTTGACGAAAGTATCAGATATTATCCGTTCACGGACTATGGAGGCGTTCTTTCCGTTAATAATAACGGCAGTGATCTATTTTGCCGTTGCAAATATGATGACGATGGCTCTGTCTCTGGCAGAGAGAAAAGCAGCGCCAAAGCGGAATAAACGCAGGATAAAGGGGGTGTGCATGTAATGGCAGATATGTATGATAATCAGAAGGTTTATTCTGGAGATGGTATGGAAACAAGTATGATATCTATCCGGCACTTGTGCAAGGAGTATCCGAATGTAACCCCCTTGCGGGATGTAAGTGTGGAGATTAAAAGAGGTGAGGTGATTTCCATTATAGGGCCTTCCGGTACTGGGAAATCAACTTTGCTGCGTTGCATTAACCTTTTAGAGAAACCGACAAAAGGCGAGATTGCAGTTGACGGCGTAGTAACGACAGATAAGAAATGTAAGGTGAATTTGGTAAGGCAAAAGATGGGCATGGTATTTCAGTCTTTTAACTTGTTTGCCCACAAGACCATTATTGAAAATATTATGATGGGACAGATTGACCTTCTTGGAAGAAGCCGCCAGGAAGCCTATGACAGAGGAATGGAACTGCTTCGTACGATAGGGCTTGCAGATAAAGCGCTTGCTTACCCAGATGAACTTTCAGGGGGACAGAAACAGCGTGCGGCGATTGCCAGAACGGTGGCTATGGAGCCGGAAATCATTCTCTTTGATGAACCGACGTCTGCGCTGGACCCTACGATGGTAGGGGAAGTTCTTTCGGTTATCCGCAGGCTGGCCAGCCAGGGAATGACCATGATGATTGTGACTCATGAAATGAAATTTGCAAAGGATGTATCCACAAGGATATTTTATATGGATCAGGGCGAAATCTACGAGGATGGGACGCCAGAACAGATTTTTGAACATCCAAAGAGGGAGAGGACCCGAATATTTATCCAGCAACTTAAAGTGCTCCATGTGGATAAAATCTCATGTGACTTTGACTTTCTGGCCTTTATGACCCAGCTTGAGGAATTTGGGCGGAAACAGCAGCTTTCCCAGAAGCAGATTTATGCTATGCAGCTTGTGGTAGAGGAGGTACTAATGATGAAACTCTTGCCTGCAATAGAAAACGAAGGTAGAGTGGATATTTCTTTGGATGTGGAATATAGTGAGCGGGAGAATTTGGTGCAGATGCGGTTTTCTTATAGTGGGCCTTCCTTTTATCCTTTTGACAGTGAAGAAGATTTGTCCTACAGGATGATAAAAGGGGTATCCAAAGGGATGGAGCATAAGTTCGAGGATGGGGTAAATTATTTTATGATAAGTATATAAAAAAGAAGGAGCAGAATTAAATGGAGAAGGCAACAATGCTGAAATTTCATGCAGACGATATTATTATGAAAGAGAGCGGAATTTATGAGGAAATGTACAAAATTATATCTGGCTCTGTGGCGGTATATATTCGGTATGGAGAAAAAGAAGAGCATTTGATTGGGATTTATTCCGAGCCAAAATGTTTCGGTGAGTCAAATGTGCTTTCCAGCCAGCCCAGTATTTATACGGTAGTTGCTTATGATGATGTATTATTGATGCGTATTACAAAGGATTCCCTGGAAGAGTTCATTAGAAATAATCCCAGAAATGCAATTGATATTATGCAGAATATGGTACATAGCAATATGTTGATGCAGAAAAATATTGACTTACTGCTGGATGATATTTATGAAAAGCAGGATATCAATAAGAGACGAACAGAAGAGATAAAAAACAAGATTAAACGGTACAGAATAAACGGTTTTAATCTATTGGAAGGATGAAAAGATGAACACAGTTCTTTCAAAAGAAGAGATAAATATCGGAAGGCAAAGGGAGTTTGATTACCTGAAGGGGACTTTTATGTTGTTTATATACCTAATCCATGCGTTTCAGGCGACCTTGTCCGGGGAGGATTCCATAACTCAGTGGATATATATGTTTGCAACGATGTCCGGTGCGGCTGTTTTTATTTTTGTTTTGGGAATTGGAACTGTTTATAGCAGGCAGTCAGCGCCGTTGGGATTTGTAAAAAATGGTATCCTCATGGTGGTTTATCAGTATTTGAATAACATTGTTTATGTAGCCGCACTGTTGCTGCCATATCCCTTTGTCCGCAAAAGTCTGTCAGAAACTGGGAGAGGGAATGTTCGGTTTTTAGTAGAGATATACATTCAATATACTAATATCTTTTTTATTACAGGAATCATTTATCTTGTATTGGCATTGTTTAAGAAACTGAATATGAAAACGGTTGGATACATAATAATCGGTGCGGCAGTCAGCATAGCCGCTCCATTTCTCTATGGAAAACCTGTAAATGTGCCAGCGCTTGGGTACGTTATGAAACTTTTGATTGGAGAAGCAGATTTTGTTTCTTTTACGCCGCTCTATTTTCTGCCTTATGCGTTATTTGGAGTTGCTTATGGCAAAATCCTTCGTCATGTGAAAGATAAAGCGGGTTTTTATAGGAGGTTGGCGGTTCCCGGTATCCTGATCGTTTTCGTATGGTGGGCGCTGATATTCAGAAAATATGGTTCAGACATATCAGAGATGCGGGCTGTGTTGGGTGATATGTATACACAGCCGAACTTTTGGCATGTGGTGGCAAGTATGGCACACATATTTGTTTTTGCCATTATATTTTTCTATATCGAAAGAATTAGCAGTAAAGATGGTAAAATGTGTGAACCCAGGAACCCTGTTGCGCGGCAGATTCTATATTATAGCAGGCATATTTCAAAGTATTATGCTTTGCATGTAATAGTATTTTTTATTGCCCTTGGACTGAATGGCTATGAGAGCTTTCGGAGTTATCAGTGTTGGTTTCTTGCACTGCTGTCAATTGTTGTGACCGAGGTTTTGGTAAGAGGATACAATATGTGGTTCGAAGATAAAACAAAGGCATAAAATGTTACTTAAGCAGTTAAATATCGAATAAAGACAAGCCATACAACGTTTTAATAACGTAAGGGCTTGTGCGAGGGAGATTGTGAACGAGGAAATTATTTATGCATAGTAAATCAAAAGCGGCGAGGAGAAATCTTCGCTGCTTTTTGGATATGCATGAAATTAAAATTTTGAGAAAAAAGCAATTGTCAATGCTGAAATTTAAAAACAGTTGCGCGCCTTCCGTGAAAATGGTAGATTGTATATAGTAAAGAAAATTGTTGATGAGCAAGATTATGTCGAGGAAACCATTGGAAATATGGTTGGATAATAGGAGAAAATCAGGTGAATGAAATGCAGAATTCTCAAAATAAATCGAAAAAAAGTCTTACGATTGCCCTGCTCGCCCATGTAGACGCAGGCAAAACCACGTTGTCCGAGGCATTGTTATATGAGAGCGGCAGCATCCGCAAACTGGGCAGGGTGGACAATCAGGATGCATTTCTGGACACGGATGGACTGGAACGTGCGCGGGGAATCACGATTTTTTCCAAACAGGCGGTGTTGAAACTGCCACATACGGAAGTTACACTCCTGGACACCCCGGGGCATGTGGATTTTTCAGCGGAAATGGAGCGTACCCTGCAGGTGTTGGATTATGCCGTTCTTGTCATCAGCGGTTCGGATGGGGTGCAGGGGCATACGCGCACACTGTGGCAGCTCCTTGGGAAGTATCGGATTCCGGTATTTTTGTTTGTAAATAAGATGGACAGGCCGGATACAGACAAGGGAGGACTGCTTGCAGAGTTAAAGGATAAATTAGATGAAAACTGCCTTGATTTTTCAGAGACAAATTCGGATAGTTTCTATGAGAATGCCGCCATGTGCCAGGAGGATGTGCTGGAGTATTATCTGGAACATGGTGAGGTGAACGAAGAACAGTTGAGGGAAATGATTTTACAGAGAAAATTATTTCCCTGTTATTTTGGTTCCGCCTTGAAACTGGAGGGTGTGCGGGGATTTCTGAATGGATTTGAACAGTTTACGAAGAAGATTTCTTATCCGGAAGAGTTCGGAGCGAAAATTTTTAAGATAACTCATGATACGCAGGGGAACCGCCTGACGCACCTCAAGATTACGGGCGGGACGCTGAAAGTGAAAACAGCGCTTACAAACAGCGATGAAAAGGTGAATCAGATTCGCATTTATTCCGGGGAGAAATTTGAACTGGTACAAGAAGCGGAGGCGGGAACTGTCTGTGCGGTGACCGGGCTTACCAAAAGCCGTCCCGGGGAAGGATTGGGGATGGAAAAGGATTCTGCCGCGCCGTTTCTGGCGCCGGTGCTGACGTATCAGATGATGCTGCCGGAGGGATGCGATACGGTTAAGATGCTTGCAAACCTCTATCAGCTTGAGGAGGAAGAACCGGAACTTCACATTGTCTGGGATGAGGCTTTGCAGGAGATCCGCGTGCAGGTGATGGGAGAAATCCAGCTGGAAATTCTTACAAGCCTGATCCGGGAACGGTTTGGTGTAGAAGTATCATTCGGCGTGGGAAATATCCTCTACAAAGAAACGATTGCCCGTCCGGCGGAAGGGGTGGGACATTACGAGCCGCTGAAACATTATGCGGAGGTACACCTTTTGCTTGAGCCGGGAGAAGAGGGCAGCGGACTTGTCTTTGCATCCGTATGCAGTGAGGACGTATTAGACCGTAACTGGCAGCGTCTTATTTTGACGCATCTTATGGAAAAGGAACACAAAGGCGTGCTGACAGGTTCGCCAATTACCGATATGAAGATTACGCTGGCAGCGGGACGGGCGCACCTGAAACATACGGAGGGCGGCGATTTTCGGCAGGCGACCTACCGTGCGCTGCGCCAGGGGTTGATGGAAACGCAGTCCGTGTTGTTGGAGCCGGTTTACGAATTCCGGCTGGAAGTGCCGGAACAGATGATTGGACGCGCGATGACGGATATGGAGCGGATGCACGGAGGTTTTGAACTATCTGCTTTGCCAAACGGCATGACAGCGCTTGTCGGGACAGCTCCGGTGTCAAAGATGCAGGATTATCCGAGAGAGGTCGCGCAGTACACCAGAGGAGAAGGACGCATTTTTTGCGCGTTGAAAGGGTATGCGCCCTGCCATAATGAGGATGAGGTCATTGCGCGGATCGGCTATGAGGCAGAGCGCGATGTGGAAAATTCTGCCGATTCTGTTTTTTGCGCGCACGGCGCAGGATTTGTGGTAAAATGGGAGGAAGTCAAATCACAGATGCATCTTCCTACGCCATCGTTTGTAAGCCGTATTTTGAACGGAGCAGAGGATTTGGATGATTCTGTTTCGGAAGTCAGTTCCAGGCGGCACGCACAGGATGCGGGGCGGGAAGAAGAGTGGATCGGAGAAGATGAGGTAGAGGCGATTCTGTCAAAGACCCTCAATGCCAATAAGCATGACAAAGAATCGGTGCGCAAAGGCTACCAAAGGCGGCGTCCGGGGTCGAAGGAGCATATTCCGTCGGTAACGCGTGCATTTAAAATGCCGGAGAAAAAAGAAGAATATTTTCTGGTGGACGGTTATAACATTATTTTTGCATGGCAGGAATTAAAGGAATTGGCAGAGCATAATATAGACAGTGCGCGGGACAGGCTGCTTGACATAATGAGTAATTATCAGGGAATCCGGGGAAATAATCTGATCGTTGTTTTTGATGCCTATCGGGTGCAGAATCACCGTACAGAAATTATGGATTACCATAATATTCATGTCGTGTTTACGAAAGAGGCGGAGACTGCCGACCAGTATATAGAGAAGTTTGCGCATCAGCATGGCAGGCAGTACCGGGTGACAGTCGCTACGTCAGACGGCCTGGAGCAGATCATCATCAGAGGACAGGGCTGTGCGCTGATTTCTGCAAAAGAGCTTTTGGAAGAAATCAGGCGCGTGCAAAAGGAAACGCAGGAAGAATTGAAAGAACAGCAGGGGCAGCATAAAAGTTATCTGAAAGAAGTCATGCCAAAGGATGTGAAAGGACAATGACAGGAAAAGTATTCCTGGTGGGGGCAGGTCCTGGAGACGCAGGGCTTATCACCGTAAAAGGCAGGGAAATCCTTGCGCAGGCAGAGGTTGTGGTATATGACAGCCTTGTGGGTGAAGGGATTTTTGGCCTGATACCAGAACATGCGGAAATGATAAATGCAGGCAAGCACGCCGGATGCCATACGATGGAGCAGGAGGAAATCAATCAGATCCTGCTCGATAAAGCATTGGAGGGGAAATGCGTGGTGCGTTTGAAGGGGGGAGACCCTTTTTTGTTTGGCAGGGGTGGAGAAGAGCTGGAACTTCTGGCAGAGCAGGGAATTCCTTTTGAGATTGTGCCGGGAGTCACTTCTGCCCTGGCAGTTCCTTCCTATGGTGGGATACCGGTTACGCACCGTGAATTTGCCTCATCCGTGCATGTGTTTACCGGGCATCGCAAACATGGGGAACCGTTGCAGCTTGATTATGAAGTTTTGGCGCGTCTGTCCGGGACGCTGGTATTTCTCATGGGGGTTTCCAATTTAGGGGAAATCTGCGGCGGACTGCTTGCGGCGGGAATGAAACCGCAAACACCTGCAGCAGTTTTACAGCAGGGAACTTGTGCCGGACAAAAGAAAATGATTTCCAGTCTTGCCAAACTTTCGCAAGAGGTGCAAAAGCAGGGAGTACAGACGCCGGCGATCCTTGTAATCGGGGAAGTTTGCGCACTGGGAAATCAATTTGCATGGTATGAGAAGTTACCGCTTTATGGAAAAAAAGTGCTTGTGACAAGACCCAAAGAGCGCAGCAAATTGCTTGCCGACAGGCTGCGGCATTTGGGAGCCGAAGTATTGGAGATTCCAACGATACGGCTGGAGCGCATCAGGAACAATCGCAAGCTCTGGAAAGAACTGGAACGATTGTCAAATTATCAGTATCTTGTATTTACTTCTCCAACCGGAGTAGAAGTGTTTTTTGAGGAAATGAAAGAAACAGGACGCGACATTCGTTCTCTGGGAGGGGCGAAAG
>CAJTSL010000048.1:9994-28716 GCA_910578845.1 uncultured Lachnospiraceae bacterium
ACTTGCAGCCATCGGAGCGGGAACCGCAAAGGCGCTATCGGAGCGGGGACTGATTTGTGCGTTGATGCCGCAAACCTATGACGGACGCCATCTGGGCGTCCTGCTCGGCGAGACGTGCAAGGATGGAGAGCGGATATTGATTCCACGCGCGGCCCAGGGCAATCCGCAGTTAATTCAGGAAATAGAAAAGCGCGTAAAGGTTGAAATTACAGAGATTCCGATTTATCGCACAACCTATGAGCGTCCGGTGTGGATGAAGGATTTACAGAAACAGTTTGCACAGGGATTGATTCATATGGCAGTGTTTACGAGCGCGTCAACTGTTCGGGGATTTGCCAGGGCAGCGGAGGGAATGGATTACGGACTGGTTTGGGCAGTCTGCATCGGAGCGCAGACGGAGGCGGCGGCACGGGAACTGGGGATGAAGACCGTGACAGCAAAGCGTGCAACGATTGACAGCCTGGTGGAAGCCTGTCTGTTGGTTTAAAAAGCATGATTGATGGGCCGTGGTCGTTGGTTGTTATATTTTGGAGGTAGATAGAAATGGAGTTGGTACAGAGGCCGCGCCGACTGCGCGGCAATGAGATTTTGCGGAAAATGGTGCGCGAAACGCGCATGGATAAATCTTCCCTTATATATCCAATGTTTGTGCAGGAGGGAAATAACGGCAAGGAGGAAATTCACTCCATGCCGGGGCAGTACCGTTACAGTGTGGATTGTATGGAGGAAAAGCTGGTGGAGCTTTGCGACGCCGGGGTGCGTTCTGTGATGCTGTTTGGGATTCCGGACAGGAAGGATGAGCTGGGCAGCGGCGCCTATGCGCAGGACGGGATTGTGCAGAAAGCATTTCGCAAGGCGAAACAGGTCTGCCCGGATTTGTATCTGATTGGAGATGTATGTATGTGCGAGTATACCTCCCATGGACATTGCGGTGTGCTCTGCGGTCAGGAGGTGGACAATGACAGGACGCTGGAACTTTTGGCAAAGACGGCCCTGTCTCAGGTACAGGCGGGCGCAGATATGGTTGCTCCTTCTGATATGATGGATGGGCGGGTGGCATGTATCCGACGGATTTTGGATCAAAACGGATATGAGAATACGCCGATTATGTCCTATGCGGTAAAATTTGCATCGTCTTTTTATGGACCGTTTCGGGAGGCGGCGGATTCCGCGCCTTCATTTGGAGACCGCAAATCCTATCAGATGGACTATCACAACCGCAGGGAGGCAAGAAAAGAGGCGCTTTTGGACGTAGCGGAAGGCGCGGATATTCTGATGGTAAAACCGGCGATGGCATACGGCGATTTGATTCGCGAGATTAAGGATTGCACGGATGTTCCCATGGCAGCCTATTCCGTCAGCGGAGAGTATTCGATGGTAAAAGCGGCGGCACGGGCGGGATTTATTGATGAGGAACGTGTAATGTGTGAGATGGCGGCGGGCGCATACCGCGCAGGAGCAGATTTGTATATTTCATATTTTGCAGGAGAACTTGCAAAATGTATGGATGATGGGAGAATCGGATGAAAAATGCAAAATATTTTCTGGAAAGAGCCAAAAAGGTGATTCCGGGTGGCGTCAATTCGCCGGTGCGGGCGTTTGGCTCGGTGGGAGGAACGCCCAGATTTATCAAAAGGGCAAAGGGCGCATACCTCTATGATGAGGATGAGAATTGTTATCTTGATTTTGTCGGCTCCTGGGGACCGATGATTCTTGGACACAGCCATGATGAGGTGATAAGGCGCGTGCAGGACGCTTGTCAGCGTGGCTTGAGTTTTGGCGCGGCGACGGCTGCGGAAGTTGAGATGGCAGAGCTGGTCTGCGAACTGGTTCCGTCCATAGAACTGGTGCGCATGGTAAATTCCGGAACCGAGGCTGTGATGAGTGCAATCCGTGTTGCGCGCGGTTTTACCGGACGTGATAAAATCATCAAGTTTTCTGGCTGTTACCATGGGCATTCGGATGGTCTTTTGGTGCAGGCGGGCTCCGGTGTGATGACGGCGGGGGTGCCAGACAGTCTTGGCGTACCCGTGGGATGTACCAAAGACACCCTGTCGGCGAGGTATAATGATTTGGATAGCGTAAAGGCGCATTTTTCGCGCTGTCCCGAGGAGATAGCGGCAGTCATTGTGGAGCCGGTTGCTGCTAATATGGGTGTTGTTTTGCCCGAAGAGGGATTTCTGGAAGGGTTAAGGAAACTCTGTGACGCTTATGGCGCATTGCTGATTTTTGATGAGGTGATTACCGGATTTCGGCTGGCCATCGACGGTGCGCAGGGTTATTATGGCGTTACGCCGGATCTCACCACATTTGGAAAAATCATCGGCGGCGGTATGCCGGTCGGCGCATATGGCGGAAAAAGGCAGATAATGGAAATGGTTGCGCCCCTGGGCAGTGTGTACCAGGCAGGGACATTGAGCGGTAATCCGGTTGCCATGGCGGCAGGGATGGCGCAGCTTACCATATTAAAAGAACATCCTCAATATTACAGGGAATTAAATGAAAAGGGAGATAGGTTTTTCGGGAATATAGAACGCCTGTTACGGGAAACGGGACATCCCTGGAAGGTGAACCATGTCGGTTCTCTGGGCTGCCTTTATTTTACAAAACAGGACGTAAAAGATTACGAAAGTGCGAAGAATTCGGATACGGAATTGTTTGCAAAATTTCACAATCATATGCTGGAACAGGGGATTTATCTTGCCCCTTCACAATTTGAGGCTGTATTCCTGTCCCTGGCGCATACAGAGGAAATGTTAGGAAAGGTTTTAGAAGCAATAACAATATTCTTACAAAAAATTTAAAGAATATTAATTCTTTTTGGCGCGAAAGGGTGTATACTATATGACATAATATAACCTAAGGAGGGACCAAATGACCTGAGGGGGGACCCAACGGAGTTGGGGAGAGTCCTGAGGTCGCTTGACGTTTCCAGTAAAGTGAGCCGAAACTGGGAGAATGCCTTAGGTTGCTTAGAGGAACTCACGAAGTATATTACCACAGTTACATAGAGGAAGCGGAGAGATTACAGTGACGAGTGAAGAACGTAGAAGAAGGGATCAGTATCTGGCAAGAAAACGCAGGAGAAAACGTAAGAGGACAGTTCAGATTATAAAGCGGTGTACCATTTCCTGCGCATGCGTATTGCTGCTGGTATTTGCCCTGACAAAGCTATTGCTCAGGGATGAGAAACCAGAGTCGGTTGAGGCGCACAGGAGTGTTCCGGTGCAGCAGGTGGTGAATCAGGAAACCAAAAAAGAAGAGGGATTTCAGCAGAAAGTTATCGAGGAGGCTCCGGATTTTACGGTAGACCTTCTGACCCCCAATCAGTATTCCAGACCGCAGATGGCGTTGAAGGAAGTGAAAGGAATTGTCGTGCATTATACGGCGAATCCGGGAACTACAGCAGAGCAGAACCGAAGTTATTTTGAGAGTTTAAAAGAGACGCAGAAGACAAAGGCCAGCAGCCATTTTGTAGTTGGCATTGATGGAAAAATTATCCAGTGCATACCAAGTTCGGAGATTTGTTATGCCTCCAATGAGCGTAATGAGGACACGTTGGCGATTGAATGCTGCCATCAGGATGAGACGGGACAATTTACACAGGAAACTTATGATTCACTGGTAGAATTAACCGCGTGGCTTTGTGGAAAGTTCAATCTTCCGGTAGAGAGTGTTATTCGGCATTATGATGTTACCGGAAAGGAATGTCCGATTTATTATGTGGAACATGAAGACGCCTGGGTAAAGTTTAAAGAGGACGTCCAGAAGTATCTGGATGAACATGGAACAGAACAGAAACAAGATTTGACATAGGCAAAGACGGCTAATCGAAAATAAAATTCGGTTAGCCGTTTGTTTTCTCATTTCTCATTGACATTTCGTACAAATTATAAATGATAAAATTTGAAAATGATAACTTATCATGAAAGGAGGAAGGGAGATACGTTGGGATACCCAACAGATAAGATGTGCAGGAATTGATGTCGCCAGATATCAGATTCGCCGCAGTGCACATAGGTTATCGGAAAGCGAAACATATGGTATGATGCAGTTTTACTGCAGAAAGGAAAAGGATTATGGAAAGAGGAAGAGGTTTATGGAAAAAAGCTCTTTCGCTCGTACTCAGCCTGGCAATGGTGTTGACGCTGCTGCCGGCTCAGTTTGCGTACGCAGTGGAAGGGGAAGATTCCGGTGGTGCAGAAGATGAATTGCCGGAAACTTTGATGTATTTTAGTTTTGATGATGATATCACAGACGGCGGTAAAGTAAAAGCCGAGATTGTGACCACGGATAATGCGCATCCGGCAGAATGCTCGAAGGACGTGAAGAAAGTAGGCGGCGGGGCACTGCGTTTAAACAGTGTGACGGATAATACGACGATAAGTAAAACAGATAATCAAAAAGGCGCGTATTTGAAGGTTCCGAAGGGCGCGTTGGCAAATCCGGATGGAACTGGTAAGACAGACTTGACAATTTCTTATTGGAGCAAAACGCCTGTCATGAAAAACGGGGATGGTGTTTGGGGTCAGGGCTGGGTTTACTTTGCGTCGGAGAAGGATGCTCCTGGTGGAAATGAAAAATATATCGGCGTGTTTGATTATACGAATGCGCTTACCGTAGAGTGTTTTAACGGCGGAAGATCAGATACAGGCAAAGGTGCAAACATTGTATCAACAGATGCAAAGTGGGGAGATAAAAAATTTACGCCGACCACAGAATGGAAACACGTTATGGTTGTCATGAAAGGCGATGCGTTGAAATTGTATATCAATGGTGAGAAACGCGCCGAAGAAAAAATCAGCGCAGGAATTCCCAATCTTGCAGAAAGTACGTTCTACATAGGTCGCGCA
The DNA here is from genome assembly GCA_910578845.1 of uncultured Lachnospiraceae bacterium. GTDB lineage: Bacteria > Bacillota > Clostridia > Lachnospirales > Lachnospiraceae > UBA3282. The sequence goes on from CAJTSL010000048.1 coordinate 14,848, forward strand.
ACATACAATGAATCTTACAACGGCTACATTGATGAATTTACCGTTTACGATGGCGCCTTAACCGATGCGCAGGCAGAGACTATCGGCAAGCGGGCAGTTGTAGAAGAAGCCATTGGAAATGGACTCATTGAGGGACCGGCAGGCACAGACTACAATCTGGGCGTAAACGATACCATTAATATTACGCCGATTAGTACAATTCCGGCATCGGTAAAGAGACAGCTCAGATACAAATCCAGCGACGAGGCAGTTGCAACGGTAGATGATGAGGGAGTTGTGACAGCAACAGGTGCAGGTACGGCAGTGATTACGCCTGTCCTTAAATATGACGGACAGAATTACGAGGGCAAAAAACTCAACATAACGGTTAAGACTCCAGAGCAGATGCTTACTCCGATTAAGACTTATACATTTGAGGAAAATGGCGAGGGCAGCCTTCAGGGAGCAACTCCAATCTCGACGGGATTGGTAGATTATAAGGGTACGGTAGAGTATGCGCCCGGCAAGGACGGCGTTGGCAAGGCGGTACATACCAGAGCTACCACCTATAAAAAAGTAACACAGACGGTAGACGGAAAGGAACAAGAGGTAACCGTGGTAGATCAGGCAGGTTATGGACTCGAATTGAAAGAGAAAAACCTTGGTTCTGCCTATACCGTTTCTACCTGGATTAAGCCGGATAATGAAAAAGCATTCCATCCCAATGGAGCGCTGCTTGCATTGGGGCGAGGTAAAACCGGTGATGAGAACTGGATGACCGTTGCAGGTAATAATGCAGGCGAGAATTCCAAGGCCAGAGTGTGGGCAAATACGCCGAAAAACGCTTACGTTGATAATGTTAAGACCCAAACGGAGTTTACAGCCGAGGAAAAGCAGTGGGCAATGCTTACGATTACTCAGCTCCAGGATACGGTTTGCTTTTATTTGAATGGTGAACTGGTGAATTCATTTGTATTTGCAAATAAAAATGATGAGATAATGAATGGTGCAGAACAGGGTATTAATCTCGGCGTTAATTTCTGGAATCTTGAATTTAACGGTCTGTATGATGATGTGAATATTTACAATACGGCGCTGCACGCAGATCAGGTTCGCGCCCTGTATGTAAAAGATGCAGATGCAAATGCGATCGGTATGTTGGGAGAGAATGAGAGCTATGACTTCATCATGGAGGATCTCGTTCTTCCGAAGGAATTTAAGGGACATAAGCTTACCTGGACATCCAGTAAACAGGATAAGATTGCAGTAAATGGAGAAGTTGGAGAGGTTAAGGGCTTAGACGGAAGTGAAGTGACACTGACGGCAAAGACGGATCAGGAAGTGTTTAACAGCGGCGACAGTAAGTCATTTACCGTAAGACTTGCCAAACCGGTTACAATCAACTATGTGGACGAGAATAACAAGACTGTAAAAACAGAGACGCAATACTGTAAGGTAGGAACGAAATATACATATAAAGTAAAAGAGAACATATTCTCAACTTCAGAAGCAGCTTATGAGTGTGACGAAGAGGCGAATACCCAGGAAAAACTCACGGTTGACGTTACCGCAGAAGGCACGCAGACAATTTCAGTATCATGTAAAAAGCTTCCGGTTGGAAGTGTAGATTTCAGCAAGGTTCCGAAAGATACGGTTTACATGATTCAGGGCAATGATCCATTCATTCCAAAGACAGTAAAAGGAACTGTCAGTGCGGACGACGGTCAGGAGCAGCCTCCTGTGGAAGGTGGAGAAGGTACGGAGACGGTTACGATTGACGTGCCGGTTCTGTGGGACGACTATTCCAAACTGGCGCCGGGCGAGCATACCATCAATGGTTCAGCAGCAGGTTTCAAGTGCCAGGTAAAACTTCACATTTTTGAGTGTGATGAGGCTGTAGCTGATATGGCAGCGAATACTAATAATGGAAAGACGAAATTTAAAAACGGCTATAAGGGCGTGATTGAGACAGAGTATGATATTCAGGTGACAGGAGCGCTGGGAGACCTTTCGGCAATCGAGTATTATGACAAAGGAATTACCGATGATGCTGGTGCAAACTGGTGGTGTGCTACATCCACACGTTTTACCGGAGGCAAGTTCCTTGTTAACGGCGGAAACGGAAAGGGAGGCAACGCTGAAGATAGTGGAAGTAAAAATTATCCTGAGAACAGCACAATCACCCATGATGGAACCAGCACATATCATGTGCGTACCAGACTGGACACTACGGATGTACTGGTAACCCCGGGAACAGAGGCAACGGACGATACGCCGGCAACAGAGGAAACAGTGGTTCGCAATGGTTCTTATCGTGTTTGGGTATACAGTCCGGATGGAAAAGTGACGGAAGTGACAAATCCAGAAGAAGCAATGACTTTCCGGGCAATTAAAACAGGTATCATTGACAAGGTTGGCGCATTAAAACAGGGATTCAAGGTTACCAACCATAAAATCAGCTGGCAGTCCGGCTATGTGAAGAAATCCATAGAAATTTATCTGGGTGATGCACAGACTCCGGAGGAGAGCACATCAGAAAAACTTCTTCCGACCAGCTTACTCGGTGAAGCGGCAGCGGATGCTTATAAGTATACGCCACACAGCAGTTATCAGAAAGACGGCGAGAAATACATCCTCAATAAGGAGAAGTCCGGCTGGTATCAGGGAACTGTCAGGATTGAGGATCCGTCAGCGGAAGATGTAGCAGTGGCGGATGCAGAAGTTACTTACAAGGCATATTATGAATCCGGAATTACCAATTTTGCAGGATTGGAAGAGGCTTTGAATGTAGCGAAGGAAGCTTATAGCGCCGCAGAAGCAGCGGGAATTTATACATCAGCATCCCTTCAGGCATGGAAAACAGTGATTGACGATGCAGAGGAAGTTCTGGCTACGCAGGGCAAGGAAAATGAGGCAACAGGCGATGTGGTAGACAAGGCGATTGAGGATCTTGAGAATCTCAAAGAGCAGGAGCTTGTGCTGAAAAACTTTGAAGAAATGAATAATTCCATGGCAGCTTATTATCCATTGACGGTAGATGGGAAAGATGCAACAGACAATGGGCGTGACGCCAGGGTAAATGGAGACATTACATTTGACAGAAGTACCGGAGCGTCCTTCCCGGGCAGCAGCAAGGGTCTTGAAAATTACATGGAACTCCCGAAGGATATGACGGTCACGAACAATATGACGTTCTCCTTCTGGGCATATGCACAAAACAGCGGTGGTGGAAATAATGTATTTAGTTTAGGATCCGGGCATACAATGTCTTCTTCCAACCATCTTACCATCCGCACGAACAAAGGAGCATCCCTTCAGGTGGACACCGGAAAGAAAGGCTGGAGCGAAGTGTCAGGCGTGAGCAACATTGATTTTGCACCGGCAGAGTGGCATCTTGTAACCTGTGTGGTTACCGAGACAGACCTTGTATTTTATGTGGATGGTGTGAAACAGAAAGAAGGAACCATGGGTGTTTCTTTGGAAGAGGCATTTGCCGCACATCCTGAAGAAGAACACATTTACCTGGGTAACGGTATGTATGCATGGAATAAGGGAGGTGCAGATGATCCCGATTATAAGGGTAATGTGAAATACCTGCGTATCTACAATGCGAGCCTTGCAGCAGAACAGGTAAAAGAAATCTATGATTTCGAAGTGGATGCACAGCTTGACACGGCGGAGGCATACCTTGCAGATGAGCTCCTTGCAGAGCCTGGCACGGGAGAGAATGCAGGTAAGTACACGATGACGATTACAGAAGAGACCATTCAGATTCCGGTAACCGGACCGCAGGGCGAGACCATCCGTTGGGCGGCAGAGGATGAAGAAGGAGCAGAAAGTAATGTTGTTGTCTTTGATGAAGAAAAAGGCACGGCGGCAGTTACCCTTCCGGCGACAGGATCCGTGAATGTTGTGCTCAAAGCGACTATTCGACTGAATAAGAAAAATAAAGTTGTAACAATTAATAGCACGTTAAAAACTCTTACCGAGGAATTAAAGGCGGCAAGAGCGGCGCTGAAGGAACTGCTGGAACAGGCAGTTGGATTGTCAGAAGGAGACTACACATCAGCCTCCTGGGCAAGCTTTGTAGCTATCATGGATGCAGCCAGGGCAGCATACAATGCAGCAGGCGACGATATGACAGCTCAGAAGACAGCTCTGGAAACTGCAATTAAGACAGACGGTACCGGAACGTTGGTACCCCGCGGTGACAAGACAGCATTATACGCATTGATTACGAAAGCAAAAAATGCGATGGATAGAGCGGAAGCTGAAAAAGATGAGTATGAAGAAAGCGTATGGAATAAGCTGGCAACTGAGATTGAGGCGGCAGAGTCCATGTCTGATGATGTAAGTCAGGCAGAAGTAGATGAGCAAAAGGATAAGCTGCAGGCAGTATTTGATGCGTTCAAACCTAAGGTTTACAGCAAGGAACAGGCAGAAGAACTTGCCGCTGACGCAGAAAAGCTTTTAGAGGGCAAGAATGAGTATGAGTATAATGCGAAGGTCTGGAAAGATATGCAGGATGCTCTGGCAGCAGTGAAAGCGTTGACTGCAACGTCCACACCGGAACAGATAACCAGGGCATACAAAAACCTGAAGAAAGCGATGGCTGCTTTCGAGCCAATCGTAATCGACAGGGAAACGCTCGCAATACTGGTTTCCGACGTCGAGAAAGATTTGCAGAAACTGAACAAGGATGATTATGTACCGGAGGCATGGACAGCAGTGGAGACTGCATTGGCAGAAGTGAAGAATCTCCCGGAAAATGCAGATGATGCAGCAGTGAAGGCAGCATACGGTAAGCTCTGGATGGCATACAAGAACCTCAAAGGCAGTCCATATGTTGCAGTGACAAGTATAACAATCAGTCCGGCAACCCTGACGCTTACCGTAAAGGGAACGGCAGCCTTAAAGGCAGCTGTGAATCCGGCCAATGCAACCAATGGCAAGGTGACATGGAGCACCAGCAACGGCAAGGTAGCAATGGTAGACCAGAACGGAAAAGTTACGGCAGTCGCAAGCGGAACAGCGGACATCAGGGCGACGGCAGGCGGCAAAACCGCAGTATGCAAAGTGACTGTAAAGAGCGCAGAGGTGAAGGTCACCGGCATTAAGCTTACCGCAGCCAACAAGAACATTATGGCAGGCAAGAAGACGACTGTGAAAGCAAACGTCTCACCCGCCAATGCAACGAATAAGGCGGTAACTTTCAAGACTTCGAATAAGAAGTATGCAACAGTCAATGCCGCAACCGGCGTGGTAACTACGAAGAAGGCTGGAGCAGGCAAGAAAGTTACCATTACGGCAACGGCTAATGATGGCAGCAAGAAAGTAAGCAATAAGCTGACCATTAAGATTCTCAAATATGGTGTGAAGAAAGTTTCCTTCAAGAAGAAGACACTGACCGTAAAAGCAGGCAAGAAGGTAACCCTTAAGCCGACCGTCACGCTGACAAATAAGAAGGCAAAGAAGTCGCAGGTAAATAAGACATTGTCCTATAAATCTTCAAATACGAAGTGGGCAACCGTTACCAGCAAAGGCAAGGTAACCACGAAGAAAGCCGGAAAAGGCAAGACAGTCAAGATTACGGCGACATCAACAGACGGTACGAACAAGAAAGCAACCGTAAAGATTAAAATCACAAAATAGTGATAGAGCAAATGCAGGATGCAGTGGACAAAGGTTGTCCTGCGACAGGGAGCCGGGGAATACTTTCTCCGGCTCCTGATATAGTCATGAAAACACGAATTTTAATTTGGAGGATGGCAGCATGACAGTAAGAGCATTTCACAAAGATGATTTGAAAGCGATGTTGGAAATCTGGAATGAAGTGGTAGAGGACGGCGTCGCGTTTCCGCAGGAGGAGTTGTTAGATGAGGAGACTGGAGCCTCATTTTTCGCATCACAGACATATTCTGCCGTTGCGGAAGATGAAAACAGCCATGTCATATATGGGCTTTACATTCTTCATCCTAATAATGTTGGAAGATGCGGGCACATCTGCAATGCAAGTTATGCGGTTCGTTCTTCAGTCAGGGGACAGGGAATCGGAGAGAAACTGGTTTTAGACAGTCTGTATCAGGCCAGGAGGCATAGGTTTCAGATATTGCAATTTAATTCTGTGGTTGAAAATAATATGAATGCCAGACGCTTATATGAAAAATTTGGATTTGTTTCACTTGGGACAATCCCGGGCGGCTTTCGAATGAAGGATGGCCATTATGAAAATATTTGTCCCTATTATTATGTATTATAAATCAGCAAGAGAAAGAAGAATTATCTCAGCGTAGAGAATGGAGTAAATTTTTCTTGCTATTTTGCGTAAGTTATGGTAAAATACCGAGATGTGAGACAAGAAAGTGATGGTCCTCTGTTACCGTGTGTATTAAGAACATCTAATGAAATAGGAGGTCACAGAATGAACGCAACAGAAATTATTAAGAACATTGAGCAGGAACAGTTAAAATCAGAAGTGGATTCCTTCAACGTAGGCGATACCGTGAAAGTATACGGTAAGATTAAAGAGGGAAACCGCGAGAGAATTCAGGTTTTCGAGGGAATTGTGCTGAAGAGACAGGGCGGAAGCAACAGAGAGACTTTCACCGTAAGAAAGTTTTCTAACGGCATTGGAGTTGAGAAGACATGGCCCCTGCATTCTCCGAACGTAGAGAAAATTGAAGTGGTTCGCCGTGGTAAGGTAAGACGTGCAAAACTGAATTACCTGAGAGGCCGCGTAGGAAAGAGAGCGAAGGTTAAAGAATTAGTAAAATAATTCATGACAGAACGGAACAGGAAAAGGGACAACTACAATCGTATTTGTTCCTTTTTTCTTATCAGGAGCAAGGGACTATGAGAAGAAGAACATCCGGTCTGAGTTTTTACCGGGAAAAAAGAAAAATAAATATTGGGCTGCTGAAAGAAATTGCAGTCTGGATATGTGAAATCCTGCTGACAATCGCGGCTGCAATTATTATGGTATATTTTTTTGGATTTCGTGTGTCGGTCATCGGACCGTCCATGTCTCCAACGCTTGAGAGCGGTGAGAAAGTGTTGGTAAACCGTTTTGTGTACAAGCTTTTTGACCCCAAACAGAATGATTTGGTGGTATTTCAACCTAATGGCAATGAGAAATCCCATTACTATGTCAAGCGCGTGATAGCGGTGTCGGGTGATACGGTACAGATTAAGGATGGCGCAATCTATGTCAATGGGGAACTGTTTACGGAGATGGTTGGGACCGAGAAAATAGAGAATGCCATGTTGGCGAAGAATGAAATTCTTGTGGGAGAGGATGAATATTTTGTGATGGGCGATAACCACAATAACAGCGAGGACAGCCGTTATGCCAGCATTGGAAATGTGAAGAAAGAATACATTACAGGACAGGCCTGGCTGAGAGTGGCGCCGTGGGACAGGATGGGCTTGTTAAAGTAGGAGGTGGAATATGCATTTTCAATGGTATCCGGGACATATGACGAAAGCCAAACGTCAGATGCAGGAAGATATAAAATTAATAGATCTCGTGATTGAGCTGGTGGACGCCCGCATCCCCTTAAGCAGCCGGAATCCCGATATTGACGATCTGGGCAGGCATAAAGCAAGGCTGATTCTGATGAATAAGGCAGATTTGGCAGACGAAAAGCAGAATCAGGCATGGGCGTCATATTTCAGGGAAAAAGGATTTTTCGTGGTCAAACTGGATGCGAGGACGAAGGCGGGAATGAAGACGATCAGCACAGTCATTATGGATGCGTGTAAGGAGAAGATTGAGCGCGACAGAAAGCGTGGCATTAAAAATCGTCCGGTGCGCGCAATGGTAGTGGGAATTCCCAATGTCGGGAAGTCTACGTTTATCAACACATATGCCGGGAAGGCATGTGCAAAGACCGGAAATAAGCCGGGCGTCACAAAAGGAAAGCAGTGGATTCGTCTGAATAAGAATGTGGAGCTCTTAGATACGCCGGGTATTTTATGGCCGAAATTCGAAGACCAGAGAGTGGGGCTGTATCTGGCGCTGATTGGCTCTATCAAGGACGAAATTTTGAATATTGACGAATTATCGATTGAGCTGATTACCATTTTACAGAAAAAATATCCAGGGTTGCTCACACAGCGGTATGAGGCGTCAGAGGAGCAGACGCCGGTGGAGATTTTAGGAGAAATTGCGAAGAACCGTAACTGTGTAAAAAAGGGCGGGGAACTGGACTATAGCAAAGCGGCCGCTCTTGTGATTGATGAATTCAGAAATGGCAGGCTGGGGAAAATAACACTTGAATTTCCTGAGGAGTAGAGCTACAATAAAATCGTTAGATATTATAATATAAGGACGAGGAAATATGGATAACGAACAGAATGAACAGACAATGTCTACAGAGAAAGAGAAAAGCGTGTTGCACGAGACGATCAGTTTTATCATATATATCGGAGTTGTTTTTTTGCTTACCTATCTGGTCATCCATTATGTGGGACAGCGCACGCAGGTCAGCGGCAGTTCGATGGAAGCTACGTTAAGTGACGGGGATAACCTGATTGTGGATAAGATTTCTTATCGTTTTCATGATCCGGAGCGGTTTGATATTATTGTGTTTCCTTATAAATATGAGAAGGATACATATTATATCAAGCGGATTATCGGTCTTCCAGGTGAGACGGTGCAGATTGACGAGGCGGGAACCATTTATATTGATGGCGCAGAACTTAAGGAGTCTTATGGAAGAGAAGTCATACTCAATCCCGGTGAGGCGGATGAACCGATAAAACTGGGGGAGGATGAGTATTTTGTGCTGGGTGATAATCGAAATGCCAGTTCCGACAGCCGTGACCCCAGTGTGGGAAAGATTCCTGGTGAGGATATCGTCGGACGGGCATGGGTGAGAATCTATCCATTTGATAAGATGGGATTCATCAGGCATCAGTGACAACAGGGAAGATACAGGCAATCCCATGTGTTATACCGGATGCCAATGGAATCTAAGATACGAAAAGAGGAGACTTTCGGTGGGCGAGACAAAGAAAATCAAGCAAATTAAAGCGGAATTACAGGCAGCAGAGGATAGTATGCTGCCTTCTTTTATTTTAGAATATGAGATGGACGCGCGCGCAGGCGTAGTGAAACTGGTGGAACAGGCAAAGAGGCGGCTGCAGGCGTGGGAGGACGAGAAGGAGCGGACAAAGAGGCTTAAAATATACGAGAAACAGTATGCGGACAGAGGATACGTCTGTGGGATTGACGAGGTCGGCAGAGGACCGCTGGCAGGACCGGTGGTGGCAGGAGCGGTAATTCTGCCTGAAGACTGTAATATTTTATATATCAATGATTCCAAGAAACTCAGTGAGAAGAAACGTGAGGAACTTTATGACGTTATTATGGAACATGCCGTTGCCACAGGCATTGGCATGGTTTCTCCGGCGAGAATTGACGAAATCAATATTTTGCAGGCAACATATGAGGCAATGCGCATGGCGATTCAGAATTTGTCCGTAACGCCCGATATATTATTAAATGATGCGGTGACGATTCCCCAGGTGGCAATCCCCCAGGTACCAATCATCAAGGGGGACGCCAAAAGCATTTCCATAGGCGCGGCAAGCATTATCGCAAAGGTGACCAGAGACCGTCTGATGAAGGAATATGACAGGGAAATGCCGGAGTATGGATTTGCACGGAATAAAGGGTATGGCTCGGCGGAGCATATTGAGGCAATCCGCGTGCATGGCGCCTCCCCCATTCACCGCCAGACATTTATCAGTAATTTTCTGGCACAGAGATAGGTCGGCAATTTTTGCTGCGGCCGGTGGCAGAAACAGGAAAGGCAGGAATATCAATGTCATTTGTGGATAGTGTGCAGCAATATCAAAACAGCGTGTCATCCGGCAGCCAGAATCCCGGCTTAGTCCGAGATTCAGCCTCGGTCCGGGATTCGGGAGCAGTGCGTCAGGTTAACGCGCAGACGCAGGGGCTTGCGCCCGGGAAAGTGTTCGAGGGCACGGTGACAGACATTAAGAATGGGCAGGTAACGATTGGGCTGAACGACGGGCAGACCATTTCAGCGCGCATGGATGCGGGGGTCAGTCTGGAAAAAGGGCAGCCTATGATTTTTGAAGTAAAATCCAACAATGGGGAACAGATTGCTATCCGTCCGGTATCGCTGGAGAGCGCGCAGAATCCCACGCTCCTGAAAGCGCTGGAGGCGGCGGGAATCAAAGTAAACGAGCGAAATATTTCCATGGTAAATCAGATGATGGCGGAGCAGCTTCCCATCAACAAACAAAGCCTGCTGCAGATGATGCGGACCTTGTCTGCATTTCCCAAAGCAGATATACAGACGTTGGTGCAGATGCAGAAACTTGGGTTTGTGATTACTGAGGATTCCCTGAACCAGTTTCAGAATTATAAAAACGGACAGCAGGCGATCTTACCGGAAATGACGCGTCTCATGGATGGACTCGCAGAATTGCCGAATCAGATCTTTGGTTCATCGGGAAATGGTCAGGCGGCACAGATGTTGGGACTGCAACAGCAGATTCTGGGGATTCTTCTGGAGGGCGCGCAGCCGCCTGCAGAATCACAGATGGGAAACGTGCAGGATCAGACAGTGGTGAATGGAACGATAACCGGGGAAGGCGTGACATTGGAGACCCAGCCGGGAGCGATAGCCGGGGAAGGACAGGGAAATCTTGCAGGAGCGATAACCGGGGAAGGACAGGGAAACCCAGCCGGAGCGATAGCCGGGGAGGCGCAGGGGAATCTTGCAGGAGCAGTTGCCGGAGAAACGGCATTACAGGAAGGGGTTGCCGCAAGTCAGGCAGAATCAGGCACGGTTGCACAGACGGGAGAGAATGGTTCTCCTGTTATGGCAGCGCAAGTTTTATCCGCAGAACAACAGGGAAATCTCACTTCGATACTGCAGGAATTTTCCGGAGTGGCAAAGGAGCAGATTTTAGCGGATGGGAAACTGGATGTAAACCAGACCGCCAGTGAGCTTTTGCAGAAGATTATGGGGGTTTTGGATGAGAGCCAGGCGACGGATGGCGCGGCAATGCAGAAATTGTTTCGCTCGGATGCGTATAAGAACCTGCTGAAACAGGCAATGACGGAACAGTGGATGCTGACGCCGGAGCAGTTAAAGGAAGAGGGCGTCGTCAAGGATTTGTATCAGCGCCTAAACAGCCAGATGTCCGAATTGCAGCAGGCGCTTGCACAGGCAGGCAAAGAGGGTTCTGCCCTTGCAAAGAGTGCGCAGTCTGTGCAGAGTAATCTGGAATTCATGAATCAGGTAAATCAATTGTATACATATGTACAGTTACCGTTGAAGTTGCAGAACCAGAATGCACACAGCGATTTGTACGTGTATACGAACAAGAAGAATCTGAACCAGAAAGACGGGGAGCTGACAGCGCTTCTTCATTTGGATATGGATCATCTTGGGGCGACGGATATTTTTGTGAAACTATTGGGAACATCCGTGCAGACAGAATTTTATTTTCAGGATGAATTTTCCTGCCGATTGATTTCCCAATATTCTGATGACCTTATAAAACGTCTGGAAGAGAAGGGGTATTCGTGTGAAGTAAAGGTGGAAAATCGCAAAAAGGAGCAGAATTTTGTGCAGGATTTTCTGGAGCGGGAGAATCCGCCGGCAAAACTGCACCGGTATTCTTTCGATGTGAAAGCGTAGGGGATTTGCAATAAAAGGCATAGAGAAAGGAAGACCGTTTGATGGATGAAGTACGATACAAAAACACCGGAGAACCGGTCAATGCGCAGAGCGAAGATGGACGAAGGCAGCGGACAGCCGTGGCGGTTGCGTATGAGCCGGGAGAACGGGCACCGAAAATCATTGCCACAGGAAAAGGCTATACGGCGGAGCGTATCATTGAGAAGGCAAAGGAGGAGAACATACCTTTTTACCGGGATGATAAGCTTGCAAAGACATTGTCCAAACTGGAAATCGGAGAGATGATTCCGCCGGAATTATATGAGGTTGTGGCGGAAATTCTGGTGTTTGTGGACGATATGGAGAAATTGAAATCAAAAATAAAATGATGGGGTAATGGAAGGATTGCATGATAAAGAAAGACAGGGGGAATACTTTGGCGAAAGGCGCAAACAGCAACCGCAGCAAGGGGACGCAGTACGAAGAAAGGGCCGCGGAATATTTCGGATTATCCAGAAAAATTTCAGCAGCCGTTTTGGAGAAATAGACCTGGTTGCCAGAGAGGGAAGGTATCTGGTGTTTGTCGAGGTAAAATACCGGGCGACGGCAAGGGGCGGTCATCCCTTGGAGGCGGTGGATGCAGGAAAACGGCGGCGAATCAGAAAGACAGCCGATTTCTATTGTCTGCGCTATGGATATGGGGAGGATACCCCCTGCCGTTTTGATGTTGTGGGTATGCTTGGTGATGAAGTGATTCATGTGCGGGATGCATTTGAAAGGTAATCATAATTTTAATATATTATAATGAGGAATTAAGATGGTGGAAGATATACTGAAAAGAAAACAGAAACAGGACAGATTTCATACGCCTCTCCTGCGTGAAAAACAGCTTGCACATGGCTGTTTTCCCTATCTCTCTTATCCGCTTCTGGAACAGACCGGAATCGTGAAACATTGTTTTACCACGAGAATGGGCGGAGTCAGCGCGGGTATTTTTGAGAGCTTGAATCTGAGTTTTAGCAGAGGCGATGAGAAAGCTGCGGTGGAAGAAAATTTTCGCAGGATTTCGGAACTTCTGGGATGCCAGTATGATAATTTTGTGTTGAGCGATCAGACACACACGACGAATGTCAGGCGTGTGGGCAGAGACGACGCAGGCAAGGGACTTGTGCGGGCGCGTGATTATACGGATGTCGATGGATTGATTACAGATGAACCGGGTATTGTGCTCTCCACGTTCTATGCGGATTGCGTGCCTCTGTATTTTGTGGACGTTAAAAAACGTGCGATTGGATTATCACATTCCGGCTGGCGCGGAACCGTAGGAAGAATGGGGCAGGAGACGCTTGACGCCATGCGTCGGGAATTTGGCACGCAGCCCGAGGATGTAGTTTGTGCGATCGGACCGTCCATCTGCCAGGATTGTTATGAGGTCAGCCAGGATGTAGCGGAAGAATTCATACAGGAATTTGCCGGGCATGAGCCGGATATTCTGATTGCAAAAGGGAACGGCAAATACCAGCTTGATTTGTGGCGCGCCAATAAGATTGTCCTTCTGGAGGCAGGAATAAAGCAGGAACATTTGTCTGTGACAGACATCTGTACCTGCTGTAATTCAAACGTTTTGTTCTCGCATCGGGCAAGCCATGGGAAACGCGGAAATCTGGGGGCATTTCTGAGTCTTAAGGCAAAATAACAATCAACAGCCCCAATTGTTTATAAAATGTAACAATTCAGCCTGTATGTTATATCTTGGCACTATTTCATGGAATTCTTGCAAGACTGCCATGAAAATTCTTATGGGAAATAAATATATTTCCGAAAGCTTCTCCACCTTTTTATTGCTTATCTGAATTTTCGGTGCTATAATGAAAACGTACATACGTTCACTTTCGGCAGGGAGGAAGTAAAATGGACAGATTTGACATGATTAACAGAATCGGGGACAAGTATCGTATCGGAAATACAGAGAAGGGTGAATTCAGCTATTCGCAGGCATTAAAAACTGTCGGTAAAAATATAAAGGATTATCAGAAAGCAACATCCGGAACGCAGCATAATTTTCTTGATATCAGGTTTGAAAATGAACGTCTGGCTGTGCTTGTGGAATGTAAAAACAGATTTGACAAGTGGCCCAAAGAAAAAATCCAGGGTCAATTGCAAGATTATGTGCGTTTTGAAAAAGCATATTCCAATAAGAAGATTGTCGCCATCCTTGCAGAGACAGAAG
>CAJTSL010000049.1 GCA_910578845.1 uncultured Lachnospiraceae bacterium
TGATTTTACAGGAGAACGCCATATATTTCACTACACGTTCTTATTTGACGCTTACCTTATTTTGAGGTTTCATTGCTATGAGGCTTCCTTATTTTGAGGCTTCATTGCTTTGAAATTTCATTGCTTTGAAGCTTTCTGCAACATATCGTCTATAAAATATCTTCGCCTTCACGGAATAGCTTTCTCGTAAAATGCTTATTGAAGAAATTAATCCCTGGCCCTAACCCAAAAGCAGATACTAACGTGCCAAGCCCGATAATGCCTCCTGACAGGAAACAGATGATTGCGCAAATAGCGTCTGTGAAGATACGGCACCAAAAGTAGCCAATTTTCGGCATTCTTTTGGCTAAAATTACAGATAGGCTATCGTACGGAGACACACCAGCGTTCGGTACCTGATACATAGAAATACCAAATCCGATTATGACCGTCCCGATCAGCATGCTCAAAATTTGCACCGCCAACGCCTCCGGAAGGGTGAACAGATGCACCCACACTTCATAGAAAAAGGTCACAATATAGCCTAAAAAGCAGGCGTTAATGATTGTCCCGATTCCAATCAGCTCTCTGCCGAATGCAATTTCCAACAGGAAAATCAGGAAATTAGCCATAACCTGAAAAGGAGCATATGTAATCCCTGTCAAATCAGAAAGCCCCATCATCATGCCGCTATATGGATCATTCCCCAATCCGGCAAACTTAAATATGCTTATGCCCATTCCCAGAAAAATATTGCCAATTATCATGACAATGACTCTCTTCCATCCAATTTTTTGAAAATAACCTGTCAATTTTCCCATTTAAGCGACCATACCTTCCCTATCTTTAATTATATTTCTCTTGCTTTACTTTCATTTCTTTTGCTTTGCTTTCATTTCTTTGACTTCCTTTATTATCCTGTGATTTCCGTATAATTTTATCCTGATTACTTTTAATCCGCATCCAAATCCAGTCTGATCTTATCTTTCCACGCCGCTATCAGCCTTTCCAATGACCATGCTGCATTTGCCGGACTGGTGGATGGCAGGACGATGTCTTCTCTTTTTATGTTTTTCTGTATGTATTTCTGGAAATATTTATGCGCGGTCCCGCCATTTGTATAGATTTTCTCTATTTCCGTCTCCCCTAACAGCCTGCCAATATCATTTGGCACTACATTTTTAATGCTGCTGTCACTAGAACCGGTAATCTCACAGCTTGCGATCACGTCCCACATTGCCACATGATGTGACAAGATCATATGCTTTTTCTCTTCTATTGTCTCAGGAATCCAGCAGCCTAGCACAGCCGCCATGACTTTCCAATACCGGTTCTGCGGATGGTGGTAGAAGAACTGCCCCTCTCTGGATTTTACACTGGGAAAAGAACCCAATATCAAAATCTTAGATTTCCCATCATAAAGCGGTGGTATATTATGAATTTCCATATGAGCGCCATGCCCCCCTGCAATCTACAAATTTCAATAATGCTTCAAGTCCCTCTTGCCACAAGCAAATTATGCTTCAAGAGCCATTTTCCTTTGAAAATACGCTTTCACTTGCAATAAATCACCAAAGACCTCCACGTTCATTTTACGCATTTCTTCGGTGGCAGGAAGGATATCCGGAACCATAATCGGCATCATTCCCGCGCGGTATGCTGCCCGGATGCCATTATGGGAATCCTCGATCGCGTATATATATTGCGGCTCTATGCCCATTTTCTCACATGCCATCAGATAAATATCGGGTTCCGGTTTGCTCCGTTCCAACTGATCCCCACCCGTAATAGACTGAAAATAATCATACAGCCCTGCTTGTTTGAGCTCTGCTTCCACAGCCGCTTTTCTCGTAGAAGAAGCCATACCGACCGGCACTTTTTCGTCTTTTAAGAATTGTAAAAGCTCCCTGGCCCCTTTTTTAACCGGAAGGCCGTTTTCATCGACATATGCATGGAAAATTTGGGAAGCTTCCTGCGCATACTTTTCATATAATTTTCCATAATGTTGATAAAGGATCTCATCGGTTTTTACCTTATTCGTGCCAATACATTTTATCAAAACTTCTCTAACTCCCACAAGCTGGTGCTTTTCACCTACCTTGCCCCAACAGTCCAAAATGAGTCTTTCGCTGTCGAAAATAATACCGTCCATATCAAAGATCACTGCATCTATTCCCATCCTCACGTCTTATCCCCCCATTTCCTATTCCTGTTTTTTCCTTGTATACGTTATAAAATGATTCCCATTTTCTTCCAGCCATTCCGTAGAGTCATTCATGCCCTTTTTATATACGGTTCCCGTAAGCGGATCCATCACTACGATATTAAACTCATTAAATCCTATAATGAGCACGGCGTTCCCATCCTGCAATGTCGCAAGCACCGGAATATCCATGTTCACATAGTATAAGACTGCATCTAAGCTGCATCCTGACAGATCCAGTACATGCACATCCTCTAAGCTTCCTTCCAGGA
Organism: uncultured Lachnospiraceae bacterium; assembly: GCA_910578845.1. GTDB lineage: Bacteria > Bacillota > Clostridia > Lachnospirales > Lachnospiraceae > UBA3282. The sequence continues at coordinate 2,455 of CAJTSL010000049.1, forward strand.
TAGATACAATGCTCTTGCCTTGGCCTAGCAGATATTCTGTACGTCTTGATACTCCCTCGAATTTCAAGATCGTATCCAGGCAGACCGATAGGCAGGTATCCGGTTCTATTACTTGTTCGCCCTCAATCGCCATAATCTGGTTCCGTGTGCTTCTCGCCGTTCTTTTCCATATATAATCTCCTTCATCGTTGACGACAACGCCTACATTTTCATAAGCATATAGCACCGCTTTGCCGGGATTAGAGAAGATTCCTTCAATGCCGTTCTTGCCATAAACATAATATCGCCCTTCTGTCGCTTCTCCTTCCTGTAACGCAATTTCACGGTTTCCTTCGAAAAGCACTTCTTTTGGCGTAAGCCTCTTTAATGCTTTCTCATCAATCATATTCTTAACCACAATCTCTAACACGGTCTCATATTTTTCAATCACTACACTGCTGACATAGTTGTTTCCCGCAGAGGCTTTTTCCGTGCTCATGATCTGATCGTCATTAGCCTGCACATAACTCTGCATTTCCTCGTCCCATTTGATCCTGGATAAAATGATCTGATTGTCCGTAATCTCACTGTCTATCACATAAATATTATTCTCACGGTATGTCTTTAACAGTTCTCCCGTATCGCTTTGTATTTTCAGGCAGTACATTGGAAATATCGTATTGCCGACACGGTCACGGGTGATATCCTTTTGCTTAGCCAAGCCATAAATCAGATCTTCGCCCATAAAGCCGAGCAAAGATATATATTCCCCGCTTCCAGCCTCGATCCGTGTCTCCTGCTCCGTGCCTAAATTCAGCACTTTTAATGTCGTACATTTATTTTGGTCAGCGCCTTCCTGCCAGACAAGCATCTGATTGGATTTCGATACCTTATAGTTATCCTCTGTTAGGCCGGATACAATGACTGCATAATCTTTTGACTCCAAGTCGATCGCATAAACATTCCCTTCCAGCATGAGATAACAGATACTGGATTTACTGATATAAGCAAGCTTATCCACATCGCTTTCCAACAGTTCACTGGATCTGTTATAAGGGATATATACCATTTCTTCTACGGTGTTTGTCATACTGTTATAGAAGTATGCCGAAACACCGACTTCGCCTTCATGTCTTCCTCTATTCATATACCCGTATACAAGGAAAAGGACATTTCCTGCCTCATCTACATTCAATATTTTAATCTTATGCTGCGTATAACTGCTCCTTACATCAGTCACATCTTCTTCATAGAAGGAAAACAGCCGCGCTATTTTATGGTCTGTGACATTATAGCTATAAAGTTTGTTAGAAATTACGAAAGCAAACACATTCCCTCCGTCGCTTTCTTCCATCTCCACCTGCTTATCTACAATGCCCAGCATAATCTTATCATTCGTGAAAACATCGGTTGTCTCATCGAAGATCTGCGTCATTTCCCTTTCAAAGTCCAGAAGATACATACGCTCTGGCGTATAACGGATCCGATAATATTCCTGAACCTGATAGTAAGCTTTTTCTCTGGCGTTACGTGACACTACCATATATTCTATGCGGAAAGAGCCTGTCCGCTCTTCTAAGTCCTGTATATAGACAATTGGCTCCGTGACTCTCTCTACTGTTAAGTCACCCCATGTCACTTGCTTAAAGCTACTGTGGATCGTCACATGATGGAGCGTTGAATTATCGCCCTCCGCATTGGACTCCAAATACTTAGTCAATTCGGCTGCCGCTTCCCTGTCAAAGGTACGGTTATGGAAATCTAATACATATGAAAGCTTTTCTTCGATGTTCATCTCTTCCGACTGGACGATCCTCGTATAATAACGTATGGTATCTTTTCCCTCTGGCGTCAGGAACAGTATCAACATATATTCCTCGTCCATACTAATCAAATCTTTTAGTATGATTTCGCACTTGATCTGATCACCAATTTCATCATAATGCTCAATTTCCGTGCTTTCTACAAGACGCTCTCCGTTGATGCTCCTCACTTCAAAAGATATCTCCGTAATAGGATTATCATAAGTATCAATCGTAAATGACACCCTTCGGTCCATGCCAATAGGCAGCAAAGTATCACGCAGGTATCTGGTATTCATGGCATTCGCATATCCATGCAGCCTGTTCACCTGATGCCCGTCTACCTGCATTGTCACAACCGGGAATGTCGCTTCCCGCATTTCCATCGTCATGTCCGTATTTCCTTTGTTCATGACAGCGCTGATGCTACATAGCGCCGCAATGAATACAATCACGAGATACGTGATCTTTATAATGGCTTTTCTCATAAGCGCTCAATCCTTCTGTCCATAAACTATTCTGAAGCCAGTAGCAATTTCTGTAAAGTCGTCTCTATATGCAAGAAATCTGTTACGCGTGTTATTTTATCCATTTCTTCCTGCTGCACCGCCTTATCTTCCTGCCGCATCGCCTTATCTGTCCCCGGCTTTTTAACAGCACGTATCAAAATATTCTTAGGGGTATGCTCCATGTCTATAAATTCCAATAGATCCGTCTCATAGCCTTTCGCCCTGAGCAAATCCGCTCGAAGCGCATCGGTAATCAATGCAGCCATTCTTTCCTTTATAATGCCGTATTGCAGCACCGGCTGTAATATATCGCTTGCGATCTGCCTATTCACTTCATGTTGGCAGCATGGCACGGATAAAATCACTTTCGCGTCCCATAGAAGCGCTTTATGCAGCGCATAATCCGTTGCCGTATCACAGGCATGAAGAGTCACTACCATGTCCACTTTCTCCACGTCACGATATTCTGCAATATCGCCTTGGATAAAATGTAATTTCTGATATCCATACTGCTCGCTCAATCTATTGCATTTATTAATAACATCCGTTTTTAAATCAAGTCCGGTAATCCTCACATCCATGCCTTTTAATTCATGTAAATAATAATAAATAGCAAATGTCAGATAAGATTTCCCACATCCAAAATCAAGAATATGAATCTCTTCATCCGCAGGCAGCGCTGGCAATATATCTTCTATAAACTCCAGGAAGCGGTTAATCTGCCTGTACTTATCGTATTTCGCATGGACAATCTTGCCATCCGCGCTCTGCACGCCCAAATCTATGAGGAAAGGCACCGGTGTCCCTTCTTTTAGGATATAATTCTTGACTCTGTTATGTGCCATTGAAATTGTCTTTTGTGCCTGTTTTGCGCTTGTTTTCCCATGTTCTCCAACATTTGTTGCTAATTTCTTCTTAATTGTCATTTTTCTCTTCTTACTGACCAGAATAATCACTTTTCCATTAGTATGCTCTATTTCACACTGTTTAAAATCTTCATACAGATAATTTTCAATCCGCTCCATTGCTTCTACATCGTCATAGTTGCCATGAAAGACCTGCGCCCCCCGATACACTGTCTCTTGGAATAACAATTGTTCTTTTATCATCACCGGACGGATCTTCACTTTAGAGGCCTTGTCCTTTTCTCTGGCATTACTGATGACCACCTGGTATAAACCGCCGTTAAGCGTATCTTCTAGTACCTTCCTAAGTTCTTCATCCATTTTCCTACAATGCCCTTTCTCTTCCCAAAATATCCTGCAAACTATCCTGTCTTAAACTGCGCTGACATGGAGATTAGGTTGAAAAATCAAAAATTTTTCAACTGCAAATTTGTGCTTGCGCCCAAATTCGCAAGTTGAACAAGAACGGGGGATTAGTGTGAAGAAGGTTCGCTATGCGAACCAAAGAAGCTCTTCACGAAGCATCCTCTGATACAGGCCCCGGGCTTCTCTTCACACTATTGTAATAAGATTCCAGCAAAAGCTCAACTAAAATTTTAGGATCCCCTGATGATTCACATGCCTTTTCTTATAAATTTCATAATATAGCAACACCTGGACAAGTTCTTCAACCTGCCCCCACTGCCGTTCTGTTACGGCTGCGCTTGCACCAATGACTTCACCTGCATTTTCCATGGGATCGCCCTCACTGCCAAATTCCTTGTTCCCCATGCCGCTTTCACTGCGATCCATTCTCTTGATTTTGTCCATCACCGTCTGTGTCAAACGGTATAGCTGCCACCTATCAGGATATTCGTCATAAATACAGCTTCCTTCATAATCTATCTGATTCAGTATTTCCGCTATTATTTTCTGATAACGTTTCGCCTCTGACGGATACATCTGTTGTAAATACTCCAAATCACGCGTTACGGTATCTTCTTCCTGATAATACATAGGAAGGGGATACGCCATATAGAAAGGAAGAATTCTCGATTGGTTCATCCTGGCCCTCCATACTGCCAATATTCCGCAAATTTCATTTTATTCTATCATATGCACCGTCATTTAGTTTGTTAAAACATGTGTTATTTAAAAGAGGACAAGTAAGCGTCCTTGTCCTCTCATGATAAATCTTAGATTTTCTATTATTTGTAATTGATTGCATTGATCCTTGCAACGGCACGTTTTAATGACATCTCGGCACGTTTCATATCCGTGCCAGGCGCATGCTCCTTAATGCGGTTCTCTGCACGCTCCTTCGCTTCTTCCGCACGTTTCAAGTCAATTTCTGCCGGCCACTCGATGATTTCAGCAAGAATTGTCACTTTGTCCTGTAACACTTCTACAAATCCTGCATGTAAAGCGGCTTCTTTGGTCTCGTTCTCTTGTGTGATCGTCAGGATTCCCGGTGCGACAATCATTGTCATCGGTATATGCTGTTTATAAATGCCGACCTCACCCTCTACCGTATTAAACTCAACCATTGACACCTGCTCCTCGAAGAAAATCCTGTCAGGTGTAATCACTTTTAACGAAAAATTATTATCATTTTCAGCCATACAATAACCCTGCCTTTCTCTCAGCCTTCGAACCTGCGTTCGTCGCTATTTCGCGCGGGCAAGTACGTCATCAATGCTTCCTGCATTCAGGAAATAGCTTTCAGGGATCTCATCATGCTTACCTTCTAATATTTCCTTGAATCCTCTGATCGTCTCCGCGATCGGCACATATTTACCTACATATCCGGTAAACTGTTCTGCTACGAAGAACGGCTGGGATAAGAATCTCTGAATCTTTCTTGCACGGGAAACAACCAGTTTATCCTCTTCCGAAAGTTCATCCATACCAAGGATTGCGATAATATCCTGCAATTCTTTATATTTCTGCAAAATTTCCTGCACGCCTCTTGCTACCTGATAATGATCCTCACCGACTACTCTAGGATCCAAAATCCTCGAAGTAGACTCTAACGGGTCAACCGCAGGATAAATACCAAGTTCCACAATAGACCTTGACAAAACTGTTGTCGCATCCAAATGCGCGAAAGTTGTCGCAGGCGCAGGGTCCGTCAAGTCATCGGCCGGTACATATACTGCCTGTACTGAGGTGATGGAACCATTTTTAGTAGATGTGATCCTCTCCTGCAATGCGCCCATTTCTGTCTGCAAAGTAGGCTGATACCCTACTGCGGAAGGCATACGTCCAAGCAAAGCAGAAACTTCAGAACCTGCCTGTGTGAAACGGAAAATATTATCAATAAATAACAATACATCCTTTCCACCTTTATCACGGAAATATTCCGCCATAGTAAGCCCTGTCAAGCCGACTCTCATTCTAGCTCCCGGCGGCTCGTTCATCTGTCCGAATACCATCGTCGTTTTATCAATAACGCCGGATTCTTTCATCTCGTAATACAGGTCATTACCTTCTCTTGTACGTTCCCCTACTCCGGTGAATACGGAATATCCGCCGTGCTCCGTCGCGATATTTCTAATCAGCTCCTGGATCAGTACCGTCTTGCCTACGCCGGCACCACCGAACAGACCGATTTTACCACCTTTCTGGTATGGGCATAACAGGTCAACAACCTTAATGCCGGTTTCAAACATCTCTGTTTCCGTAGCCTGCTCCTCAAATTTCGGAGCTGCCCTATGAATTGGCTCAAAACTAACCTCTGTAGGCGCCGGTTTGTTATCAATGGGTTCTCCCAAAACATTGAACATACGCCCTAATGTATTCTCTCCAACGGGAACTGTAATCGGGGCGCCGGTCGCAATCGCTTCCATCCCTCTGACAAGCCCGTCTGTAGAACCCATGGCAATACATCTAACAGTATCGTCACCCAGATGCTGAGAAACTTCCACAATCAGTTCTGATCCATCCTTTAACGGGATCTTGATTGCATCGTTAATTTCAGGCAAACCGCCTTCAAAAAACTTAATGTCTAATACAGCGCCGATAATCTGAGTGAGCTTTCCGTGGCTTTCGCCCTTTTTCACTTCTGCCATCTTTTCTTTTTTTCCTTTCCATCTTTCAGAAGCGCCATCTCCGTTAAGAAATGGCATTTGCTCCTGCGATAATTTCAGTTAATTCCTGTGTAATAGAGCCTTGTCTAGCTCTGTTATACATCAGCGATAAGTGGTCTATCATTTCTTCAGCATTACTTGTTGCAGAATCCATTGCCTGCATTCTTGCACCGTTCTCACTGGCAACAGCTTCTATCAGGCCACCGTATATCAGACTGGTAACATATTTTGGAATAATCAAATCCAGCGCTTCATCATCATCCGGTTCAAAACTCATAAGCGCTTTACTATCCTTATCCTGTGCTGTTTCTGTCTGCTTCTCCGGTTCTACCGGAAGAAGCTTTAACAGTGTAGGCTCATGTACTACCGTATTCTTAAATCCGGTATAGGCAAGATAGATTTCTCCGACTTCCCCTTTGGCGTACGCTTCCAGTACCCGGGAGCTAAGCGCCATCGCATCAACATAGAGCGGTTCTTCGATAATGTCAGAGTCTTCCTCCACAATCTCATAACCGTAACGGTTTAATGCGTCCTTACCTTTTTTACCTACTGCATAGATCCGCAAGTCTTCTTTGTTAAATCCGCCTTGCGTAACCAATTTCACAACATTGGAGTTATATCCGCCGGCAAGCCCTCTGTTAGACGTTATAACAATGACTGCCTTTTTCGTAGAATCTCCGCCACGAAGGTATGGATGATTTAAATTGCCTGATTTTGCCAATACAGAAGTCACCGTCTCATACATACATTTAAAATATGCCTTCGACTGTTCTGCACGCTGTTTTGCTCTCTGCAGTTTAACAGTAGAAACAAGTTTCATTGCTTTGGTAATCTGCTGCGTACTTTGTATACTACCCTTACGCCTTTTAATGTCTCTCATCGAGGCCATAGCGTCACCTTCCACTTCCACCTAAACTCTGTTTAGGTTTTCTACTAACTGGATCCCGGACCCAGATTATTTAAACTGCGCTTTGAACTCCTCAATCGCTTTTCTAAGCGTGCTTTCCGTTTCTTTGGAAATCACTTTTTCAGATGCAATGGAATTCGGGATTTCCGGATACTTAGTATCCAGGAATTCAAAAAACTCTGTTTCAAACCTGGTGATGTTCTCTACCGGAACATCCAGGAGATATTTATTCGTTGCAGCAAAGATAATGATGACCTGATATTGTACAGGCATCGGTTTATATTGAGGCTGTTTCAGGATTTCCTTAATTCTTTCACCCTGCGCAAGCTTCTCTTTCGTATCGGCATCCAATTCAGAACCAAACTGTGAGAATGCTGCCAGCTCGCGATACTGTGCAAGTTCCACACGGATCGGCGCTGCAATGGATTTCATTGCCTTAATCTGCGCTGCGCCACCTACACGCGATACAGACAGACCGGCATTGACAGCAGGCCTGAAACCGGAATTGAACATCTCTGTCTCCAGATAGATCTGACCATCTGTAATTGAAATAACGTTTGTCGGAATATAGGCTGATACGTCGCCCGCCTGCGTCTCAATGATCGGCAAAGCAGTTAAGGATCCTCCGCCATATTCATCGCTCATTCGTGCCGCACGCTCTAATAATCTGGAATGCAGATAGAAGACATCACCCGGATAAGCTTCACGCCCCGGCGGTCTTCTCAGCAGCAAGGAGAGTGTACGGTATGCAACAGCATGCTTGCTCAAATCGTCATATACGACAAGGACATCTTCTCCGTTCTCCATCCACTCTTCCCCAATGGCACATCCCGAGTATGGCGCGATATACTGTAACGGAGCAAGCTCACTTGCTGAAGCGGCAACTACGGTCGTATAGCTCATAGCGCCAAATTCAGTCAATGTCTTTACAATTGACGCAACCGTAGATGCTTTCTGTCCGATTGCAACGTAAATACATTTTACGCCCTGTCCCTTCTGGTTGATAATCGTATCAATCGCGATCGCAGTCTTACCGGTCTGTCTGTCACCGATAATCAGCTCTCTTTGTCCTCTTCCAATCGGCACCATGGAGTCTATCGCCTTGATACCTGTCTGTAGCGGTGTATCAACTGATTTTCTTGTGATAACGCCAGACGCAACTCTTTCAATCTTACGATATTTGTCAGTCTGAATCGGTCCCTTGCCATCTATAGGCATTCCCAGGGCATTGATGACACGTCCTAACATGCAGTCACCGACCGGTACCTCTACTACCCTGCCTGTTGTTTTTACAATATCGCCTTCGTTGATATTGTTCTGACTTCCTAGAAGTACAGCGCCAACATTATCTTCCTCAAGGTTAAGCACCATGCCGTAAACATCGCCGGGGAACTCTAACAATTCGCCCTGCATCGCATTTTCCAGTCCGTGCACACGAGCAATACCGTCTGCGACCTGGATAACCGTACCAACATCCGATACTTCCAGCGCAGAAGAATATCTCTTAATTTGATCCTTAATGACTGAACTAATCTCTTCTGGTCTTAAATTCATGGATCATTCGCACCTTTCTTTTTGAATTTCATTCTTATTAAATCTGGACTTTCAATAAGTCTTTCTGCAGTTCGTTCAGTTTCGTACTGATACTGCTGTCTACTACCCTATCCCCGATACGGATCACCATACCGCCGATTAAAGCAGCATTCAATTCATAATTCATTTCCATTGACTTATAGTTTGTCGTATCAAGCAATTTCTGCTCGATCTTCTTACATTGTTCTTCTCTCAGAGGCACTGCTGTTGTCACAGTAGCAACACCGATTCCTTTATATTTCTTTACTTCGGAAAGGAAATATGAAAGAATCTCATCTATTTCCTGATAGCGGTCCTTGGAGATGATAATCGTCAGGAATCCAAGCAGTTCATCCGAAACTCTTCCTTTGAAAACATCCGTGACAACTTGAAGCTTCTCGTCTTTATTAATTTTCGGATGCGTCATCAGTTTGCCAAATTCATCATTTTCTTTCAGCACTGCCTGAAGCACCCCGATCTCCTTAAGAAGGCTGTCTACTTTGTTTTCCTCTACTGCAAGTTCAAATAACGCGTCTCCATATGTTTTTGAAATTAGCTTAGCCATGTGCTATCACCCATTTCTTTTAGCGTTTCCTCGATCAGACTGTCCTGTACAGTTGTATCAATCGCCGCATTTACAACCTTTCCTGCCATCAAAGATGCCAATACTACCATCTCTCGCTTCACTTCATCAGCCGCTTTCTTCTTCTCGAGTTCGGCTTCCACATTAGCCCGCTCAATAATCCTTGCCGCTTCTTCTTTTGCTTCCGCAACAATCTTACTTTCATTTGCTAATGCTTTCTTTCTCGCTTCGCTTAAGATGTTCTCCGCTTCCTTATCAATCTCTTTTAATCTGGACTCATATTCAGCCTTTAACGCTTTCGCGTCCGCCATGTCCTTAGCTGCATCATCAAGTTCGCCTTTGATTTTGTCCTGCCTCTTTTGGAGCATTTCCCTTACAGGATTAAATAACAGGTGCGATGCAATAAGGAATAACGCAAACACTGCAATTATCATCAGGGTTGCGTCTGCAATCAACTGAAGGTCCAAGTCGAAAAGTCTCGGCTCCATCTGTGCCGATGCCAGTACCAGATTTGCTCTTACTATTGTATTCAAGCCTTAAGCCTCCTTTCTCCTTTTTATCATCCAGAGGCTCTTACGGTACCAGAGGTTTTACGAATAAGAGTAACATTGCAATTAACAGTCCGTACAAACCAGTTGTCTCAGCTACCGCCTGTCCTAAAAGCATTGTTGATGTAACATCTGACTTTGCTCCCGGGTTCCTACCAACAGCCGCTGCTGCATGTCCTGCTGCAATACCCTGCCCAACACCAGGCCCAATACCTGCGATTACTGCAAGGCCGGCTCCAATTGCTGAACATCCCAAGATAAAATTAGTGTTAAATTCCATTTTTTGTTTCCTCCTTCTAACTTGTCTTTCATCACTTACTTAAATTAATAGAATGTTATTTTTATATCATGTTATAAAGCAACATTTTATTCAGTTGTACAGGCATCTGTAATGTATGTCATCGTCAACATACAGAATACATAAGTCTGGATTGCTCCGGAGAACAAATCAAAATAAACATGAAGCGCCGCCGGCCATATGATCGCTATCTTCGATAACAATGCGTATACTAGCGCCATCATGACCGTACCTGACAACACATTCGCGAACAAACGCAGTGACAATGATATCGGCACGGCAACATCGCCTATGACATTGATCGGCGCCCAGATTGGCCACGGGTCACACAGTCCGGCAATAAAGCCTTTTACTTTCTGGTATCTTAGTTTATTAACGAAAATTAATACAAACGTAATGATACCAAGTGGGAAAGTGACGCCATAATCCGCTGTAGGCGGCCGCAATCCGAACAGTCCGGAAATATTGCTCAACAAAATGAATATGAAAATTGTCGCAATATAATTTCGAAACTGGGGTGAAAATTTGCCCATGACACCACCTATCATCTTATCGAGCATCTCTACGACCATTTCTACAATATTCTGAAATGTTCCCGGCACTTCTGACGCCCGCTTGACAATCCTGTTAGCTGCAATACAGAACCCAATGATCACTAACATGACAATCAGCACACAGACATGGGTTGTCGTAATCCAGACTGTCTGCCCGAACAGCTGATACGGAAATACGCCATGTACCATAAAATCAATATCTGCGGCCCCAGACATTAAAACTCCCTGCCCCATACTCTCACCTCCTTATTCATTAGATTTCACTTCTAAAAATTTGGAACTAATTTTGTGGGTAAGCGGCTGCATATAGGCAGACACTTTCATTCCCATATAACCTAAAAAGGCAAAAAGCGGATTCGCAAATCCACTTACTGCAAGCAATGCCATGACTGCTACCAAGATAAAATAACGGAGCAGATACTGCGTGCCGACAGTCTTAGTCGCATCTTTAGATGCCATATCTAAGCTTTTATCTATCGTCCACCACATATGGATGGCACCGATCACGGCAAGCACAGCCCCAATCCACAGTCCTATGCTATATTCCGGCTTGCGGGAAAAAAACAGGATAATGACCTGGCACAAAACGCCATAAAGAAAAATACCCAGACACAGATCAAATAAAGTCGCATCAATTTTTATCTTCCTTTTTTCTCTCATTTCTCTCTTCTTCCTGTCCGGCTTTCACATGTTTTCTAGTAACAGCAGGTTCTTCATAAATTCTCCTCGCAAAGCGGAACACATTCCGAAACCCTGCTGCTGCTCCAATAAAAAAGAAAATGACGATCCAAAAAGATGTACCGCACTTATCATCTATATACATCCCGATAAAAGAACAGAGAAAAACAGGTACCAATATATTGATGCCAAATTGACTGATCATCATCAGTGAATGAAAGACACTTCGATTATATTTCACACTTTTTCCCCTTCTCTTTTCTGAACAATCTAAATTATAACCAGATTTGGGAACAATGTCCAGCATATTTCACGAAATTGTATAGATTACCGTTGACTTTTCCTTCGTAGCAGTGTAATTATTATTATATAAGCTTTATCTTGTTAATATAGAAAATACATATACTGAGGAGGCGCCATGCCAGCACCTACATTATACCGCAAAAGAATCATCCCCGAAGAGTGCATCCTGCTCAAAAACGACAAAGTCCTATATCAGGATGAACAGATCATTGTCACCGGCTGGGACACTTTGAAGCCCAAAAAGGAGCTGCATCATGGCTATTCTTGTTATTTCTTAAAAGAAGGTTATAAAATCAGCAAATTCTACCGCGCCGATAACTCTTTTCTTTTCTGGTACTGCGATATTGTGGAGCATGACTACGATCCTGAGACTAATACCTATGTCTTTACCGACCTGCTTGCCGATGTCATAGTCTATCCAGATGGCTTTGTGAAGGTCGTGGATCTTGATGAGCTCGTTATCGCGCGGAATGACCATCTCATATCAGAAGACACTTTGAAAAAATCCCTGCTTTGTTTAAGCAGCCTGTTAGAAGTCATTTATTCTGGCGGGTTCCATGCATTGCAGGCTCCAATCGAAACAGAAATCGCTAAAATGCCCTGTCATACTATATGACAAGGCATTTCGTTTTATGAACTCCATTCTATCAGAATCTGTTATAAACTTAGTAGAAAATATGTCCGCCTATCCGGTAACGCGGCGTAATCCCATCAACAGGCGTCCGGAAATAAACGCAATTCCCAACCGTTGTTGTTCCCGCCATCACCTCATCCGCGGCCTGATAACAGCTTGACGTCGCTCTTCCTTCCGCAAGCGCCAAAGCAAGCCTTCCGCTCGCTACCGGCGAGAACTGCCCGGATTGATAAATAACACCCACTATTGTATCTGGGTAAACAGAACTCAGCACTCTGTTAATGACGACCGAACCGACTGCTACCTGACCGACATATGGTTCGCCGCCCGCCTCACAGTAAATCAGGTTGGCAAGCAAATATCTGTCGCCTTCCGCGAAGCTTACTTCTGAAATATCCCGCCAGCTCGACTGTGCAGCAAGTTCCGCCATGCGCAGCTCTTCCGCTAACTTCGCCCGCAGCGCCGACAGGTTCTCTTCCTGTTCTTTGATCTTTTGTTCATAAGCAAGCGCCGCTGCTTCTGCATCAGAAATCTGGTTGGAAGTTGCAGCGAGAGAGTTGCTCGCCTGGCTGACTAAGCCAGATACACGGCTCTGCTCCGCCACTACCTGTACTTTATAAGTATCCAGCTCATTCATATCTACTTCAAGCTGTGCCATCGCTGCATCTAACTGCGCCGCCATATCCTCTATTTCAGCCTGTATTTCCTTATATTCTTCCAGGACTCTTTTCTCATAGGCCGACAACTGTTCAATATAATCATTCCGGTTGATCAGCTCGGCAAGGCTTCCCGCCGACAGCAGCATTTCCAGATAAAGGTAGTCGCTTTGCTCATACATGAATTTAATCTGCATCTTCATATTTTCATAATGAGCGTCTTTCACTGCGATTGCTTCTTCCAAATCCTTGTTCGTCTGCTCTATCATTTCATTGGTCTCTGCAATTTCCGCTTCCTTATCCGCGATTTTCTGCTCTAATTCACTCAGATGGCTGCTGACTTGGGATAACTCTGTATTCAGATTAGATAATGTGCCCTCCAGCGAATCTTTCTGTTCATTCAGATTATCAAGGTTTTCCTTCGTTGTCTCAAGCTGGTCCTCCGTCTCCTCCTTCTGATGCTCCGCCTCCTCAATTTGCCGTCTCGTTTCCTCTGTTGCGTGAACGGAGACTTGCAGCATCACAATCAGCAACACAAAAAGCAGCAAGGCCGCCGCATTTCGTCTGAATTTCATAAAGTCCTCCACACTATAAGATAAGGCGCATTCTATGCAAATCTCTTATCACAATGTATCATTAATCATGTCTATTCTTCTCTGGTGCTTCTCTTCTTTCGAAAATTCCGTATGCAGGAAAGTATCCACGATACTAAGCGCCAGATTGTTGCCAACAATCCCGCCTCCCATAGCCAAGACATTCGCATCATTATGCTCTCTTGTCAGCCGCGCCGATACCGTATCCGCACACAATGCGCAGCGGACACCTGCTATCTTATTGGCTATCATGGAGATACCGATTCCCGTCGTACAGATGACGATCCCTTTCTCGCAAGTGCCATCCGACACCGCTTCCGCAACAGCCTTGCCATAAACCGGATAATCGCACGACTTCTTGTCCATACAGCCAAAATCCTTATATGCTATCCCCTGCTCTTCCAAATAAGCTATTACCACCTGTTTCAGATCATAGCCGCCATGGTCGCTCCCAATTCCTATCATGTTATATTCCTCCTTCATATTTCTATTTGTCCTATGCTTTCATCATACGCGTATCACATGATGCCCTGCTGCCTTGAGCAGCCTGTTCATAATCGCTTGTCCCATTCCCGCCGTATCAAAAGACTCCGAGAAAATCACCGTAACGCCTTCATCATCGAACTCGCGCAGCGTCCGGTAAAGCCGTTTCGCAATCGTTGCCTCTTCATCCCTCTCACCTACGCTCTTACATAGATCGCCGCTATATCCTGCTATCGTCGCATCAGTCCCTATGATGCCGACCTTATGCCCCTTTTCCTGCATAAACATCGTCTGTTCATTAATATATTCTACCACACGCCGCAAGTCCCCGTCCACAATCGTCAATTCACCCTTCGGCGCATAATGGCGGTACTTCATGCCGGGCGCTTTCGGCGCTTGTCCGCTACTATCTGACATGAGCGCTTTATCTTCTCCTACCGACTGCAACACCTCTTCTAGCATTTCCTTCGTAATATAACCGGGCCGGAGAATCAACGGTATGTCTTCTGTCATATCAATTATGGTGGATTCAAGGCCGATCTCCACATCCCCGCCATCAATTATCATCTCAATCCGCCCTACCATGTCTTCCGCCACATATTTCGCCAAAGTCGGACTCGGCCTGCCCGACAGATTAGCGCTTGGCGCTGCTATATATCCGCCCGCGGCATGGATGAGCTCCATTGCCACGGGATGGTTCGGCATCCTGACCGCTACTGTATCCAAACCGCCTGTTGTCTCATATGGTATCAAATCCGATTTCTCAAATATCATAGTAAGCGGCCCCGGCCAAAAAGCTTCCGCCAGTCTTCTTGCCGCCTCCGGTATTTCCTTCACAATCGGAGCCAAGTCCTCCATGCAGCAAATGTGTACGATCAGCGGATTGTCCGAAGGCCTGCCTTTGGCTGCATATATTTTCCTGGAAGAATCAGGATTCATGGCATCCCCACCCAGCCCATATACAGTCTCTGTCGGAAACGCAACTAACCCGCCTGCCTTGATGACTTCGCCTGCCTGCCGTAGGAGTCCCGTATTCTCATGCCCTTCATCCACCCGGATTATCTGTGTGTCCACAACGCGCAGTCCCTTTCTTCTCTTCTCTAATGTTATCATTTATATCGAGCTTGCGTCTATTAGAAAACAGCCTCTGATGCCGTTATCCTTACGCTTTTCTATCAAGAATTGCGTCGCAATTCTTGGGACGCAAGCTGCCGAGCTTGCGTCTATTGTACCACATTATTTCAGCCTTGACTATTGATATATTGCAGAATCCCCAAATGAATTGCCCAGGCGATTTTCTCCTGATAATAATCAGATTCCAGCTTCAGCGCCTCTTCATTATTCGAAAGGAAACCACATTCTACAATCACAATCGGCGAAGACGTTTTTTTCAATAAATAATAACTATCATTGCTCTTTGCAGAACGCGTGTTATCTTTATCTACTTTTTCCAATAACATCTGTTGTATTTGTTCTGCCAGCTCTTTGCTCTGATCGCTATTTTCATAATAAAAAGTCTGTGCGCCGTGCACATATTCTTCATGATAGCTGTTCTGGTGGATACTGACCGTCATGACAGGTTTTGCTTCTTCTATGATTTCTACGCGCCGCTTCATATCCTGTACTTTTTTATTAGAAGCGTTTTCATCATACAATCCCGCATCGGAATCTCTTGTCAGGATCACTTCCACGTCCGCCATTTCCAGAAATTGCTGCAATTTCTTCGCAATCTCCAGATTAATATCTTTTTCCAGTGCGCCATTCGTCCCTACTTTACCAGGATCTGCGCCACCATGGCCCGCATCGATGACAACACATGGCCGCTCCTTCCCTTCTACGATTTTCTCTGACGCCGTCCGTATACTTCTCTGATAGGCAAGAAAATAGACGGATACCATAACAAGCAACGCCGCCATGATCCTTATCGTCAATTTATATTTTTCCGTTCGCCCCATATGCCCATCCTTGCATTTTATGTTGTTACACTTTATGCTGTCTATGAGGAAAATATAAATCTTTTTCACTGGTTTTCAAACCTATGCCCATGACAAACATAGACATCTATAAGGAAAAAAGATATAATTATGGAAAAGACGGAATACAGAATGAATTTAAGAAAATACATAAAAGAAATTACTACGTAAAAAGCAAAATACGTATTCACCAAAGGAAAGGATATCCTATTATAATGAAAAAAAATATATTGAAAAAAAGACTTGAACAAATAACTGCACTTCTATTATCTATATGCATGCTAAGCGCCTGCGCTATGAGCAAACCGACAGACGAAGATAACACGCAAGGCTCACAGAATGCCTCAACAAGCGAAACTACCCAAAACGGATCTACCCAGAGCGAAACCGATAAGATGGCTCCCCAGGACACACCGGACTCCGATGCACCATCCGGCGCTGCGGATATGGATGCCACTTCTTTCGCCATTGACAGGCCTGCTCTAATTGAAGAATTCCCTACAAGCAGCGAAACCGCTGTAACGCCCAGCATAGAAGCATATACTGTTGCTCCCGATTTGAGCAACGTCACCAATCTGCAACAATTTTATCTACCGGAGCAGCTTACGGCGCTGCTTGCGAAAAATGGCTTTGCCGTACGCGAAGCATATTCCCGTGAGTTCTTTGAAATCTATGAAAACAACCGATATGCCTTGATCCCAAATTTCGTGACAGTGGATTCCCTGATGCATACCTATCATCTCTATTTCACACATTTATTGAAAAACATCGAGAAAAACCATCTTAGCGATACCTTAAAGCAACTAAGCATACAGATGATGGAAAAAAGCGCGGCACAATATGAAGTTCTAAAAGGGAGCGAATGGGAGAATGCGGCAATACGAAACGTCGCGTTTTTCACAATCGGCGCCAAGCTTTTAGACGATAGCGTTACACCCTATGCCTATGTACAGGATATTGTCACCGGAGAACTTGATAAAATCAACGCTACCGGCGGCATAGCATTTTCTGCCATCACCGGGGACGAAGAAGATTATACGCAATACGTCCCGCGAGGATATTATGCGGGGGATGATCAGTTAGAACAATACTTTAAAGCCATGATGTGGTATGGCAGGATCCACTTTATCCAAGAAGAGGCTGATCTGGATAGAAGCGCCCTTCTGATGACGGCGGCGCTTTCCGCTGATCCAAATGCTTTCGGATTATGGGAATCCATCTATGCCGTGACATCCTTTTTCGCAGGTGCAAGCGATGATGCCGGAGTCTGTGAATATGCATCCATCATGCAGGAAGTCTATGGGAATGATGTCTCCGTTAGTGATTTCCCGTCACAAGAAAGCTTATTTCATGAATTCCATGAAAAGACCTTATCTCTTCCGTCACCACAGATTAATTCCATCCCTATTCAGGACGGGGAAAACAATATCATACCAGGTTTCCGTTTTATGGGCCAACGTTTCAGCATAGATGCCACCATTATGCAAGCGCTTATCTATAGCCGCGTATCTAAGAACAGCTCAGGCACTATCCGTATGCTTCCCGACGTACTCGATGTGCCCGCAACGCTTGGCAGCGAGACTGCCTATCGCATCCTAGAAGAAGCCGGCGCCACAGACTATGCCGGTTATACAGACAACATGGCTGACCTTCGGCAGAAGCTTACGCCAGAAAACACGGGCCTCTGGTCTGCAAGCCTCTACGCAGGCTGGCTTCATACGCTCAGGCCTCTCCTTTCGCAAAAAGGGGAAGGATATCCTATGTTCATGCAAAGTGAAGAATGGGCGAAAAAAGACCTCGAGTGCTTTGCCGGAAGTTTTACGGAATTAAAACATGATACGGTCCTTTATTCCAAACAGGTCATCGCAGAAATGGGCGGCGACTATTGGGAAGAATCTGATGCAAGAGGCTATGTGCAGCCGGAACCACTCATATATGAACGATTCATGCACCTTGCCAGCCAGACGGCGAAAGGCTTAGAATCTCTCGGCATGCTGGATGCAGATGATAAAGAAAACCTCCTTCGTCTCACACAGATTGCAGAGCAATTACTGGCAATATCCAATAAAGAGCTTATGGATGAAGTCCTGACAGACGCAGAATACGAATTCATAGAATGCTATGGCGGCACGATAGAACACTTCTGGTATGACGTCATGAGCAAAGAAGGAATGTCGGAATCCATCACGACACAGGAATACCCTTCAGCGCTCGTCGTAGATATTGCAACCGACCCTAACGGTACAATTCTCGAAGCGGCAACCGGAACGCCGTCGCAGATTTTCGTCATCGTGAAAGTTGACGGGAAACTGAAAATCGCAACCGGAAGCGTTTATTCCTTCTACCAGTTCCCCTGGCCTATGGAAGACAGGATGACCGATCAGAAATGGCGGCAGATGATGGGCATTGCCCCTGACGAAGAAGGTGTCTTCCATGATAATGCCTCTATTAGCCAGCCGGATTGGACACAAAGTTACCGTTGTCAATAGATATGACAATTCAAAGCGCCAGATATATGTTAAGAAAACGAAAATCTCTCACAAAATATTTCCATAGAATAACTTCTGTTATTATAATATTAGTATGCACTGGGGCGATTGTTTATACTTCATTATATAACACCTGTTCTTTTCCCAATTGGATTACATGGGAAAAGAAGCAAATACAAGATCGCTCCGCTCAGTATGAAATCATAATAAAAGACCAAACGGTAAGCCTGCTCCACCACAACGCGCTAATCTGGACATCGCCAGCAAGCATCAAAGTCCAGGATGCCATCTTCTGTGATATTGACGGCAACGGTGAGGAAGAATTGCTGTTGCTATGTTGGAAAAAAGGGCGCTACGGTCAGCATAAGCCTTTTTGGGTAGAGGAAGACGAGACTTCCTGGTCCCAACATATCTTCCTATACACTTATTCTGCCGATGAAATCAGGCCAAAATGGATGTCTTCCTACATCGGACAAGATGTTGCCGCCATGCGCGTAGTCGCAAGCCGCCTCTGGCTAACTGCTCCCGATGGGGAAAATAGCGCATGGAAATGGGATTCCTGGGGGTTTACCAAACAAGATACGTCCGTTACGTTTACCGTTTTCGGCGATAATCTCATTCACGAACCGATCTACAGATATGCGCAGAAGCATGGCGATACCTATGATTTCCTCTTTGAAAATGTCCTGGATGCCATTACGCAAAGTGATCTAGCCATCATCAACCAGGAAACACCTTTTACCGATGACCCGTCGCAATACAGCGATTATCCGAGATTTGCTACGCCGCTTCCCGTTGGCAGCGCAATTGCCAAAGCCGGTTTCGATGTTGTCACCTGCGCAACCAATCATGCGCTGGACTTAGGATCCACTGGCATCCATACGACCAAATCCTTTTTCGAAGAAAATGACATCTTATGTTTGGGGATACAACATGTGGGGGAAAAGGAAAAACAGCCTTATGAGATTGTTACGAGAAATGGCATCCGTTTCGCCTTGCTCAATTATACATATGGCACAAACGGAATCCCAATGCCGTCAGAAAACCCATATATGGTACATTTGTTAGAGGATGAAGCCGCAATCCGGCAAGACATAGAGAATGCAAAGTCCGAAAGTGATTTTGTCATTGTCTTCGCTCATTGGGGCACGGAAAACGCACCCCAGCCAGACGAATTCCAGCAAGAATGGGCGAATATTTTCCTGGACTGCCAGGTAGATATCGTCGTCGGTACGCATCCACATACGTTACAGCCATATACAGTCCTAAGAGACGATAGCGGGCATGAAATGCTCTTATATTATTCTATCGGCAATTTTATCAGCGCCCAAAGCGAACGTTCCTGTATCAAAGGCGGCATGGCGACATTCACCGTATCACTGACACCAGACGGCTGTGCCCTGACGCAATATTCCTTAACGCCACTGACAATTGCGTGGCAAGAGGGCGGGAAATATGAGGTGGAGGTAGGAGAATAGATGTGTAGCAATTTCTCCCTTGATGCATTTACCAAACAAATCCCTATGCGAACCAGTACGTGATAGTGTAAGCACTAAAACATGATCCAACAGTTCGATATCCAGTCCTCGCTTCATTGCCAGCTTATAGTCTCTTTTAAACTGTGTTGTAATTTTAACCACATATTTTGTTTATATGTCATTCGCACGAAGAATGCAATGCTAAGCACGTACTCCATACGAAAAGACGGATGTTTCGTTAGGCGGATGTAATTACGGATAGAAGATTTCATGATTGTATTCGACAAGGATTGGGAAAAGCGACCAACCAAAAAAATTTTTCTATCTTTCACTACATCCGTCCAACGAAGCACCCGTCTCTTCACACTCATCGACACTTGGTACTGTCCATCCATTGCACTGGATTGCAAAACAATATTTATAAAATTATTTTCATAGCTTAATGCATTAGCTTACGGGCAAAGTTCCCAATTACCAAGCCATTTCTGGTTGGCAAAATCATATAAGCGTCGGTAAATTTTACCATTTTCATTTTTGTAAACATAACCAACATTAGTACGTGCTGTTCCCGAACTTTCAACCGCTTCTGTTTGAACAGCTCCCTGTGCAAATGCCGTCATACTGGAGACATTGCATAGAAACAATAGCGACAAAATAGCAACTGCTTTTTTTAATTTCATTCTATTTTTCCTCCGTTTTCATCATATACTTTGAAACTTTCATCAAAGATTTCCTCAACAGTACCAAAATACTCATCATTCACATATATATCATAAAGACCATCCGCATTCAAAACAAAATAAGCATTTGAGCGATTTAAATATATTCCCTGGCCTTTATGTTCTTCTGCCATTGCAAACGGTTCAAATCGAAATACATTAGGCAGAAAAGCTATCATGAATACCAATAACAATACCGTCAGCCCGCTCTTAATCGTTCGGTTCCCTTTAAATTCATCCCTCTGTAGCAACAAAGATATTCTCTTGACCACATCCGTCTCACTATCACTGCTAAAAGAAGCAACCCATTTTTGCTGACAATCCGTATGCTGCTTGGCAACCCGGATCAGGCATTCCGTATATTCTAATCGTTTCAGCCGGCTCAGCTTGTCCATAACGCCTGCGTCCGCCCGCAACTCCTGAACTTTCGTTATCTGCTTACGGAAGATATAGACAAAAGGATTCCACCAATAGAGCGCCTGTAACATTTCACATAAGAACCGGATCCATAAATCTTTGTTATAATAATGCGACATCTCATGGGACAATACATATGTCCATTCTTCTTTTGTCAAATCCAAATCGGGAAGGAGTATGTATGGTTTCCGCAAACCAAATATAATCGGACTGCTTGTCTCGTTATACCGGACAATTTCAAAATGCACATCTTTCCCATAACTGGCATTGACAGCATCTACGATCCCCAAGATCAAGGAATCATTGATTGTCTCAAGCTGCTTTGCTTTATACCGGAATGCAAAATAAGTAACGACTAGCTTTACTGCGAAAAACAAACTGCCGGCAACGGATACTATGATGAAAAATGATAACCATGACCATTCTCTCCCTGCAAAGCTTGTAAAAGGCTTCGTTAAGGCAATATAGATATCCGGCCAAATCTCAGTAATGCTGACAACATTCTGAGTTGGCAGCTCAATCGGTATGAAAAACCGTATCAGCAATGCTATCATGAGGCTCTGTATAAGCCGGAACCCATACAACAGCAAAATGTCTGCTTTTCTTATGATTACTTGAATTAGAACAATAGCAATGCCGCTAAATAATACGATATTCAATACCGACGATAACGTTATGGCCATAACATCACCTACTTATCATTTGTTGGATCATTTGCGGACTCCTCCGCCATTATTTCTGCTTTCTTTCTCTTGATTAATTCCTCTAGCGCATTCAATTCCTCTAACGCTTTCGGGGAATCATCTGTCGGAAGAAGCGCTGCCACAATATGGCATGTACTAATATTCTTACTAGCCAGATTATTGATAAATTCTTCGAAAGCAGGAAGTTCAATGCTTTCTGAATCTATAACTGGTTTTAGCTTGCGGGATATTTTCTTACCAATCTGTTCATATCCTTCTATTGCAACGGCGTTTTTTTTCAGGAGATTTTTCACAACCCTCTGGACGCTGTCAATTGTTCCGTCAGCATCCCTTTCCACAATCTCGGACACGGTAAGAGGCTCGTTCGCTTCCCATAAAACGCGCATAACAGCTAATTCTCTCTTCGTTAATCTCATTATTTTCTATCCGCTTTCCTCTTTGCATATTTATTTGTTGATGATACTATAACAGCTTTTAGTACATTTTGTCAACTACTGTTTTTTATTTTGACGATAGATGTCGAAAAAATATTATAGATAAAATCTACATTTGACAGACATTCGTATTATACGTCGTTTCCTTATACGCCATCAATCGTCTGTATAGACGATTGATATGCTTTTTTCTACCCACACTATTTCCATTAGACAGGCAGATGACGAGAAACATAGGAAAAACGATAAAAACATTTCCAAAATAACGATATTTCTATGTGTTATTCCTAATTTCTATTATTTTTGTTAAAAATTTGTTTAGAATTACTACCTACAGTTATTAACAATATATATTTTATCTATCAAATACTATTTTATCCTAACTACAATGCTTATTATGAAGAATATTATTTAAATAATCTAAGAGAAATTATGTTGACATATATTTTTATTGTGTGTTACTATTTTTCTGACATCAATTGTCTATATGGACGATAGATAAACCTTGGTGTTCTCTACAGTAATTAAGATATCAGATAAACGCGTATCCAAAAATTCAAGTCACGGATGACATGATATTTTCGAATAATCTTGTCATCCTTTATTTATGGAGGGGAAACAAATGTCCAAAATCAATACGATGAGTTTAAATTATCAACAGTACAAAACATATCAACAGCATAACAATGATTGGAACCATAACCGGACTTACAGCATGCCTGAAAGCAAAATAGACCAAAATGGCGCACACACACTTGGAACTACAACAATCAAAGATCCTGCATCCGATGCAAAGTATGAATTAAAAGCAGAATATGCAAATTCTGATAGACCGGATGCACCTTTTGTGAAAGTATCTATAAACAGTGCCTCTAACATCATGCAAGAATATCTCATCAACATCGAGGAAGTCAATGTCAGCAATGCATCAAAAGTAGAGATGTTTGCCCTACTTAGTTATGCTAATTCTCATGAACACAGTACCAAATTTTCTTCAGGAATTTGGGATACACTGACAAATTATGTCTCCAACAATGTGTCATATGCAAAGCAAGAAAGTGTTTCTTTTTCTGAAAAACCATATGAACAGAAACTAGACTGGCTTTCTATGGTAGAAGACACAAAAGACAACTACATGCAAACCAATATGTATAAGCAGGTTACCGATGGAAATAAGCTGATCGGCATATTAGAACATTATGGAATGCCTGAAGATGTTGAAATGCTCCAAGTTGATGCACTACTCGCGATTCCTGAGCGCAATTATTCTATTCAGTTCTTCACAGACAATCCACAGTCATACATAGAAGTTGACGGCAACGGAGAGATTCACTATTTTGATGCCTATGGCTTGGATTGTAAGCCCGTTTGGAGCATGAGAATCACGCA
Organism: uncultured Lachnospiraceae bacterium; assembly: GCA_910578845.1. Classification (GTDB taxonomy): domain Bacteria; phylum Bacillota; class Clostridia; order Lachnospirales; family Lachnospiraceae; genus UBA3282. Next base: position 26,130 of record CAJTSL010000049.1, read on the forward strand.
GGAACAACTTGAGAAAATAAAGGCACTAGGCGGACAGGGCGCTGAATTCCCTTCTTACATTACTGACCAAGCTTTCTGGGAGAATTATTTGAACAGCGACATCACCCCGGAAGACATAGTAAAAACCTCTGGATTCTTAAATGAAAAATCAACCTATGCCAACCTACCAAAGAACCTTCCTGACCAAATCAAGACAGCATGGGAAAATGCCGTTGCCAAAGCAAAAGAAAACGGCTTCAACATAGAAGGTAACGAATCGCTTCTCTGTCATACGGAATTTGCGAGAAGATATATGCTCGCTTATATCAGTGGCGAAAGCACTGATATCCTAGGCAAGTCAGTTGACAGCATCCTGAAATTTGCCAAAGAATCATTGGAACACCTGTTGAAAGCCAATCCTCACAAGTACAACCACGCTCTTCGTAAATTACAAGAAACGGAGAAAGTATTTTACCAGACACTGATTGAAGAATTAGAAGAGCCAAAGGGAGCAGTTTCCTAAAATCAATTTAAAAACCCTCTTGCCATTATCCACACGCTATGATATACTTACGAAAATTCATTTTCAGACAGGAGCAAATAAGCAATGTCATTTTATCAGAACACGTATTACGTCATTTTCATGCTACAGCAGCAGATTTTTCATATTACGGTCACAACTTGATACCGGCATACCGCCGGGGCATCGCATGGCCGTAAGACAGAAAAGTCTTATTTGGCTATGCGGAGATTTGGAATATAAAAGAGCCGCATGGCATATGCACATTAGATTAGGTGCATGTGACAGACCGGCTCTTTTTTATTATATCAATATAGCGTTGCCATAGGAGTTGCTACTTTTTATGCGCAACAGATGAGGGGGACAATGCGATGCATGTCATTGAAGCAGAAAATTTATCAAAAACTTTTCAGGTAAAACAAAAGGAAAAGGGAATGCGAGGAAGCCTGCAAGCGATATTCCATCCGCATGTACAGGAGGTTAAGGCAGTACACGATATTTCCTTTACAGTGGAGGAAGGGGAGATGCTTGCTTTCATCGGCCCGAACGGCGCCGGGAAAAGCACTACCATCAAAATGCTAACAGGAATCCTCTATCCTGACGGCGGACATGTGGAAGTCCTTGGCATTGACCCGGCAAGGAAGCGCAAACAGCTTGCTTATCAAATCGGAACCGTATTCGGGCAGAAGGAACAGCTCTGGACACACCTTACGGCATATGACAATTTCCGCTTCTTCGGCGCTATTTATGATTTGACGGATGCGGAAACGGAAACACGCATCCGGGAGCTTGCCGATACATTTGACCTGGGCGCTTTCATCAATACGCCAGTCCGTAACCTGAGCCTGGGACAGCGTATACGCTGCGAAATCGTAGCCTCCTTGATCCATAAGCCAAAAGTCTTATTCTTAGATGAGCCGACGATCGGTCTTGACCCTGTTGTCAAAGAGAACATCCGCTCCCTCATCAAGGAGATGAACCGCGAATATCATACCACGATCTTCCTCACCAGTCATGATGTCGGGGATATCGAGAAACTTTGTAAACGGATGATCATTGTCAACGCAGGACAAATTGTCCTGGATGATTCTATGTCCCATATTATGGCGAACTACATGAGCCAACATGCGCATGATGCGCATACCAAAAGAGCAGACGAATCTGCATCCTATGTAGCGGATGAAGAATCCGGCAATGGTAACACGTTAGAGAATATCATCATGGAAATCTATAAGATGGATGTACATGATAGTTAATTGCGAAACTCAAGTTTGAAAGCCGTTCGTTGTGCAAATAGAAGCGTCTCCAGAGGGAGTCGCATCTATAGACAAATCGTCGCAGGGTCGCTTTCGCTATATTGGCGCTCGTAGCGGCACAT
>CAJTSL010000050.1 GCA_910578845.1 uncultured Lachnospiraceae bacterium
AGGGAGTCGCATCTATAGACAAATCGTCGCAGGGTCGCTTTCGCTACATTGGCACCCGTAGCGGCACATAAGACGCTAAAGTACAGCGTCTAAGTGCTAGGCCACTTATGTGGCCATTGGCTACCAAAGTACCCTGCTCGTGATTTTGTCTATTTTGCACAACTAAGTCTTGAAAAATAGGAGTTTCGCAATCACCTAGAATATAGTATAAAAGAAAGGTGTAATTTATTTAGTTTTCTGCTATAATAGCGATAGTCGAATGAAATAAGGGAAGGGAGTTAATGTTTGCCATGATAGCAATCTAAAAGCGATTCGCATATCATAATTATAGTACAAATAGAATTACAGACGATTCAAAATAAGCGGTGAAATGTTTGGTGAATGCATATGAAAGAGAAAAGTAATAAAATCGGAGCAGACAAGAAATTGCCTTTGCTTCTATCCATTATCTTGGTTTTTTGTATCTTAGGGAGCGTTGTATTTTCGGTGTCACGGAAAATATCAAAGGAAATGTCATCAGCGGCAATTCAAAATCTCACTGAAAATCTGGATTTGATAAAATGTACAATAGAATCTATTGGAACTAACGAGGCAGAGTTCCAGAAATTGTTGGCACGTGAAATTGCCAAGATGGAAGACCCGGAGGATTATATACGTTCCTACCAAAGGAATGGGACAGTGGTAAAAATCTCGATGATCCGTGCGGGAGAGAAGGAAGGGATTTCTAGTACAGGGGAAGTTTTTTCGGAAGAAGGGTTAGATTTTATCGAAAGCAGGATGGCAGAGGGATTAGAAATTTCTTATTCCTATCTAAATTATATGGGAACTTGGGCATATACGATTAAATGCCCTGTGATAAAAGATGATCAGGAAATGGGAATGCTTTATGCGGAATATACTTATGATTCTCTTGACAGATCGCTCCCAAACGGATTTTATAATAAACAAGCTATGCTTTATATTATGGATGCGAAAACGGAAAGATTTGTGCTGAAGCCAAAAGGCATGGGACAGCGAAGCGCTGGACATTTGAACTTAGAGGATTTTTACAGAGCAAACGAAATCCACGAGGAAGAAATTCGTACAGAAATAGAGAAATGTTTGGAAAATAAAGAAAATATCATGTTTTATCATGATATACGTGGAAAAAGCGCCCTGAATTTCATATGGATGGTAAATGACGGCACGGTTTGCCTGATAGGATATGTGCCAATGGAAGCCATTCAACAAGAAGGCAAGACAGTCAATTATAATATTTTATTTGTTGTAATCATTATGATGATCGCATTTTTCCTATGCTGTGTCTTATATTATTTGAACCAGAGGCAGCAAAGGAAGAGCATGCAAGAGAGGGAGGCGGAAAGAGAACGGCATAATCAACAACTGACGGAAGCACTACATGCTGCGCAGCTTGCGAGCAATGCTAAGACGATGTTCCTCTCCAATATGTCTCATGATATCCGTACGCCGATGAACGCAGTAATTGGTTTTACCACGCTGCTCGCAAAAGATGCGGGAAATCCAGACAAAGTAAGGGAATATACCAGAAAAATTATGGCATCAGGACAGCATTTGCTTAGCTTGATCAATGATATTCTGGAGGTTTCCAAGATCGAAAGCGGAAAGGTCGTGCTGACTGAGGAAGAATTTGCCTTGAATAACCTGATATCTTCTATAGATGCCATTATTCGGCCAATGGCAGGTGCAAAAGCGCAGGAATTCCATGTAGAAATAACGGATATCGAGCATGAGTATCTATTAGGGGATGAAACGAGGATTAACCAGGTTTTGATAAACCTCCTCTCCAATGCTGTCAAATATACGCCCGAAGGTGGTAACATCTGGCTTCGTATTATTGGGTTAAAACAACATTCCAGCCAGTTTGAGCGTATCCGGATTGAAGTAGAGGATGACGGATATGGGATGACACAAGAATATCTAAAAACAATTTTTGATGTATTTACGAGGGCGGAAAATAGCACGACGAATAAGGTCCAGGGCACCGGGCTTGGGATGGCGATTACCAAAAATATCGTGGAACTTATGGGTGGTAACATTGAAGTTTTCAGCGAGGTTGATAAGGGAAGCCTTTTCAGGGTAGATATGGAACTGCGGATATCGGAGAGCCAGGCGGATATGCTGTTTTGGAAACAAAGCGGGATATCCCGCATCTTGTCTGTAAATGAGAATGTACAGGAGATCAAGAATATACATGCTTTTATGGATAGTATGGGCATTTCGATAGACATAGCGATTCAGGTAAAGGAAGCGCTGCGCATCATACAAGAGAGCAGCGGCACACCAAAAGAGTACCAAATGGTATTGCTTGACTGGCATACGCTCAGTACAGGCGGCATCCAGATGGCAAAAGAAATGAGAGAAGCTTTGCTGGCAACATCATTTCTTTTGTTTATGACAGGGTACGAGGCGGATCAAATGGAAGGTATAGAAGAAACGCTCCAATTTGCCTATACAGGTGTGTTATCTAAACCAGTTTTTGTTTCAGCGATTAAAGAAAAAGTCATAGAAATAAAGGAAAAGGAGTCAGGGAAAAACAAGGACGTGGCGCCTCAAGAGGAGAATAGCCTAAAAGGATTACATTTTCTTGCTGCAGAAGATAATGAGATCAATGCAGAAATCTTGTCAGAGATTTTGGCGGTGGAAGGTGCAAGCTGTGAAGTAGCAGAAAATGGGAAAATAGTGCTGGAGCGTTTTATGGAATCTGAAGAAGGCGAGTTTGACGCTATCCTCATGGATGTTCAGATGCCAGTGATGAATGGCTATGACGCCACAAGGGCAATTCGGGCATTGGATCGTAAAGATGCTAATGAAATACCGATTATTGCCATGACTGCTAATGCCTTTGCAGAAGATGAGAAAGAGGCATTAAATGCTGGGATGGATGTTCATTTGGCAAAACCAATTGATGTAGAATTGCTTAAGAAAGTAATAAAGCAGTATATATTCAACCGGACGGTGGAGTGAAGGAGGCCATTAAAGGAGGATAGGTTGAAAAATCATGCTGATGCATTGATTTTCAACCTGCAATTTGAGCCGGGGCGTCACATGTTTGCAAGTTGAGCAAGAATGGGGGATTAATATGGAAAAAGGCAAGATACGCCAATGGAAAAGACTAACAGTGGCATGTCTGATAGGAGCAATTGCAGTTAGTGCAACAGCGTGTGGGAATGACGGGAATTTAGATGTGAATTTGTTGGAATCTAATGAAAATAATGAGAAAACTGTAAGTATGTTCAGCCCTATGGAAAAAACAGAACCGGACGCGGAGAATGTGGCGAGAAGCGCTGCGGATAAAACAATCCGCATGGCAGAAGAAGAATTAAATGTGACTGTCAAATACATTACTTATACGGCGGAGGACTATCAGGATAAGACGTATGATGATGTAACGCTCGACAGGGCACGTAACAATATGGATGATTTTTATCTGTTGAATCCTGATACCATCAGAACTTTGGGAGAAGAAGAGCTGCTTATGGATTTGTCAGGTCTTGATTGCGTAGAGAATCTACGGGATGTAGTAATAACAGCAAATACAATTAACGGGAAGTTGATAGCGATCCCACAGGAAGTAGTTGCTTATGGCTTGTTCATCAATAAGGATATGTTTGATCAATATCATTTAGAACTGCCGGAAACACCAGAGGAATTCCTGGAATGTTGCAGAGTGTTTAAGGAAAATGGGATCGAAACGCCAGTAGGGGCCAACCGCTGGTGGCTAGAGACTTTTGTGCTGGCACAGGCATATGCGGATTTGTACAATGGAGGGAATGCAGAGGCTGAGATAGCGGCGCTTAACAATGGGGAAAGTAAATATAGCGACTATATGCGCCCCGGTTTTGAATTTTTGCAGGAAATGATTGACTGCGGTTATATTGATGCAAAGAAAGCGTATGTCAGTGAAGCAATTGAAGGGGAGGGAGAGGATTTCTTGAATCAGAAAACTCCTATTGTCATGGCTTATTGGGGCGCGGCAAATTCAGAAACCGCATACGGGAACACAGACTTTAACATGTTAGTAATAGGTTTTCCAAGCAGCTGTGGGCAGATGCCGGTAATATCCATGACAGGCTATAGCGTCGGGATGAACGCAGAAAATAAGGAATGTGCGATGCAGGTTCTGGATGTCATATTATCTGATGAAGCGCTTCAAGTCTATGCCGACACCAATAAGGTAATTTCTGCCTCTAAGAATGTACAGGTAGATTGTATCTCGGAACTGAAGCCGCTCAATGACAGGATTGAGGAGAACGTATATGTGCTTGGCGCTAACGCGGGAATGAAGGTAGAGCAGTGGGGGAATACTTGCCTGATTGTACGGGAACTGCTAAACGGCGCTACCGTAGATGAGTGCATGGCGGAATTTGACAGGCTTCAGGAAGAAGCGCTTGCAGAATAAGGATGCGGACGGATCATCATTGTTTTACCATTAACACAACCGCAAAGCAGCATTTGCCGGTAAAAATGGAGGAAATTATATGGAACAGGTATGGAAAGAAATGTACCAGGCAGCAAAAGCCGTACAGAACGGGCGACAAATATCTGACTATGTTGAGGCGGGAGGAGTTGCTGCTGCAATATTATCATCATCAGGAAAAATATACGTGGGCGTCTGTGTGGATACCTGCTCAACATTGGGAATCTGTGCTGAAAGAAATGCGATTTTTAATATGATAACAAATGGTGAACAGGAAGTAAAAAAAGTGGTTGCAATCATGCCCGATGGGAAATCCGGCGCCCCATGCGGCGCCTGCCGGGAATTGATGGTTCAGCTTATGCCCAACAATTATCAAGAAATTGAAGTGCTGATGGATTTTGAAGCAGAGGAGATCGTTACGCTCGGTGAGCTTACACCTAAGTGGTGGATATAAGGCCACTTACTACAGCGTTTTGTTAGAGACTTGGGTGGCTTATTGTTATATTTGGTTCCGGTGTTGGGAAAGAACTAGGGTAGCATTTCTATTACCAGCGCAATTGATTACAGCCATTAACCAAACGTCGGGACTTCATCAGATATAAAAAGTACAGAACAAAAGTTCGATTTTGGTCTGTACTTTTTTTGTCTTATATGTTATAATGAAAACCCAAATGACTGGATAATACTATCTGTATTGGTTAGTATTATTCAGTGTTGTTTCGTTTAAAAATATAGTTTTGTGGCCTGGATACGTGTAGTTGCTATTTTAACGATTATTTGTAATTTGGCAAGTGTGTTTTATAGGAACTGATAAAAGAATTGCACGAATTTGGAGTAGATAGGTGAACTTTTGTGCGGCAGTAATGAGGAAAATGCTTTGCTTGCAGGAGCATCTGACGAATGGCGCGACAATGGGAAAATCTGTTTTCGAGTGTCCTGTCACAAATTGGAGGTTTTCATATGCCAGAATTTAAACTGCATTCCCCATATCAGCCTACCGGCGATCAGCCGCAGGCGATAGATGCTCTCGTCAAAGGATTCAAGGAGGGCAACCAATTTCAGACTTTACTAGGCGTTACCGGTTCCGGTAAGACTTTTACGATGGCAAATATCATTCAGGCATTGAACAAACCAACCCTTGTCATTGCGCACAATAAGACGCTGGCGGCACAATTATATGGCGAGTTCAAAGAGTTTTTCCCGGAGAACGCAGTGGAATATTTTGTCTCCTATTATGATTATTATCAACCGGAAGCTTATGTGCCGTCTACGGATACTTATATTGCGAAGGACTCTGCGATCAATGACGAAATTGATAAACTGAGGTTGTCTGCAACGGCATCTTTGGCAGAACGAAGAGATGTTGTGGTGATTGCAAGTGTATCCTGTATTTATGGCTTAGGCAGTCCGGATGATTATACGGAAATGATCGTTTCCCTGCGTCCTGGTATGGCGAAAGACAGAGATCAGGTGATCAGGGAACTGATTGATATACAATATAACCGGAATGATATGGATCTGGATAGAAGCTGTTTCCGCGTACGCGGGGATGTGCTGGAAGTATATCCGGCAGAGGGCGGTGATTTTCTGGTCAGGATCGAATTTTTCGGGGATGAGATTGATAGGATTGCGCAGGTAGATCCTTTAACGGGACAGGTTCATGCGACATTAGAGCATATTGCAATTTTTCCGGCCTCTCATTATGTTGTGCCCCAGGAGAAGATAAATCTTGCCTGTAAGAACATTGAAGTAGAACTGGGTGAACAGATCAAGTATTTCAAAGGAGAAGACAAGCTGTTAGAAGCACAACGGATATCGGAGCGGACGAACTTTGACATTGAGATGATGCGTGAGACAGGATTCTGCTCGGGCATTGAGAACTATTCCAGGCATTTAAGCGGCATGGAACCGGGGGCGACTCCTTTTACGCTGATGGACTATTTCAAAGGTGATTATTTGATTATTATTGACGAATCCCATATGACGGTTCCGCAAATAAGGGGCATGTATGCGGGAGACCGTTCGCGGAAAACAACACTGGTAGACTATGGGTTCCGTTTGCCGTCTGCATTGGACAACAGGCCTTTGAACTTTGAGGAATTCGAACAGCATATTGACCAGATGTTATTTGTATCTGCGACTCCATCTGACTATGAGGCGGGGCATGAGCTTTTACGGACGGAACAGATTATCCGACCTACCGGCTTGCTTGACCCGGAAGTAGTAGTGCGCCCGGTAGAAGGACAAATAGATGACTTGATTGCGGAAGTAAATAAAGAGGTTTCGAAGAAGCATAAAATATTGGTGACAACGTTGACGAAGCGTATGGCGGAAGACTTGACAGCTTATATGAAGGATGTGGGAATCCGTGTGAAGTATCTGCATTCCGATATAGATACTTTGGAGCGGGCGGAGATTATCCGTGATATGAGGCTGGATGTATTTGATGTGCTGGTAGGTATCAACTTGTTGCGAGAGGGACTAGATATTCCCGAGATTTCCCTGGTGGCGATTTTAGATGCGGATAAGGAAGGCTTCTTGCGATCGGAAACATCCCTGATACAGACAATCGGACGTGCAGCACGAAATGTAGACGGTCATGTGATCATGTATGCGGATCAGATTACTGAGTCTATGGACAGGGCGATATCAGAGACAAACAGAAGGCGTGCGATCCAACAGAAATATAATGAGGAGCATAACATTACGCCACAGACAATCAAAAAGGCAGTCCGGGACTTAATAAGCATTTCAAAGGCTGTTGAAAAGGAAGGCGCACGCTTTGAGAAAGATCCTGAATCAATGAACCGTCAGGAGCTAGAGAAGCTAATTAAAGAAGTAGAGAAGAAAATGAAGAAAGCGGCAGCGGATTTGAATTTTGAAGTGGCAGCAGAGCTTCGGGACCAGATGGTAGAATTAAAGAAAACATTACGGGATATGGATAAAGGATAAGCGGTAACGGCGTTTATCGCCTCACCTTGGTAATCTGGCAGGTATAAGAAAGGAGATAAAGCATAAAAATGGCAGAAGCAGTGAAAATGAGACCAAGAGAATATATTAAGATCAGAGGAGCGAATGAGCATAATCTGAAAAACTTAGATGTGGATATTCCCAGAAATGAATTTGTCGTTTTGACAGGTCTTTCCGGTTCCGGAAAATCGTCCCTTGCTTTTGATACGATTTATGCGGAAGGCCAGAGGCGCTATATGGAATCTCTTTCTTCTTATGCGAGGCAGTTTTTAGGACAAATGGAGAAACCAAACGTAGAGAAAATCGAGGGGTTATCTCCTGCCATTTCCATTGACCAGAAATCTACGAATAGAAATCCACGTTCTACAGTAGGCACGGTCACGGAAATTTATGATTATTTCCGTCTGCTGTATGCTAGGATCGGTATTCCGCATTGTCCGAATTGTGGCAAGGAGATTAAGAGGCAGACTGTTGACCAGATGGTAGATCAGATTCTATCTCTTCCAGAGGGGACGAAGATCCAGTTGCTGGCGCCGGTAGTCAGAGGGCGAAAAGGAGAGCATGCCAAAGTATTCGACAGAGCGAAGAAAAGCGGCTACGTCAGAGTCAGGGTAGACGGTAATTTATATGATTTGTCGGAAGAGATTAAGTTAGATAAGAATATTAAGCATAACATAGAGATCATTGTGGACAGGCTTGTTGTAAAGGACAGTATTGAACGGAGGCTGACTGACTCTATTGAAAATGTCTTAAGCCTGGCGGATGGCCTATTGGTCTTGGACGTAATAGATGGTGAGCAGATTACTTTTAGCGAGAGCTTTTCTTGCCCTGACTGTGGGATCAGCATAGGGGAAATTGAGCCGAGAAGCTTTTCCTTTAATAATCCGTTTGGCGCCTGCCCAGAGTGTTACGGATTAGGATATAAGATGGAATTCGACGTGGATTTGATGATCCCTGATAAAAGCTTGAGCATAAAATCTGGAGCGATTGCTGTCTTAGGATGGCAGTCGAGCGGAAGTGAAGGGAGCTTTACGAATGCTGTCTTACAGGCGCTTGCAAAAGAGTATGGATTTAGCCTGGACACTCCATTTGGAGAGCTGCCGGAATCCATACAGGATATTTTGATCCATGGAACAAACGGCAGGAAAGTAGATGTACACTATAGCGGACAGCGTGGGGAAGGCGTATACCCGGTTGCCTTTGAAGGGTTAGTGAAGAATGTAGAACGTAGATATAGAGAAACCTCATCTGATGTTACGAAGCAGGAATATGAATCTTTCATGCGGATTACACCGTGTAGGGAATGTAAAGGGATGCGTCTGAAGAAAGAATCTCTTGCCGTAACGGTATGTGACAGGAATATTTATGAGATTACTTCTATGTCGATTAAGAATTTGCATGAATTTGTCGGCAATATGAACCTGACAAAGCAGCAGGAACTGATCGGAAAACAGATCTTGAAGGAAATCCGCGCGCGTGTCGGTTTCTTAATTGAAGTAGGATTAGAATATCTTGCTTTATCTAGGGCGACAGGGACTTTGTCCGGCGGGGAAGCGCAACGGATCCGTTTGGCGACACAGATTGGCTCGGGCTTGGTCGGTGTCTGCTACATCTTAGATGAGCCGAGCATCGGTCTGCATCAGCGGGATAATAATAAACTGATCACTGCGTTACAGAACCTAAAAGATATGGGGAATACTTTGATCGTAGTAGAGCATGATGAAGATACGATGTTGGCAGCGGATCATATTGTAGACATTGGGCCGGGAGCCGGTTCCCACGGAGGAAAGGTGATCGCACAGGGAAGCGCAGAAGAAATCATGCAGATAGAAGGCTCTATAACGGGGCAGTATCTGAGTGGCAAATTACAGATTGCGGTACCGAAGACAAGAAGGAAACCGCAAGGGTATCTTACGATTAAAGGTGCCGAGGAAAATAATTTAAAGAAGATCAATGCGAAGATCCCGTTAAGCGTTATGACTTGTATCACCGGAGTGTCTGGGTCTGGAAAGAGTTCGCTGATCAATGAAATCTTATATAAAAGATTAGCAAGAGATCTGAATAGAGCGAGATGTATTCCTGGAAGACACCAGAGCATTCTCGGGATTGAACAGCTAGATAAAGTGATTGCCATTGACCAGTCGCCTATCGGCAGGACGCCTCGTTCCAATCCGGCTACTTATACGGGCGTGTTCGACCAGATCAGGGATTTGTTTGCTTCTACAGCGGATGCGAAGGCGAGAGGCTATAAAAAAGGAAGGTTTAGCTTCAATGTGAAGGGTGGCCGTTGTGAAGCATGTAGCGGAGATGGCATCATTAAGATCGAGATGCATTTCCTGCCGGACGTTTATGTGCCATGTGAAGTCTGTGGCGGGAAACGTTATAACAGAGAGACTTTAGAAGTGAAATATAAAGGGAAAAGCATCTATGATGTATTGGATATGACGGTAGAAGAAGCGATGCCGTTTTTTGAAAATGTGCCTTCGATCCGCAGGAAGATTGAGACTTTGTATGATGTGGGGCTCTCTTATGTTAAATTAGGACAACCTTCTACCACTCTTTCAGGCGGAGAAGCGCAGCGTATCAAATTAGCAACTGAGTTAAGCAGGCGCAGTACGGGGAAGACCATTTATATCCTGGATGAACCGACGACCGGGCTGCACTTTGCAGATGTCAGTAAATTAGTGGATATCCTGCATAAACTGGCGGATGGCGGGAATACCGTGGTAGTCATTGAACACAATCTCGATGTCATTAAAACGGCAGACTACATTCTTGATCTAGGGCCGGAAGGTGGTGACGGCGGCGGGACCATCATTGCGGAAGGCACGCCGGAGAAAGTAGCTGAAAATCCGATCTCTTATACAGGAATGTTTATTAAGAAGATGCTAGAGAAAGCCGAACTGCATGAAAAGGCGAGTGGCACTATGAAGTGATATTTCAGAATAAAGTAATGCATAAAACAAGGCACACTGCTGCATGAAGCGGCAGTGTGCCTTTCCCACACTTATTGATATCATCTGGTACAATATAACATTATTGCGCTGCTACTTCAATAAAAGCGATTGTTCCAAGAGATGTCATATCTACTACGACATGATCTGCTCTGACTTCGGAAACAGTTACGCTAGTCCACTGTCCGTCTACTAACTGATAAACCTGGATGTTGTTGCCTGCCTTAACACCTGGCATATAGAAGTTTACGGTTGCAGTGTCAAAGCTAACACCAGCGTTGATTCTTGCAACATTTAAAACTTTCCCGCCTAATGTAGCTGCCTGGGATTTAGCAGAATTTACTTCTGCCAGATAAGGTTTCTGTACGGAGAAGCTTTGATTGCTGGGTGCGCCGTTGATAATGACATGGCCGCCCTGAGCAACAGGAGTTGCTTCTTCAAGACCCTGTACTTCTGTTACGGCGTTATTCATATACTCTTCAGGTGTTTTTCCTTCTGCGCTCGCAGCGATTGAGGTAGCCATCGGAATGCCTGATGCCTCAGCAGCAAGTGCATTTGCTTGGCTTTCCTGCGCCATTTGTGATACAAGTGCAGCTTCAGCAGCTTTTTCAGAAACTTTAGCAGCGATTTGCGCTGCCTCTTCTGCTGTGATTGAGCTTCCGCTGCTACTGGATACGGAAGGGCTTGGCGCAGCCAGAACGGGTGTGGAGATTACCATGGCACCTGCCAAGGATAGTGCAATTAACTTATTTACTTTTTTCAATTTTTGGTTCCTCCTTTAATTTTGATGGTTAAGTGTGGTTTATATTTACGCCATATGGCGAAAATATTTATATATGATTAAATAGGATGCCTATTCTTCTACTACTCTGTTGATTGTCCCGGCAACGTCTTGCGTTAAGACAGCGACAACATTGAATTGCTTCTCGGAATCTGCACTTTCTTGTGCTGTAAGGGTAATCAGGAAATGATATGGGTTCACAAAATCCCACCCGTCCCTTATTTGCATATTCATATCCCTTGTGTTATATAGGTCATATAAGAACTGGCTGCATCCGGAGAGGTAAGTAAAATCATAGGTGCGGAGCAAACTGGTATTGTCTCTTTCATAAGCGGCAAAGATTTTGTATGTCAGGACATTCCCGTCCAGATATAGGTAGATGGTTTCATGTTCGTCGAAAAAGAGCGGGTCTTGGAATTGATATAGATCAGTGAAAGGGCCTTTGCTATCCTCACCCGCCTGCCCGTGCAGGACTGTATTAAAATCACACATACTTGTCAGGTTTGCAAGTTCGATATAGACAGATCCGGCGGCGCTTTCATTGCCCAGGGCATCGTGACTGGCATAGAAATCATCGCTTTGCTTGTTTTGCAGAATAGGATAATCAATCTCTGTTCCAGGAATATATATCCAGGCAAAAATATCCGGGTTTTCTTCTTGTAACAGGGGAAAATCAATATGGGAATCTTTAGCGCTCTCGGAAGAAATGGCGGATGTTTTGCGCGCACATCCGGTGACGCTGCATAGTATGCATAAAAGCAAGGAAAACAAAATAATATTTCTTTTTTGAGTATTTGGGAGTGCCATTTATCATTCCTCCATTCTATTCTGCTTCTATATAAAATATATCCAAAATCATTTGCAGCAGGGCAGCTTCATCTACATAGAACTCTTCGAATTCTTCTCCCATAACAGTTTCGCCCGCTACTGTATGGAAATGAGTCTCATCAAATTCATATTGTGGGAGCAAGGACGTCAGATATAGTATCTCTGTAGGAGTTATGTCGGTAGTCATCTGGGCGCTGATCTCACGATATAAGTCCAGTACAACGAAAATATTTTTCTTGGCGGCATGTTTCGCAGCTTCGATAAAATTGTTTAAATATTGCTTCTGGCGTGTCATCCGCATATTAATTGAATCGTATATATAACTATCCCTAAATTTCACATACCAATAGGCGCTTTCTCCCATCAAATGGATCTGGCTGTCTTTCACCAGTGTAGGATCCCAGGCGGTCAAGTCTTCTAAGACAAGAACATCGACACCGCCGACAGTGTCGTTGATGGCAGGAATTGCATTCGTATTGACAGCAGCGTAACCGTGGATCGGAATATTATAAAATAGATTTTGCACTGCTGTTAATTGATACTGGCAACTCATTTCTTTGCCGTCGCCATAACCATGCTGTAATGCAATCTGCGCATTGTATGTAGCATAATAGTTCCCATCTTTGTCATAGATGCTGATATCTGTCATGGCATTGCGGTTAATGCTGATAATTTCAATTGTTTTTTCTTCCGTGTTCATGACGGCAAGAAATAATGCATCTGCCTGACCGCCACCGCCATCATCTTTTTCATACGGTTCGATAGTTTCCTTGCCCTTATCGATCCCCAAAATTAAAAAAGTAATAATATGATCATTATATTCATATAGCTTATCCTGATATTTGACACGTCCGGGAAGCTGCACATCTGTTCTGTCCATAACATGCTTCATGCCGACCGCCCTGACAATAAAAAATCCGGCTAAAATCAGTGAAATAACCGTAGCGATGCTAATAATTATGATGAAAAGGCCTTTCCTTTTTATATGCATGTTCTCCTTCTTTCTTATAGATAAAATAGGTGTTTCGCAAACGCCTATATAGATAAAATATAAGCTTGTATATAGAATTATATGTGCTAAGGGTGGAATAATATTTTCGTAAAATATCCAATTTTACGAAAAAAGCAAAATTCCTTGCGAACTGCTTTGATAAAAAGAATCGTATTGCTCCATCAGATTCCTTTTCTGTTGTGCAGTTGGGTGCACATACAAGCTCAAGGTAATCTGGATACTGCTATGTCCTAAGATCTCACTTAGGCTTTTTACGTCGAGCCCCATAGCGATGCAACGGGTCGCAAAACCATGTCTAAGCATATGGAAGTTAAAAGGCGTTATATCACATTTTTTAAGAATGCTCTGAAAACGATATTGTATCGTGCGCGGCTCTGCCCAGGGATTTTTGATGCCGCTTATTATATAGGAAGAATCTTCTCTTCGGTATTTTTGCAAAAGAGGGATCAGTTTAGGCGGAATCGGGATGTTCCTGACAGAGTCGGAAGTTTTGGGTGACTGTTCGATAATATGCGTCATTTTATGTGTCGTGTTTAGAATGTTTTCGGGTTCTTTTATGCGAAGAATGTTCTTACGGATATAAATGAGTTTTTCTTCTAAATGAATATCATCCCAGGTAAGAGCGCTTAACTCCCCGATGCGTATTCCTGTATGGAAAGCGATTAAGATGCCCAGGCAGGTGTCCTGCTCTGCATGCATAAAGAGATATTGTTCAAGACGCATAAATGAATGATCGCAAGGCAGCAGGATTTGGGCAGAACGTTTTTTGCCGGCAGGATTGTCGGGAAGCAATACCTTATACTGATATTTTTTCTCCATGTAAGCTAAGACCCTAAGAATGATATCGCAAATTTGGGAAACGTAATTGGTGGATAGATTTTTGTTTTCTGAGTGCACTATAATATAGGAAGCAAAATTATCCATTTCCTGGTTTGTTATTTTGGTAATCTTGGTATTGCCAAAATAGGGAAGGATATATTTTTTCAATAATTGGCAATATGCGCTATAAGTGCTAGGCTTCCAATATGGCTGCTGTGATTGTAACCATAGGCGGGCGGCATCAGAAAATAACATGTTTTTCTTTTGGTATAAATTACATCCTTTTCTTTTCATAGTGAAATTTCCTCTCTTTTTTCTTTTTTGTTTTTGTTCGTTGACAATTGATAGAAAAAATATTGCTTTTTTTGTTAAAAAATAGTATTATACAATAGATTTTGATTAATTGGATTTTGCCAGACGGTTAATCTTTCGTAAAATTGGATATTTTACGAAAGATTTATTATTCCTTGGAAAAGTTTGCCGATATATATAGCAGATACATTAGGATACAATAACCGGAGGTGCATGCCTATGAATATAAACATACAGGGAATTAACAACCCTTTTTTGAACTCTACATCTATGTTATCGCATCGTGGCCTGAAAAGCACGGAAGAGAAAATGGAGCGACAGGCGAAACGGGATAATCAGGTCGCTTTTTTTGAGAACCAGAAAGAAAACTTGAAGAAGATGGAATGTAGCACGGTTGAGGAGATTGCCAGGAAATTGGATATGCTTCATTCTTATGAAGACCAGATTGCGGCTGCGAAAGCAGCATACAATAGTGAGCAAATGTGGCATATCCTGGATGAAGCAAGAGAAATCGGCGAGAAGATTGCCGAAGCAGCAGAGAAGCTCGAACCGAAAACACCGGAAGAGAGAGAGGAAGAACTTGTCGAAGAAGCGATGGGAACGGACGAGAACGAGGGCATGCTTGAGGAAGTGCTAGAAGACGCTGCACAGATGCAGGAAGAGCTGCAAGAGGAAATGCAGAAGGAATTACAGGGAGAGCTGCAAGAAGAGATCCAAGAAAGTTTGCAGGAGAATATAGAAGTGGATTTGCAAGAAGAGATCCAGGAAGAGGCGCAGAGCAGCCTGCAAGAAAATATCCAGGAAGAGCTACAGAGTGACTTGCAAGAAGATATTCAGAAAGAGCTACAGAACGGTCTGCAAGAAGATATTCAGGAAGAAATGCAGAGCAGCTTGCAAGAGAAGCTACAGGAAGAACTACAGCAGGAAGTGCAAGAGCAGCAATCGGCAGAAATTACCAAGCAGAGGATTTTATCTGAAGAATTGTATGAATCTGCCAGAGAAGACCGGCTGCATATGCCTTATCAGCCAATTGACATCCGTTTATAAGGTTTTCATAGCGCGATGCTTTATGCAGGGCAGTGTGAGTGGAAAATAAAAAATAAAAATAAGGGTTAAGAAAAGTAGAATACGTGCCGATAAAGAACTTAGGCAAGGAAGCTGAAACCAGAACAGAGGGAACTGTTCTGGTTTTTGTACCTTAATTTTCTAAAAAATTTGTGAAATCCCTTTGAAAAACTCTTTCTTTAGGGTATAATGTATGCAGCAAACTATGCAATTCGTTTCAGTTGCCTGATTTGGATGTTTAGTTTAGTGGCAATTGGAAATTATGTATTATAGATACCGTAAGAAAGGGGACTATAGGAGATGCAGTATACAGACATAGGGATTGATTTGGGAACGGCAAGTATTTTAGTATATATCAGAGGAAAAGGCGTCGTTTTAAAAGAGCCATCCGTTGTTGCTTTCGATAGAGATACGAATAAAATAAAAGCGATTGGAGAGGACGCAAGGCTGATGCTCGGAAGGACACCGGGCAATATTGTTGCAGTCAGGCCCCTTCGCCAAGGCGTTATTTCAGATTACCAGGTAACAGAGAAGATGATGAAATATTTCATCCAAAAAGCACTGGGCAAGAAGACGTTCAGGAAGCCGCGGATTGCAGTATGTGTACCGAGTGGTGTTACTGAAGTAGAGAAGAAAGCTGTTGAAGACGCAACCTATCAGGCGGGAGCCAGAGAAGTCTCCATTATAGAAGAACCAATTGCGGCAGCGATCGGAGCCGGAATTGATATCTCAAAACCGTGTGGGAACATGATTGTCGATATTGGCGGCGGTACATCTGATATTGCAGTCATTTCGTTAGGAGGCACAGTTGTCAGCGCTTCTATTAAAATAGCGGGTGATGATTTTGACGAAGCGATTGTACGTTATATGCGTAAGAAACATAATTTGCTGATTGGTGAAAGAACGGCTGAAGACCTTAAGATTAAAATAGGTTCTGCATTTAGAAGGCCGGAAGTAGACTATATGGATGTCAGAGGGCGTAATCTTGTTACAGGCCTTCCACGTACCGTGAAAGTATCTTCGGAAGAAACAGAAGAGGCTTTGCATGAAACGACGGTGCAGATCGTCGAGACAATCCATAGCGTATTAGAGAAGACACCACCGGAGCTTGCAGCGGATATCGCCGACAGGGGCATCGTCCTGACCGGAGGAGGGAGCTTGCTTCGTGGCTTGGAAGATTTGATCGCGGCGAAAACAGGGATCAACACGATGACTGCGGAAGACCCTATGACTGCGGTAGCGATTGGCACAGGGAAATATGTAGAATTCCTCGCAGGATACAGAGAAGATTAGAAAGAAGGATAAGTAGCATGTTAAAAGGTTTATACACTGCCTATACAGGCATGATCCATGAGCAGCACAGAATGGATGTGTTGACGAACAATCTGGCGAATGCCAATACTGTTGGATTTAAGAAAGAAGGAGCGACGAGCCAATCTTTTGACAGCGTGCTTGCATATAAGATTAAGGATACGTCGCAGGCGGGCAATTTGCCGAAAAAAATCGGTAATATGAGCCTTGGCGTGAAGATCGGAGAAAATTATGTAGATTACTCGGAAGGCCCGATTAAAGAGACAGGTAATGTATTGGATATGGCATTATCGGATCGGGGATTTTTTACAGTAGAATATACGAATAAAGCCGGGGAAACTTCTACAATGTATACCAGGGATGGTAATTTTACCATGACTGCCCAAGGATATCTGGTAACACAGGACGGAGATTTTGTCCTGGGAGATAATGGCAGACGGATTCGCTTAGATACGAATCTGGAAATCGGCATGGACAGGATGGGGAACATCTATCAGGACGGAGAACTGGTTTCTACATTGCAGATCACGGACTTTGAAGATTATAATTACTTAGAGCGGTTTGGAGAGAATTATTTCCAGCCGGTTGACGGCGCGACGCCGATAGAGGCGGAGACGGAAGTTTATTCAGGATATTTGGAGCTTGCGAATATGTCTGTGGTGACGGAGATGGTGAACATGATTGCCATCCAGAGACATTATGACGCTAACCAGAAAGTGATTACTACATATGATGATACATTAGATAATGCGGTAAACCAGACAGGTAGAATAAGATAAAATAGAGTTTAAGGTGTGAAAGGATGGGAATGAAAAATGGTTAGAAGTTTATGGTCAGCAGCAACCGGTATGAATGCGCAGCAGACAAATGTCGATACAATTGCAAATAACCTTGCTAATGTTAACTCTGCTGGTTATAAGGCACAGAAAGCACAGTTTAAATCTTTGTTATATCAATCGTTACAGACAACGACGACAACGGCGAATGGGGATCCGAAGCCAACGACTTCTCAGGTAGGCCTCGGTGTGCGGACGGCATCCATTAATAATATTTATACACAGGGAAGCTTATTAGAATCTGCAAGTGATACATCGTTTGCGATTGAGGGCGATGGCTTTTTTGCAGTACAGGGTGAGGACGGTGTTACATATTATACAAGGAATGGTGACTTTACGTGGGCGATCGGTGCGAATGGAGGAATGACGCTGACGAACCAGGATGGCCTCCCGGTACTGAATAGTGCGGGAAGAGCGATTTCTTTGAACCGTTCTTATATCGCGAGCAGGATTTCTATTTCACAGGATGGCGAGATCATGTATCCTGATGAGGACAACAATCCGCAGCCAATCGGCATTAATATTGGTGTTTACCAGTTCAGCAATCCAGGCGGCCTTGACAGACATGGCGATACATTATTGTCTGCAACGGATGCAAGCGGTAATGCCATTAATGAGGCGAGAAATGATAATGTGAAGAAGAGCAGGATCATACAGGGGTATTTGGAAGGCTCTAATGTTTCCGTGGCAGATGAGATGGTCAATCTCATTGTAGCACAGCGTGCTTATGAGATGAACTCCAAAGCGATTACGACATCTGATTCCATGATGGAGACAGCGAATAACCTGAAACGTTAGGAAGCAGACTGAAAGCTAAAATCTTTAGCCACAATTTTGCCTACATAGTAAGGAATGCCAGGCAGGTAACAAGGAGGAATGGATCATGGATATTGCAGGAATGTCAGGTTTGACAAATTATATGGTCGATACCCAGAAGAATTCAACCAAAGAATTGGAAAATAAATTAAATGCAGCGGCGGAAGCGGAAACGGCAGATGAGGAATTGCTAGAAGCCTGTAAGGAATTTGAAGCATATTTGTGGGAACAGGTTCTAAAAGGGATGGAGAAATCTGCGAAGCTATTTAGAGGCGATGATGAAGAAGAAGGCTACGCCAATAACATGGTAAATACATTTCAGGATACGTTTATCCAGGAGATTGCTTCACAGTTGACTGAGGAAGGGCAGGGAGCCAATTCTCTGGCACAAACGCTGTATGAACAGATGAAAAGGACATACAGTGCGGAAAATCTATAATAACAGGTAGATCAAGGCGATGGAAAAGGATAAGGTAGGCTGCTGGTTCAGGCAGCCTATTTGTGTATCAGTATATTATGGAGAAAATAAAGGGTTATATTGAACATATTATATACCGGAATGCGGAAAATGGTTATACCGTGTTCAGTATGGTAGCGGAAGATGAGGAAATCACTTGTGTAGGCTTCTTGCGGACGGCGCAACAAGGAGAGACGATAGAAGCTAAAGGTAGTTATATAGCGCATCCTGTCTACGGGGAGCAGTTTAAGATAGAAAGCTATCAATTTGTGGCGCCGGAAGATGCGCTTAGCATGGAACGTTACCTTGGTTCCGGTGCGATCAAAGGCGTAGGAGAAGCGTTAGCAGCGAGGATCGTGAAGAAGTTTGGCGCTGAGACGTTCCGTATCATAGAAGAAGAGCCTGAACGGCTTGCTGAGATCAAAGGCATCAGTGAGCGGAAGGCAAGAGAGATTGCGTTACAAGTCTATGAGAAAAAAGACGCCAGGGATGCTATGACATTTCTTCAGAAATATGGCATTTCCAATACACTGGCTCTGCGTATTTATGAAACGTATGGCATGGATTTGTACGGGATTATGAAAGAAAATCCTTATCAGCTTGCAGAAGACATTGATGGCATTGGTTTTCGTATTGCGGATGGCATAGCATCCAGGATTGGAATCCATACGGATTCGGATTACCGGATCCGGAGTGGGTTATTATATACGCTTTTGCAAGCGGCAGGAGAAGGGAATTGCTATCTGCCAGATAGCATTTTACTGGAAAAGGCAGGGGAGCTGCTGGAGTTAGAACCTGCTTTCATGGAACCGCAGTTACAAAATCTTGCTATGGACAAAAAAATAGTGATAAAAGCATCTGTCGGGGCCGCAGGGGAAAAAGAGCGGAAAGTATATGCATCGTCGTATTATTATGCTGAATTAAACTGTGCGAAGATGTTACATGATCTGAATATTTCCGTTGAAGAGGATGACTATCTTGCGTCTCAGGAAAGAAAACTGTCAGAGAAGATAACGCGCCTGGAAAAAGAGCTGGAAATAGAGTTGGATGAATTACAAAAAAAGGCAGTTATCGAAGCCGTAAAACATGGTATTATGATATTATCAGGTGGGCCGGGAACAGGAAAGACAACCACCATTAACATGATTATCCGCTATTTCCTCCTAGAGGAGATGGATATTTTCCTTGCCGCGCCGACTGGACGTGCAGCGAAGAGAATGACGGAGACGACAGGATATGAAGCGAAGACGATTCACAGGCTTTTGGAGTTAAACGGCGCGCTTTCTCACGAAGGAAAGTCGGCACGCTTTGAACGGAATGAGGAGAATCCGCTCGAAGCAGATGTTATTATCATTGATGAGATGTCCATGGTAGACATCTTTTTGTTCCAGTCGCTCTTAAGGGCAGTGCCGGTAGGGACGCGCCTAATCATGGTAGGGGATGTGAACCAGCTTCCCTCTGTTGGGCCGGGGCAGGTTTTACAAGACTTATTAAGAAGTGAATGTTTTCCGGTAGTGATGCTAGAGAAGATTTTCCGGCAGGCGCAGGAGAGCGATATTATTTTAAACGCCCATAGGATCCATGCAGGGCAAAAGATGGTATTGGACAATAAGAGCAGAGATTTTTTCTTCCTTGAGCGAAACAATGCTGAAGTGATATATAAGCATATGATCCAGTTGATTTTGGAGAAGCTGCCGCCTTATGTCGGTGCGCAGCCGTATGATATCCAGGTGTTGACGCCGATGCGGAAAGGAAAGCTTGGCGTGGAGACGCTCAACGGGATTTTGCAAAAATATCTCAATCCTCCATCGGAGGGAAAAAAGGAGCATATGGGAGCCAATACTTTGTTCCGGGAAAAAGACAAGGTCATGCAGATCAAGAATAATTATCAGCTTGAGTGGGAGATCGTCAGTAAATATGGGATTCCCATTGATAAGGGACTTGGAGTTTTTAACGGAGATATTGGCATGATTATGGAGATCAATGAATATACTCGCAGTATGGTCATAGAATTTGATGAGCATAAGCGGGTGGCCTATTCATTTGAGCAATTGGATGAACTAGAGCTTGCTTATGCAATTACCATACATAAGTCGCAGGGAAGCGAGTATCCGGCAGTCATTATGCCTCTTTTGTCCGGTCCCAAAATGCTTTTTAACAGGAACTTGCTCTATACAGGCGTGACAAGGGCGAGAGACTGCGTTACGGTTTTAGGCAGCAGTACGGTTGTACAGGAGATGGTTGACAATAATTACCAGAACCGGCGGTATACCGGCTTGGCAGAACGGGTAACGGAATGCATGGCAGGCTTAAGAGGAAACTAATACATAAACGAGAGTAAAATATAGGAGAAAACACATTGAGGAACGCGCTTCTTTTTTTCTATGGGATACTCCTGGATTTGATTTATCCGAGGAGATGTCCTGTCTGTGACAAGGCGGTGAAGCCTTTCGGGAGCCTCATCTGTGAGGAATGTAAGACAAAGGTCATATATGTGAGAGCGCCATATTGCCAAAAGTGCGGGAAACCGCTGAAAGATAAACGTGCTGTATTTTGCTATGACTGTGCCCACAAGGAACATTATTTCGACAGAGGGATGGCATTATTTGCTTATAAAAGTGTAGCAGATTCTATTTATCGTTTTAAATATCAGGGGCGACAGGAATATGCAGCGTATTATGCACAGCGGATGGCATGCATATTAGGGAAACGGATCCTGGCGTTAGAGCCGGACGCCCTTGTGCCTGTTCCCATTCACCGTGACAGGAAGAGGGCAAGGGGGTATAACCAGGCAGAAGCGCTTGCGAAGGAGCTTGGCAGGATATTGAACATACCCGTAGAGACGGAATTTATAAAAAGAGTACGCAAAACAGCGCCGATGAAAGAATTATCTGTAGGAGAAAGACAAAATAATTTGAAAAAGGCTTTCAAAATCTGCTATAATGATGTAAAATTAAGTACGATTATAATTGTTGATGATATTTACACAACAGGAAGTACAATAGACGCTATAGCGTATCAGATGCGCCAGGCGGGTATTAAGAATATTTATTTTGTAACATTAGCAATTGGAAATGGAATATGATTGGAGGAAGTGTTATGAATGTACGAAATTGTAAAAAATGCGGAAAAATTTTCAACTATGTGTCAGGGCCGCCGATTTGCATGCAGTGCAAGGAAAAATTGGAAGAAAAATTCCAGGAAGTAAAAAAATATATTCAGGATAACCGTCATGCATCTATTCCACAGGTATCTGAGGCGTGTGAGGTTTCTACGAATCAGATCCAGCAGTGGTTACGTGAAGAGCGTCTGGAACTTGCTGAAGGTTCCGGCATTGCATTGCTTTGTGAGAATTGTGATATGCCTATTTTATCAGGACGTTTTTGCGAGAAATGCAAGAGCTCCATGGCAAATAGATTAAATGACAGCATTAAGAAACCGGAAGCGCCGAAGCCTAAGTCCAAGAAGGATCCGAAAGAGAATCCGAAAATGCGTTTCCTGAACTAGCTGTAGATGGGAGACTATCATGCTGAATGAAGAACGCGTGGTTTTAATGACCAAATTGGCGTCTTATGAGGCTAACGATGGCAAGAAAAATGTAGCGATTGGCCATTTTTTCCGTGGCGATTATATTGGCTGGCAAGTCTTAAAATCCATTATAAGTGCAACGATTGCATTTGTAGTGGTTTTTGCCATGTACATTTTTTATGATTTTGAAATCTTTATGATGGATATTTACAAGATGGATTTACTGGGATTCGGGAAAAGCGTCCTGAAGATATATGCCATAGTAGTGGGCGCATATGCGGTAATCTCCTATTTTGTATATGCTTATCGTTATAGTAGGGCGCATAAAAGCTTAAGACTATATTATATGAACCTGAGAAAATTATCCAATATGTACAGTCATAAGCATTAATGATACATTTTGAGAGGAAAAAGAATGACAACGTTACTTGTTGCTAAACAGTATTTAAAACTGTTCTATAGTAAATATGAGATTTATATCACACCGTTTTTGAAGTTTTTATTAGCATTTATATCCTTATTGTTGATTAATTCACATCTGGGATTTATGGCGGGGATTGACAAATTATCAATTGTACTGATTGTAGCGCTGATGTGTTCTTTCATGCCGACTAACTTCATTGTGATCATGGCGGCCTTGTTTACGCTGCTACATTTGTATGCTTTTAACCTGGTTTGTGCGATTGTGGTAGCAGCAGCGTTTATGCTCATGTTCCTGCTTTACTTTAGGTTTTCGCCGAAAGATACTGCGGTAGTTGTGTTGACGCCGATTTGCTTCCTGCTTAAGATACCATATGTTATGCCGATTTCCATGGGACTGATCGGGACGCCGGCATCAGCCGTATCCGTTGCGTGTGGCGTAATTGTGTACTATATTATTCATTATGTGAAGGAGAATGTGACGCTCTTAAGCGGTATGGCGGAAGATGAAATGGCGGCGAAGTTTAAGATTGTCATTGATGGGCTTCTCAATAACAAAGAAATGGTCGTAACGATCGTAGCGTTTGCAGTGGCGCTGATCTTAGTTTATGTGATCCGCAGGCTTAGCATAGATTATGCATGGACAATTGCAATGGCGGCAGGCGCGTTTGTGAACATTATGGTCATTCTGATCGGGGACTTAATGTTCGATACGAACGTATCTTTATTAGGAGCCATTATCGGAACGGTCATATCCTTCTTACTGACTGTAGTGCTACAGTTCTTTGTGTTCCATGTAGATTATAGCAGGACGGAAAAGGTACAATTTGAAGATGATGAATATTATTATTATGTAAAGGCGGTACCAAAGGTAACTCTGGCAAGGCCTGAGAAACAGGTGAAGCATATTGCCGGACAGTCTAAAAACAGAAATATGAATTGAAATATAAAATAAAGTTAAGTGGGAAGGATTATGCAGCAGATTAATATCTTAATAGAAAAATATTTATCTAAATTGCATATGCCGTCTATTATTTGGACAGATGTTGCGGAGATTCTGATCATTACTTTTGTGCTATATCATATCCTGCTCTGGATAAAGAGCACAAGGGCATGGTCATTATTAAAAGGCGTCCTGGTTATCGGGGCATTTGTGTTGATTGCGGTATTTTTTGAAATGAACACGATCCTATGGATTGTAACGAATCTTTTCAGCATTGCCGCGATAGCCATGGTAGTCGTATTGCAGCCGGAACTGCGTAAGGCATTGGAAGAATTGGGCAGGAAGAATTTGCTTTCCTCCATATTGACATTTGATTCTTCTAAGGCGGATGGGGGCCGTTTGACGGATCGTACGATCAATGAAATTGTAAAAGCGTCTGTGGAAATGGGCAAGGTTAAAACCGGTGCGTTGATCGTGATACAGACGGAACAGCCGCTTAATGAGTTTGAACGTACCGGCATTGATGTGGACGCGATTGTTTCCAGCCAGCTTCTGATTAATATATTCGAGCATAACACGCCGTTACATGATGGAGCGGTGATCGTGAAGGAGAACCGTGTCACTGCGGCAACCTGTTATCTGCCTTTATCGGATAATATGGCGCTAAGCAAGGAATTGGGAACGAGGCACCGTGCAGGAGTCGGTATTTCGGAGGTTACAGATTCCATGACAGTCATCGTATCCGAAGAAAATGGCAAGATCAGCGTGGCTTACCGCGGTGAACTGGAACGGGGACTGGACGCGGAACGTTTGAGGGAGCGTTTGCACAGCATTCAGAATAAACCAGTAGATGAGAAAAAACGGAAGTTGTGGAAAGGCAGGTCCAAAAATGAAGAATAGATTAATGAGGAACTGGGGATTAAAGCTTGCATCATTCCTGGTTGCAGTTATTCTATGGCTTATTGTGACAAATATTAACGACCCGGTCGGGACATTCAGGGTATATAATGTGCCGGTTAAGATCCAAAATGCCGATTTGATTACCAATAACGGGCAGGTCTATGAAATATTGGACGGCACGGATGTGATTGATATGGTCACGATATCGGCGAAACGCTCTATTATAGACTCCCTAAATGAGAGTAATGTAGTTGCGGTTGCGGATATGAATGATTTAACCAGACTCAATACGATTAATATCCGCCTTTCAACCAATAAATACAACGACAAACTAGAGAGCATAAAAGGAAGCATTGACAGTGTCAGATTAAACATAGAGAATGAAAGGACTAAGACGTTACAGCTTAAGACCGAGACGACAGGAACTGTGAAAGAAGGCTATATGGTTGGTGATATTACGACGGATCAGAACCTGATAGCGATATCCGGGCCAGAGTCAGTGGTATCACAGGTTAAGAGAGCCGTTGCGTCCGTTGATGTCTCTGGCTTTACCAATAATATTGGGACAGATGCAGAGATTCGTTTGTACGATGAAAACAATCAATTGATTACGGCATCGAGCCTTGTCAAGAATATTAATAAAGTACGTGTTACCGTAGAAATCCTGGAAATGAAGACGGTGGCGCTGCGTTGGAAGACAACAGGCACTCCGGCAAGGGGATATATGGCGACGGGAGAGGTGACTGCGACCAGGAGCAATATCGTAATTGCCGGCAAATCGAAGACACTGCATAGTATCGATTCCATTGAAATACCGGAGGCGGTACTGGATATTACAGGCGCTACGGAGAGCTTGGATACGATTATAGATCTGCACGATTATCTGCCTGACGGCGTTATCCTTGCGGAAGAAGGATTTGAAGGCAAAGTGCAGGTGAACGTAGCAGTAGAAGCGATTGCTGATAGAGTGGTGACCATCGGCGCGAATAAGATCCAGATCCAGAATATGCCGGAAGGCTTTACCTATAAAATTATAGAGGAAGAAGAAGGCAATCATGTTTATAATGCCACATTGACCGGCTTGGAGAGAGATTTAAATGCGTTGGATGTAAATACGTTACAAGCGACCGTAGATGTAGCAGCGATGATGGAAGAACGGGGAATGACCGAAATGAGCGCCGGTGTTTATACGGTGAATCTGGACTTCAATCTGGAAGGGGGCACTATTACGTTAAAAGAGGATGTCAGCATAAGGATAGATGTGATAGAGATGACGGAGAGAGAAGAGTAAAGACATGACAGAAAGGTTGTCTCCGGAAATGTGATAAGAAAGGTTGGTTAAGAAAATGAGCAGATTATTTGGTACGGACGGAGTAAGAGGCGTTGCCAATGAGGAGTTGACCCCACAGCTTGCGATGCAGCTTGGGCAAGCAGGAGCCTACGTGTTATCCAAGGAAAATGAGCATAAGCCTACCATCATGGTGGGATGCGATACTAGGATATCAGGTGATATGTTAGCGAATGCGCTGATGGCAGGAGCCTGTTCGGTAGGCGCGAATGCGGTTTATGTAGGCGTTGTGCCGACGCCGGCAGTTGCTTACCTGACGAGGAAATATAAAGTAGATGCCGGCGTGGTGATTTCGGCATCCCATAATACAGTAGAATTTAATGGGATTAAGTTCTTTGACGGGAACGGATATAAGCTTCCGGATTCTCTAGAGGATGAAATAGAGTCTTTGATCCGTAATGGCATGCAGGGGATTAAATTCCCGATCGGAGCCGGGATCGGTAAGATCAAATACCGTACCGATGCCAGGGAAGAATATATTAATCATGCGATCCAGTCGGTTAAAGTAGAGCTACAGGGAATGAAAATTGTTGTAGACTGTGCGGAGGGCGCTGCTTTTTATACCTCCGTGGAAGCATTGAAAGAGTCAGGCGCGGAAGTAGTGGCGATCCATACGAATCCTGATGGCACGAATATCAATGCCAACTGTGGCTCAACACATATGGAAGAGCTACAGGCCAGAGTTGTTTATGAAAAAGCGGATCTGGGCCTTGCGTTTGACGGTGACGCAGATCGGCTTATGGCGGTCGATGAGACAGGGAAGATTGTTGATGGCGACCAGATCATGGCAATTGTAGGATGCCATATGAAAAAACAGGGAAAATTGCACCATGATACGATTGTAGCCACAGTGATGAGCAATCTGGGATTTTTCTTAATGGGTGAGAAAAATGGCATCCATATGGAGCAGACGAAAGTTGGGGATAGATACGTTTTAGAGAGGATGCGTGAGATTGGCGCCAGCTTAGGCGGAGAGCAGTCAGGGCATGTGATCTTCTTAGATGAGAATACAACAGGAGACGGACTTTTGAGCGCGCTGCATCTGTTACAGGTTGTAGTAGAGACGAAAAAGCCATTATCTGAGCTTGCCAAGGTAATGGAAGTGATGCCACAGGCTCTTGTGAATGCGAAAGTGCCAAACCATAAGAAAGAGCATTATATGGATTATCCTGAAATTGCCGATGCGATTGCGTCGTTAGATAAGAAATTTGCGGGCGCAGGGCGCGTGCTGATCAGGCCGTCCGGGACAGAGCCGCTTGTACGTGTCATGATCGAAGGCAAAGACCAGAAGATGATAGATATAGAAGCAAAGAAGCTGGCGGAACTAATACAGAATTGTATGTTATAATTGGTGTCAAGCCAGGTGGCTTGTGCCCGCTGCAGGCCGGCATTTCCGGTAAACATAGCATTTTTTGTCCTGTTTAAGGGCAAAATTCAGGTTGAGATATTGTGAAAACATGGTATAATAGAGAAGAAAGTGGGATTACGAATTGGAGGGAATGAGGGTATGGTAAGTCAAAAGGTAGTCATTAAGAACCCGACAGGGCTACATCTAAGACCGGCAGGTATCCTATGCAAGGAAGCAATGAAATTCAAATCATTGATTACCTTTTCATTCAAGGAAAATACAGCGAATGCGAAAAGCGTATTAAGCGTGTTGGGTGCATGTGTCAAATGTGGTGATGAGATTGAGTTCGTATGTGATGGGGAAGATGAAGAAGAAGCACTTAAATCTCTGATCAGCGCTATCGAGAGTGGTCTTGGTGAATAAAGCTATCCAATAAGCCCGTTGTATTGACGGGCTTTTTTTGCTGTATGGCAATTAAAAAAACCACCTGCTATGCAGGTGTGACAACAGCCGCTTTAG
>CAJTSL010000051.1 GCA_910578845.1 uncultured Lachnospiraceae bacterium
GCACTTGACTTTTAATCAAGTTGTCTGGGGTTCGAATCCCCAGTGGCTCATTTAACAGGGATAGATATCATATTTTGATACTATCCCTGTTTATTTTATAGGTTAGGTGATTCTTTTAATCGTTTTTTATTCTCATACATTAGCATGTCTGCCCGGCATCTTGTCTGGTCGAGATTTGTTTCCATTTTCTTATCGAATTTTGCATAGCCTGTAGCAATTTGCATATAAACGGTTTTTGATTGTTTATTATATGCATTTTCTTTAAGTATTAATTGTTGTAATAAGGAAAGAATAATCTCATCAGAAGTATTTTCCATAATGACACAGAATTCATCTCCGCCAATTCTAAAAACATTCCCATAATTACCAAATATTTCTTTAATCAAAGACGCAGAATCTATTATGTAACGATCGCCTTCCATATGACCTAATGTATCATTGCATTTTTTTAGATTATTTAAATCAAACATAACAAGATAGGTATTATCCGAGCACTCCTTCTGTATCGCTTCTGTATATGCGTTTCGATTGAAGCATTGAGTCAGCATATCCTTTTCTGCAAGTTCTTTATAAATTTCTGCTTTGCGGATTTCTTCGATCTTTTCGGAAGCATTGGAGCCGATTTCAATTGCCAGTATGATGACATAAGCAAGAAGACCAAGCATAGCGAATGCTTGCATATTTATCAAATGAATGTAATAAGCATATAGTTCAAAGATTACAGTTGCTGTCAGGATCGTAAGACCTGCAACATTAAGATAAACGGTTTTTTTGCTCTTCTTTTTATGACGTTTGCGTAGCAGGCCTAAGAGAAGATAAAGCAGGTCAAATAAGAAAATAATATGGACAATCACTACAGTCTGTTTAAAGTCCATGATGTGGAACCAGAGGAGAATCATCATCAAAAAGGTTCCCCCAAAGGCATATGTAGCAAGAAATTTATGTAGCAAAAGACCATCCGCGCCAGTATATTGGTTGATAAAGAGCATAAAGGTAATGCTTGAAAGTATTAGCATTATATAAGTAATATAGGAGGCGTATACCCTGTTATCGAACAGGATCATAATGGATTTTTCTTCTCCTAACGCCCATATGCCAACGAATAGTAACAAAAGGCCCATATAAAGAACTTCTTTGGCAACTTGTGTTTTGCGACAGACTAAAAGCCAATATAATATCATGCAGATGCCAAGTACAAATAGTACGATGCACACAATGAGTGATAAAATCGAATTTCGGATAATCTGGCGGAGAATATTAAGACCATTCCCTTGATAAAAGGTATGAAGGTTATCTATTCCCGACGGATAAATTGCTTTTGTGGTTACGATGATTTCTTTGGCATCTGAAGGGAATTCCATCATGTTCCAAATAGAGCCGGATGTGTGGCCAAACATAGAATCTATTTTATTGCGCTCGTATATTAATTCACCATCGGTATATACATGTACTTCCTGATGATTGGTATAAAACATTAGATAGGCATTCATACGGTTCTGTTCCGTATTATGAAAAATATACTGTTGTACACCGTCAGTTTTTTTCTCATGAGTGTCGGGGAAAATTTCGACGTATGAGTTTTCTTCTCCAAGATTAAATTTATCTTCTTTGACCGTAAATGCGCCAATGATCAATAGTATCACATGGAAGCAAAGAAATAATGCATATATTTTTTGTATCGTTACTTTTTCTCGTATTTGCATAGCTGTATTCCTTCCGAAACTGAAGTCTTCTTATTATTGATGATATTTGTCCTTTTGTCGCGAACTTTTTGTGGCTTTATGATGTTGATGAATTGTTTGATTCTAGCATGTTGTTAAGGAATAGGTCAGCACTTTGGTATACAGAGTTTATCTCTCCCAGAATATTTTGATAAAAAGAGACAGCAGCGCATTGTCGTTCTTTTGCAATCTCCATGCCGCGCTCAGTGAAGAACTTTGTATATATAGATTCAAGCTTATATTTGTATTCTTGGAGAAAAGAAGGATTGCTATCTTGAGAACCGTCCGATACTTTACCATCGGGAAGTAAAGAATATAAGGGCTCCGCTACTTTACCTTTATACAATAAGGTACGGGCAATGCCAATTGCACCAGTAACATCAATTTTATCTGCATCAAAAAGAATTTTTGCTTCGATGCTTTGCATGAGGTGCGCATCACGATAGCTATGTGTGCGGATGCAGTCGTGGACGTGTGTTGCGAATTTTTCATCAAAATGGTTTGCTGTTAAGAAATGATAGGCTTTATCAGCACCCGCTTGGGCATGGCTTATGGTAGGATCCTCAAATTGATCTTTTCTTCCGATATCATGTAGCAGACAAGCAGTAATCAGAATATCATAATCTACGTTGGGAAGTGTCCTTGCAATATCCAGTGCAGTGTACAATACCCGATAAATATGATCTTGATCATGCGAACTGTCATCCATACAAGATAGCATATAATTTTCTATTAATTGATATGTTTCTTTTTTCATTAGAAACCTCCATAATCTGTGTAAGCTAAAATCACTTTTTTCTTATATGTATATAACATAAATTATACCATAAATATATCACATTTTGAGCTGATACGAAAGTAGGATGATTTGTGAATAAAATAAGCAAAAAAAGTGAGCAAGCAAAATAGGCATAGAAGTAAACAAGAAAAGCAAGCATAAGAGTAAGCAATAAAAATAAGAAATATAAAGTAGAAAATATAGCTAGGGAATATAAGGTATTTGGTTTTCTATATAGGCATTTTCGTAAAAATATGATAACATAAAAAAGTATAGGAGAAACGATTGTGATTTTTTCTTATGACAATATGGATACTATAATATGAGGCTAACAGGGAAGGTTCCTATGAAAAAGATAATGCTCTTTGAAGGAGATATTGAGACACAAGGTTATTTTTCGATACAATTAGCGGAAGCGTTTGAGAAGATGGGACACCAGATCTTTATTTTTGATCTAAGCAAGGCATGGGACAGTACAGAGAAGTTTTTCCGCTTTTTTGAGAAAGGCAATACCGTTCTCGTTAACTTTAACTTCCACGGGATGAGTGGAGAAGAGATCTTCTTAGACGAAAACGACAGGATGATGTGGGATGCGCTGCAAATACCAAGTTACAATATTGTAGTGGATCACCCGATGTATTATCATCATTTCCTGGAGAAAGTACCCAAAGCGTACCATCAAATCAGTATTGACAGAAATCACGAAAAGTATATGCAAAGGTTTTTCCCAACGATTCAGAGAGGGCCATTCTTGCCATTGGCAGGAACGCAGCTATATCCCAATAAACCTTATACGCCGGCAAAGTACCGCAGATATGATGTGACAATGGTAGGGAACTATACGCCGCCAGAACATTTTGACAAATATATTACCAGGATCGACGAGGAGTATACGGCATTTTACCATGGCATGATTGATGATCTGCTGGCGCATCCGATGCGCACTGTAGAAGACGTGGCGGAAGAGCATATCCGGCAGGAAATACCAGAGGTGACCGAGGATGAGATTAAGAAGGTCATGAGCAAGCTGACATTCATAGATTTGTATGTCCGTTTTATGACTAGGGGAGAGGCGGTCGCAGCGCTTGCGGATGCAGGGATTAAAGTGCATGTCTTTGGAAGCGGCTGGGAGAAGCTTGCGTGTAAAAAACCGGAAAATATCATTGATGGAAGCAGCCTGGATTCGGCAGGATGTTTAAAAAAGTTATGCCAGAGCAAAATTTCGCTCAACGTAATGCCGTGGTTTAGGGACGGCGCGCATGACAGGGTCTTTAATTCCATGCTTAACGGGGCATTATGTTTGACGGATAGTAGTGTATATCTGGATGAGACTTTACGGGATGGAATAGACTGTAAATTATATTCAACAGCGGATATCGGCGCGTTACCGGATATGGTATATGAACTGTTAGCAAATGAAGATAAATTGCAGGACATGATTGATCGTGGATATGAAACAGCAAAAGAAGCGCATACATGGGAACATCGTGCAAGGATCTTGCATGATTTAATAGAGGGAGATCTGAAAGGAAAATAAAGGAGCAAACCAATGAATATTTTAGAGATAATGGAACAGAACCGTTCAAAAAGGCTAAAGAGGTGCTATGAGCGCCACCGCAGGATCCATAAGCTGTTGAGAAAGTATGGCGACGATATTATTCATTCCGATAATTTCCGAAAGACCAAAGCGCATATCCAGCACGGGAATATGACAGTGAATGATCATTGTATGAGCGTAGCTAGATATAGCCTGATCCTGAATAAGAAACTAGGTCTGCATTGCAACCAAAGGGATCTGATCAGGGGATCTTTGCTACATGATTATTTTCTTTATGACTGGCATGACAAGGCGTACCTGGCGAACAGGCAGAGGCTACATGGTTTCCATCACCCGATGGTCGCGCTGAAGAATGCAGATAAGGAGTATCAGTTGACGGATGTGCAAAGGGATATTATCAAAAAGCATATGTGGCCTTTGTCCGTAGTGCCGCCAGTGTATAGGGAAGCGTGGGTAGTAACGAGCGCGGATAAATATTGCTCGCTCATGGAAACAATTGGGTTGCATAAGGGACATGGCAGACATAAATTCGCAGATTAAGTGATGGAATTAATAGATAAAAAATAAGGTAGGAACGATTGGCATGGATAACCGGGAGCAGGATGCATGGCTAAAAGCGCAGGGATTATATGAGGCGTTGGCGGCATATGGCAAGAGCAGCTTTTATCCATATCATATGCCGGGGCATAAGCGGAATTGTCCGATAGAAGGCTTTTCGGATATTTTTCCAATGGATATTACAGAAATAGATGGATTTGATAATCTCCATCAGGCAAGCGGCATACTGAAAGAAGCCGAGAAACGGGCAGCAATGCTTTATGGTTCGGAGGAAGCTTTTTTCTTGGTAAATGGCAGTACTTGCGGTATATTGGCGGCGATTTCTGCCACTACGGATATAGGAGATACGATCCTGATTGCGAGAAATTGCCATAAGTCTGTTTATCATGCGGCGCTTTTGCAACAACTCCATCTTCAATATCTATACCCGGGACAGATTACGGAATATGGCATCGCAGACGCAGTTGGCGCAGCAGATGTAGAAGCCACACTAGAGAATCATCCGGAGTGTTCGGTAGTTGTTATTACATCGCCCACATATGAGGGCATAATAGCAGAAATTGGAGAAATCAGCAGGATCGTCCATCAAAAGAATAAAATTCTGATTGTAGATGAGGCGCACGGCGCACACTTAGGGTTAAGTGAAGACGTACATGAGAATGCGGTAAGGCAAGGGGCGGATATCGTTATCCATAGCCTGCATAAAACATTGCCATCTATGACCCAGACAGCATTGCTCCATGTAAACGGGCCGTATGTGAACCGCATGAGGTTGCGCAGATACTTGGGCATTTATCAATCGAGCAGCCCTTCCTATGTGTTAATGGCAAGCATGGATTCCTGTATTTCTTATATGAGGGAGAATGCGTCCGACTGTCTTAGTAGGATGAAGAAGTATCGTCAGCGCTTTATGGAACAGGTAGATCAGTGTAAATACATTCATATCGCAAATCCGCAAGCAGTTGAGGGAGAGAAGTATCACTTTGTGGCATGGGATATCTGTAAGCTTGTTATTTTCACAAAGCCTGTGAGAGGATGGCAGATGAGCGGACAGGAATTATACGACCTGTTGCGGGAGGATTTTCATTTGCAGCCAGAAATGGCAGCCGGGAATTATGTTCTGGCGATTATGACGATTGCAGACGGAGAAGACGGCTGGCAGAGATTGGCGGATGCATTAGGTAAAATTGATGATAAGATAGAAAATACAGACACAAGAGGAATGACGACAGGGGCATGTGTGTGCAGAGACGTGAGGCCAGATAGCGTGATGTCGATTGCAGAGGCGTATCATAGGCTGGATGGTGGCTTGATCAAAAAAGTGCCTTTTACGTGTGCTACAGGGATGGTTGCCGGAAGCTTCATTAATTTATATCCGCCAGGGATACCGCTTATAGTGCCTGGAGAAATAATTGACGGGAGTGTCATTGCGCAGATACAGGAATATCAGAAGGCAGGGTTGCCAGTACAGGGAGTTTTGGAAGACGGAGCTGTCATTGTTTGCTGAATTTGCGGAATAAAATTGAAATTCTTAGTAAAATATGGCATTATTAAAGAGGGGAGTAAATGATGTTCGTGTATAAGTAAACGGCTGGGAAGAATAGGTGTATAGTTGATATGGGAAAAATAGTGTGTCTGATGGGAAAAAGTTCATCGGGAAAAGATACTGTTTATAAAAAGCTTTTAGAGCAGGATGTTATCAAATTCCAGAAAATTGTGCCATATACGACAAGGCCAATCCGCGTGGGCGAGCAGGATGGCGTTGAATATCATTTCATTGAAGAAGAGAAATACCGTAGACTGGTTAGGGACAAAAAAGTGATTGAAGCAAGGGTATATCATACTTGCCATGGTATTTGGAGGTATTTTACGGTAGCGGATGCAGAGATTGATCTTACAAGGCATTCTTATCTGATGATCGGCACGTTAGAAGCATATGAAAAGATCAAAGAATTCTATGGTGAAGATAAGGTGCTGCCAGTTATGATCGAGTTAGATGATGGTGAACGGCTACAGCGGGCGTTAGATAGGGAAAGGACGCAGGATGCGCCGAGATATGAAGAGATGTGCAGAAGGTTTCTTGCGGATGCAGAAGACTTTTCACCGGACAAGATGGCTACAGCAGGCATTCAGCATACCTTTTATAATGATGAACTCGATATATGTCTTCAGAAAATTATTGATTATTTAAAAGAGTGTGACGCTTAGCTGTCATATCATTGCTATGGTATGGCAGAAGCTGTGTATGGAGGAAGCAAGTGGATATTAAAGTAAATCAAGTACAGCAGGCTATGCCAGTTGAGCAGACGCAGCAGGTGCAGGAGTCGGATGGTTCTTTCAAGTTTACATTGGTCAGTAGGATAGAAGAGCAGGATTTGCAGAATGCTTTGACGCAAATGATGGAAGAAATCACCAGACAGGGGGAGAAGCTTGCCAAGCATAGGGATATTAAAGATATGCGTCGGTACCGTGCATTAGTGAAAGATTTCCTAAATGAAATTGTTAACCGCTCGCATGCTTTTTCCAGAGAGAACTTTCTTGATCGGAAAGGGCGCCATCGCGTCTATGGCATTATCCGGCTGGTTGACCAGAACCTGGATGAGCTGGCGCAGGAACTCGTGAAAGATGAGCAGGACAATCTTGCAATTTTAAGTAAGATTGGAGAAATCCGGGGATTGCTTTTGGATATTTTCACATAACATCTGAGAAAAGGAAAGGCGTGTCAATGTGGAGGGGATCCAGATTGACAGGCTGAGTAAGAATGGGGGAAATAAAATGGCAAAATTTGCAGACATTATCGGTCAGGAGCAGCTTAAAGAGCATTTGCAGAATGCTATTTCCATGAATAAAGTATCGCACGCATATATCATTAACGGAGAAAGAAGTTCCGGGAAAGAATTTATCGCCAAAGTCTTCGCTGCGGCATTAGAATGTGAGAAGCAGGACGTAGAACCTTGTGGGGAATGTCATTCCTGTAAGCAGGCGCAGAGCGGGAACCAGCCGGATATTATTTTCGTCTCTCATGATAAACCTAATACAATTGGCGTAGAAGATATCAGGATGCAGATTAATAATGACATTGCGATTAAGCCGTATAGCAGTCCCAGGAAAGTCTACATCATGAATGAAGGGGAGAAAATGACGGTACAGGCGCAGAACGCCTTGTTAAAGACATTAGAGGAGCCACCGGAGTATGCTGTGATCTTGATCCTGACAGCGAATGTGGATTCTCTTCTGCCAACGATTTTGAGCCGCTGTGTTGTTTTAAATATGAAACCAGTATCGGATGATAAGGTGAAGAAGTACCTTATGGAAGAACTGGGCATTCCAGACTATAAAGCGAACATCTGCATGGCATTTGCCAGAGGGAATGTCGGAAAGGCAAAGATGCTTGCGACAAGCGAGGAGTTTGAAAAGGTTAAAGAAGAAGCGATTACGCTAGTGAAATATATTAATGATATGGAGCTTAGTGAGATCGTAAAAGCGATTAAAAAGATTTCGGAATATAAATTTGATGTTACGGATTATCTGGATATATTATCAGTCTGGTACCGGGACGTATTGCTGTTTAAAGCAACGAAGGACGCGAACAGCCTGATTTTCCGTGATGAGATCCAATTTATCCGTAAAGTGGCGGACAGAAGCACATATGAAGGAATTGAGATTATTGTGAAAGCGCTACAACAGGCAAAGAGAAGATTAGAAGCCAACGTTAATTTTGACCTGACGATGGAGCTTCTCTTACTGACGATCCAAGAGAATTAGGAAAAGGCTGTGCAATTATTTGCTGGCAGCTCATAGGGAGGTTAATAGATTATGACTAAAGTGATTGGTGTGCGGTTCCGTACTGCGGGAAAGATATATTATTTCGACCCTGGCAAACTAGAGATTCAAAAAGGCGATCACGTGATCGTGGAAACAGCAAGAGGGATTGAGTATGGAACTGTTGTAGGAGCGCCACGGGAAGTAGAGGATGAAAAGGTCGTACAGCCGCTAAAAGCCGTCCTGCGTGTGGCAACAGCGAAAGATGACGAGCAGGAGGCAGCGAATAAGAAAAAGGAAAAGGATGCTTTCCAAATCTGTCTGGAGAAAATCAGGAAACATGAGTTACCGATGAAACTGATCGACGCAGAGTATACTTTTGACAATAATAAAGTCTTGTTTTACTTTACGGCAGATGGACGGATTGATTTTAGGGAATTGGTTAAGGATTTGGCATCTGTATTCAAGACAAGGATTGAGCTTCGCCAGATTGGCGTGCGGGATGAGACGAAAATCGTAGGTGGCATCGGGATCTGTGGACGGCCGCTCTGTTGTCATACACATTTATCCGAGTTTGTCCCGGTCTCTATCAAAATGGCGAAAGAACAGAACCTGTCCTTGAACCCGACCAAGATTTCCGGCGTATGCGGCAGGCTGATGTGCTGTCTGAACCATGAAGAGGAAACGTATGAGGAGCTGAATAGAAAACTGCCTAATGTAGGGGATTTTGTAACGACGTCGGACGGCTTGAAAGGAGAAGTGCAGAGCGTTAATGTATTGCGGCAGCTTGTCAAAGTGATCGTTGATGTAGATGACGAGAAAGAGATACAGGAATATAAAGTGGATCAGCTTCGCTTTAAGCGGAAACATCATAAGAATCATAAAATGGATGTGAATGCGGAAGAACTAAAGGAACTGGCGAAGCTAGAAGACAATACGTCTAAATTAGATGATAATTAAAGAGGCAGGGTTATGGAGACTGATAGAAAGATTGTGCTGAAAGAAAATGAGAGAATTGATGATTTGGAGCGCAATCATTATCAGATAATCCAGAACCCTGCACTTTTCTGTTTTGGTATGGACGCAGTCTTGTTGTCTGGTTTTGCCAGAGCAAAAGAGGGAAATCTGGTCTTGGATTTAGGCACAGGGACAGGGATCATCCCGCTTCTTATGGAAGCTAAAACCAAGGCGAAGCATCTGACAGGATTAGAAATCCAGGAAGAAAGCGCTGATATGGCAAGGCGCAGTGTTCTGTTAAATGGACTGGAAGATAAGATTTCCATTGTCACAGGAGACATTAAGGAGGCAGGAAAATTATTTGGTGCTGCTTCTTTTGATGTCATTACCAGTAACCCTCCGTATATGATTGGGGAGCACGGATTGCGAAACCCAGAGGACGCTAAGGCGATCGCACGGCACGAGATTTTATGTACGCTCGAAGATGTGATTGCACAGGCAGCAGTGCTGCTAAAGCCAGGCGGGAATTTTTTCATGGTACATAGACCGTTTCGTATGACGGAAATCATGGTATTGTTACATGCTTATAAATTGGAGCCAAAGCGGATGCAGATGGTGTATCCGTTTGTAGATAAAGAGCCTAACATGGTGCTGATAGAAGCAAAGCGTGGCGGGAAGCCACGCATAACGGTGGAAAAGCCGCTGATCATCTATAAGGAGCCGGGCGTCTATATGCCGGAAATTTATGAGATATATGGATATTAGAAATAAAAACCGTATCATGAATCAATGTAGAGCCTTTTTCCTGCTTATGTGCCTTTGCCTGTCTGGATGTGGCAAACAGGAAGAAGCAGTCTGGTCAGAGAATGTCCTGGCAAATGTGAAAATAGGAAGCGGTAGGGAAGAGGCATTAGCAGAAGAAATAGATAGGAATCATCAGAGATTAGATGAGAATGCTGGTAACGAAGCGGCAGAGACGGAAATGCAGGAGCCGGTAAAAGTCAAAGGAATCTATGTGACAGGGGCAATTGCCGGAACAGAGAAAATGGATGAACTGATCGCGCTTGTGGAGGAAACAGAACTCAACGCCATGGTCATAGATATTAAAAATGACGAGGGAGCCGTTACCTATAAGATGCAAAGCGACATGGTGCTAGAAATAGAAGCCGGCGTACGCTATATCCGCGATATAGAAGAGTTGGTCGAAAAGCTGCATAAGAAAGACATTTATCTGATTGCCCGGATTGTTGCGTTTAAAGACCCTTACCTGGCAGAGAAAAAGCCGGAACTTAGCTTGAAAACAAAAACGGGAGAAGTTTTCCGCGATAAGAATAAAGAAGCATGGGTGAATCCCTATAAGAAAGAAGTATGGGACTATCTAATGGAAATCGGGACGCAGGCAGCCGAAGCCGGATTTGATGAGATCCAGTTTGACTATATCCGCTTTTCAACAGATATTAATGCGGATAATATAGATTATGGGCAAGAAGCTAAGACAAAGACGAAAGAAGAAGTTATAACAGAATTTACCCAATATGCCTATGATACGTTACATCCGCTTGGCGTGGTGGTTTCTGCGGATGTGTTTGGCACGATCATGGATAATGAGAAGGATGCGGAAATTGTCGGCCAAAATTATAAGGATATGGCGTTACATTTGGATTATATCTGCCCGATGGTGTACCCTTCCCACTATAGTAATGGAGCATACCATATTGAAGTCCCCGATAAAGAACCTTATGAGACGGTCTATCAGGCGATGAACGTTTCCAAAGAAAAGCTGTCAGGGACAGACATAGCGAAGAGACTGACATTAGGATCTAAAGAAGATATTAAGGTGGCTGGCGTAAGGACATGGATACAGGACTTTACCGCCACGTGGCTAAAAGATTACCAATCATATGGGGCAGCAGAAGTCAGGGCGCAGATCCAGGCCGTTTATGATGCGGGATATGAGGAATGGATCCTCTGGAATGCCAGGATGAATTATACGAAAGAAGCATTGCTTCCTTATTGGGAAGAAATCCCTGAAGAGGAGATGGGACAACAAGGAGAACAGCAAGAAGAAACCCAGGAGCTGCGATCAGAACAACTACAGGAAAAAGAACAAGGACAACCAGGGCAGGAACCGCAGAAAGAAGAACAAGGGCAATTGCAGCAGGAACCACAGGAAGAAGAACAAAGGCAATTGCAGCAGAAACCACATGAAGAACAGCAAGGGCAAACATAGCAGGAAGAGTAGCAAGAGAAAATCATAGCGGGAGCTAGAGTCGGAAGCGCCACAGGCGTAACAAGAGCAGGCTAAGGAAAGTGATAATATAGATAGTAAAGATGAAAGGCATGGTTATCAAATGACGGGGACTTTGTACCTATGTGCCACTCCGATAGGAAATCTGGGAGATATAACGCAGCGGGTGATAGAAACATTGAAAGAAGTAGACTTGATTGCCGCAGAGGATACGCGCAACAGCATTAAGCTGCTCAATCATTTTGGAATAAAAACTTCTATGACCAGTTATCATGAATATAATAAAGTAGAAAAAGCAGACTATCTCGTAAGCGAGCTCTTGCAGGGAAAGAACGTAGCGTTGGTCACGGACGCCGGTACGCCTGCAATATCTGATCCTGGGGAAGTCCTTGTGCAAAAGTGTATGCAGGCAGGGATTACTGTAACCTCTTTGCCAGGCGCCGTAGCATGTATTACAGCCTTGACTTTATCGGGGCTTAGTACCCGGAGATTTTGTTTTGAGGGATTTCTGCCGCCTGATAAGAAAGAAAAAGCGGAGATCCTAGAGGAGCTAAAAGAAGAATCCAGAACAATAATCCTCTATGAAGCGCCACATCACCTCGTCAGGACTTTACAAGAGCTGTATGAAATATTAGGGAGCAGAAAGATAACAATATGCAGGGAATTGACCAAAAAATATGAAACCATTATGCTAACGACGCTAGAAGATGCGATTATATTTTATGAGAAAGAAGAGCCTCGCGGTGAATACGTGTTAGTGATCGAAGGGAAAAGCCGCCTAGAGAAAAGGGAAGAAGAGATAAAAGGATGGCAGATGATGTCTATTGAAGAACACATGGCGTATTATGAAAAGGAGGGGATAGATAGAAAAACAGCCATGAAACAGGTTGCAAAAGATAGAGGAACGACAAAAAGAGAGATTTATCAATATTTATTGCAGAAGTGAATTGACAAAAGCGATAAAATCCGTAAAATAAGATTGACAAACGTATGAGCAGAGAATATACTTTGAATATCAAACTATTCTTTGCTATGAAATTTTAAGAATGGAAAAGGAGATAAGGAAAATGTTAGAAAGAGTAAAAGAAATCATTCAGGAGCAATTAAACTTAGAGGGCATTGAAATTACAGAGGATTCTTCTTTTAAAGATGATTTAGGAGCAGATTCTTTGGATTTATTTGAATTGGTCATGGCTTTTGAAGAGGAATATGGCGTAGAGATCCCTTCCGAGGATTTAGAGCAGATTACGACGGTAGGCGCTGTAATTGAGTATATGAAGAGCAAAGGCGTTGAAGCATAAGAAAAACCATAGAGTTTTCAAATGTGGTTAAGAGAGAATGGAAAACAGATTATGAAAACAAAGATAACAGAACTTCTTGGGATTGCATATCCGATTATCCAGGGCGGTATGGCATGGGTTGCGGAATATCATTTGGCGGCTGCGGTTTCGGAAGCCGGCGGACTTGGGATCATCGGTGCGGGAGGCGCACCGGCAACTTTCGTGAGAGAGCAGATTCAGAAAGTAAAAGAGATAACCGATAAGCCTTTTGGCGTTAATATTATGCTGATGAATCCGGAGGCAGATGCGATTGCACAGGTAGTAGTGGACGAAGGCGTTAAGGTAGTGACTACCGGAGCAGGAAATCCGGGTAAATATATGGCGATGTGGAAAGAAGCTGGTATTAAGGTCATTCCGGTCATAGCCAGTGTGGCGCTTGCAAAAATGATGGAACGTGCCGGCGCTGATGCAGTGATTGCGGAAGGGATGGAATCTGGCGGACATATTGGAGAATCGACGACAATGACTTTGGTGCCACAGGTAGTAGATGCAGTGACCATTCCAGTGATCGCGGCAGGTGGCATTGCGGATGGCAGAGGATTTGCAGCGGCGCTGATGTTGGGCGCGCAGGCGGTACAAATGGGGACAAGATTTGTCGTAGCAAAAGAATCTATCGTACATGAGAATTATAAACAAAAAGTCATTGCGGCAAAAGATATTGATACGGCAGTGACAGGGCGTTCAACAGGACATCCGATCCGCTGTATCCGTAATAAAACGACCAGGGAGTATCTGAAACTGGAGCAAGAGGGCGCAACGTTAGAAGAATTGGAGAAATTGACTCTCGGTGGCCTGAGAAAGGCTGTCATAGAGGGAGACGTTGTAGGAGGTTCTGTTATGGCAGGGCAGATTGCAGGTCTTGTGAAGAAAGAACAGACTTGTGCAGAGATGATTCAGGAGATTATGGAGCAGGCTGCGGGTTTATTGCAGTAAACTCTTAAGGCGCAAGCATGTATGGCTTGCGCTTTTCGACAGGAAAATACTTTGAATTTCAAAATATTATAGATTGCAAGTTTTTGTATTATGATAAATAGATGATTGCGAAACTAGGTTTTGAAAAATAGCAGTTTGGCAATCACCTATATTATGATAAAAAGAGAAGGGAAGATTGATATGAGTAAAATAGCATTTATGTTTCCAGGGCAAGGCGCGCAGTATGTAGGAATGGGGAAAGATTTTTATGAGCAGATTCCTGCCAGCAAAGAAATGTTCTTTTTAGCTGGGAAGGCAAGTGGCTTAGATGTAGAGGCATTATGTTTTGAGGAAAATGAGAAAATCCATATTACGGAATATACGCAAATAGCGATGCTGGCAGCAGAAGTTGCCATGTTAAAGGCGGTTGAGGAGAAAGGCATCAGGCCTGACGTTACGGCAGGGCTTAGCTTAGGAGAATATGGCGCACTGGTAGCGAGCGGCGTGATGAAAGCAGAAGACGTATTCAAGATAGTGAGAAAAAGAGGCATCTATATGCAGGAAGCGGTTCCTAACGGCGGTGCGATGGTAGCGGTTCTCGGCTTAGATACCCAAGTGATCGAGAAGATATGTGAAGAAACCGCTGGCATGGTGACAATCGCTAATTATAATTGTCCCGGACAGATTGTGATTACCGGAGAAGAAGGCGCTATCCAAGAAGCAAGCAGCAAATTGAGTGAAGCGGGAGCCAAAAGATGTGTGCCTTTAAAAGTAAGCGGGCCTTTTCATTCCCCGTTATTAGTCGGTGCAGGTGAGAAGCTGGCAAAAGAATTAGAA
This sequence comes from uncultured Lachnospiraceae bacterium, assembly GCA_910578845.1. Classification (GTDB taxonomy): domain Bacteria; phylum Bacillota; class Clostridia; order Lachnospirales; family Lachnospiraceae; genus UBA3282. The sequence continues at coordinate 14,672 of CAJTSL010000051.1, forward strand.
CAAGTGGAAATTGGGGAAATACGAATTCCTTATATTGCAAATGTGACAGCAGATTATGTCACCAGACAAGAGGATGTGAAGCCGTTGCTGGAAAAACAGGTTTCTTCTTCCGTGAAATGGCAGCAAACGATTGAACGGATGATCGCGGACGGCGTGGATACCTTTATCGAAATCGGGCCAGGAAAGACATTGTCGGGATTCATGAGGAAAATCAACCGCGATGTGAAAGTCCTCAATATAGAAAAGGTAGAGGATCTGGGGAAACTGTAAGTAAATCATAATAAGGAGGATTCAGACGAGGATGTTAACGGGAAAAGTAGCGCTTGTAACGGGAGCAGGACGGGGAATTGGCAGAGAGATTGCGCTTACGCTTGCTGAGTATGGCGCAGATGTGATTGTCAATTATAACGGCTCCAAAGAGAAAGCGGAAGAAGTTGTCCAGGAAATAGAGGGCATGGGAAGAAAGGCTTTGGCCGTGCAATGTTCGGTAGCAGACTTTGCGGCTTGTGGGAAAATGATAACAGATATGCTGGCCGAGTTTGGCCATATTGACATTCTCGTCAATAATGCGGGCATAACAAAAGATAATCTGATGATAAAAATGACAGACGCCGATTTTGATGCAGTCATTGCAACGAATTTAAAGGGCGTCTTTAATACGATGAAGCATATGTACCGTCCTTTCCTAAAACAAAAGGCAGGAAGGATCATTAATCTTTCTTCCGTTACAGGGATTCTTGGGAATGCAGGGCAGGCAAATTATGCTGCATCCAAAGCAGGAGTCATCGGCTTGACGAAATCCATCGCCAGGGAATTGGCGAGCAGGAATATTACAGTTAATGCTGTGGCGCCTGGATATATTGATACGGATATGACACAGGCGATGACAGACGATGCCAAAGAGGCAACCCTTGCACAGATTCCGTTACGGAGAGTAGGCACGCCGAAGGATATTGCAGAGACGGTCGCTTTTCTGGCGAGCGATAAAGCATCTTATATAACAGGACAGGTGATTTCTGTAGATGGCGGAATGGCAATGTAGCAGGATAAAGATGGAGAGGAGCATGATATAACGATGAGCAGGAGAGTAGTAGTAACAGGTATGGGGGCGATTACCCCAATCGGTTTAAGCGTAGAAGAATTCTGGGACAGTGTGAAGGAAGGCAAGACAGGGTTTGGAGAAATAACCAAATTTGACGCATCAGAGTATAAGTGTAAGCTTGCCGCAGAAGTGAAAGGCTTTGAAGGGAAGAATTATATGGACTTTAAAGCGGCAAAGAGAATGGAACTGTTTTGCCAGTATGCCGTAGCAGCAACAAGAGAGGCAATAGAAGATGCGGGTCTTTTGATGGAGAAAGAAGATCCTTACCGCGTAGGTGTTTCAGTTGGCTCCGGGATTGGCTCTTTACAGGCAATGGAAAGAGCGCATGCGAAATTGCTTGAAAAGGGGCCTTCAAGAGTGGAGCCGTTATTAGTGCCGCTTATGATCTGCAATATGGCAGCAGGTAACGTTTCCATTCAGTTTGGTTTGAAAGGTAAAAGCATCAATGTCGTAACGGCATGTGCGACAGGGACAAACTCTATTGGCGAGGCATATCGTACGATTCAATATGGTGATGCGGAAGTAATGATTGCAGGTGGCACGGAGAGCAGTGTGACACCTATTGGCATTGCAGGATTTACGGCGCTGACGGCATTGACATCTTCGGTTGATCCGGCAAGATGCTCTATCCCTTTTGACAAGGAAAGAAGCGGTTTTGTAATGGGAGAAGGCTCTGCAATCGTCGTATTGGAAGAGTTGGAACATGCCAAAGCAAGAGGGGCGAAAATCTACGCGGAAGTAGTCGGATACGGATGTTCTTCCGATGCTTACCATATTACGTCTCCGGCGGAGGATGGAGCCGGCGCAGCAAAAGCAATGGAATATGCGGTCGCGGACGCAGGGATCGGTATGGATGATGTCATGTACATCAATGCGCATGGAACAAGCACACATCATAATGACTTATTCGAGACGAGGGCGATTAAATTAGCGTTTGGTGAACATGCCAAAGAGATGAAAATCAATTCTACGAAGTCTATGGTAGGGCATCTTCTCGGTGCAGCGGGGGCGATTGAATTTGTGACTTGTGTGAAAGAATTACAAGAAGGTTATCTGCATCAGACAGTAGGGTATCAGGTACCGGATGAAGAATGTGATTTGGACTATTGTGCGCAGCCAGTGCAGGGGGATTTTGAGTATGCATTGTCAAATTCCCTGGGATTTGGCGGACATAACGCAAGTATTCTCGTGAAGAAGTATAAGGCGTGACGCAACGATAGAGGGAGTTTAAAAGATAAGGCACATAGGATATATTGGATTAGCATATCGGTGGAATATGGGAAGAATAAGAAGAGTGTAAGCAGAGGGAGCATAAAGCTTCTGCCAAGGAAAGGGAGAAAAGAATATGGCGATTATGGGAGCAAAAGAAATTATGGAAATCATTCCGCATAGGCAGCCGTTTATGCTGTTGGATACGGTGGAAGAATTAGAACCGGGCAAGAAAGCAGTGGCAAGGAAATGTGTTTCTTATAATGAACCTTTTTTTGCAGGGCATTTCCCCGCAGAGCCTGTCATGCCAGGCGTATTGATCGTTGAGGCGTTGGCACAGGCAGGCGCGGTAGCGATCTTAAGCCAGCCGGAATATAAAGGGAAAACAGCTTATTTTGCGGCGATTAATTCTGCAAAGTTCAAAGGTAAAGTAGTGCCGGGGGATGTATTAACTTTGGAAACAGAGATTATTAAAGTAAAAGGGCCTATCGGCGTTGGCTCTGCCAAGGCATATGTAGAAGGGAAACTGGTGACGGCGGCAGAGCTTACGTTTGCAATCGGAGAATAGATTAGAAGTAGGAAAGGATATGGGCAAGACGATGGAAATAAAACCACTTGTCATAAAAGATTTGGTGGCAAAGATACCTGTTATGCAAGGTGGCATGGGAGTAGGCGTCAGCTTGTCAGGTCTCGCGGGCACAGTAGCTGCGCAAGGTGGCATCGGGATTTTATCTACCGCCCAGATTGGCTATCGGGAAGCGGATTTTGACAATAATCCGATTGGCGCTAATCTGCGGGCGATTAAAACCGAAGTAGAGAAGGCGCGTAAGCTGGCAAATGGCGGTATCATCGGCGTGAATATTATGGTGGCGACCAAACGGTATGAAGAATATGTTGAAGCAGCCGTAGCAGCGGGCGTTGACCTTATCGTTTCGGGAGCCGGTTTACCAATGAATCTGCCGCAATTGGTAGAAAACGCCAAGACCAAGCTAGTGCCAATTGTTTCTAGTGTTAAGTCCGTACAAGTCATAATAAAATATTGGCTGAAAAAATATTGCAGACTGCCGGATGCAATTGTCATCGAAGGCCCACTTGCAGGCGGCCATCTTGGCTTTTCCAAGGAACAGTTGGACAATATAGAAGAGATGCATTATGATGAGGAAGTAAAAAACATAATCCAGAAAGTCAATGATGTCGAAACGAAACACCAGGTAAAAATACCTGTTATTATGGCAGGCGGTATTTATACGAGGCAGGATATGGAGCATTATATGGGCATGGGAGCTTCCGGCGTCCAGATGGCGACGAGATTTGTCACGACATATGAATGCGATGCGGATGAGGCATATAAGCAAAGCTATATCAATGCAAATAAAGACGACATTGTGATTGTACAGAGTCCCGTCGGCATGCCGGGAAGAGCGATCCTGAACCATTTCATGAGAAAAGCGAAAGCAGGAAAAATCCCCCATGGGAAATGCCATGCCTGTATCAGTACATGTAATCCGCAAGAGACGCCATATTGTATTACTGATGCCTTGGTAAATGCGGTAACTGGCAACGTAGATAATGCGCTTCTGTTTTGTGGCGCAAACGCATATCGTGCGACGAAGTTAGAACATGTAAAAGATATTATGGAAGAATTTGCGCCATAAAAGAGCAGGTAAAATAGTGTAGAAAAATAAACAGATAAAGGATAAAGCAAAATGAGGACAAGAATCATAGGAACCGGAAGCTGTCTGCCGGAAACAGTTGTGACCAATGACGATTTAGCAAAGATTATGGAAACATCCGACGAATGGATTAGCAGCCGCACCGGAATCAGGGAACGCAGACTGGTAAAAGACGAAACAACGGCAAGCATGTCCGTTGTGGCGGCAAAGCGGGCGATGGAAGACGCCGGTGTTAAGGCGGAGGAAATAGATTTGATCATTGTCGGCACGATTACAAGCGATTATGTCATTCCCTCGACGGCATGCGAAGTCCAGGCCGCGATCGGAGCTGACAGAGCCGTTGCTTTTGACATCAACGCGGCATGTTCCGGCTTTATGTTTGCTCTACATATTGCAGATGCCTATTTAAAAACAGGGACGTATAGAACTGCGCTTATACTGGGGGCGGAAACATTGTCTAAAATTATGGATTGGAATGACAGAAGCACCTGTGTCCTGTTCGGGGATGGCGCGGGTGCGGCAGTAGTGCGTGCTGATGAGACGGGACTGCTCGCATATGACCAAGGGTCCGATGGGGCAAAAGGAGAAGTGCTCGCCTGTCAGAACCGGAAGAACAATAATCCTTTGGTGAAAAATGCGACAGAGCTGCAATATACGCATATGGACGGACAGGAAGTCTATAAATTCGCTGTAACAACAGTGCCAGCGTCTATCAAGAAAGTAGTGGAAGAAGCCGGACTGACGATAGAAGATATTGATTATTTTGCCTTACATCAGGCAAATATCCGCATTATTCAGTCCGTGGCGAAACGGTTGAAAGTATCGGAAGATAAATTCCCGACCAGCTTAGAACATTGCGGAAATATTTCCGCTGCAAGCGTGCCGATTCTGTTGGATGAAATAAACCGGAAAGGTTTATTGAAACCTGGGATGAAAATCGTCTTATCAGGTTTTGGAGCAGGGCTTACTTGGGGTTCTGCGGTAGTCGAGTGGTAAGGGCAAGAAAGAGCGGAGGCGTCATTGATTTTCCCAAGAGGATGATTGGGATTGTGCGAAGAAATGGGATTTCCCTGTCTGAATGAATTTGATTGCGCAAGAGATGATTTCATAGCTTGTGGAGATCTGGAATAATTTGGGGATAGCTGAGAAAGGGAGTCCCGCTAGAAGTGTTGCAGCATAAATAAGTGGATCTTGGAATAAAATGCATATAAGAAAAACAAGGAATGGCACGCATATGATTAATCATTGGCGTGCTTTTTGTGGTTTATGTTAAATTATATTTGGGCGTTTATGATTCTAATCGGCGTCGTTTTCGGGGCATTTACGGGAAACATGGAAGAAGTGTCGAAAGCGGCTCTTGATTCGGCGAAAGAAGCGGTGTCTCTATGTATCACGATGATAGGCGTTATGTCTTTATGGGTGGGCCTTATGGAGATTGCGCAGAAATCGGGATTGATTGAGAGGATGACAAGAGGGATATCCCCTTTTATTACATTCTTGTTTCCCAATGTCCCGCGGGAACATCCGGCGAGGGGGTATATTTCTACGAATTTGATTGCTAATATCCTGGGGCTTGGATGGGCATGCACGCCGGCGGGATTAAAAGCGATGGAGGAACTGGCAAAACTAGAAGCAGAGCGGGGAAATCCAGAGTACCTGCCAGAAAACAGAGGAAGCAAAGACGGCAGAATAGCAAAAACCGGAGCAGCTATAACGAGTATGGGGAAAAAGGAGCGGACAGCTTCGAAGGAGATGTGTGATTTCCTGATATTGAATATTTCTTCTCTACAGCTTATTCCGGTAAATATGATCGTGTATAGGCAGCAGTACGGCAGCGTGAACCCGACGGCTGTGATTGCACCGGCGATTGTAGCGACATTTATCAGCACGGCAGTGGCGGTGGTTTATTGTAAGGCAAAAGGCAGAGAACGGAGAGTGTGAGGCTCTCCGCTTTTTAATAGCTGAAAGAAGATTTCTAGTAAAACAGTAGGTGAAATGCTATAATAAGAAATATTTAACCCGCCCGTGAATGCTTGCTGGTAGATTTAAGAAGGCGTAAATACAGATAATAGCAAAATATACAAATGATGCAGAACAAGAAGGTGATTTTATGCAGCTACCCTATTCAGCAAATGTAGAAATTCAACATTTAAACCGGATATTTGATAACACAAGTGAATGTTATAAACTCTTTTGGTTTCAAGCAATCCTAACTAAAGTGGTGGAAGGTAAGGATCAAATAACTTATGAAGAATTAGTTGATGAAATGATTGCAGATGCCTGGTATATGGTCATTGAGTATCATTTAAATCTGGGACCCAGAGATACCTTAGAAAGCCTAGTGCTATATTTGCAGGAAATATCACAATTGAAATCTTCAGAAAAGAAAGAAAACATTATTCGTTATTTAAAAGATTGTACAGATAAAGAAGTAGTGAAGCGAAAAAGAATATTAACGAAAAATGTTCCATATCGGATTCAGGCTCCTTTTATAGATAAAATAAAAGGAAAAGAGTGGAATGTAGGGGAAAACGAATTGATTTCTAAAATTAATCAGGAATATAGGCTGATGTACTATTTTGAAGCATTAAACGGCATGCAGACTTCGATTCGGATTAGTTCTGAGTGGTTTACCTATATGCAAAAGAATCAAGAGATTATTAAAGGCTGGCTACAGTACAATATTATTAAATATTTGCAAAAACGAAATCCGAGCGTTCCGGGAATTGCAGATAAATTGTATCCTCCTCAGGAGCGAAAGTTAGAGAAAGTGAAAAAATACTGGAAACTGTTATTGACAGTTCATTCTATTCACGAGATATATGGACATGTACAATTATCAGAGAAAGACATTTCCATTGATCATTTTGTACCGTGGTCATATGTGGCTCACGATGAATTCTGGAATTTGCATCCTACGACACGAAACATTAATAGCAGTAAAAATAATAGTTTGCCTAATTGGAATGTATATTTTCCGCAACTGGCAAAATTAGAATTTACTTCTTATGAAATAATGTGGAAATATGAGGCCTTGCATGATGAATTTGAAAAATGTGCTAAGGAGCATTTAAACGATAATATAGTGCGGAGAAAAATTTACCGGAAAGGACAAGATTTTGTAAGCTTCGCCAATGCGCTGGAAGAAATCCTGCATCCAGTATATCAATCTGCAAAAAATTGTGGGTTTAAGGACTGGGTTTTCTCCAGTGGAAAATGAATTACAAAAAATTGAACGAGAGGAGCTAAAGCGGCATCAACATGCCCAAAAGCATAAAGTTGTTCCAGCCTGGAAAGAGAAAGAAGATTGATGTGTATGTTGGGGATAGGGTAGAGGTGACTTGGAAGTTTCGAATATTTGATTTTGCAGAATAATTGCAAAATCATAATATGTTTGTTGACGTATGCGTATAATAAACATATAATTATATTATTATTTTGCGGAAAAAGTGCAGAATGGAGGGAAAACAAATGCTCTTGGAATTTAAGGTGGAAAATTATAAATCATTTTTAGAGGAAGTAACATTTTCTATGGTGGCGGCACCGAAGCAATCAGGATTGGATTATAGCTTGTTGAAAGAAAAAGTGAAAGGTAAATTAGTGAAAGGGTTGAGCTCTTCTGTGATTTATGGTCCGAATGCCGCCGGAAAAACCAATATTATTGGGGCAATGGATGTGCTTAGAACTATTATTATCAGGGGAAATATAAGAAATTCAGAAGAAAAAAATTCTCCGAATGCCGCTGCGGCAGCACTGGAATTGATACCAAATAATAAATTGTCAGAAGCACATCTAGTAAAATTTTCAATTACTTTTTTGGAAAAAAAGATGCAAATACATTATGAAATTTCGATGGATTTAGGAACATTTCTTGAGGAAGAGTATTGTAGAGAGATTAAGGAAGAAAGGCTGAATATTAATGGAGAGGATATTTTTGTTAGAAGTGCAAATTTGACAATAGGTAATTTAAAGGGAATTGAAGATTATCTTTCGGATATAACCAATCAGAATAAAGAGAATGTGATGGGGATTGTACAAAACAGCCTTACCAAAGATGAATTGTTTTTAACCAATGGATTCAAGCTGATTTTCTCACAAAAACTTGTAAAATTAATAGTTGATTGGTTTACAGAAAAATGTATGGTTATTTATCGGGCAGATACGATACAGTTGATTAAGAGATTTGCTGATCCAAAGAAAAAGGCGGTCTATGTAGAGAGGACAACAAATCAGGCAGCAGAACTATTTGGTATCAATTCAAATGCAGTAGGTTATGTGGTGAGTGATGACGAGCCGGAGGCAAAATTATATTCAATTTTTAAAAATACAGAAAATGAAAAGAATACAGCAATTGTTTCTGAAATTTTTGAATCTTATGGAACCATCCGTTTTATTAACATGTTCCCTTTGGTGATAAAAGCAATCATGACAGGAGGGACACTTATTGTGGATGAGTTTGATGCTTCCATTCATCCAATGGCTTTGATGAGTATTATCAACATCTTTCATAATGATCATATAAATATTCATCATGCACAATTGATCTTCAATACACATAATCCTATTTTCCTGAATTCAAATTTATTTCGGAGAGATGAGATCAAGTTTGTAGAAAGGGATGATGACGATCATTACAGCACTTTATATTCGCTGGCATCATTTGGAACGACAGGAGATAAAGGGGTTCGTAAACATGAGGATTATATGGGTAAATATTTTATTAGTCAATATGGGGCAATTAAGGATATTGATTTTACACCAATCTTTGAGCAGCTTTTAGGAGACGAAAGAGAGGTTTGATCATGGCAGAGCGGAAACCAAATAAGAAGTATTATTTTAGCGTAGAAGGTAAAACGGAACATTGATATTTAATGTGGCTACAAGATTTGATTAATAAAACAGAAAAAATGGCATACAAAATTTCGATTGACTGTCCTGTTAAGAAAAATCCTTTGAAACATGCAAAGTCATTAACTATAACAAGGAAAATAGAAGTATATCATTTCTTTGATTATGAAAGTGATGAGGAAATACATGAACAGCGTTTTAAAGATGCTATGGATAATATGAAAAAAGTACAAAATTTGGGGAAACAGATAGTATACAATTCTGGTTACAGTAATTTTACATTTGATCTGTGGATTATTTTGCATAGGATTGATTGTAATAACTCCTTTGTCCACAGAAAGCAGTATATTACAGCAATAAACAGGGCATATGATGAAAAATTTCAAGATATGAAAGAATATAAAGAAGAAGATAACTTTAAAAGGTGTCTGAAAAAGTTGCAGCTTTCAAATGTCAATGATGCAATCAAGCGGGCAAAAAACATTATGCAGAAAAATGAAGATAGTGGCTATATTTTGCATCACTACAAGGGTTATAAATATTATAAAGAAAATCCTTCTTTGGCAGTATGGGAGGCAATAGAGAAAATTTTGACGGATTGTGAATTGATTTAGAAAAAGTCAAAGAATTTTTAGTCCTATCTTGACACCAGCTAATATCCTGGGGCTTGGATGGGCATGCACGCCGGCTGGGCTTTGAGTTATAATAATGACAGGTTGAAGAAATCATTGAAAAATCAAGGGTTTCCACCGAATTTAGTCCTAATGAAAAAATGTAGTTTTGCATCAAAGCATTTCTGATTTTTCATTTGGACGGCGCCGATTCAAAAGAAAATAGGAAGAAATGTCAGTAATGTAACTCAAAGTGCCTGAAAGCAATGAGTTATTGGTTTTAGTATAGCATAAGGAGGGTAGAAGGTAAACAATTTCATATTGATGATTTAGATTAGGACTAAATTAGTGAATGGCAGAAATGCTGTTAAAACTAGCTTAGTCCTATTTCTTTTTCCAAATTCAAAATAATAGGAGGAATGAATTTATGAAGAACAATACAGCGTTAAGTGCAGAGAAAGCGATTATTTTTATCAGCGATACACATGAAAAATTCTACTATGAGAAATTGAAAGAGGTCAGGTATCAGGACGTGTACCACAAAGCGCTTGTATATTGTCTTGGTATCAGTGATGACACAAGAAGGAACATTTACAGTATCTATGATTTTAAGACAGGCTGTGTAAAAACGGAGTGCCTGCATGAAGGCTGGCAGACCAGCGGGAGCTTAAAAGTAGTCAGGATGGCGTTTAACCTTTACTGCAATGGTACGCCAAGTGTCTTTGATTACGATGATGCGGAGGAACAGGTGGACGAGTGCAGACGGTACACAGTGGAAGAACTGTTCTGCTGTGCCTATGCGCCTTATTTTTGGCAGGCGGTACAGATTCGTTATCCGGAATATGTAACATATAACCACAACTTGTACGCCATGCTTGGAGGACGGGATTGATGTTAAAAGTCAGGCTTATGGGAACAAAG
>CAJTSL010000052.1 GCA_910578845.1 uncultured Lachnospiraceae bacterium
TCAGTATAGAGGGGTGGTGGTTATTTTTCTATCCACTATCTTATTTGACACTTACAAAATAAGGAAGCCTTATAGCAATGAAGCCTCAAAATAAAGAAGCCTCATAGCAATGAAACCTCAAAACAATGAAGTTTCATTGCAATGTACTTCTAGTGACATGAAATGAATGATCTTACAACTTCAAAGCTTTCCGCTAAGGTAAGCATATGCGTTTAAGATAGTATTTGTCTGCTTGCCAGCAATAAAATAATAGTCTATTTGCGGGCTGCCTTCCGTATAGAGATAGGAACCATAGGTGGGGATATCGCAGCATAATACGGGGGCGTCGGTAGCCATTAGGATGCCATAGCCTTTGTCGGAAAGGAGAAATGGCAATTCTTTCGCATCTCTTCCATGAGAAATGTATCTCGCGTTGCCGCTTAGCTTCATGCCATTTGTATCTCGGGTTCCCATAGCATATATAGTTTCATCTTTCGCCCAATTTAGGAATAGCCAGCTTTTGTCCAATTGGTTGTTGATGCCGTTTTCTATTTGGCGGCATTCTTTGAGCCGTTCGGAGAGAAGAAGCTTTTTCTCTCGCGTCAGGTAGCGGATAGCGCCACTCGCTTTATCGACTTGCAAGCAAAGCTCGTCGGTCATCAACTCAATATTTGCGCCGGTTTCCCGATACATCCAGGTTTTATCGACATAACGGACAGCAATTTTAGGATGGATCTCATCGGTAGGCTGCGTGCCTTTTGCAAAGGTAATGCGAATGATGGCGTTTCCGATAGGGCTAAGGCGGAGAACGCCATATCGGCTTTGTAGATAGAGGCCATCCGGTTGTTTGGCGCACCATCGTATGGCAAGGTCAATTTTTGAGTGTCCGGCAGGACGGAGCTTTTCAGTCGGCGGCATATCGCCAAAGGAAATGTCCGCTTGAACGATAGAAGACTTGGAAGACGTCAGTGGGCGCTGGTCTGTCTGTATATGCCGGGTAGCTTGTGCGTGTTGGCTTATCTGCGCATGTCGGTCTGCATTGGCCCGTGCAGTTTGCTGCATTGGTGGCTTTGGTGATGGCGCGTTGGAGCGGTCTGGCTGTCCGCGTGCAATGATGATCTTCTTCTTAGCAGTATGTGAGCTGCTGGCGGCTCTGGGAGCGGTTTTGCCGGCATTTATATTGATATTTTCCGGTAACGCTTCTTGTGGCATCTCCGGCAGAGGATCGGTGATCAGGCCAGTAAGGTAGCCTTCGTGTAAGATGCATAATTCATGCAGGGCACGGGTTGCCGCTACATAGAGAAGCTTTGCGTGTCCGTCGTCTACCGGATAATCTTCTCCGGTAGGAGAGAGGATTAAGACAGCATCAAATTCTAACCCTTTTGTATATTCTACGGGCAATACCATAGTACCGCTCCCGAAGACGGCTGTTTCTAGATCGCTCGCCATAATCGGGATGTATTGGGAAACCTTGGAGGCGGTTGCCTGTGCGTCAGCTTGATTTCTACATACGATAGCGATCGTCTCTAATCCTTGCTGTTGCCAATGTTTACAGACAGCGGCAGCTTCCTGATATAAATCGGAACATTCCGAAATCTGCACTGGATTGCCATGACGGATAATTGGTTCTACCGGGTAGATGGAAAACTGCCCATGATGCAGGATATTGGTTGCAAATTCAGAGATTTCTATTGTATTACGGTAGCTTTTCTTCAAAATGCCAAAGCTATCGGCGGGGTTTTGAAGGAGCAGCGCCTTTAATTCTTCCCAGTCTTTTAAGCCATATCCAAAATGGATATTTTGGGAAATATCCCCCATAATAGTATAGGTACAGTCTTTCATACAGAATTGTAAGACCGCATATGCCATCATGCCAAAATCCTGTGCTTCATCAATTACGACATGGTGTGCTTCGCTAATGACTTCTGTCTCTTTGACTCTTTTGTAAATATAAGCAAGCGCGGCAAGGTCATAGACGTCGAAGCTTTTATCCGGTATTTCTATTTCGTGGCCTTTCTTCTTTTGCGCATATAGAAAGTTATGATATAGATTAAATATGGGCTGTTTCCAGTTCTTTTCCCCATATTTGCCGCGGTAGGATTTGAGTATCGCCTTTTGCTCTTTTTCCGTATAAGAAATATCTTTGCCAAGGAATTCATCTTTTATTTTGGCAAGGAGTCTTTCGTTTAGCATGTTGATCTTGCTTTGGATAGATATGGCAGGGTTTTGTTGTATATAACGCTCTATCGTATCGGCAGGGACTAATTCTCTTAAGTCTTTTGGATTGAGCATCCCATTGGTATTATCGAAAACGCCGGTTTTGCCGTTCCGTATGCCTTCTACGAACTGTTTCGGGTTCAGGTAGATGGATGCCCTTGGGATCGTGTCCCATTCTAGTTTACGGCAGAATGCTTCTAAGTCGAGGAACCATTCTAATGTGCCTTTGATGCTGCTTTTTGCGCTCATTTTGGCAGTTTCTGTAATATGGTATTTTTTCTCGTCCCAATCTTCATAGAGCAGGCGCACGAATAGCTGTTCCATGGTCATTTGGCGGATGCCGTATACATCTAAATCGGGAAGCACGCCAGTGATATAGTTGAGCAAGATCCGGTTGCTCCCAACAATATAGAAATCATCCGGTCTGAAGCGATCCTGATAGTTGTACAGGATGTAGGAGATCCTATGCATGGCAACAGTTGTTTTCCCAGAACCGGCAACCCCCTGTACGATTACGTTATGGTAGGGGGATTTTCGAATGATGTCATTTTGCTCTTTCTGAATGGTGGCAATGATCTCTCCGAGTACAGCTTGTTTGTTTTTGGCAAGGTATTTGGTCAACAGTTCATCATTGGCGACAACTTCTGAATCAAAGAAGTCAAGTAAGTTTCCGTCTTCGATCTCATAAGTCCGTTTCATTTTCAGGTTAATCGGAATCCGCTTGTTGTTTGGGGCAGGGTAACTACATTTTCCTAAGCCGTTTTCATAATAGACATTGGCGACAGGTGCGCGCCAATCAATAACTACCCAATGGGTCGTATCTTTGGAGATGCCGCCTTTTCCGATATAAATGGATTCATCCTTATGAAGCGTTTCATCGTGATAGACGATTCTGCCAAAATAGGGCTTGTATGCGGCTTTTTCATTTCGTGCGAGCGCGCGCTTCATATGTTCATGCATGGTAATGGTGTTGCTCAAAATGGTATAGACTTCATCATCATTGTCATGGTAGTGGTCTAGCATTTCCTTAATATCCGCTTGCATTCGGGCGGTTTCTTTGCGATAGTTTTCTATATTGCTATGGACGATTTGGAGCGTATCTTTGAGATAGGTTTCTTCTTCGCGACGGGACGGATCCTGGCTGTTAGAATCATGATCTTGTTTCATTAATGACACCTCTCTTTTCTCATTTTGCTGAATATTGTGGCTTACAGTTTTTGTAATTACATGCGCTGTAATTTATATTGTAGCGAAAAGAAAAAAAATTAGTAGACTTTAATTTAGGAATGTGCTAAACTAGATAATGAAGTATGGGAAAAACCAGACTTCTTTTTTTATGCTAGTATTTAGGCTTCAAAAGGTGTCTCAATCCGGGTCATTACGCTCAAGTTCACGCAGTTTGTCATTGATTTTCTGGGCCTCTTTGCGATGGTAGAAATAAAAGCAGAGCCAGATTAGGACAAATATGCCGCATGAAAAAAAGAACTGTGCAACGGTATAGAGGACTCGCTCCGGGTAAAAAGGGATCCAGTTTAAATAGAGGGCGACCGGATAGAAAACGCCCATTCCGATGATGAAATGTATGAGTATTTTCACGGCATGGGAAAGGCGGTCAATTTCATAAACAATAGCGGTGGAACCACAGGCAATGCCTACGATCATAGAGCCGATCGCCTGTTTTACAAAATTATCCAATATTTGTGTGTAGATGTCTTTGGCGCCGATCGCGAAAAAGAAAAGGCAGAACATGACCAAAAAGGTAGAGCCCCATGAGATGCCAAAGAAGAGATATTTTATGATTAGTTTTGCTGTATTTTTCATTATATTCCTAACCTTTCTTTGAAAGATTTCCTGAAGCTTCTGGAAATATGGTCTTCAATCCCATTTTTCATTACCAATTCCATTGTTCCATTAAAACTCGCTTCTACATGGCTGATTCGCCGTATATTGACAATCGTAGATTTAGAGATACGGGTAAAGCGATCGCCAAGTATATTCTCTAATTCGTATAATGGTTTGTTTAAGACATACCGGTTCTTAAGCTTGTCATAGCAGACAATTTCCCGGTCTTCCGTCCGTAGCAGTTCCAGGCTTGCCGGTTCGATAAAATAAGTCTTTTCTTCTTTGATGCCAATTAGCGTCGAAGGGTCTGCGCCTTCTTTCTCCAATAGGGAAATGATTTGAGCGATCACCGGTGTCATTTTGCTTACATGAAGAACGGCATAGGCGTCCTGGTATTCTGCGCTGATCTTACATTCAACCCTCATGAGCATTCCTCCTTTTGCTGCGTTTATTTTAGTAGCCGGCTGCTTTGTCAGGAACTGCCGGGCAATTTCTATGAAGCAAGTTGCTAACTTGCGTCTATTATATCATAGCTGCGGAAGCGGCGCGTGCATTTGGAACGTGAAAAACGACCTGTTATACATTGGAGTGGCCGCTTGTGCGGGCGTGGTTGTTTCTGTGGACTAGGAGATATAAACGTGGAAGGATTGCGCAAAGCAGATCGCGGCAGTATCCGAGTCTTTGGGAAAGACTCTTGGAAGCAGCGGATTCATAAGCTTTCCGGTGGTGAAAAACAGCGCTTATGTGTATCTTGCTTTGTTACGTTTCGTATTTTGTGATGCTATTTTTGTCAGGAGCAACAATGCCAGATATGTTGTTTCCGAAAAGGTGAAGAAGATAGCCAGTCTTTTGCCAATGACGTATGCTGTTGATTTAATGCAAGGCGCCTTTGCAGGAGAGAAGCTGGGAGGATATAGGCGGGAGTTTCTGATATTGGGATTGACGACAATTGTCTTTGTCATTGGTGGGAGCGTATTGTATAAGAGGAAAGATTGGACATAGTCCAATCTTTCATGTTACCGGAAAAAGCTTCTTGGCGTATTTTTCTAAGGTAAAGAGAAGGATCATGCCCAATATGCCACAGGAGATGACTTCACCTGCGCCTACGGTCAGGGCATAATAACCATAGCAATATGCGATGGATACGCCATCGAGAAGAAATCCATATCCGTATATCAGCACTAGCGGAACGATGATAATATTAGCAAGGATTGGCGTAACGGGTGCGCACCATTTCCATTTCCTAAGCGCGTAAGTGCCTAGTGCGCCGATCAAAGTAGCAAGACTGCCAAAGAGGATATCCGGCAGGATACACCCTGTCAGGATGTTGCTAAGCAGACAGCCGATGAAAAGACCGGGAATCGCTGCGGGCGTAAAATAAGGCAAGACAGTAAGCGCTTCGGAGAAACGGATCTGTATGACATGATTGGCAAGACCAAAAGCGTTGGCGATAAAGGTTAGCACAACATAGAGTGTGGCGATCATCGCAGCCTGCGTCATCATCGTTACGGAAAAAAGAGGTTGGGTTTGAGCGGTCCTGACAGGAACCGCCTGGTTAAAAGATTGTTTTTTCATATTCTGTTGTCTCCTTTAGTTTTGTTTTACGTCAGGAAGGTTTCGAACTGACGTTTTTATTTTCAGGAAATTGAAACTGCCATATTTCCCGAAGATTAATTATACAGGGAATTGGGGAAAAGTCAAGCATTGATTAAGATATATGCTATTTCACACTTATCCGCAGTTTATTTTCCGCAAAATATGATAAGAGCTTATGTGTATTCGGGATTGCAATTTTATACTAGTTTACAGTATAATAAAAATTGGTGTAGTATCAACAACAGAGAAGAAAGGAGCAGTATTTTGAAACAATTTTTTGGGATGAGTCAGAGCGGGAGTTTGGAAGAAGCTGTTAAAGGATTGCAAAATCCGCAATTTATCATGCTATTTTCTAATGATGAGCAGTTTGAGGCGCATGTGAAAGAGTTGGAGCGCCTATATCCCCATATACCAAGCATCGGTTGTATCGGGATGAGTTATGATACACAGGTTGTGGAGAAAGGCGTTGGGGTCGTAGCGTTTACGGATGGTGTTTCCGCTGCGGCGAATGTCTTAGAAGAGGTATCCACAATGCCGGTAAAATATATTGATCGTTTAGAGAAGGATGTCAGAAAGGTGGGCGGAACCTGGCGGGATACGATATGCATTGATCTGTGTTCTGGGAACGATGCCTGTGTGCTTACAACCATGTATAGCGTATTAAAGCGTGACAATATCTCGCTGGTAGGAGGAACAGGAGATGCTGGCAAGGTTTCTGCCAATGGTAAAGTATATAGTGACGCTGTTGCATATGCAATTATCAGAAATAATAACGGCAGGGTTAAAGCGTATAAAGAGAATATTTATCATCAGATGGGAAGCTACTATTTCATCGCGTCTAAGACGGATAAAGCGAATTACATAATCGGAGAATTAAACGGCAGGCCTGCGAGACAGGTATATCAGGATATTCTTCATGTGACTGAGAAAGAGATCACTACCCAGACTTTTAAGAATCCTTTCGGAAAAATCAATGGAAACGATACTTGCATCATATCCATTAAAGAAGTGAATGGGAACGCTTTGACGTGTTTCCGCCAGGTCAATGACTCTGACGTACTGATCATGTTGGAACTTGGCGATTATAAGAAGATTGTAAGAGATACCATTCAGTCAATCCGCAGGGATTTCTCCAAAATTTCAGCGGTATTTTCAGTGAATTGCTTGTTCCGCTATCTGTTGTTCACAGAAAATAATTATATGCATGAATATTTGCAGGAAATGAGCAAATTAGGGAATCATGTCGGTTTGGTAGGATATGGGGAACATTATAATAATCAATTTGTGAACCAGTCTATGACATGTGTAGTGTTTGAATAGGAGGGAAGAAAACTTTGTTTCAGAAAAAATCTAACAAAAAAGAAAAAAGCTTATATCCTGTGCTACATGTGGCAGACAGCATCAAACGATACCAGCAGGAACTTGTACAGCAGGAAGTGACTTCTTTGCTGGAACTTAGTATGGTCAGGAGCTCTTTTGGCGGGGTGCTCACCGAAGCTGACAGTTTCCAAGGGACTTTGCAGGACTTTGACCAAACGTTTTCTAACATTAGCCAGGTATCCAGCCAGTTTGCGTCGGTGAAGCAAGAAATTGACCAGTCTGTATTGCAGGCGCAGGGGGAAGTAGAAGCGCTGAAGAACAGTTCCATTCAGGTGGAAGCACATTTTGATGAAATGGAAAGCACTTTCATAGAATTTCAAGATGCTGTCAAGAAAATCAGGACTTGTATGAATAAAATTGTATCTATTGCCGATCAGACTAATATCCTGGCATTGAATGCTTCCATTGAGGCTGCAAAAGCAGGAGAACGTGGAAAGGGATTTTCAGTAGTTGCCAATGAAGTAAAAGTGCTGGCAGATGAGATTAAGGGGCTGGCAGCGGAAGTAAATTCCGGTATCGGCGATGTAGAGAAAGGAACGGACAAATTAAGCACAAATCTTCACACTTCACAAGAGGCATTAGGGCAGAGTTTGCATAAAGTAGACGAGACATATGAAATGTTCCGGGACATTACGTCGGCTGCGGAAAGCGCTACTACGGTTCAGGCGGAAATCGACGATGTCATCCAGGAATCTAAGCTTGCCTTACAGGCATTGTGTGGATACTTTGATAAAATAAAGGGACAGTATCGGGAAGTGGTGCAGCATATTAATCTTGCAAGCCGCTTGGGGACAACGAAAAGTTCTATGTTCGAGGATTTAGACAATATGTTATCGCAGATCGCGCCTATGATTAATGATTATACGTCTTAGTATATGGAAAGATCCGGAAAAGAAAGTGAAGGCTTTTCCGGATCTCTTTTTGCTCTATAGGAAATTGCGCCCTATAAAGCAAAACCCTCAGGGGGATCGCACTTTGTCAGCTATTCATTTTACTGCCGCATCTTGGGCATGCGTTTGTGCCTTTGTAAGCATAGCCGCAACGGTAACAGCGGATAAGATCATGTTTTTCTTTCGCCATATATTCGATGCTTCTCGATTCCGGTTTCTCTTGCAGATAATCAACAAAGCCATCCAGGATATCTGCGAATGCTTTCCAGTATTTCGAAGATAGATTGTTGGGAAGCTTTATTTTCTGTCCGCCGAATGTCTCTATGAAGATGCCTTTGCCAAATAATTTCTTAACTGCTTTTATTTTATCAATATCTGCAACGGAAATTTTCTCGGAATTCATAAAAGTATGGGAGAAAATATGATCCGGTGTCAGGACGAACCCTTCTTTGCCGTTTCTTGCGCGGGACGTGTCACAGACCATCAGGGGATATTCGTACTGCCCTCTAGAGGAGGCATACCCTTTGACGGCGCGTAACATAGCGGTGCGGTTATGGCTTTCGTTTTGCCCGCTGGCAGCATCGGGGCTTTCTGTGGCAGAGCCCGGTGTGCTATCAGGAGTCTGCGCGCTTTGCGCTTTTTTGGCTTCTTCTCTTGCATCATAGAAATAGAAGCTTTCGCGTTCCGGCAGCTTTTCTTCTATGTCACGTTTCAGCTTCCGCATCAATTGTACGCTCTCGTCAGTTTTCAGCTTCGTAAGGCGCCGCGTGATCATCTCTAACGTATTTGTTTTCAGTTCAGGAAGGAATACTCCGTGGCTGATCAGTTCATAAGCTTTTATTCCGTCTGTAAATGAGAGGGCTACAATGCTCGGGCATATGCTCTCGATTTTCGATTCGTCCATTCTACGGATTTTCTCATAGATTTTATCCAAAAATGGCTCTTTATTTTTTTCATGATAATCGGTCTGTTGTAATTGTTCATATAGATTCCAGAGGGCAGTCCTGTCCTTCTTGCCCCCGCGGTTCACCATTGCAGATATTTCTTCTGTTTCCGCCATATCCATCCGCTGTTCTAACTGTTTCCGATAGGGGGTTAAGTCGATGTCTTTGTATTGGGACAGATTATCAATATAGGCAGAGAGCTGTTTCCTGTCCATGTGCAGAGGCATATGGGTCAACAGATGCTCAACCTCGCGCACGGCACGGTCAGATTTGATGCGCTGCAATGTTTTGAGAGCATCCTGCTTTGCTTCTTCCGGGATTTCGAGGCTTTCCACATCGTCAATAATCTGCCCGATCTCGGCATATGTTTTATTCTTGCTAAGTTCTATGGTCTGCCCTAAAGCGATTTCTTTGGCACGGTTTTGGCGGCTGTCAAGTTTCAAGCCATATGACTGCTTCTCTTCATTGGAAAGCACAGTCTCTTTCTCTATCTGCCGTTTCAGATCGGACACCTGGCTAAGCGTCAGTTTATCTAAGGAAGCCATGTGCGCGTCATATTTAGCGATCAATTTATTATGGAGTACTTTAATGACAGCGTTGATATATTCACCGTATGTCGCGTTCGTAGCGGACTGTGCTTTCGCCGATTCATCAGCGCGTTTCAGTTTGATCAGGAGTACCTTTAATTCTTCCACAGTCATGGTGGAAAGGCGAACCTTGGACTGGGCAGGCTTTGTGGCGTTCTTTGCCGGTGCTTGCGCAGGCGATTGATTACCGGGCGCTGTTTCGTTTGTCTTTGCCATCGGTGCGGCTGGCTGTTTTGTTGGCTTCGCAGTGTCGATTGCTGCCTCATGTGAGGAGGACTGCTTTGTTGGCTTCGCAGCATTCATTGCTGCCTCATGTGAGGAGGAGTGCTTTGTTGGCTTCGCAGTGTCGATTGCTGCCTCATGTGCGGCTGGCTGTTTTGCTGGCTTCGCAGCGTTCATTGCTGCCTCTTGTATGGACGGTTGCTTTGCTGGTTTCGCAGCATCCATTGCTGTCTCATGTGAGGCTGGCTGCGCTATGGCATTTGCCGTTGCCGCCGGGACTGGGGCAGTTAGCTGCATAGCGGCTTTATAGCTTGCTGCTTCTGCTGTCTGTGCAGGCGCTTGCGCATCTAAATCGCTGCTTTCTTCTGCGGCCTGTGAGGCAGCCTTTAATAGTTCGCTTAATGTCTGCTTTGGCTTTTCTAAGGGGATTTCCTGTAAGGATTCCTCTAATAGTTTTTTCTCATCTTCTAGTTGGCGTTCTAAATCTATATTTTCATTAGGATTCAGTTCTTCCGGCGGTTCTTCAAAGGCTGTGGCGCTTCCTGCTATTTCGCTAGGCTGCGGCGCCGGCGCTTGTTCTTGGAGAGCGGCTTGCTTTTTATTCTTAGCAAACAGTTTCTTTCCGCTTTTAAAAAGCTGGTCTTTGAAGCTCTTTATCCCGCTTTCTTTTTTGACATCGCCGTTACGTGAGGATTCAAATTCATTAAACTTATAGTTAGTGGTCCGCGCTGCCTTTTCTCCTAAGATATCCAGATAGTCTTCGAAAGCGACAGTGTCTTCATCGAATTTCAGGCTGTATACATCGCCTTCCTGTATCAGCTTCTCCGGCCGGGGCGTATAGAGCGTATTGCACTCGCGGCAGGCATAGGTGCGCGCCATGAATACACGTCCTTCTTCTGTTTCGATTAGAAGCTCTTTATCAGTGGGATATACGCCAAGATATAATTTCTCGCCGCAGTTAGGGCATAGATAGTTGGTGATGTAGAAATCGTTGCCGATTCTGGATTTGCCCACATCCCCCTCGCCCTGAGGCGCCTTTTGGAAATCACAGGCATCCTTTTTCCAACACAAGTTGTGCCAGAGACCGATTTTATAATCATCATCTTCCGGCTCGTCAATTTGCGCCGATTTGTTCTGCCCGGGCGCGTTATGGGAAGAGGCGCCGTCTTCAGGACTGGCGTCTGAGGTGGCAAGGCTCTGCCCCTCTTTCAACTTCCCTTCGTTCTTCAATAGGCGTAAGATCGCGAGCATCGTGTCTTCATAAGTGACCTGCATACCGTTTTTAAAAAAGCGCAGGTTTTCTTTATTAAGCTGTGGCTCTATATTGACGGGGCGAAGAGCGCTTGTAAAAAGCGCGTTTAACGCATCGTAGTCTTTTTCTACTTTCAGACCGCTTACATTTCCCCATTTCCCAAAAGCATATAATGCGATATTCATTGCATTATTGAGCAGAGGGTCGTTTGGCATGCTTTCTAAGCGGCTGCTTTCCGGTGGGATTTCTATGATGTTGGTGGATACTTTCTTGGTATCAAAATTTAAAATCAGGGAACGCACGTCACCAGCCAAGATCAAGCTATTATTGAGGATGACGAAAGTTTCTGTCCATGTGACTGGTACCTTAATGGTCTTTACTAATGTACCAAATGCCTTTTTCAGTTCCGGATTTGTTTTTAATAATAACATTGCGAACACCCCATCAGTTAATATGCTTACCTTTTATTGTATACTAAAACGCAATAAAAGGGAAGTAAATTGCTTTAGCACGACAATAACTATTAGTGTGCCTTACTAACTATTGTTTTTTATTTTGACGATTTTTGTTGGAAAATGTATAAATAAAAGAGAAAAAAATTGACTTTTACAGTGTCCGATGATATTATTTATGCAAACAATCGTCTATATAGACGATAGACGTTTAATCGGCTTGAATCGGGATTCTTTTTGCTACACATTTCTGGAAGAAGAGTACGGCAATAGACTAAGAGAAAGGCGTGGTTATCGCTATGACAGACAAAAGCATAAAGCAAATGAAAAGATTATATATGACAGGCAGCGTAATTATGGTGTGGCTGCTCCTTGTTTTAATGCCGTTCCAAACGGTGAAAGCACAAGAGAGGCTGCAAGAAAGCGATACGCAGCTTGTCATTCTTTTAGATTGCAGCCAGTCGATGGAGGATGTTGACAGTCAATATGTAATACCGGATTTTATCAAAGAAATCTCTGCTACAGCGCCGGAATCTTATCGGATTGGCGTAGTGGCGTTTGATGAAGAAATTTGCTTTGCGCTTCCTCTTGGCAGCAGTTATGAAGAGATAGAAGACGCATTAGAAAATGTTGCATACAGCAGATATGGCAATGCCGGCGATGGCCTTGCGGAGGCAGTGGCGCTCCTTCAGGATGAAGATGGGAACCGGAAGATTATGATGATCTCGGATGGCGAAATCATGATGAAGCGGGAAGAAGAGACAGCGGAATCCGTGCAACGGTTTGCTGATGCGGTCAATCTGGCGAAGGAAGAGAAGATTGTCATTGATATTGTCGCATTAGGAGAGCGTGTGGAAGAGGGCGGCACAATATATGCGGCTTCGGATGAGACAGGCGGAGAGATTCATGATTTTGCCGACAGCGGGGAGCTGGAAGGGTTTTTAGAACAGCATTTATTAGATGCGTGGGGAATAAAGCGAAGCCATGTCGGAACGATGAACGGCAATAGCGGGGAGCTTTCCATACCGCTTCCTGATTGTAGCATGGAGCGGATGAAAATCTATTTGCTGGGGAACCAGGAGAACGAAAACCTGAATGTGAATGTCAAAGCTGCGAAAATGCACTTGCTCAAAGGCAAGAATTATACGGTGATTGAAATTGACCGTCCAGAATCGGAAGATATTAATATAAGAATGTCGTCCATAGAGACGATGGACGTCATGGCTTATCTGAGCGCACAGTATCATCTGCAACTGTCAGCATCATCGGCTTATCTGCCGGAGACAGGCGTTACGGCGTTTTATGTGTCGGTTGAGAACCCGACGGGGCAAAATCTTCTGGAAGGACACCTAAGCGACAGTAGGCTGAAAGTATTCTTAAATGGAAAGGCGCATGAGTACCGCATAGAAAGTGGGAAAATATATTTGGAAGAAATGATCGCAGAAAGCGCGACGGTCACTTTGTCCATAGATCCTTATGATCTATTCGGGGATTATTATGGGGATATGAGCGTGACGCAGCAAGTCGTCATACCGGAACCGGAAGAAGAGCCTGAGCAGATTGATTGGTTTTTCTGGAGCGTCATAGGCATATTCATCGTTGCGCTTTTCACGGTTTTCTTCTTAGCGTTCCGTCGCAAAAAAACGAGGCCCATGAGGCGCAAGATGATAGACGATAGCAGGATGATGCCAAGGGAAAACGTTATGCAGAGGAATGACTTTAGCGGGAAAATCCAGGTTTATGTGCTACATAGCAGAAATGATATTGATTATCCGCCGGAAAGCATTAATTTGTTTGCAAGGTGCAACCGTGACATGATAACGCTTGAATGGGTCCTGGATGCCTGCAATCTTCCCCTACAGCTCCAAGGAGCGGAGAAAGTCATTATCCGGCCAGGAGCCGATAAGAGCCTGGTGATTAAGAATAACAGCAAGGCTTCTGCACTGATGGGTAGGGAACTTTTGAGGAAAGGGCATTCTTATCATTTATATTATCATCAAAAAGTAACTTTTATTTTTGACCAGGAGGATACGGAAATAGAAGTTCACTATAAAGATTTAAAACCAAACGAAAGATAGGGGGAAAAGAATGAGCATCATTAAGCAGACGAACAAAACATTATTATTCGAGGAGATTAATCCGGAAAAGCCAGATTTTCTGACACTGGTAGGCGATGTAAGAGGAATTGACAGCTTAAGTGACGAGAAGATTAAGGAAATGAACGAAGCGCTCTTAGTGAGGAATTTTGATGAATTCATCATGAAATTCGAACCGGTCGTATATTCTTTCTTCAACGCCAATAACCAGAAAATCATGTATACGTTAAAGAAACCGGAGACAATCCCGGAGGATATGCTGACGCCGATTTATCTCAACAAACAGAATGACTTCCTGAAAATGCTGATGTCCTTAGTAGAGGCAAAACGCTCACAGAGCATAATAAACGTGGATTTCCAGTTCGACAAACTGACGGATATGATTTCGCCCAAGAAAGTAATGGAAGATATTAAGCAAAACCGCAAAGAGTTACAGTATACCTATAAGACTTATGCAGAGTTAGAAGACGGGGATCCGCATAAACTGGATATTGCCGACAAATTAAACGTTATGTTTGAAGAAGCCAGCATCAATTACAATAATGTCCTGGCAATGCTGCCACTTGCTATAGAAGATATCAAGACAAGGCTTTTGCTAGGGGAAGCGGAAGAAAAGCAGGAGAATATCCCATTAGCGCTTGGCGTCCTTAGCATGGATGAAAAAGGAGAGCTTAAAATCCTGGAAGCGCCAAAAGCGGAAACGACAGAGCTTCTGGTCGTGGATGACAATGTCAATACTGGGCTGATCGCTGCTCTGGAGGAAGATTATGAGGCATTGAACGAAGAGCATAGCGATTATGTAAAAGCGCTAGTGACAAGGACATATTGCCCGCTTGCTTCTACCATGGTAAGCAGCATAGATGTGAAGCAGGAAATCAGCAATTATAATTCCTACCTGGAATTCTATAAGACAGCAAAAGACGATTTCATCAAAGCGGTAAAACCGTTGATTGAAAAAATATTAGGAGTATGGGCATTTTTCGAGCAATACCCGGCGAACTTAAAAGGGATGAGGCCGGCGATGTTCATTACGAATATTTCCAATGATATGTTGGTGAAAAGCAATAACCTGCCCAGGCTGATCGCTTATTTGAATACAGTCAATGGCAAGAATGACTTTGACAACACCATATGGTATGGCATCGTGCCTTCTGTAGCGTTAGACCAGAATGCCAACATCAAACTGACAAGACAGCGTTTCCAGGGGAATGAGAATACGGAGAAAACAGGCGTCAACAACTTAGAAGCGCTAGTGCGGCTCCTAGATGTGCTTAAAGACTATTCCGTACAATGCTTCTTCAGTTACGAAACAGGAGATAAGACGACATTTAACCAGATGGCGACGGAAGGGATTGGTAAATATGAGGAGCGCTGTGCGACGCTGACAGGAAAAGCATATAGTGAATTTGCGATTCCCTGTATCCCTAATTTCACGATTATCCCCAAGGAGAAGTCAGGAGTCATTTTAGATAAGCGTATGACGCTGAATGAGAACAATATGGCGGAACTCTCCAAAGACAAAGAAGACATCATGAAACTTTGGATAGATGGAGTCTATGTGGGAGCGGCTTATATTGCGGCCGGGCTTGTGGCTGCATACCAGTGTCCCGATTACCTGAAAGAAAAGTTTAAGAAGAATGTAGACGAAGAGCTTCCGGGCGTCCGCTTTGACATTGAAGCCGGAGACCATCCGCTTAGGGTACATACGGTGATGGCAAAAGAAATCACAGGTTTTACCAATTCCATTAAGAATGAGATCAACAGGCGCAGCTTTGGCTTTGTGTTCTCTTCCGAAAATGCGATGTTGGGGTTAGAGAGCGTGCAGAATATCATGGTCTATAAAGCCAGGAACCTGATGAGCGACGGCAAGACCTATGAGCCGATTTACAAGACACAGGTCACGACCTATATGGAAAGAATCTTGCGCTATTCGACGAGCGATTATAAACAAGAGAATATCGTACAGTTCTTCTCTAACAACCCGGCAAGCCAGAAAAGCAGGTGGATGGAGAAGAAAGGCTGTATCAATGCCATATTGGGAGCTGGGGACGATGTGGAATATGAAATTGACGAAGCAAACGGATATTGTGCATTGAATATCACATTCAATGGCGATGTCAAGAACCTGGAAATTGAAATTAACCGTTTCAATTCTAAGAACAGAGCTATGTAGGTAATTGCGTGACGATGCTTCTACTGATGAGTTTCGCAATTAGCTAATATAGAAACAAAGAAAAGGAGGAAGAAAAATATGGGTTTCAGATTAAGTGTCACAGGAGGCGCAGAGCAAATTGCGCTGGACGAAAAAAGCATCAAAAATGTTGTTTTCGGTTCCGAATCAGCGGTTGATTCTAACGCTAGGGCAACAGATTTCGGGGTTTCGATGAAAATCTGGGGGAAAATGCTCTACAAGCTGGGAGGAGACGGAAATGACAGCACGCTTGAGCTTTCCAAATGGTCTGTAGTTCCTTCAGAGCGGGCGGACTGCTATCGTAACGCGGCAGTAGAGGTCGTTTCGGCAGGGCAAGTAGTAAGGAAATATGAGGTGCCAAATGCATTCGTCATGGAATATTCCGAGGAGATGGATGACGAGACAGGCGTAGGTACGTTCTACTTGCATATTAAGCAGAAAAAAGACGAAAACGACAAAGTAAAAATCGAAGGTGGTTACGCTGTTTAAGAATGCCTCATAACGAGGGTTTCAGAATTGCTACAGGGGCAAGAAGAAAGGAGAAGGAACAATGGCATTTATTGTAAAAGTTGAAGGAGCAGAATCATTTGAGATAGCAAAAGAGTGTGTAAGAAGCGTAAAGATGACTACGGACATTCCGCTGGATTCTAACGCAAGGACAAAAGACGTTGGCGCGACAATGATAATCAAAGGCAAGATACTGACCGCGGTGGGAGGAGATCCTTTCGATAGTACAAGGCAGATGGCATTATGGTCAGTCGTTCCGGCAGAGAGAGCAGAAAGCTACAGGAAAGTCACGGTTGAGTATGTTGCGGCGGGCATTATGGAGCGGAAATATTGTTTCCCCAATGCATTTGTCATTGACTATAAGGAAGACTACGGTGATGTAGAAGGCACAGGCACTTTTACCTTAGTCATCAAGCAGAAGAAAGATAAAATCAGCACAGTGACGGTAGAAGGCGGTTATTCAGCATAATAAAAGCCTTGTGGCGTGATTTTATCAATTAGAGAGCGTATGCAACAGTAGTTGGATGCGCTCTTTTGAAAAAGAGGAAGGGATGGCTGGCAATGGACTATTATAAGGTACTGGGAGTGGCACAAGAGGCAGATGAAGAACAAATCAAGCAGGCGTACCGGAAATTGGCGAAAAAATATCATCCCGACTTACACCCGGATGATGCGGCATCGGAAGCCAAATTCAAAGATATCGTAGAAGCGTATGAAATACTGGGAGATGCGGCAAAGCGCAAGGAGTATGACGAAAAGAGGAAGAGAAGCGGAGAGCCTATAAGGAAGACAAAAGAAGAATATAGTAGCGCGCCTGGGATGGATATGGGAAAGTTTACAAAAGACATGGAAAGATATTTCGGATTCTCCTTTCAGGGGAAACAACCTGGCACAAGGGATGGGGATGCTAAGAAGAGCAAGAAAAACCCGCTGGATGTGACAGAGATGTTTGAGGCGTTTATGAAGGTGAAGTAGGGGGAGATCATGAAGTTTTACATAATCGAGACCGACCAGAGGAACCCGCTCCCGGATATTAGAAAAATGTATTCTGAGATTCCGGTAAAATATCTTGTTCCGGAATTTGCGTACAAATTACAAGACGATTACGTTTTTGAAATCATAACAGAGGACGAGACTCTGTTACCGGATATCTTTACGGTGCCATTTTTTATGGTAAAGAGAGATCTGTTCAGAGTCATTATGATGTATATGCCGGAAATAAAAGCTAAGTACATCAGCTTGGTGGATGTTAAAAGAGAACGATATGAGACATACGTGATGCCGGTCTTAGAAATGATTGATAGAAGAAAATTGGAAGAAATAGATGCATCCGACAAGTTGCTTTTCTATGTGACAGACTTTTATGAAAGATATGTAGTGATACGGTTGGATATGCTGGAAAGCTTTTTACGAAGGGATGCAATGGGAGTTAAGGCGCGTGAATTTTCAATAAATGGGGAAGCAAGCATATGGTAGAGATTGTGCAGGAAAAGGTGAAGATAATATCGGAAATTCACTTTATAAATATTCTGAGGTTCACAATGGTTCATAAGAAGGATGAACATGCTTATGTGGAAATACAAGGAACGGTGAACAGCGATTCTATAGAAGATGTAGCTAATAGATGCTACGGAAGCGTAATCAGAATCTTTGATATAAATGATGACGGAGAAATCATGTTCTCCGGTAATATAGAAGAAATAGAATTAGAATGTGTGGGGATGCTTTGCCATATAAGGTTAAAGTGTTTCAGCCATACGATTATCATGGATAGAAGAGCGGAAGACGGTTCCTACCAGGACGTAGAGATGACGTATTTGGGGATAATACAAAATGTCATGCAGCGAACCCGCCATGGAAAAGCCATATACAATATACAGGATAAAAAGATAGGATTTCCAGTCATTCGGTATCGGGAAACAGATTGGCAATTCATAAAGCGGATCGCATCCTATATGGGTGTTTCGATTTTCCCAAGGGCAAACACAAGCGGAGTGGGATTTTATATCGGCTATCCTGCTGGCAGGGAATATAACATAGAAGAATATGAGCATATGAAATACATCATAACTAAGGATAAGGCCATATGCTATCAAGTAACAAACCGGGAAGCGTGGCAAATCGGTGACCGGGTTACCTATAGAGGGTGTAGGATGTATGTAGTGGAAAAGAGAGCAGAATTTGTACAAGCATTCTTACAATATACTTATATGCTCGCAGATGAACAGTATATCCGTAGAAAACCTTTTGTAAATGGCAACTTGAAAGGTGTCTCCCTTAAAGGGAAAGTCATAGGCGTTGAAAAAGAAGCAGTTAAAATCCATTTAAATATAGATGATCAACAGAAAGCAGGCCATGCATATTGGTTCCCCTACTTGCCGGAGACAGGGAACATCATGTATTGTATGCCGGAAATAGGGGATGATGTACGCCTGTATATGGGATGTGGATGGGAACGGAATGCAGTCGCGACAAGCTGTGTCCGGGAAAGCGCTGGAGAACGTCAAGGCGCGTTCTTCATTACGCCGTACGGGAAAAAACTGTTATTTGACGAACAGAAGATAGGATTTGACAGTGATACAAAGAACGGACAGGGAAGCTTATGGCTACAGGATGAGAAGATTATGATACAAGACAGTCATATGGTCAAGATAGCAGCAGAAAATAGGCTGTCGGTACAAGCGGCAAACCTTCAGGTGGCCGCGCCGGAAGAAGTCACTTTGATGAAAAGGGATATGATGCAGCCGTCGGTCATCAATTTATGCCAGTTTGTTGACATCATTGCTAACAAAAGCGGTATAGAGTGCAGCAAAGAAACTGGGGAGATCAGGACAATTTCCGCAGATACAGCAGAGGAAGGAATCTATGAGCTGGGAGATATGAAAAAAGATATTCTGGCAACGATTCCTTTTGATGGCATGGAAAACGAGATGGCTAAGTGCCTTTTTAAATCATCAAGATCTATTGTGGATAATAAGTAAGGAAAAGGTGGTTTTGCAGTATGGGAGTCATCATGGGAGCCGTAGGGAAAAGCCCTGCTATTGAGAAAAGCAACCGCTTATTGCAGGAGAGCTGTCAGTTAACAGTAGGAAGATATTTGGAGCAACAGGTCATTGGGACGTGCAGGGAAACTAAGGAGCGGTATCCGAAGACGTTTATTGACTGGTCTTTTGTAGGAAAGGATAAGAAGAGGGATGAACCTGTTTGAGGATAGGTTGAAAAATCAAAGATTTTCCAACCAGCAATTTGTGCCGGAACGCCACAAATTTGCCTGATGGCAGACACAAACTTGTGCTTGCGCCCAAATTCGCGAGTTGAGCAAGAATGGGAGATTAACATGGAAATATACATTCCGGATGGGTTTAAGGAAAACAGGAATTGTATCAGATACCCATATAGCAATATGCCAGCGGTTATTTTGACAAATACAGATAAAAGAATAGATATTACATTTAATAAGCTGTCTAAAACGTTGGCTAAAGAACAGACCAAAGCGGCAATTTTGGCGGTCTTGCGATTATTGGAAGAAAGAAGTGATATAACCAAAACCTCTACACGGCATTATTTCAAAGGAGGAAATGTGAACGGGTATTGGCTGTATTATGTGAATAAAGGGATAAATGAAGCGTTTATCAACTTTTTGTCCGTATTCCCCATAGGGAATCGTTTTACAATGGTGACATTGAGCACAGCATATGATAACCGGAAGGAAGGCAGGAAGATTTTCTTAGACATGCTTACATCCGTAAGGGATAAGACATTGCCATAAGGAAAGACATGGTTTCAGTTAGGAAAGGTAGGATGGTTATGAGCCAGGAAGAGCAGTTTCTTGTATCGGGAGCCGAGCTAAAATGCCCCAATGGAACGAAGACTTGTGAGCTGAGGGCAGGTGAGGGTTATGCAATGGTCCAAATTGGGAGTAAAGTGTTCCCTCCTGTACAGGCCGCGATAAAAGGAGAGAATATTGAAGGATTTGGAATGTGCCTTGCGACGCAAGGATGCGGAGGCGCTATGCCCTGTATGGCAAAGGCAAAGTTTGCGGATCAGTGGATAAACCCAGCTACCGTGAGCAAAGTAATGTCCGTGCGTCAAGAGGAGGAGGCTATCCACAGATTGGCAAAGCTTTTATGCATATCAGGGAAGGCGAATATCAGAGCATTGACGACAGGCCAGGTGGAATTAACGGAGAGCGAGAGGAAATTCTATAAATATATGCAGGCTATGTTTGGCTTCGATAATGAAGTGATTGCAATTATGTTGAAAGTAATATATGCGATTGACAGGAAGTACCCAGAGGAATCTGAAAGAAAGAAGGCATGGCGGTTTGCAAGGCTGATGGGTGGATTCTCGTATGGTTACGGGGCGGAAGATAGGTTTATTGAGATACGGAATGGATTAGTGCCAAATATGAATGAATCAGTAAACTACGATAATATCGCGAAGGATAGAGCGCAATGGAAATTAACAGCAGGCATATATGATGGCTTAGAGGAAGGCGTAAGTGAAATAGACTATTTTGTCAAAACGCTACAGCTTAGTGAAAGTGAATATTATACATTGCGTTTTCATGTGATGGCACAGCATGAAATAACGTCGCGGCCAGCGGCATGCCATCCTGTATATATGAGCGGAGATGGTGGCATTGAAGGACATACACATCCATACAAGACGGTATGGAGTAAGTATTTTCAGCTTTCCGATCAGGATGGTAATTTTGAAGAGGAATGGACACGGCTGTACCAAAAATATGTTAGTATCCCTGAATCTGATTACCAAAGGCTATCGAATAATCCTCAATATTTTGGCACATATGGGAATATTGATAAAGAAGTCTCGAATGCCGGCTATACAATAGAACCTGTATATGCGGACTTTTCACATCAGCAAATCCTGACATCAACAATTACATTGGAAAATGCAGACGCTGATATTGGCTCAGGCGTAATGGGAGGCTCAACAATTGGATTGTTATCGTTGCTGTCAGGGAATATATTGTTTACAACAACGGGGTTGCTAACTGGTGTTGCAGGAGGTGTAACAGTGCATGATTACAGAACCAGCCTCGCTGGTTGGCTGGGTGATTTGAAACTGGCGGATGGCAAAATGAGTGAGGATGATTATAAGGCAGATTTAGACGGTTACAATATATCGTCTCTGATTATTGATGAAGATATGAATACAGTAGAAGCTGTTAATACATATTATGAATCTTTAGAAATGGGAACGGCAACGCGTGAAAATGAATTTTTATGCAATATGGGAAATGGGAATGCTGAGAATGGCTTGGCTCATGTAGAAATTTTGATTGGTGGATTTGATCTATTGAAGGAGGGCGAGCAGAAAGTGAGAAGCCTCCTTGATAAGGAAGCATCGGAAGACATAGGGCAAGAGACAACAAAGGCATTTTTAGAAAGGATATCGGCAGATATAGGTTGAAAAATCGCCTGGTAGAAGATTTTTCAATTGCAACTTTGTGCCGACGCTGATAGCGTCCTGGCTCCAAAATTTGCAAATTGAGCAAGCATGGGGGATTAGAATGATAAAATTTTTACTCCTGGCATATTTGTTGATAGCATTGTTCATTAGAATCCCGGATCAGCTTAGGGCTAAGCAAGAGATTCAGGACATGCAGGATTCCATTCAGAATGTTTTCGATGAAATGATGGTAAACAATGGAGATGCATTGCTAAATTCAGAAAATATTTATGATGTGATAGATCATAGACCGCATCATCTCTATATTGATATGAAGTATAAAAATATGGATAAAGGTATTTCATCAAATATCATAATTTGTTTTCAGGATGATTCAAAATTAACGATAAATGCGCCATTATATTTTAGTTTTGGGATCCAAGGCGAAACTGGCGGGACACAGAGCAATATATTTTTTGCATATTATGAAGAAGTGGACAAACTTTATATTTGGGGGAAAAGAGTAGGAATATCATGGGAAGAGATGGAAGCGTATAGAGATTATCTGCTTTATGACATTATCATAAACAGTTATCTGGATAATGGGTGTAGCCGGTTTTCAATGGACAATCTAGGTGAGTTTGAAGTGGTTGACTATTTGATGCCTTATGAGTATTGTGGGATGCCAGAATGGGAAGTGGAGAGAACAGAGATAAATGAACAAGGAGTAAGATATATCACTTGGGTGGATACAAATCAATTGCTTTGTGTACAACAGGAAATACAACATGATGATAGACGTTTAGATGGGTATATTAGAGCTAATCTTCCAGCAATGATTTCAAATGATGTGTTTGGGCGAGAAATTGGAACTTCACGGTTTGTAGTTCAGCTAAATGGTGTGGATTGTAGATTATCTGCTTTAATAACGATAAACAATGAATTCGTTGATTGGATAAAAAATAGTGGAAAAGCACAAGGAAATTTACTGAGGATATCTGCAGATAGAGAGAGCGGGTGTAAGAAAACACAGCAGATGTTACAAAATTGCCCTGAAGACACAATAAAGGAAATCTTAGAGTGGAGTGAGTTCTATATAGAGCCAGGATATTTGCATATCCGTTTTCCTTATTGGGATTATGAAGCAAAAGAACCTGGTTTTGTAAAGAATGGATGCGATTGGTGGAAGGGATGGTTAACGGTGCAAACGGATGATATAGGAAGGTTCTTACGGGTGGAGCCATGGTAAAAAGAAAAGTGTACTATATATGGATAGTTATTTTGCTGTTAGTCATTTTTATGTTGAGAATATTTGTAAAAGGAAGAGAACAGAATCTTATTATAAATAATGTCTTTGATGAAATGATATGGGATGGATATGCCAAAATGAATGATGCGGAACATCTCACAATAAGAGGGACTGATGTGGTTTGTCTGACGTTCCCGGTAAAGAAAGAGACATCTTTAATAATAGGAATCATTTATAACACTGAACATAAGAAGCTGTATATTTATGGAGATGCTAAAATGCCAGAGAATATCGCTGGGATGAGTTATCAGGAATATTTTGAAAATAAGCTTATAGAGCATGGCATTACATGGGAAGAGGTAGAGGATTGTAAAGAAATATTCATATGTGAAGAAATACTGGGGAAGTGGTTTGAATCGGGAAAGAGCAGTTTTTCAAAAAATAAACTTGGAGAATTAGAGGTGTTGGACTATCTAATGCCTTATGAATATTGTGGAAAAGATAATAGTCAGCAAAAGAATATAACAGAGGTAGTAGAAGAAGGGTATAAGGGAAGCTTTGAAGGCAAGGTAGAATATGTCGTCTGGGATAGCAAAGATATTAGATGTATGCAGGTGCAGCAGAGTAGAGATTATGGTTATCGTAATATTATTGAGCGAATAGAGGCAGATATGACGGGATTTAATACAGTAAGTGAGAAGATACTGGTAGAGTGGGAGAACATAGGAGGAGTAATAAGTGATGATTCACTGGAAGACATTTTGGGATTGGATTGTAATTCGTTTGTTAAATGGTTAAAGACAAGTGGACTTGTCAAAGGGAATCTCACAAAATTATCGTATAAAAGAGAAGAGGGAGAAGCAAAAACATTAGAAATGTTGGAGAACTGCCCAGACAATGTATTACAACGATTATTAGGAGTTGCAGATTTTTATATAGAAGGAGGGGAATTACATATTCATCTTCCATATTATGATTATGAGGCAAAAGAAGAAGTCTGGCTACGGAATGGCACAGGCGAATTGTGGCAGGGGTGGATAAGCGTTACATTAGAGGATATTAGGAAGTTTTTACCACAGTGGGTATGGAGATAGAGATTTTTTAGAAAGGATATCGACAGATATAGGTTGAAAAATCGCCTGGTAGAAGATTTTTCAATTGCAACTTTGTGCCGACGCTGATAGCGTCCTGGCTCCAAAATTTGCAAATTGAGCAAGAATGGGGGATTAGAATGATAAAATTTTTACTCCTGGCATATTTGTTGATAGCATTGTTCATTAGAATCCCGGATCAGCTTAGGGCTAAGCAAGAGATTCAGGACATGCAGGATTCCATTCAGAATGTTTTCGATGAAATGGCAGTAAATGACTGCCTGGTTTTGAAGGAGTCGGAAAACATTACAAGATTTGGAGAAGAAACGGACAGGATACAAGGGTATATAGGCATGCAGTATAATGAAACGGCTCATGATAGTGTATATGGGCAAACGGCGGGGAATATTCATTCCCATTTGCGTAAAGATACTGGAGAGCCAACGGGGATAGGAAGGAATGCGCCTTTGTATATTACGTTTTATATCTATGATGAAAATGACAGCCAACATATACGGGGCGAGATAGAATTCATATATTATGAGAAGCTAGACAAGCTATATATCTGGGGCGAGAAGGGTGAAATGTCGTGGGAAGAAGTGGAAGGGTACCGGGACTATCTGTTGCATGACATCATCTTAGGAAGCTATTTGGAGCTTGGCAAGAGCAGGTTCTCTATGGGAGGCTTAGGGGAGTTTGAGCTGATTGACTACCTTATGCCTTACGAATACTGTGGCATGCCGGAGAAGGAACTGGAAAGGGTGTATGACGAGGAGCAGGGAGTGGCTTATACGACATGGCTGGACATAGGCGGCATGCTCTGCGTGCAGCAAGATATTTTACGTGAAAACATAGGATTGCATGGCTCTGTTACGATGAATGATATACCGTCAATGGTCACTGACGAAG
>CAJTSL010000053.1 GCA_910578845.1 uncultured Lachnospiraceae bacterium
TGCTCTGCAGCGCTGCAAGTTTGATACCCCGTTGCTTGCAGCGGGGTCTTTGATTAATCGCAGAGCAGAATTTGAAATTCTGCTCGCCTCCTCAGCTCAAAACGCTTCGGAATGGAGGAAAAGATGACAGAGGCAAAATATTTTAAAGACTATCATCATAATTACCTGATCTTAAAAAGCATAGAGACAAAAGCGGGTGAAGATTACCGGTATCGCATGCTTGCTTCTAATAAAATCGGGAAAATACTGAAATGTTCCGTCAGAAATATTAACGGAGCGGTTTACTTTTATTATGATATTAGCTCTAAAGTTACTATGGAAAATTTTTATCAGGGGAAAAAGATGTCATATGAGCAAGTAAAGGATTTTTTCCTGCAAATGGACAATATTTATCATAACCTGGGAGAGTTTTTTATGGAAGAGGACGGACTATTGTTGCATCCAGGTTTTATTTATTATGATTTTACAACCCAAAAATATTTTGGACTTTATTATCCAAGAGAAGTGGAAGAAATAGATAACAGTTGTGAAGAATTATTTGATTTTATATTGAATCATATTGATAATGGGAACCAGAGATTAGTAGATCTTGTTTATCAGGCATATGATATGTCGGCGTGCCACTCTTTTTCACTAACGGATGTTTTACCTTTGTTTGAAGACATAGAAGATGGCGAACCTGGTGCAGCACGTATTATGGAGGCCATGCATATAGCAGGAAAGAAAGGCAGTGGCAGTGGTTTTGGTGAAGACGGCTATCAAGATGGCATTGCTTATGACAGTTCTTATTTTGATAGAGAAAGTATTGTAGGTAGTGATGTAGATTCGAATGAAAGTGAACTCTATGTATTGTCAGAGGAAGTGGACTGTGGAGAAGAGAATGAGATAAGAAATAAGAAGAAAGATAGAAAAGAGATCGGGAATAGAACAACGCCGCAATATAAATTTCCTCAGAAATCCAATGTGATGTTCTATATTGTTTTTGCAATCTTATCATTCCTGGGTATGGGCGCTATGTTTTGGGTTTATCTTCATTATGAGCTAACATCACAGGAATATATGATGGTCGTCTGTTGTGCATTGGTCTTGATGTTATGTTTCGTGTTTTCTTTGGTGCAGATCCTATTATCATATCGTAGCAATAGGAAAGGGCAAGAGGAAGAACAAGCGCTATTAGAAGATATTGAAGATGAATTCCGGGACGAAAAAGAGATTGTAATCAAGGATGTGCTCGATAAGAATATGGATATGGCAGTCGCCAGGAGCCATATGACAGGAGATGTGCCAGTATATAGGGGAAGCAAGCAAAACAATAGAAGAAATAGCGACGCTGGATTGTATCAGGAAGATTATGAGGAGCGCTATGGTCAGACCGTCTTTCTGGAAGAAGGTAGGAGAGAGGCAGAATATAAATTATATGCATTGGATAAAAAGAATAAGAAACATATCCATTTAACACAATTTCCGTTTACAATTGGCAAGATGCCGGGGTGTGTGGATTGTGTCCTGGCGGATGATTCCATCAGTAGGCTTCATGCCCGCATTGAAAAAGAAAATGAGAAAATTCTCCTGACAGACATGAATTCTATGAATGGAACTTATAAAAACGGACTTCGTATGGAGCCAAGCGAAACGGTAGAAATAGAGCCGGGCGACGAAATTCGTTTTGGGAAATTAAACTACTGTTATCGTTGACCCGGCTTTGTTCTATTTGATGTTCATAAAAGATGTTATTTGCCTAAACGGATGACATTCCAAGAGCATTTTTTCATATTCGTGGTAAAAATACCATCCTGAAACTCATAGTCGGTTCTGGCGTATGGCGCTACCTTTTCACCGGCAATAGAGTTCGTTAATTTCATATCGTCATTTTCCAAAGCAAGATACTCTATGACATGGTATCCCTCGAAACTTCTGAGATCCGATTCAAAAAGGGCATCTTCTTTTACACTTCTGTTTACAGCGAAAATGGTCACTTCGTCTTTTTCTTCATTGAAAACGGAAACTGCTTCTATATCTGTGACATCTGTATGCTGCGAACTGTCGTGTTTGGTTGAAGTGATTATGCTTTGTAACGCAACGCCCCTTCCGTATTTAGAAGCATGCAGGAAAGGATAGTAAATCGTCTGTCGCCATGCGCCGCCGTCATTCTCGGTCATGATAGGGGCGATCACATTGACAAGCTGTGCCAGGCAAGCCATTTTTAGGCGGTCAACATGTTTTAAGAACGTAATGAGGATTAAGCCTACTAGAATGGCGTCTTCAAAATCATAGTGGTCTTCCAGTAAATGAGGAGCTATCTGCCAAGGCTTACGCTTCATTGCTTCGCTATCGCTTGCCATAACATGGAACCATACATTCCATTCGTCGAAGCTTAAATACAAGGTCTTCTTAGAGCGCTTTTTGGCTTTGATATAATCACAGGTGGCGATAACGGTTTGGATAAAGCGTTCCATATCTTGTGTCTTAGCAAAATAATCTTCCGTGTCGTTTGCTGCGTTGCCATAATAATTATGTAGGGAAATGTAGTCTACATAGTCATAGGTCTCTTCTAGAGTGACGGCTTCCCATTCTGGGAAAGTAGACATGTCCACACTAGAACTGCCACAAGAGACAAGTTCAATGGAATGATCCATTTCTTTCATTGCTTTGGCAGTTTCGGCGGCAAGCCTGCCATACTCTAATGCAGTTTTATGCCCTATTTGCCAGGAACCATCCATTTCATTTCCAAGGCACCATGTTTTGATATTGTATGGTTCTTTGTCGCCATGGCTTTTACGTAGATTGCTATAATAGGAATTGGTGTCCAGATTACAATATTCCAATAGATTTAAAGCATCGGCTATGCCGCGTGTACCGAGATTGACAGCCATCATAATATCGGAGCCTGCCTTTTTCGTCCATTTGGCAAATTCTCCAAGACCAAATTCATTGGTTTCCAAAGTGCGCCACGCGAGATCAAGGCGGGGCTTTCTTTGCTCTTTGGGGCCGACGCTATCTTCCCAGAAAAAGTTTGAAACGAAGTTGCCGCCCGGATAGCGGATAATGGGAACATCCAATTCCTTGACTAATTCCAGTACATCTTTACGGAAACCATCCTCGTCTGCCGCCGGATGCCCCGGCTGGTAAATGCCGTTATATACGGCACGTCCTAAATGTTCGATAAAAGAGCCGTAAACACGTTTATTTACTTCGGCAAGCTTAAAATTTTTGTCAACAAGCATTTTTGCTTTTGCCATTTGAAATACCTCCTGATTTTGAACATGAATTGTATCTGCTAGTAGCATAGCCACAGTATATCATGAGCCAAACAACGGGTAAATAAAAAACTAGAAATAAGGTAATTTTATTAAAATAATATATATATGAAACGTATTTTGTGCAATCTTTTGAACTATAAGACAAAAAATGAGTTGCTTTATGGCAATTAATACAATATAATTTAGGATAAAGTATAATAGTTTAAAATTTAATTATATTAAGAAGAAAGGCGTGATACCGTAATGAGCGAAGAAGGAAAGGAATTGATTTATAACAAACCATGGATTTTACAAAGAGCAGACCCATATATTTATAGACATACGGACGGAACTTATTATTTTACGGCTTCCGTGCCGGAATATGATAGGATTGTGCTGCGAAAAGCGGATACATTAGAGGGATTACAGAAGGCGGAAGAAACAGAAATATGGCATAAACATGAAACAGGCATTATGAGTTACCATGTATGGGCGCCAGAGTTACATTATGTGAAAGGCGCATGGTATCTATACTTTGCAGCAGGGGAGAAAGAGAATATATGGGATATCAGACCATATGTATTAGAATGCAAGGATGAAGATCCCGTGACAGGTAACTGGGTTGAGAAAGGGAAAATGGGCTGTGCGCCAGGGGATGAATTTTCGTTTCGCGCTTTTTCCCTGGATGCGACAGTGTTTGAAAATAAAGGCAGGTACTATTATGTCTGGGCAGAGAAAACCGGCGTAGGAAGACAGATTTCTAATTTATATATTGCAGAAATGGAAACGCCTTACCAGTTGAAGACGATGCAAGTGTTATTAACAACGCCGGATTACGATTGGGAGCGGGTAGGATTCTGGGTGAATGAAGGCCCTGGCGTTATTAAAAGAAATGGGAAAATCTTCTTAACATATTCCGCGTCGGATACAGGCGTTGCTTATTGTATGGGTATGTTAACCGCTGATGAAGATGCGGATTTGCTTGATCCTCTGTCGTGGAGAAAAGAAAGGCATCCGGTTTTATGTTCAGACGAATCGGTAGGCATTTATGGGCCGGGACATAATAATTTTACAGTAGACGAAGATGGAAATGATATTCTGGTATATCATGCAAGAACGGAAAAAGAGATTGTCGGGGATCCGTTATATAATCCAAACCGTCATGCTATGCTGATGAAGATCAAATGGGATGAGCAAGGAAGACCAGTATTTCGGTTCTAAAGTATTGAGAGAAGAGAAAGGGCGGAAGAACCCTTAAATTAAGAAAGGGAATGGTAATGCGTATGGCAAAATTGTATATTAATGAAAAGAACAAAAAGGCACATATCGAACCTGAAATTTACGGGCATTTTTCAGAGCATCTTGGGAGATGTATCTATGAAGGACTGTATGTTGGCGAGAATTCCGATATTCCTAATGTAAATGGGATGAGGAAAGATGTCGTGGGCGCTTTGAAAGAGATGCAGATTCCGGTGCTTCGCTGGCCGGGCGGATGCTTTGCGGATGAATATCACTGGAAAGACGGGATTGGGCCGAAAGAAACAAGAAAGAAAATGATTAATACGCACTGGGGCGGTGTTGTGGAAGATAACAGCTTTGGTACGCATGAATTCTTCGAACTATGTGAACAGCTTGGCTGTAAAACATACGTAAATGGCAATGTAGGAAGCGGAAGCGTCCAGGAAATGAGTGAATGGGTGGAATATGCCACATTTGAAGGTGTTTCCCCGATGGCTGATCTGCGTAAAGCAAACGGTCATGAGGAACCATGGAAAATTGATTATTTTGGCGTAGGAAACGAGAATTGGGGATGCGGCGGCAATATGACGCCGGAGTATTATGGCAATTTGTATAGGAGATATCAGACTTATATAAGGCAGTACCGTAAAGATGCTCCGATTAAGAAAATCTGTTGTGGAGCGAATGTTGCGGATTATTTCTGGACAGAAAATGTGCTAAAGACATGTACGGCAGCGCCTCAGCCGGGAGGCGGCTCTAATCCTGGTTTTATGGACGGCTTATCATTGCATTATTATGTTCATCCAGGCGGATGGCAGAACAAAGGAAGCGCAACCGATTTTGATGATAAGATCTGGTATCAGACATTGTCTAGGGCGACCTATATGGAAGAACTGATCGAACGCCATGGCGCTATTATGGATCAGTATGACCCGGAGAAGAAGATCGGCATGATGGTGGATGAATGGGGATGCTGGTTCGATGTGGAGCCTGGCACTAATCCGGGATTTTTGTATCAGCAGAGCACGATGAGGGATGCTTTGGTCGCAGGTATTACGCTGAATATCTTCAATAAACATAGTGACCGTGTGAAAATGGCATGTATTGCGCAAATGGTTAATGTATTGCAGGCTGTTATTTTGACAGAAGGGCCAAAGATGATTTTAACGCCTACCTATCATGTCTTCCATATGTATAAATATCACCAGGATGCAGATCTTGTTGAGAGCTTTGTAGAAGGAAACAAAACGATAGGAGAAGAAGACGAGTTCCAGGTGCCTCAGATTAGCGAATCCGTTTCTGTAAGTGCGGACGGTACGGTGAATATTACAATTAATAACTTATCGGTAACGGAAAATGTTCCTGTAGAAGTATCTTTTGCAGAGCTGTTGCCTTCTCGCGTGGAAGCGGCGATTTTAACGGGCAAGATGTGTGCGCATAATACATTTGACGAACCGGAGAATGTGAAAGAATCTGTATTTAACGACTTTGAAACGAAGGACGGAAAGCTCAGCTTTACAGCGCCGGCATGTAGCGTGATCAGTTTCCGTGTGAACTAATGGAGAAGGAAACACGGATGCCAGAAGGGCGGATTTGCAAGAAGTGCCTGACCATAGATATGGATGAAAAGGAATACTTTGCAAATCTGCATGCTTATATAGCAAATTTAGATGTGGATATTAAAGTAAATCAAGGAGTGTATCAAAAGAGACTTGCCATTTGTAAGGAGTGTGATTTACTGGCAAACGGCATGTGCAGGGCATGTGGCTGTTTCGTAGAGTTGCGCGCGGCGGTTAAGAAAAATTCTTGTCCCTATGATAAATGGACGGCACAAAAGAATGTGACGGAGTGATAATGGAAAATAGTATTTATGATTATTTGACCGGATTGTATAATCGGAAAGGCCTATATGAGAAATATGAAGAGATGTTAAGAGAAGATAACATTCATTTTATGTTTCTGGATTTGGATAATTTCAAGACCGTAAATGATGTTTATGGACATAAGGCGGGCGATGAACTCTTAGTTGCAACGGGGAAACTGCTGCAAGAGTGTACACCTGGCGCTGTTGTAGTGCGCCTTGGCGGAGATGAATTTGTCATAGTGATTTTTGGCAAGAGATCAAAAGAGGATGTGGCATGTACCGCAGAAGAGATTTTGTCGGAAATGCGTAAAAAAGGTAAAGAAATGGATTTTTTTACCGTTGTCTCCATCAGTATCGGTATTGTATGGAATGCGCCCGCCGATGCGGACTTGGAACATCTGTTGAACCAAAGCGATGCAGCAATGTATGAAGCGAAACAAAATGGAAAAAGCTGTTATTTGTTCTATAATGATCTGGAAGAGAAGTTCCTGCAAGAGAAGGAAATGGAAGAACATGCGGATCATGCGCTTAAGGATGGGCAATTTAAAATCCGTTATCAACCGATATTCCATATGCAAAGTTCCCGGTTAGAACAATCTCAGGTACGTATTATCTGGCAAAAGGATGAGGATACTGTCTGGGATACAAGGGATTTCAGGCCTTTGTTTGAAAGAAACAGTTTCATAAAGGAACTGGATATATATGTGTTCGAGGCAGTGTGCAGAGATTTGCAGGAAATGCATCTTATAAGGGAGGAAAAGGAGAAAGTCAGCGTGCAGTTGTCCAGGCTGCTTTTCCTGGATGATAATCTGGGATGCCGCCTACAGGAAATCATGGATCGCTATGAAGTTGATGCGGAAGAACTGGAACTGATGCTAGAAGAAAAGGCGATT
This sequence comes from uncultured Lachnospiraceae bacterium, assembly GCA_910578845.1. Classification (GTDB taxonomy): domain Bacteria; phylum Bacillota; class Clostridia; order Lachnospirales; family Lachnospiraceae; genus UBA3282. Next base: position 7,236 of record CAJTSL010000053.1, read on the forward strand.
TCTTCTAGAGATATAGAAAAACTGATTTTGTCCATGACAAAATTGAAAAATCTAGGATTTTCTCTTTCCCTTATTCATTTTGGAGAGGATTTTTCCAGTTTCCGTTATTTGAGGAGCCTTCCGGTAGATAGTCTTAAGTTTGACGAAGCCTATATCAAAGAGAACATACACAATAAAAAAGGAAGACAGATCATAAAGACCATTATTAAGCTGGGAAAAGATTTAAAACTTCTCCTAGTAGCACAGGGACTTGTTGATAAAGAAGAGGTCATTTTCTTAAGTAGCTGCGGATGTGATGCGGCAGGGGGCGATTTTTACTCCAAACAGCTTTCTTTCGGAGAATATATGGATTATACGCAGAACCAGATCGCACATGGAGAGTATAAGAAATCGTTCCACTTCATAGACAGTTTATCTGACGAGGATGCTTCTATGACAGGCGAGATATGGGGAGGCGGCGTGGAGATTGTCCCTGGGATCTGCGATAATTGGGGCGGCGTGTATTTTCCGGGAGGGGAAACCGGGCAGAACCTGATCTGTTATCCGGGGAATTTGTTTGCGGGCAATAGTTATACGCTGACGTTATGGATGAGGCCGGAAGATGCTTTTGAATGGACGAGCGTCATATATATGCGTTATCTGGACGGCTTTGCGTCTCTAGTGCCATATCTTGGCGGAGGGCAGAGCATATACCGTATTAGTGAAGATATTGATATGGCAAACGGATGGCATGATACGTTCTGCCGTATGATTGCGCTGCATAAGTGGTGCTTTGTCGCCGTAACGTATGATTCTTTCAGTGAAACGATTTGCTATTATATTAACGGCAGAAAAGCAGGATACCGTGTGGATGTGCCTACGATGATATCCTGCCGTCAGGTGCTTTTGGGGGGAGATCCTTTCCAAAAATCTTATAAAGGCTATGTGTCGGCATTGGCAGTGTATGATAGCGTCAAAACAAGTGAAGAAATCCATCAGATGTATATTTCTTTCTTTGACGAGCCAGGATTCTGCGGTGAGAGGGAAGACTTCTGGATGGAAGTCAATTAGGACGCTTTTTGTACCATGTGCAAATGCCTTGATCTGAGAGTCCCGAGAGCATCAAAGTTGGATGATCTAATTCCCTATCCCATGCGGGGGAGGCGATTAAGGATTCGGTTATGTTTCCGTATTGGATAGTCAGCGTATGGTTGCCAGTCATTTCCCATGTACCAATGACGGAGCAGCATTCCATGCGACCGTTTTCCATAAGGCGCATAGGGTGAGCGCACATAATCCCCTGTGGAATGGATGGCGTTAGCGCGATCCTCTCATAGTTGCCGATGCAGTCTTTGGGTGATAGCGCTTGAAGCGTTTCCCCTGCATAAGGCTGTGCCGCGGCAATTAGCCATGCATCAGGAGTCAGGTATAGCTGGCGGATTTGCATGGTGGATGGCTCTGGCTCGTCTTTGAAGTTCATTTCTCTGATATGGGAGACTAGGAAGATTCTTCCATCATCATCTTGTAGGACGGAGTTATGGCCCGGCGCCATATATGGAGTACCGTCGAACCATCGGTAGCCACAGGAAATCATGAGGCCTATCGTGTTATCGTGATCATTTAAATCAGCTAAATCACGCCCTTGGAAATCATAAAAGGGTCCGGTAATTTTCCGGCTTCTGCCGATGCGGATGTTATAATCGCTTTTCAGGGAACCATAAGATACAAAGAGATAGTAATATTTTGTTTCCGGATGATAAATCATATATGGTCCTTCAATAGAACAATCTGTCCAGGATGGACGTCTTGCCAGGCAGGTTCCGATACCGTCTTCTGCAGCCATGCCAGTATCCTTATCTAATAGAATGATATGACAGCCTCCCCAGAAAGAACCGTATAAAAGATATTGCGCGCCAGTATCTGCCTCTTCAATGATATTAGCATCAATGGCATTGACAGGGAGAGAATCGCTCGTTTTAAGTACGCAGCCTCTGGGGATAAAAGGGCCTTCCGGTTTATCGGAAACGGCAAGGAAGATACAGGACTGTCTTACGCCCCAAGAAGAATTCGAACAGTAGAGACGATACTCTGCGCCAGTTTTTATAATGTCAGGCGCCCATATATCGTCACTATTAGTCCAGTCTACAGACTCCTTCGGAGGCATGTCTACGACTTTGCCAAGGCTTTCCCAATGAAGGAGGTCTTTAGAACGTTTGCAGATGGCGCCTGTGCTGTAGACATAGTAATTTTTACTGACAGGATCGCGGAAAATTGCCGGGTCATGTGTCATCCACAATCCTGGAAGATCGCGGTTTTTTGTCAGATGCTCTGGTTTTGGTGGTTCGGTGGGTGGTTTTTGTGGATAATGGATTTGCGTCATGTCTTTTCCTCCTATCAATATGCGTCAATAATTTTATCTTATTATAAATTAAAAAGAAATTATTAGCAATTATAATAGTAAAAACATCTAAATTACACGCTTGTACTTGCAATAATTTGGTTATTTGTATACAATGTTTAATAGATATTAAAAATAATTTAGATTATTATGGAGGAGAAAATGAAAGGGAAAAATTTCTTATTATGTGGGATTGCTTTTTCTGCTCTTGCCGTAGCACTTACAGGATGTGGCAAGCTTCAGGGAAAAGATGCTTCGGAAATTACACAGGGTAATACGATTGCGGGGATATCCGTGCATGACCCTTCTATTGTGAAAGCAGATGGGAAGTATTATATCTTTGGCTCTCATATGGAAGCGGCGGCAAGCAGTGACCTGAAAGAGTGGAAATCATTTGCCAGTGGTGTGAATGGGAACAATCCGCTCTTTGACAATCTGTTTGATGAAGATATGAGCGCTTTTGCTTATGTAGGGGAGTATGTTGAAGGCGGGTATGCCGTATGGGCGCCGGACGTGATTTATAATGAGGCGATGGGGAAATGGGTGATGTATTTCTCAACCAGCCATGACTGGAGGACATCCAATATCTGCTTCGCTGTTGCGGACGAAATCACGGGGCCGTATAGTTATGTGGATACGCTTCTTTATTCCGGGTTTACCTCTATGACGGTGGACAATACGAATCTGAAGGAGATCATGGGAGAAGACGTTAATGTATCGAATTATTTACAATCGGCGGAATATAATCATTTGAATTACCCGAATTGCATTGACCCTACTGTATTCTATGATGAGGAAGGCGTAATGTGGATGGTCTATGGTTCCTGGTCGGGCGGAATCTGGCTTCTACAGATTGATGAGCAGACAGGTTATCCGATCCATCCAGAGGCGGATGAAGAGGCGCACGTAGATCATTATTTTGGTAAATACTTGATTGGTGGCTTACATAATTCGTGCGAGGGGCCTTATATTTTCTTTGACGATGAGACCGGGTACTATTATCTTCTGGTTTCTTATGGCGGATTGACCAGAGAGGGAGGCTATCAGATCCGTTGTTTCCGTTCAGAGCAGGTTGACGGGCCATATGTAGACGCGTCCGGCAATACGTTTGGATATACTGCCGAGCATTCAGCGTTAGGCGTGAAAATGATGGGCAATTATCACCTGCCGAGCTTAAAGACGGCTTATATGGCACCGGGGCATTGCTCGGCATTGATTGATGAAGACGGCAAAAGATATCTTTTCTATCATCAGCGGTTTGATAACGGATCAGAGTACCATGAGCCAAGGGTGCATCAAATGTTCTTGAATAAAGAAGGCTGGTATGTTGCGGCGCCATTCTCAACGAATGGCGAAGACCTGAAAGAAGGTGGCTATAGTAGCAAAGATGTGGAAGGCAAGTGGTATATGTTAAATCATGGGACGGATATTGGAGCGGACATCCATGAAGGAAAAGCCGTGACGTTAAAAGGAGGGTCCCTATCAGGAAACGAAGCATTTACAGGAAGCTATGAACTGGAAGAGGGAACTTGCTATATGAATATTGTGCAAAATGACGTTACCTATAGCGGCGTGATTTTGGATATGACAGACGAGGCTGGGAATGCCGTAAGATGTTTCATGGGCGTAGGCGCAAATAATGAGACAATTTGGGCGGTTATGTATTTATAATACTAATTTAGTTTAAAAGTTTTGGAAGAACAAAAATATTTTAATAAAAATTAAAATATATATTGACAAGATAGGCTCTACATTGTACTATGTGTATAACAGATTGGGTAAAAGGAGAAACAATTATACATAATGCACAAAAGCGAAAGATGTATTTGTGTAAAATGCCGGCTAATAAATTTTGTATAAGAAATTTTACCCAATCGGTATCTTTAAGCAAAAAGCTTTAATAATTTAAAGGAGGATCAACATGAAAAAGAAGTTAGTTAGTGTATTGCTTGCATCAGCGCTCATTGCTTCCTGTCTGGCAGGATGTGGGAATTCTGGCAGCGGTGATGCTTCTACTGGCGATAGCGCCGCGACTACCGACAGCAGCACAGAAACCCCAGAGGGGGGGGCTACAACGGAGCAGGTTGGCGCCCAGATTACAGTAGATGAATCTGCAACAGATAATATTGCAGTAGAAGGTGAATTCAGCGATGCTGACATCACAGTTTTCATTTATGCACAGGATCATGAGAAAGCAGTATATCAGTCATTGATTGATAAGTTTATGGAGTCAACAGGGGCAAAGGTTACTTTTGAAGTTACCACTGCCGATGAATATGGTCAGAAAATTCTTGCATATAAAGCAGCAGGCGATATGCCTGACATTATCTATGTAGGGCCTGACACGGTTGCAGCGAACGTAGATGACGGTTATATTCTTCCTTTGGACGAATATGTACCGGAAGAGACGATCAACGATTTATGGCCTGCAATCACATCCGCATACCGTTATGACGGAAAAGAAGCAGGTTCCGGTCCGATTTATTGTTTACCGAAAGATTTATCCACTTTTGCATTTGCATATAATAAGACGTTATTTGACGAAGCGGGCGTAGAATATCCCGATCCGGCAAATCCATATACATGGGAAGAATTCCTTGAAGTATGTGGAAAATTGACAATTGATAAAGACGGCGATGGCGAAATTGACCAGTGGGGCTGTGCAAATGCTCTTCAGTGGGCGCTTGACGCTTTCATTTATACAAACGGCGGTCATTTCCTGAATGAAGATTATACGGAAGTTGTTATTGACGGACAGCAGGAGTTCATCGATGCATTCCAGTATTTTGCAGATCTGACATGTAAATATGGCGTAACACCTACTGTTGAGCAGGATACAGCTCTTGGCGGATACCAGAGATGGTTAGACGGGCAGATTGGCTTCTATGCATGTGGTACTTGGGACGTAGGCGCATTCATGGATGAGAATACATTCCCTTATGAGTGGGGCCTTTGTGCATGGCCGGTAGGTTCTACAGGCGTATCCATGACACGTAACGGTTCCGTAGGATTTGCAGTTTCTGCTGATACGGAATATCCGGAAGCGGCAGCAGCGTTAATTACACTGTTCTCTACAGACCTTGAAGGACAGAGAGTGCTTTCCGGTGAAACGACAGGAGCTTCTTTACAGATTCCGAACATCATGAGCTATGCAAAAGGTGATTTCAAAGACAGAATCGCTGACGGCACAATTCCTTATGGTGAGAATGTAGACGTTATCTTTAACTATATTGAAGGAACCGATAAGTATGAAGGTATCTTTGTTGAAACAACTTATACATACAATGGTGATTGGTGGCAAGAGTTCTTAAGCGGCGGTTACGAGTATGTATTGACAGGTGAAAAGACTGCAGCAGAATATTGTGCAGAAGTACAGCCGGCAATGCAGGCAGCGCTTGATAATGCCAATGAGATGAAAGCAGCGGCAAGCGGACAGTAAAAATGTAAAACAGGTGCGGAAACAGACTAAGCTGTCCGCACCTATTTTATCAACAGAGATGGTAAGAAAGGTGACTTTATGGATTCGAGAAAGGGTAAAAAACAAAAAATTAATTTGTCTGCAATGGCGAAACGGGAAGAAAGATGGGGGCTTTTGTTCGTTGCGGCACCAGCGTTAGGATTTCTTATTTTTATGCTTTACCCCATTATTTTTGCCATTTTAACAAGTTTAACAACATGGAATGGGGCAAAGGGATTTCAAGGGATGATGGACCGCTTTTGCGGGTTCGATAACTATGTGAAATTATTTGCGGATAAAAAGTTCTGGCAGACACTTGTGACAACGATTATTTATCTGCTCGGCATTCCTATCGGCATGATACTCGGATTGCTTTGCGCTATGGGCATGAACCGTAAGATCCCGGGCGTAAGGGTTCTGCGTACGATGTATTATGTACCTGTTATCTCCTCACTGGTTTCGGTTTCTATCCTGTGGGCATGGGTATACAATTATGACTACGGTCTTTTGAATACGATTATCAAGACATTGACGGGACTGCATGGGCCTAACTGGCTCGGTGACGAAGCGCTGATAAAAGTGTCCATGATTATCTTCATGGTATGGAAAGGTCTGGGTACTTCGATTATCTTGTATCTTGCCGGACTTCAGAATATACCTCGCTCCTATTATGAGGCAGCCATGGTTGACGGGGCGAGCGGTTGGCAGAAGTTTAAGAGCATTACCCTGCCATTGCTTTCTCCGGTAACATTTTACATATTAGTAACGACATTGATTGGCGGTTTCCAGGTTTTCGTAGAGGTTCAGGTCATGACGCCTTCCGGGAATGGTGGAATCGGATACAGCGCAGCTACCATCGTATTCTATTTATATCAGAAAGCGTTTGAAAGCTATCAGCTCGGATATGCAAGTACGATTGCAGTCATTCTTGCGATTATTATCTTTATCATTACGTTGATTAACTTTGTCGGACAGAATAAATGGGTTAAGACCATGGACTAGGAGGGATGAAATGAAGAATAATAAAGACCAGTTATCATCCGGGATTACATCCAAAAAAGAAAAAACAATGAATATTATCGTTTTTATTTTGCTTGCACTCGGCGCCGTAGTCATGGTTTTCCCGTTTTTCTATATGGTAATGACTTCTTTTATGACGAAGAACCAGTATTTGTCAGGACAGTTAAGAGTCATTCCGGATCCTTGGGTATGGGGGAAATATTCGGAAGTCATGGCGAAAGGTAATTTCATTTCCGGTATCTTGAATACCGTGAAAGTGGAGATTCCGGTATTGCTGATAGGCGGATTTACATCTTCGCTTGCGGCATTTGCATTCGCGAAAATGGAGTTTAGGGGAAAAGGAGCCATCTTCATGGGCTTGCTTGCGACAATTATGATTCCTTTTGCGGTTATCATGATTCCCCAATATGTTATGTTTACGAAGTTTGGCTGGACAGATACGCTTCTGCCATTGATTATACCGCCGTGCTTTGGCAATATCAGTATGGTATTTTTCCTGCGTCAGAACCTTACCAGCATCCCCAACGACTTAATGGATGCTGCAAAGTTGGATGGCTGTGGGTATTTCCGTACTTTCGCACAGATTTTCTTCCCTTTGATGAAGGGTGCGGTAGGCACGCAGTTGACCTTGTGGTTCATGGCTATTTGGAATGATTATCTGGCGCCTACGATTTTCTTAAGAAGCGAGGCGAACTGGACGTTGCAGGTAGTTATCCGTTCGTTTAATACATACTATTCCATTCAAAGTGATTACGCATTAATCATGGCGGCTTCCGTGATAGCGATGCTGCCCACGATTGCCCTGTTCTTCTGCTTCCAGAGGGTTATTATCGAATCAGTGGCAATCAGCGGTATTAAGTAAATGGAGATTGTGTCATGTCAAATTCACCTGTTATTGCGTTCTTGAATAAAATGACAGATTTAATTCTATTAAATGTTCTCTTGATAATATGCTGCATCCCCGTCGTTACGGCGGGGACAGCTATTACCGCGGCATATTATGTTAGCATTACTTCGATTCGTTGTGGCGACGGATATGTAGTCAGAAGATTCTTTTCCAGTTTCAAAAAAAATTTCCGCCAGATTACACCTGTATGGCTTGTATTATTGGTCTGTAGCCTGATATTGGCGGCAGATCTGTTATTCTGGTACCAAATGGGAACCGGATTTGGAAAAACAATGTTTATCGTAAGCGCTGTAGTGGCTTTTTTGTTATTGATATGGGCAATGTGGATTTTTCCTGTATTCGCGAAACTGGAAGGGAAAACAGGAGAACTTTTAAGAAATGCAGCGGCTTTTGCCGTAGGATATCTTCCTTATACGGCGATCGTGCTGGTTATTACAGGAGTGGCTGTATATGCGAACCTTGTTTCTCTGGTAGCGAACGGCATCATGGTTTTTATTGGGTTCGCGCTCTTATCTTATGTGAAGTCTTTCTTTTTCTATCGGGTTTTTATGAACCATATTGATGAAAAGTACGATGATTTTGACAATCCCGGGGAGATGCGACAGGAAGACTAAAGCTGTGGAAAGAATAACGCGAGGTAGAAACGTGAAGAAAAAAAATATGGCTTTAAAAGCTGAAAAAACGAAAAAAACTGAAAAAGTATATAAAGCAAAAATTAAAAAAATAGCAAAAGCGGAAACAGAAGAGACAGCAGAAATAGAAAAGACGGCAGAAGCAGGAAAAACAACAAAAAAACCGAAAAAAGAAAAGAAAATAGCGAATTCGTTGATGGTGGTTTTCGCTGGAGCGATCGTACTGATTACTTTGTTGGGGATGCTATCATACCAGATGGCATCAAAGGCTGTTATGCATAAGTATGAAGATGCGGTTATTAGCGCGGCATCTTCGACAAGTACTTCCATACAGCTTATTTGTGAGTCTATATCAAATAAAGCAGTGGAATTCTATCTCAGTGAAGATTTTAATACATACTATAATGATATGTTCCAGGCGGGAGGAACAGAAGCTACCCGCTATGCGAATGGATTGAACGATGATCTGATTGCCATGAAAAGCGCAGCTTCCTATATAGGAAACTATTATGTGTATGCCCAGGGAGGGAAAAGCCTTTTAGCCAATGTGAAGGGGTTCCCGGAGGGCGCATATCAGGCTTTTATGGAAACCGCAGAGGGACAGGCGTTAGACAGCAAGAAAACTTCAAATGCATGGAAAGGGAATCATGAGTATATTGACCAAGCGCTTGGCATGAATAATGACGCCTATGCCTTTTCATTTATGATGCATTTTGTGTTCAAGAACAATAAAGGCTTTCTGGTGATTGATGTAGATAAAAATTATATGGAAAAGCTGCTTGAGGTAATGGAACTTGGAGATGGCAGTATCCGGGGCATTGTAACGGAAGACGGACGTGAGTTCCTTTTGCAGGAAGAAAAGAAAAGCGAAAATAATGAAATAAAGATGACGCGGCGCCAGGACGGTTTGCTTTTTGCAGATAAAGCTTTTTTCCAGGAAGCTTCTTCGAAAGATGTAGTATCAGAATATATACAGGTGGATGGGAAGAGCCAATTATTTGTCAGCGCACCGGTAGGGAAAACGGGTATGAAAGTATGTGTCCTCGTTCCGAAGAACACGATTTTAGCTGAAGTAAGCGGTATTAGGAACATTACGATTATCATCGTTATATTGGCATCCTTATTAGCCGTGATATGTGGGTTCTGGTTATCGAAAGGGATTAGCAATGCATTAAAATCTATGAGCAGTTCCCTTTATCATATCTCTCAGGGAAATCTGATGGAAAGAGTAGAAGTAAAACGGAAGGACGAATTTGGAACGCTTGCAGGCAGCATCAATGAAATGCTCGGCGGGATCAAGGGCCTAGTGGGCAATAACCAGAAATTTGGCTCGCAGGTGAAAGAGCTTTCTGAAGAAGCCTTTTCCTTTACCACCGGAATCGAAGACTCCATGCGGCAAGTAGCGTCTTCTATGGAGAGTGTATCAGGAAGCGTTAAGGAACAGTCGAGACAGACAGAATTAAGTGTGGAGGAAATGGCGGATTTCTCAGAGAAGATCAACGATGTGTACCGCGCATCGGAAGAAATGACGCAGAAGATCGAAGAAGCGCTGCATTGCGTGGAACAAGGCAAAGACGGTATTGATGAACTGAGCGTGAAATCCAAAGAAACTGCGGAAATAGCGGAGAGCCTTGTTTCCAGTATTGACCAAGTGAATATCCAATCAGCCAGGATTGTTGATATTATTACGACAATAGAAGACATTGCTTCGCAGACGAATCTGCTGTCACTGAATGCCTCTATAGAAGCGGCAAGAGCAGGAGAGAGCGGCAAGGGATTTTCCGTTGTGGCTACGGAAATCCGTAAGTTAGCCGATCAGTCTATGGAAGCAGGTACGGTGGTAAGGGAAATTGTCAGCGGCATTCAGGAGAGCAATCAGTTGGCGACTGACGCAGCGAAGATGACGGAAGATTTCCTCCATGGACAGACAGATATGTTGAAAGACACGGTTTCTACTTTTGGCGTTATAAGCGGGAGCGTGACAACGCTAGTAGAAGTGCTTGGCTCTATCCGGGAGAAGATGAAGAACATGCAGGAGAATAAAGACGTGGTAAATCAGTCTATAGACGAGATATTCCAATTATCTGCACAAATAGCTCTCTCCATCGAGAATGTATCCGATGTCGTACAAGAGAAGCTAAAAGAGGTCAATACGCTTGCTGATACGGTAAGGCTGTTAAATACAGAAGCGGAAGAATTACAGGAGTCCATGAGCAGGTTTGTCTTAGAAGAAAGCTTGTCATAATCATGCGGATGCGCTGTGAGACAGAAAATGTGGTATTAAATATAACAAAATAAGTTATAAGAGAAGGTAAAAATAGAACAGAACTATCGGACATGCAGAAAGAATTGCCATGCCGATGGTTCTGTTTTTGGTTGTTTAAGAGAATGGCTGGGGTTCACAATCAGATTTGTCCTGGGCGTTTCCTTCCCCCATAAAATCCGCAATTGGACTATAATTGATCCGGACATCAATATCCTGATTATAATTGCCGAAACTTTTCCCAAAAATCGTAAGGCCGCCAACATGTTCGGCATCGTTTTCCACTTCCAATTTTAATTTAATTGTACTATGGTAATCAAAATCAAATTCATTTATCGTTACGTCAGATACTTGCAGGCCGTCGATGAAGGTTCCCCTTTTATTAATGACAAGGATCTTTAACAGACCGTATTGGTTCCAATTCGGATACCACCAGTCAGGCGTAAAGATCCCCTGTACATTGCCAAAATCCCCCGGGCTAGTCCATGTCGCAATTTTTTTGCCGTTCAGTTTGAAGGAAATATCGGAAGGCCATACATCGTTAATGCCGGGAGCCTCTGAACTAATTTCCAAGGATACTGTGATTTGGTCGATTTTCTGTCCGCAGGGAATGAAGTTGGGGACGATATATTCTACATAGCCTCTGGTAAACCAGAGAATATCGGCTTCGTACCTTCCGGGATGGGCAAAATACCTGGTATCGTCCACCTCTCCGATTAACGCTGTTCCAGAAGCAATGCCACAAGTGGGATAGACATCGTAATCCGTAAAATGTCCTACTTTTAAGCTTGTCTGATAAATATTCTTGAAATCTTCCTGTGCGTCCATGTCAATTAAGATTTTGTCCAGATATACGGAACATTTTTTCTGGTTGCCATGTCCTGCGGATTCATTGGATATGGAAACAATACCGCAGTCTTCTAGCTTTTTAATGTGGTTGGTCAATGCGCCGTTCGTAATATTCAATCTGCTTGCCAGCTCATTCATGTTCATTCCACGGTTTTCCAAAAGTATTTTGATAATTTCAATTCTGATTTCTGAGCCTAAAGCTTTAAATATTTCTAAACCGTCGTCCAATGTTTTAATATGAAGCATACTATATTTCTCCCAGGATTATTATTTTAGGATTTGTTAAAATATTCGTTCCTTTCATTATATAGTAGAAAAATGAGATACGCAATATTTTCATTTATACTTTTTGAGATGATGTGAAAAGATTTCTTTAGTTCTTCCTAAATTGTATGCAGCTATAAAATAGCAGACGCTTATCGCTGCCTTAATTGACATGACGTATCGAAAATGATACCCTTATATTCTAAGGGAAAAGATTACGGAAAGGGTATGCCATAAGGCTGACATCGCCATGATATATGAGCAGTTGGAACGTTTATTGACAGAACAGGGGTTTTCTAAAGTGCCATCCAATTTACCGGAATTTTCATTTTTTTTCCGCAATGAAAATACTTATGTGAATGTACTGCATATTATTGAGTATAAACAGGGACTCTATATCACAGAAGAACAGTATGCGCATATCAAAGAAACGATCCGGGGATTTTTCCGAACAAAGGAAGCCAAAGACGTACACATACTTTCTCTTCTTATTTGCCCGGATATGGAGAAAGCAAAGCAATTATGTGGTAGTGACCCGCTTTGCTGGCTGATTGATCCGGTGTGGAAGCGTTTGCTCATTTATGAGAATCAGGCGGCTGACTTCTACGGCATGAAGAGCGTTTTAGAAAATTTCTTAAGCGAGATGGCGGCTCATGAAGGGAATGAGCAGGAAACCTTTGCAGGGTCTGACGGGAATAGATATGATAAGAACCGGAATAAAGTGAAAGAATTGATCAGATCTTCCGGTGTGAATATAACTATTGTTATTTTTAATGTGATTTTATTTATTATATGTACATTTACTGGCGAATTGTTATATAATATAGGTGCTTTTAGCGTGATGGATCTGGTAGAGAATGGGGAATGGCACCGTATATTTACGAGTATGTTCCTGCACGCAGATATAGAGCATCTTATCAGCAATATGCTGGTATTATATTATATTGGCAATGTGATAGAGAAACAGATTGGGCACGTACCATATGTGCTGCTATATTTTCTCTGCGGCATAACCGGCAATATTTTTTCGGCAGGGTATGAGCTTTTATCGGGACAATATATAGGGTCGGTAGGCGCTAGCGGAGCAATATTTGGGGTAGAGGGAGCGCTTCTTATGCTGGCGCTTGTGCATAAAGAAAAGATTGCAGATGTCACGACAGGCAGGATCGTATTGTCAATTGCTTTTTCGCTATATAGTGGCTTTACGAGCTATTTTGTCAATAATGCTGCGCATATTGGCGGATTATTGACGGGATTTGTATTAGCCGGCATCTATTGGCTATTGTTACCTGATAGCAGAAAAGGCTGAAAAAGGCACATTCGGCTTTCAAATGTTTAGCCATGCGGTGTGAGCGCTTCGCAGCGCAGGATGAACACAGGATGGGCATAAGAACAAAAGAAATTTGTAGATAGAGAAAGGCATGGTCATTTTTATGAAAATCAATATTTACTACGGAGGCAGAGGGTTAATGGATGACCCGACGCTTTATGTACTGGGGAAAATAGAAGAAGTATTGAATGAATTGCACGTTAATGTAGAAATATTCCGCTTACAGGAATTGAAAAATAATATTACGACATTGCCACAGACATTGAAAGAAGCTGACGGCATTATCCTTGCGACAACGATAGAATGGTATGGGATCGGAGGATATATGCAGCAGTTCTTAGACGCGTGCTGGTTATATGGGGATAAAGAAAAAATCAGCGAAATATACATGTGCCCGATTGTCATGTCTACGACTTACGGTGAACAGGAAGGAAAACTTAATCTTGCAACGGCGTGGGAAATCCTAGGAGGGCTTCCTTGCAGCGGGTTATGTGGTTATATAGCGGACACCAGTATTTTGGAAGATAATGAAGAGTATCTTCGTATTATAGAGAAAAAAGCCGAGAACCTTTATCGTACTATCAATCAGAAAATGCCATGTTTACCGGCAAGTAATCAGGCAGTTAAACAGAAAATATCCATTCCACGCAACATTGACCTGACGCCGCAAGAGTCTGAGCAATTATCCCAGTATGCTTCCGATGATAGCTATGTGCAGCGCCAGAAAGCGGATATCCAGGAACTGACCAGTTTATTCCGCGATTTGATGGGGAACAACGAGAAGGAAGATTATAGTGAGTTTTTGGAAGAACTGAAATCGCATTTTCACCCGCAGGCAGGATTTGCGGCGAAATATAAAATTATTATTGATGAGAAAAAGAAACCGTTGATTATAGAAGTTGACGGGGCGCAGTTGAAATGTCTGTACGGAGACGGCAGTCAATTTGATGTAGAAGTGCAGATGAGCGAGGATTCCATGAAGGAGATTGTTTCCGGCGCCACATCTTTCCAACGATCATTTATGGCGGGGGATATGAAGCTAAAAGGAGACTTTAAGATTCTTAGGATGCTGGATCAGATTTTCCTGTTTGTATAAATTATTTATATGGTTATTCATCATGCGGTTAGTGATATTAGAAGGGAGAATAAGACAAAATGAAGGATGATAATTGTATTTTCTGTAAAATAGCAAGCGGGGAGATCCCATCGAAAACAATATATGAGGATGAAGAGTTCCGGGTCATTTTGGATCTGGCCCCGGCGGCGAAGGGACATGCGCTGATCTTGCCAAAGGCTCATTTTACAAGTCTGTATGAACTGCCAGATGACTGTGCGGCACATGCTATGCTGCTTGCGAAGAAAATGGCGAAGCAGATGACAGACAAACTACACTGTGATGGCTTTAATCTGGTACAGAATAATGGGGAAACAGCGGGACAGACGGTGCTTCATTTCCATATTCATTTGATTCCCCGCTATAAAGATGATGGACAGAAAATTGGCTGGGAGCCAAGGGAGATGTCCCAGGATGAACTTGCGCAAATATGCGGGCAGATCATAGCGGAGTAAGTGGGAGGATCGATATGCGTACAATAGACGTAACGGAGATTACGGACAAAATCAAGGAAATGTGTATCGAAGCAAATCATTTCCTTGCAAAAGATATGGATGTGGCAATGAAGAAAGCGGCAGATGAGGAAGGATCCCCATTGGGGAAACAGATCTTATGCCAGTTGCAAGACAATTTAAAGATTGCCGGGGAAGATATGATACCGATTTGCCAGGATACAGGCATGGCAGTTGTCTTTGTTGAAATCGGACAGGACGTTCATTTTACAGGCGGTATTTTGGAAGATGCCATTCATGAAGGCGTGCGAAGAGGGTACATAGAAGGTTATCTTCGGAAATCAGTAGTCAAAGACCCTCTTATCAGAGAGAACACAAAGGATAATACGCCTGCGGTCATCCACTATGAAATTGTGCCTGGCGAAGAGGTTAGAATTACGGTCGCACCGAAGGGATTTGGCAGTGAGAACATGAGCAGAGTGTTCATGCTCAAGCCAGCCGATGGGATAGAAGGCGTAAAAGATGCAATTCTGACAGCAGTAAAAGATGCAGGGCCAAACGCCTGTCCGCCTATGGTCATTGGCGTAGGCATTGGCGGGACATTCGAAAAATGCGCATTGTTGGCAAAGAAAGCATTGACAAGACCGATTGATGAACGGTCTGTAGTGCCATATGTGGAAGAGCTTGAAAAAGAAATGCTTATGAAAATCAATCAAACCGGGATCGGCCCAGGAGGACTTGGGGGAACGACTACTGCGCTGGCGGTCAATATTAATACCTATCCGACGCATATCGCAGGACTTCCGGTTGCCGTTAATATATGCTGCCATGTGAACAGGCATGCAGTAAGAGTGATTTAGATAGGAGTTTGCGAAACGGCTATTTCATACTAATCCCCATGTCAGAGCAGTTTACTGCGATGACATGCGATCAAGGCATATCCCCGGTTCTGACTCAAATTGCAGATTGAAAAATCATTGCATCAGATGATTTTTCAATCTACGAACCTGGTGAAAATGAACAAAACGGGAGCCGGATGCGCAATATAAACAAATCGTCGCAGGGGCGCTTTCGCTACATTATCGCTCGTAGCGGTGCATAAGACGCCTGAATACGGCGTCTAAGCACTAGGCCATTTATGTGGCCTTTGGCTACTAAAGTACCCTGCCTGTGATCTTGTCTATTTTGTACAACTAAGTTTTGAAAATAGCCGTTTCGCAATTGCCTACTGGGTAAGAGACGGAAAGGAGCATGGATACATAATGGAACAGCATATCAAGGCGCCGCTTAGCGCGCAGGATGCAGAAAAGCTTCGTGCAGGTGATTATGTATATTTAACTGGCACAATTTATACGGCAAGGGATGCGGCGCATAAAAGAATGTATGAGGCAATAGAAAAAGGGGAAACGCTGCCTTTTGCATTGCAGGATAATATCATATATTATATGGGGCCTTCTCCCGCACGTGAGGGGCGCCCGATAGGTTCTGCGGGGCCGACTACGGCAAGCCGGATGGATAAATATACGCCAACCCTGCTGGGTTTAGGCTTAAGAGGGATGGTGGGGAAAGGACGACGATCCGTTCCGGTGCAAAATGCAATTGTCGATCATAAAGCAGTGTATTTTGCAGCAGTTGGCGGTGCGGGCGCTTTACTTTCTAAATCCATTAAGGAATCGGAAGTGATTGCTTATGATGATCTGGGGACGGAAGCGGTCCGTAAGCTTACCGTTGAAGACTTCCCTGTTATTGTCGTCATAGATTCCGAAGGGAATAATCTGTACGATATGGTAATGAAAACGGACTAGGAAAAGGAACGGGCGTGTGAATTATTTGGCGTAACATCCTATTTTCTGAAAACCTGGAATATTTTCAATACAAAAGCATTGACAAATAATTGCGCCTTATGTATAATAACACTTGCGTTGTATAGAAGGCGCAAATTTCATATTGGTAGAGGATAAGTTCAGGCTATGGAGAAATACTCAAGAGGCTGAAGAGGCGCCCCTGCTAAGGGTGTAGGTCGCTTACGCGGCGCGAGGGTTCAAATCCCTCTTTCTCCGTTTTATCTACTAATATTATGAGCCAGACATGGTGTCTGGCTTTTTTGTGCCATTGCTTGTCTTGCGCTGTTTTTTCAAAATTTTTGAAGCCAATAAATGTCTGTACCCATTATTTATCATTATTTATAGATGCTTCAAAATTAGTCATAAAAAAATTGAAAAAACATCTTGACAAGAGCGCAAGCACAGTGATACAATGAAGCTCCACCGCCTGAGCGGCAGGCCGGGATCGGCCCTGCAAAGGAGCGTGAGGGAAGGGGAAAGGAAAAAAATAAAAAAATTTCCAAAAACCCCTTGACGAAGCCCATCAGGCGTGGTAATATACAAAAGCTGCGTGCCGGTGAAGCGGCGGGGCAGCAAGAGCAACGAATGCACATTGACAAACGAACAGTAATGCAACCCTGAAAATTCAGAAGGAAGCCTGCCATGAGAATGGTAGGCGGAAAAAAAGAGTTATCAGAGAAAAGAACAGTAAGACGGAACAAGGAAGCCAAGCTTGTCTTGTGACCGGAATCAGACGGCTAAGCTAAAGCGAAGCGAAGCGAGGCATATTTATCGAGAGTTTGATCC
>CAJTSL010000054.1 GCA_910578845.1 uncultured Lachnospiraceae bacterium
TCTTTATTATGTTTACTTTTATCAGTATTGGTGAATCTGTTTCTCTCCCATCATCACTTGATTGGATGATTGTCGTGGGCGCTGTTTTTTTACTGACTGCAAATCTGCTCATATTTGAAATCAATCAGTATCATCAGAAGAAAAACATGGAATTTACAGAAATGCAATTACTGCTTCAAAAAGAGTCAGATTTGGCAAAATACTATAAAATGCTGAATGCTCACAATGAAAACCAGCGTATTTTGATCCATGATATCAAAAAACACCTACAGTCCATTGCTATGCTGAATGAACAAAAGGAATATGCTAAAATAAGCGCCTACATCCGACAATTGGCACTTTCCTCAGACCTGAAAGAATCTTCCCGGCTATGTGACCACGAAATGCTAAACTCCATTCTATGTCGCTATATGCAGCAGTGTAGTGACAATCACATCGCTTTTCACGCCGATATACGAAGCGGAACGACTGATTTTATTGCGGACAATGACCTTACCTCCTTGTTCTGCAATCTGCTCGACAATGCCATGAAAGCGGCTGAATACATTCCGGAATCGTTTATTGAAATCAGTACAAGCAAAAAAGCAAAAACTCCGTTTACAGTTTTGACGGTCATAAATTCCTGCCGGACAGATCCTTTCATAACGCAAAACGGCAGTCCGGCTATCAATATACCCCGCAGTCATAAGCATGGTTTCGGACTTAAAAGCATCCGCAAAGTTGTCGCCAAGTATAATGGCAATATGCAGATCTACTATAATTCCGATACGTTGACGTTCCATGCAGTCATTACTTTAAATTTTCGTTCCTTTCACCAATCACAATAGCATGAGTGCATTGAAGGGATAGCATTTGCCGCTTATATATGATAAAATGAACATATGCAAGCGGGAATAGGCGCAAATAGGAACCCATCTGCTCCTCAAAGTTTACAAGATATAGAAAGGTATTGATATTGATATGGCAAATCATTTCAAAGAAGACTGGGACCAGTTTAAAAAAGTTACAACACATTTCTTGAACGAAAAACAATACAGCGCAACCTGTCAGATCTGGAACAAAGATATGACTGATTTAGTCAATGATTACAAGCAGGAAGAGACGGCATGGTATAACAGCTCACAGATCACTGAAAACGGATTTATGACAACGACGCAGAATCTGTGGTATACGCATTATCTTAACAAAAGAAGGCTTATGACGCTTGGATTGACGGCGCATTATGATTACATAAAGCCAACGGCATACGTAAAGGAAGAAAACCAGAGTTATCCCTATTGGGACTATAGCCACGACGGTAAGAACCTAATCTGCAAAATCAGCGATAAAGTAAATTACAGGAAAGCCTTTTATGAAAGAAACCGCTGCGTGTGGTCGGATGAGCGGAGAAAATCGCCGGGAGAATACTATATAATCCAGTCGAGAAGCATGAACGGGAATTATATCTGTCCAAGCTGCGGCTGGGAAGGCGCACTGGAATGTTTTGTGGACGGATGCGACTACTGTCAGACAAAGTTCCATATTGAAGACTTGAAGCAGAAAGTTTCGTCCGTATATCATCCTGGGGATTGGACCCAACATAGAGACGGTTTCACGCTTCATAAGCATTTTGTGCCCATGTATGTGGCGCTTGTCATTATTGTATTCGCACTTCTAGCTGTTGGGATCAACGCGGGCAGTGCCATGATGATGCTGTCCCCACTGCTTGGAATCGGCGTAATGGTAGCATTCCTGATGATCTTTATCGGCAAGAAGTCCAGGGAGAGCATGGCAGGCGGTCCTGCTAAGACTAACCAGACACTTGGGAAAATACGAAGTGTAGACAGCCATTTCTCGTTGGAAACGTTAATCGGGAATCTCTCCAACAAGCTGCTTAGCATCTGTTATGCGAATTCAGCAAAAGAAACCGAACCGTTTGCGGTATGCGACATGACGGCGCTCATCAGCGGGTACCGGACTGTAATTGATTGTAAACTACTAGAATGCGTTCTGATGGATTATCGGACTGACAGTAATTTTCAGCATTTACAAGTAAACGTCGGGATGTTGTTAGCCAAATACGAAAACGGCACAGTGCGCCAGGATAAGTCTTACTTAACGCTTAATCTTGTCAAAAGCATTCATGCACTGACACAGAGCATCAGCGACGTAAACGTCTATCGCTGTAACTCCTGCGGCGCAAGCCTGTCGCTGCTAAACGGCGGCAGATGTGAATATTGCGGACAAGGCTTAGATTTAAAACAATATGACTGGGTGATTGAAGGATATCAAAATAGGATCAGCTAGCTGGCTGCTGGCTGATCCACCAAGTCAATTCTATTAAAAAACTGATCTTACATCATTGTATCATCTCTGAGAACCTCTGCCAGACTGATTTTCCTTATGTTCCGCCATGCAAGGTAATATGCCAGCGCGACAGAAGCTACAATAGCTAACATGAACAGGATGACCGGCAACAGTGGCGCCTCAGCCATGAAAACTTCCACTTCCAGATAGCTCATCCGTAACATGAACCCTACTGCCATGACCGCCAACGGAAGTGTGATCAGGATCGGTCTGCCCGCTATCACCAGCGCCTCAATGCAGAACATTTTCCTAAGCTCCTTCGGCGTCAGCCCAACAGACATATACCTGACAAATTCCCGTTTCCTTTGGCGGACAAATCCTAACGCATTGGACAGCACATTGCCAACGCCAATAACTGCAAGCAAGATGCAAAAGCCTCCAAAAATAGCCTCCGATCCCTGTATCTGTTTGCTATTTAATTCATATTCCCGGATACGGTTTTCAGATTCTATCGCATATTCCCCGCCCAAAAGCCTGCCAATCTCATCCTGTAGCCTATCCAGCTCTTCTAAGGTCGCATTTTCTCCACCCAGGACACAAAGATAACTGTCTTCTTCCATTCCCCCAATCTGTCCTTTCATTTCTTTCCATAATGATGCCGGAATGAAATGCACCAGCTCATAATAATCAAGTTTGGCATACGCCTCCCGTAAAACAGGAACCTCTTCTGTATAAGAAAGGACTGCTACCTTAGCCATATTTGCTTCATTTCCTGATCGCCTTAAAACACTTACGGCATCTTCTCCTCTGCTCTGCGTTTTGATATAAGGCATAAATGTCGGATGCCTGAAATCCGGGTTTGTCACATCTCGGATCTGGTTGAATACCACTGCCCCATCAGGCCTTGGTGTAATGCCAATCTGCCTACAATAAGCATAGAAGCTGTTATCATCGAGTATGATCAACGGGGCATTGACCAACCATCCACCGTCAACCTGTGTTACAAACTGACCGGGAGCTTGTGAAAATCCACCGAAGGCTTTCATGTCCTCACTCATTTCTTCCTCCGTAATAAGCCTCTTTGCTGTCGCTTTCTGGTACACAATGGCGCTTTCCACCCCGTCAAGTCCCTGGATCGCCTCTGTCAGCCCAAAATCATCCACTTCCGCATCCTTTATTGTAACCATGACATCCCACACATCCTGATACCTTTCGAAATACGTTTCTCTTGTACTGATTCCAGAAAGAGCGAAGAAACACTGCATAATCGTAAATGCCATAAAGGAAAATATAAGAGATAACGATGCCGTCCGCAAAGCCTTTCTCTGTGCTTTTAATGCATTACCGGCTAACTCCCCTTCCACGCCGAACAGTAAAGCCAGCAAATGTGAGTTCTTCCTGCGCTTTAACTGCAATTCATCAGTATTCTTAATCGCTGTAAGCGGTGTCATCCTGCTTAATTTTCTAGCCGGCAGCCATGCGGAGATCCCTATGGTCATAACCGTCACAAACCATGTCAGTGCAAAGATCCACGGAGAATACCCGAAAACCGCCTTATGCCGCCCCTCGATACCGCTGCCCAACAACATATTTACCATATGCAAAAGCCCTATGCTGCATACGGTGCCCAATAGGTTACCGACAATAAGCGGAACTGCGCAAAGAGCAGCCGCTTCCTGCAAAAGACACGACCGGATCTGCTTTGGCGTTGCTCCGATACTGGAGAAAATACCAAATTGATGAATTCTTGCATTCATAGATACGGCAAACGCATTGTGGATGATGATCACCAGCGATAACGATGCCATTACCGTTACCAGTATGAACATCGGAAATAATAGCCTTGGTGAAGGATCACTCGCATCCCGGATCAGATACATCGCCAATAACTGATAATGATATACAATTTTTTCCGGTGGGATCCCGACCAATTCGGCAATACGGGGCGTATCCGCAAAAACAGATGTCATATCGTCAAAATAAATATCCAATACCGGTTCCACGCCATCGTTTCCCTTATCACTTATTACTACGTCTTTCACATTCGCATAATTCTCTATCAAACCTATGTCCTCACCGGTAAGCTCTCCAATGAGCCGGCTCTGCCAGTCGCCTTCCTCCTGCCTGATCCTCTCAACCTCATATTTCCACGCATTGTAAAACAACCCGCACAGCAAAGACAAAAGCAGGGCTGCAATAAATGCCGAGAGCCTGACAGACAAGCTCGCGGCACGATTATTTTTAATATAACCCGATGAATACTCTTTCCACATATCCGTTACCTCCGTCGCTCATCGCTGATAATGCGCCCATCTTCCACTGTGATAATGCGCTCTGCTTCCAGAGCCACCTTTTCATCATGGGTAATCAGCAAAATCGTCTGCTCCAGATTGCGGCCTGCAAGCTTTAACATGTCAATGATCTCTTTGGAGTTCTTCTGATCCAGGTTCCCGGTAGGCTCGTCTGCCAGAAGCAAAGCCGGACGGTAGATCAGTGACCGTGCAATCGCTACTCTCTGTTGCTGCCCACCGGATAATTGGTTTGGCAAAGCTTCCAGCTTCTCAGCAATGCCAAGAGAACGAATCACCTTCTCAAAATATTCCTGATTAGGCTTTTTCTTGTCAAGGGCAAGAGGCAGCAGGATATTTTTCCGCACTGTGAGGGTGGGGATCAGATTATAAAACTGATATATAAGCCCCACTTTTCTGCGCCGGAAAATCGCTGCCTGCGTCTGGTTTAAACCCGAGATGTCGGTTCCGTCTACCGTGACCTTGCCGCCTGTAGGCTTATCCACACTGCCAATGATATGCAACAGGGTGGACTTACCGGAACCGGATGCCCCCATGACCGCCACAAATTCCCCCTTGTTGACGGAAAAATCAATTCCGTCCAGCGCCATAACCTGATTTCCACCAGAGCCATATACCTTTCTGACTCCCTCGCATTTTAAAATCTCCATTTTCATCCGCTCCCTTCTTCTGCATGCCGCTAATAGCCTTTACAATAACCAGTATAGCAAACAAAAGTTACAACTCAGTGACTATAGAAACGAATCTCGAAAAGAGCGCCACCCCCAGGCTTATTTACTGCCCTTATCGTGCCGTTCTGGCGTTCTATCATTTCTTTTGACAGAGCCAGCCCGATCCCGATGCCGCCCTCACTTGCATTCTGCCCCCGGTAAAACCGTTCAAAGAGATGGGGAATGTCTTCTTTGGCAAATCCTTCGCCCTCATCCCATATCAGAATTTCTGTATAGAGCGGATTCTGTGCATAAGTACAATGAATCATTCCCCCAGGGTTATGCTCCATACAGTTCTTCATCAAGTTCATCATCGCCTCCATAGTCCAGTCCAGATCGGCAATGATTAACATTTCCCCCAGTTCCGGGATGTCAACAGAAACGCATGAGCTGACAAGCAGCTCCTCTAAATTATCCGCCGCAAGCACAAGCAGCGTATAGACATCTACCTTATCCTTTTGAAGAAGCAACGTCCCGGCATCAATCCGCGATAAGACTAACAGCGCTTCTTCTAGATGAGCCAGCCGTGAAAGCTGCTTCCTCATCTGTTCCAGATACATAAAAGGAAAGCCGGCTTCTTTCCTGCTATAAATATCTATATTGCCTGTAGCTTGCGCAACCCGGGCATTATCTTCAAGTCCCTGCTTCATCATCTGGACAGACAGGGAAATGGCAGTAATCGGCGTTTTGATCTGATGCGCGATATTGGACAGGTTTTGTGCAAAATCATTCTTTGCCTGTACTGCCGCTTCTTTCGTCTGATAGAGAAATGTCACTGTCTTATAAATTTCATCTTCCAGTTTGGAAAAATCATCCTCCCCGGAAACAGAAAGGATAACTGCCTTACCCATATTGACTTGCTCTAGGTATGCCGCTAAAGACCGGATCCGTATCGCCTCCTTTTTATTCCGGTACAGAAAAGTAAATAGTAACAACAAAATCCCTGTCATAAAACCGGTTGCTGCAAATAAAACATTCTGTCCGCTAACAGAACCCGGAAAATCAGACATCTCATATCCTAATGTAGATAGAACGGAGCCTTCCTCCAAACCATCAAGATTTCCCTTTGTATATTCCTTCAAGGCAGCAGAAATGATTCTTTCCGCTTCCGGCTCCTGTTGTGCCACTTCGCTACAGATCACATTTAACAGGTCAAACTGATGCCTGCTGTAATAGCAAGAAGCCATTAGGACAGAAACAACTGAAGCGATTAGGCTGACCGATAACGCCAACCCCAAAGTGATTACGATATTCTTCTGTCCGCTCATATCGTATCCTCCATGCGATAACCCACGCTTCTGACAGTTTTCAGGCACTTTGGCTGACCGAGCTTATCCCTTAGCCTTTTCATCGTGACCGTCAATGTATTATCATTCACATAATTTCCATTGTCATCCCATACCCGTTCCAATATCTTTTCTCTGGTGACCGTCTTTCCCTTGTTTTGCAGCAGATACAAAAGCAACTGATATTCCACTGCGCTTAACAATATCTCCTCCGAACGGCAGGAAACCGTATGGCAATTTAAGTCAACCATGATGCCGTCACAAGCAAGATATTGCTCCGCCACATTACCGGTCCTGCGCAATAATGCCAGGATCCGTGAATACAATACCTCTAATTCAAACGGCTTTACCACATAGTCATCCGCACCGCTTTGAAATCCCGCGACAATATCTGTACTGTCCCCGCGGACAGTAAGGAAAATAACCGGCAGTTCCTTCCATTTACTACGGATCCACTGGCATAAGCTGTCTCCGCGCCCATCCGGCATATTCCAGTCTAATAGAACAAATGTTGGGACATGCGCTTGCAATGCCTGCCTTGCCTGTGTATGCGTTGCACAGACCGTTACCTTAAATCCTTTCTGTCCCAGATATTCTTTTACAACAGATGCAATATTAGGATCATCCTCAATATAATATAAATCAATCATGCCATTCCCACCTTTTCGTTTTATCCTTACGCACTTACAGGCAAACTCCCTGCCGGCTATAGTATCGTAAACAATTGCCTATCTATTATAGCAAATTAAAGTGACAATTTAATGACTGAACGCTATCTTCATTAAGCACATATCCTTTTCCTCTCTTTTACGAAGAATGGGGACTGGATAAACAACCTAAGCCTTCCATAATCCCTCTCTAAGCCGCCACGGTTTAGGATAGATCTATCGGTGGCGAAACGATATAGAGATTGGTTGTCTGGCCGTAATGTGGTGTGCCACAAGCGGGACAAATCATATTACATTATAGATTTATTTCCAATTTATTTTTTCCATCCTCATAGCAGTGATGGTATTCCTTCGCCCTCCCAGCCAATAATTTTACAGAAAGGTTTTCTGCGCAACAGGCAAAGGGATCAAAACGATCTCCGCTATAGACGACCGTAACAGAACAATGACCATCCAGTTCGGAAACTGCCGCTGAGAAAAGAATCGAAAACGTATCCTCCATATGGGCAAGTAATGTCTGTACACACAGCTCCTCAAACACGATCTGAAGACCTACGATGTCCCTCTGGGAAATCATCTGTTTACGCCCAAATTCCTCAATGGCAGTATTCATTTCCATGTAATCAAATTGGCGGGAAGTAATCTCACGCTCAAATACTTTTAATCTCTTCACGAATATTTTGGTACGTTCCCGTTTCGGAGCATCAAATATCTCTTCCGGCGAGCCTTCCTCATAGATGATCCCCTGATCCATATAGAAGATGCGGGTCGATACATCTCTTGCAAATTTCATCTCATGTGTCACGATCATCATTGTCAGCCCATCTCTCGCCAGCCGGCGGATAACGGACAGCACTTCCCCCACCATGGTTGGATCCAGTGCCGACGTTGGCTCATCGAAAAGCACAATCTCCGGATGCATGGCCAGCGTCCGTGCAATCGCTACTCTCTGTCTCTGTCCGCCGGACAATTCATCCGGGTAATTCATGGCTTTTTCTGCCAGTCCTACCATCTTAAGAAGCTGCATTCCTTCTTCATACGCCTCCTGCGCGCTAAGGCCTAACAGATCCATGGGCGCCATCATAATATTTTCGATTATCATCTTATGCGAGAAAAGATTAAAAGACTGGAATACCATCCCCATTTTCCGCCGGATCCTGGGCAGATCGGTTTTCGGATCCATGATATTTTCTCCGTTCATCAAGATTTCGCCGCAAGTCGGGGTTTCCAAACGGTTGATACAGCGCAGCAATGTGGATTTTCCTGTCCCGGACGGTCCAATGATAGATATGACTTCCCCTTTCTCAATTTCACAGTTCACATCCTTAAGCGGGGTGATATTGGGGTATTCCTTACGTAAATTCCTGATCGTAATCATTGTATCTCAACTCCTTTCAAAATTCCCTTCCGGCGTTTAGGATCCAGCCTAATCTGTATGAAGGACAGTGCCATGGTCAGCACGTTCGCAATCACGAAATACATAACTGCGGTGGCGATCAGTGGGAAAAACGCCTCCAATGTCCGGCTGCGTATGATGTCGCTCACTTTCGTCAGATCCTGGACAGCTATATAGCCCACCACCGAAGTCATTTTGACCATGGAAATAAATTCACCCTTGAAGACCGGCAGAAAATGGCGTGCGGCCTGCGGGAACGTAACTTTCCAGAATGCCAATAGCCTATTATATCCCAACGCTGTAGCTGCCTCAATCTGTCCTTTGTCTACTGCGTCAATACCTGTGCGCATCATTTCAGATACATATACTCCGAAATTAATCGAGAATCCAATAATTGCCACTAAAACTGCGGAAACATTGCGAAACGGTGCAAAAATCACATAATATAGGATCATCAGAAACACCACAATAGGCGTCCCCTGAATGATGCGGATAAACGCAGCCGCAATGAAAGCAACAGGCTTTGTCCCTGAGCGCCTGAGCATACATATCCCAAATCCAATCAAAGAACCAATCAGTCCCGAGAAAATGGAAATCAGCACGGTAATCCCTAAACCGTCCAGAATCAATCTCCATCTGTTTTCGGTGATAAAGGTGCGCTCAAAGCTAGCAGCCAGATTGTCCCAAAATCCTTCGTTATCTTCTATGCTCCCTAGATCAGATCCGTCCCTTACTACCAATGTCACACTGCCGTCATAATATGGTATTGTGAAATCAACCATTTTTTCTCTTTCCGGAGTGATGGAAATACACCCGGCGACAACATCCGCTTTCCCACTCTGGATAGACGGCATTAAAGCGTCAAAATTGGCAGAGGTCATCTCCAATTTCATATCCAGTTGCTGCGCTATCAGCATGACTAACTCCACATCATATCCCAAATCCTGGCCATCGCCGCCCACATAGCTCATAGGCTCATTGATATTATCATGGATAAAACGCAGAGTTCCCGCTTCCCCAGGATAATCCAGTTCAGGCAGCGTTTTAACACTATCATCCGCACCGAACCATTTTAACGCCAGTGCATCCAGTGTACCATCGGAGCGAAACTGCGCCAGAACCTCGTTCATTTGTTCCGTAAGTTCGCTCCCCTTTGGCAAGACCAGGGCATAATGATCTTCTACAACCCGTTCCGCCATAATTGCAATTCCTGTATTCTTTGATACCGCCAATCTTGCCATTGGCTCATCTAATGCTACCGCTGAGATTTTTCCGCCTTTCAAGGCTGTGATCTCATCTGTAATACTGTTATAATATGCGTAACTCACGTTATCAATCTGACCATCAATCTTCTGGTCAAACACAGATCCGGCCAGGGCTCCTATAGTCTGCCCTTCCATCTGCTCCAAACGGGAAAATTCTGCGCCACTGCCTCCCCCATCCCGGACCATCAATGCCGTATAGGATTCAAAAATGGGATCTGAGAAATCAATCTGTTCCCGCCGTTCATCAGTAGCATTCAGATTTGCCATAATACAGTCGATCGCTCCGGTCTCAGCCGCTACAATGATACCGCTATAATCAGAAGTCTTAATTTCCACATCCGCGTTCAGCCAATAGGCAAACCGATAAATCATCTCAATATCATAGCCTGTAAGCTGATTGCCTTCATAATAGCTGAAAGGCTCTACCAGCCCGGTAGTCCCTACCTTCAATGTTAATGCCGGATTCTCAGGAACCGGCAAATCGGGCATGGTGTTATCCATCTGCATCACCCAGCGGCGGTACATATCATCCAAAGTTCCATCTTCTCGGATCTCTGCTAAGAAACGATTGATGGAATCCGTCAAATCAGGGATATTACTTTGGGGCGAAATCCCGATTACGATATTCACAGGCTCACCAATATTTTCCGGCAGAATCTTGACACCCTCCAAACCATTCCCAATGGCAAACTCCATCATCACCCTGTCAAAGGCAAAAGCATCTATCCTGCCCTGCTGGACTGCAAGATACGCATCTACATCCCGTGAATAATATTTAACCCCGGCCTTTGGACAATCGCTTTCCACTGCTATGATGGCGTCCGTCCCCTCCGGAACGCCAATGGTATATGCATTGCTATTTAACCAAGTTGCCGAAGCAATCTCTGTCTTTTTATCTGATTTCGCACATCCCGAAAGAAAGATCGCAGACAACAGCATTGTACCCAACAACATTTTTATATATCTTTTCAAGCAACCTTTTCTCATGGTGTTTCTATTCCTCCTGTCTTTCATCAGCTATCCTGTATAACGCAAGATTTCCATAAAACGGATACCCCATCCGGCACGCGCCGGAAATCTCAAATTTCCGGCTGCGATCAATGCATATCCTCGACTCTGGCTCAAATTGCGGGTTGAAGAATCTCTAATTTTTCAACCTATTCCCTCATAAATGAATATTCCGTCAGATATGAAGACCGCTTATACTGTACTGCATAATCTTTCGTTTTATTTCCTCTGTTCTAACTTTATTCACATTCTGTTTCTCATAAATATCATCCAGAAGAAGGTCAATATTCTTCTGCATGACCTTAACGGTATGTGTCAGATTCTGCATAATGTCAATTGCATTCCTTGGATTGCTGCGGACAAATTCCTCCATAGACTCTCTTGTAATTCGCATGGCAAGCACCTCGTCATATGCAACGACCGTATATAAAGACGGCTCTCCGGTTAAGATATTCATTTCCCCGAAACATTTGGACTTTGAATATATCCCGATTAAAAACTCGTCTTTTTCACCATATCGGTTATATAAAGCAACAGAACCGGACAAAACCTTAAACATTTCCTGATAGGTTTCCCCTTCTTTCTGAATAATTTCTTCCGCATGAAACACCTGTACTGTCGATTTTTCCAATTTTTCCTCCAATTCCATTCACCTCTAATCTTTTTTTTAGTCATTTATTTCAATGATTTTTTTATGGTCAGAATGTTTTGCCCATCCTTATATTCATAGGCAATCTCATCCATGCTTTTCTTTACCATGTAAATGCCCAGGCCTCCGATCTGTCGCTCTTCTGCGGACAGATTCGTGTCCGGGTCTTCCTTCGCCAGTGGATCATATGGCACGCCGTTATCAATAAACGCAATCACGACCGCAAGCGGTTCATCCTGTACTTCCACACGTACCGTAGCCATTCCCACTTCCGGGTTGTAGGCATAATGCGCAATATTCCCGAACAACTCGTCTATCGCAATATCAATCTGTATCTGCGCCTTTAGCGGACATCCAAGGCTTTCCAACTGCTCGTCTACAAAGGCCGTAACCTTTTGCAGATTCTCCAGAATTGCATCCAATGTCATTTCTTTCATAACAATACCTCCTTATCGGTTTCAGTAGAGGATATGTCAGCGCCACTGTTTTGCATCCAATCCTTAAATTCCACGCAAAGCATGGTAATATCATCGAACTGCGGCGCTCCCCCGACAAAATCATCAATATCTTTCTTTATGAGCGGCAATAACTCTGACGGGGACTTGTCTTTATTCTCACCAAGAATTTTTTCCAGCCGCTGCATCCCATACAGCTCATTATCTTTATTCGTAGCCTCTGTCACGCCATCAGTATACTGGAACAGCTTATCCCCCGGCTCTAAGCGCATGGAGCCGCACTTGTAGCGCATCCCTGGCATACCGGCAAGCACAAATCCTGCCCGTATCTTGTATGGCTGAAAAGTCTCCCCTTTTTTACAGATAAAAGGTATTTCGTGTCCTGCGTTTACATACCGGAACTCCCCTGTGACAAGATCCAGCACGCCTTCAAAAGCAGTGATAAACAACCCTTCGCTGTTCGATTCACATAAAAGCTCGTTCACCTCGTTAAATACTTCCCCCAGATCCTTGTCCGGCTGGGTATGATCCTTGATCAGAGTCTTTCCGATGACCATGAACAGCGCCGCCGGAACACCTTTGCCGGACACATCTGCCATGACGATGGCGAAATGTCTCTCATCCACCATAAAATAGTCATAAAAGTCACCGCCTACCTCCTTAGCCGGATTCATGGTCGCAAAAATATCAAATTCCTTACGTTCCGGAAACGCAGGAAAA
Source organism: uncultured Lachnospiraceae bacterium (assembly GCA_910578845.1). GTDB lineage: Bacteria > Bacillota > Clostridia > Lachnospirales > Lachnospiraceae > UBA3282. The sequence continues at coordinate 12,753 of CAJTSL010000054.1, forward strand.
ATACATGGCAGCATAGACTGTTGGATATTCGTGGCCACGTTTAATTCCGCCGTCGTTTTCATAGTCTTCACACTCTGGTTGATGGAATAGAAAATCATCCAGAATTCCACCACAAAGATCAGGCACACGGTGATATAGAGCAGAAAGAACCATGGCGTATTAGGATAAATCCCCACGCCGTTTGACACCAGATTAATGAAATAAAAACCTACGACCGAGATCAACAGCGCCGGGAGGAAAACTACCATTTTCCCCTCTACCGCTTCTACAGTATGATGTATGGTCTTCTTCAGGAAGCGGGCATACAGAACCGATAATATAGCATAAACCAAAATCTTAATAACGATAAAGAAAATCAGGTTCGGCGTATCATATGGGCTATCCTTGATGAACCCAAGCGCCGGGCCAAGAAGGGTATCGGTAGTCCCACAGAACATAAAGGTGCTCACATTGGCAATCAGGCACGCCATCAGCGAAATGGATAGCTTGGTAGACCAACTGTCCTTATAGAGAAACTGCGGCACAATGCACACCAGTACAGAAAGGCCCAGTATTCCCACCGCGTCATTGTACAGGTTAATGGAATAACTCACAAATGCCATGATATAGCCCACGATGGCTCCAATCGTCCAGACAACTGCCCTTACTCCCCCTTTATACTTCGGGGTAAGCGTAATCCCCGTCAGCAGCCCGGCAAAAACCGATGCCATAAAAACTGCAAAGCTCCAAAGCGCAATTGATACCATTTCGTTTCACTCTCCTTTAAAATAAATCCATCCCACTTAAAGCCGACAGATATTTGCTTAAATACGCTTCGGTAATGGCGCTCCAACCGGACTTTAAACCCTCCAAATAGCTATTGGTAATGTCCTGTATGATCGGAATATCCCGTCGTCCTTTGGACAGTTCGTTCGTCATAAGCCCCTGTAGCTGTTCCCGTCCTTCCTCCGTCCGCTTCCTCTCCTGTAGCAGTTCCCAAAACTTCTCATCCGGCAACACGTCAATGGCATATCCTAGCTTTTCGGCTCCCCTGAACAGATCTGCAAATCTCAGTTCCGTAGGCGGGTACACATGGAAAATCGCCGTATCCTCTTTGGTAGCCGCCAGTGCGACTATATTATGAGCCGTCTCATCCACAGGCGAAAAGTTCACACTTCCCTCATAGACAGATTCCGGCGCCGCCCCCATCTTGATATAAGAAGAAAACTGGCGAGCAAAAGCATTGGAATGAAGATTCATTTGGAACTCCCCGTCACAGATACGCCCCTGTAAATTTCCGATGCGCATGATTTTGATTTTCAGTCCATCCTCCACTGCCGCCCGCAGCATTTCATATTCCGCCATATACTTGGAATAAATATACTGATTATGTATCTCCTGCCCGATATAAAAATCCGACTCGCTAAAGCATTTCTTTTCTGCCTCCCCTGCGGTCACGCCCGCCACGCTGATCGTAGAAATCTGACAGAGCATCGCATGTTCTCTTTTGGCAAAACGTATGAGGTTTTTAACACCTTCCGTATTAATTTTCTGCAAATTATCCCCATAGGAAAAATGAGACACATCGGCTGCGGAATTAATAATCGTATCAATGGGGACAGGGCATCCTTGCACAAAAATATCCGGGTCTGTGATATCCCCTTCTGCTACCAGCCACTTCTCTCCAAGGCCTTCAGCGAAATCTTCCTCCGCATAATAGAACAGAGAAGATTTCACCCGCTTTAAGGCTGTCAAAGTCTTCTTAGGCCGGGAAAGACAGACAATTTTACCGCAGATGTCAGGGTTCTTTAACAAATCCACCAGAATATGTATTCCCAGATACCCCGTTACTCCTGTCAGAAGCACATTCCCAAGAGGCTGACGGCTGACCGTCCCCCTCGTATGACTGGCAAGATATTCGTCTAATCCGTTATAATCCAGAGCCTCTATCGGAAATCCTGCATCTTCCTCGCTTTCTGTTTTTTGGTAGATCCGTTCTAACAATAGAGCAGGCGTAGGAAACTGGAATAAATCCCCAAACTCCAACTGATTTTCCATAAGGCCCAGTTTTTCCTCTACTTTCAGCATAACGGTAACTGCATTCAAGGAATCGCCGCCCAGCTCGAAGAAATTGTCATAAAGCCCGACCTGCTCTATGGACAGCACCTCTTCAAAAGCGCTACAGACCAGTTTCTCCCTCTCTGTCTCCGGTTTTTGGTAGACCCGTACATATTCCACCGGTTCTGCCGCAAGCGCTTTCATATCGGTCTTGCCGTTAGGCGTCTGTGGCATGGCGGCAAGTTCCTTTAATACATCCGGCACCATATAGGCAGTGAGCCGCCCTTTCATGTGAGTCTTTAACGCTTCCACATCTACGGTATCCTTAGACAATACTGTGTAAAATCCCACCAGACGGTCGGTCTTCTCGATTTTCCGAATCATACAACAACATGTCGCCACCCCGGGAAATTCTCCCATGACAGCTTCGATTTCCGCAAGCTCAATGCGCAGCCCCCGCAGTTTCACCTGCCTGTCGTTCCTGCCGCAGTATATAAGCCTTCCCTCATTGGAAAAAAATCCCAGATCCCCTGTCCGGTACAAACGGATGCCATTCCAGTCAATATATTTGGCAGTCGTTTCCTCCGGTCTGTCTTTATAACCGATCCCTACGCCGTTCCCATATACACAGATTTCTCCCACAGCTCCAAAGGGCACCAAGGCACGCTCTCCATTTAATAGAATGATACCCATATTCGCAATGGGCGCACCAATAGAAACTGCATCTCCTGCCTCCGTTATGGTGGCGCCGATGGTCGTCTCTGTAGGGCCATAGCCATTGTACATCCGTATCTTATAAGTATCTCCCAGACGCTTCACAAGACTGCCCGGCAAGACCTCCCCAGCCGCCAGGATCGCTTTCACGCTGCCCAACGCTTTCTGAAAAGCCTCGTTTGCCAGATAAGCCGTAATCCGGGAGGGCGTGCAGTGTAAGATATCCGCGCCATGGCGCAAGATATGCGCTGCCAGTTCCCCTGCATCCGTCATGGCTTTCTCACTGCCCAGTTCCACAAAAAGGCCGTTCATCAACGGCACGAAAATCTCAAACAGGGAAATGTCAAAGCAAATAGAGCCAATGGCTACAATACCGTGACAGTTTCCGGTGATGTCTCTGTTAAAAGGATTGTTGTCCGGATGTACAATGTTGGCAATGCCCTTATGGGAGAGCATCACGCCTTTAGGGCGTCCCGTGGTGCCTGATGTATAAATCATATAGGCAAGATCATCCTGCCCGATTTCCGGTAAGATGGCAGGATCCGCCTCCTGAGATAAAAGCGTATCAATTTCTATATAATCGTAACTCTTGGCGATCTCTACATCCCGGGATGAGATCAGGCAAGACGCCCCGCTATTCTCCATGATGTAGGAAATCCTGTCTGTAGGATAAGCCGGGTCTACCGGGATAAAGGCAGCTCCTGCCTTCGATATGCCAAGAATCGTGGGAACCAGACGGTAATCCCGTTTTAGCATAAAAGCGACGCTCTCGCCTTTTCTTACCCCAAGACGCCTGATCCCACAGGCAATCCGGCTGCTTATCTCATCAAGCTCCCTGAATGTAAAAGCATGCTCTCCTGCATACAAAGCGGGAGCGTCTTGATGCTTCTTAGCCGCACGCCGCAACAGGGCAGGAATCGTAAGCTCCTTTTCAATGGGGAAAGATTTGCCCGCCACCGATGTGACTTGCCGGTACTCTGCTTCCCCCACTGTTGTGATATCTGAAAGTTTCTCCACGGTATGTCCGGCTGTAGGCACAAGTCCTGAACGCACTTCCCTGACACCCGTGATCCCCTGGGCAACCACCGACAGAATGGCATCGCAGAAATATCTGGCTTTTTCCTCGGTATAAATGCTTTCCTGATAATCCGGCTGCAAATCCAGGCTTTTCTTTTCATTGCCAAACAGATTAAAGGTCAGATGGTTTGACATCTCTCCTGCCACACTGAACCGGACACTGTAAGGAAAACCCGCCTGAAAAGAAAAGCGGTAAAAATTGAACACATATTCAGAAAGAGACTCTCCTATGATATTCTCATCACGCAAAACGGAAAGAATCCGGTCAAATCCACATCCCTTGTGGGCGGACGCCTCCCCTGATGCTCTCTTTACCCTCCGGCAAAGCGCTGCAAAGGAATCCGTCCCTTCCACTCGCACTCGCACCGGGACTAACAGCGTGTAACAGCCAAGCGTATCCATCTGCTCTGGCGTACGGTTTAACCGGGGCATTAAGAACACTGCATCTTTTTTGCCCGTGGCCCGGGACAGATAAAGGGCATAAGCCGCCGCAAAAATATAAGGGATCGAAACATCCTCTCTCTCCCCAAACGCTTCCACTTCCCTCATCAATTTGTCCTCTACGCAGACCCGGCAGCTTCCGAATCTGTTTCCATCCGCTTTCTGCGGAAAAACAGCACTCTCAAACTCTGCATCTGCGAAGTAAGACTGCCAGAATCCATCCGGCTGCCTGCTCGTACAAGTGCCTTCTCCAATGGAAATGCACTTGCCAGTGGCATCGCCCTTATCATCGGCATTGCTCTTGCTAACGGCATCCTCTTGGCGATATATTCCCTTCTGGAAAAATACTGACCGGGTAATCTCTTTACCGGCCAGTAAATCCAGCACTTTCTGTACAAACAGGCTCATACCATAACCGTCGATGACCACATGGTGGAAACGCACATACAAAAAGATGCCACCTCCTGAAAGAGGAATGACTTCCGCCTGATACAGACACTGCTCCATATGAAGAGGCCGCCTGTCCATGTCCGCCATATATTCTTCCGCCAGATCTGCATCCCGTTCTTTTTCAATACTGCATTCAGAAATTTTCCTTCCATCCCGGGCAAATACCCACTCGCCTTCCCTGTAGACAAGCGCGGCGGTAAAAATATCCGCGCTGCCAAGCACAGCTTCCACCGCCTCTTTCACCTTCTGCGGAACATGATCCGGCAAATGGAGCTTCAAAGAAATCGTATTTCGCGCACTGCCCGGACGGGCCTGCTCAGCCATTACGATCTGAGTCTGTGATAAATTAAGTCTGCTTATATGTTTTTCTACTGTCATCATCATATCTTTGCTCTTTATCTCATTCTTTCATATGCCTTGTTTCATTTTTGATTCATCTTAAGCCCCGACACTACTGCTCTTTTCTATACAACGGTTAGAATATCAATAAATCCCGTTACTTCAAAAATTTCCATAATTGTCTCATTCACATTATGTATCACCATTTCACCCTGTTTGTTCATCACCTTCTGCGCAGATAGCAGAACCCGCAGCCCAGCGGAAGAAAGGTACTCTAGCTTTTCAAAGTCCAAAACCAGTTTCTTGCTATTCCCAATGCTCTGCTTTAACTCTGCTTCTAACTGGGGCGCAGTAGCCGTATCCAGTCTGCCTTCAAGAGCAATGCTCAATGTGGTTCCATCTGTCGTTTTATTCATATTCATAATCATTTCCACCTTTCCGATCGTAGTCCGACCAACACTCGTTCTATAATAATATAAATGCGCCCCTTCCTCTTGGAAAGGGGCGCAGTATAATCGTCATGTTTTTTGATACAATCGTCAATGTAAAGCGCTACAGGCACATACTTATAATTTCATTCATTCTAACTTACAAACACACCACACAATACGACATCTACCTGAAACACTTTCTCTTTTGCGCATGCGTTGAAATATCCGTTATGGCGTTTTACAGCAGCTTTCATGCTCGCAATGCCTAACCCATGCCCTTCATCATGTTTTGTCGTAGGAAAATCATGCAGCGCAGACAGCTCACTGCTACAGCGGTTCTCTACCCTGAGCAAAAGATCGTTTCCTTTGGCCCTTGCCGATAACCTGGCAAAAGGCTCCGCCTGCCCTGTACATCCTTCTAACGCATTTTGCAATGCATTGGATAGGATACAGCTTATGTCCGAGTGAACCTCTTCCCTGAGCGCCGGTATCTCTACATCAGCAGAAAACGGGATCCCCTGCTGCGAGAACTGATCTGCATACCAGCCGATAGAAATATTCGCAACATAATCCGCACACCATGACGAAATCCGTAAGACAGCCACCGTATCCCCCAGATCTGCAAGATACTTCCTTGCCTCCTCAATCTTCCCATCAGCGAGCATTGCAGACGCAGTACGAAAATAAAACTGCATATCATGCTTAATGCTCCTCAAAGACACATCTCTCTGCACAATGCTCTCATATTGCTGCTTGGCATACTCTGCCAAAAGGAGCGCCGTTTCCGCCCCCACTTCTATATCGGCTTTACGCTTTGCCAATTGATCCATCGTCCCCTTTAACACTAGAACCGAGAAAAAGACCGACGCTATACAAGTAAAAAACTGAAGCGGGAGCCTTAACTGTAGAAACAACAACCACTTTGCATCCAGCGGCAGGAGCGTCAGCAGATACTTGATGTAATCCAGATAATATCCTGCTAAGAGAACCAGCACTGCCGCTGAAAAATCCGGATGCTCCTTACGCCGGAGCCTAGTATGGTTGTTTATCCATAGCAAAGTAAAGTGAAATCCGGCCACTATAAAAAAAGGCCGCCCAAGATTGAAGTTAAGGATTCCAGTCAATGACAGTGCTGTCATTATCAAATATCCTCCAAGGAACAACGACATCCAGCGCCAAATTCTACGCAGCCGCCAGCCTGTGGCATAAAGCGCCAGCCATGCCGTAAACTGGACAAGCGGATCCACATAATAGAAAAGCCAATCCATCAGAGCCGGAAGCACTGGGGAATGGTGAAATACAGACCAGAGCGCATTATTTTCCGAATTCAGATAAACCATCGCCACTACTGCAAGAAGCAACATAGACAAATTCTCCCGCAGCGGCATGCCCCGATATGTGATCAGAAGGATCAGCGACAGCAGCGTCGTCAGAATCACGAAAAAGCTGACTATCATATAAGGAGCGCTCCTGCCAAACCGGCTAAGCGTCAGATCATTCATGCTTCCAATCTGCACCTCCCGTAATCGCCCTAAGTCGGGGAGAAAAAGAGAGGGCGCCTGATAGATCAGCATGACTTCCCTGCCGCTGTCTTCCTGTTTCAAAGCCACTTGATTGATATGATGAGCCGAACGATAGACAAAATCCTCATCTTCTGGCGATGTCCCATAAGTATAACGCTTTTCTCCATCAATCCAGACCTCTACTGTCTGTTCTATAGAAATGAACTGAAGCGCATATCCCTCTTCTGTCCACTCCGGTAAAGTCGTGGTAATCCTGATTTCTCCCGTTCCCTTCGGCAAAGACAACATCGCAGGCAATGTAAGCGTCCCTTTCTGCCCGGAATCCGTCGTGTATGTCCAAACGCTGTCAATTTTTTCGACCGTACTATAGTTAGCCGGAAAACCAAACCTGCGCACTCCCACATACACTGCCGCCATAAATGACATCGCAACACAAACCGCCAAAACCCATTTACTATACTTCATAAACTTTTCTCCGTGATATATTGAAAATAAGCTTCCCTGACAGCCTTACGCCCCCGCACACGAATCGGGACCATATCTCCGTTTTCCATACGGAAGTCATCCTCTGCGGCGCAAACCCGATCCATATTCACAAGAAAGCTCTGGTGACAGCGAAGGAATTGTTTTTGAGGAAGCCTACAGGATACCTCATCCATACGCCCATAATAAGGGATTGTTTCCCTGACTGTATGGATGAGCAGTCTATTTCGGTTACTTTCAATATACAAAATTTCAGACGGCAGGATGGTGAAAACACTATTTCCCTGGCGCAGGGTAAGCATGGCCGAATTTTCATTTTGAAACAGCCTTCCTAACAACCGTCGCAACTTTTCTTCCTCCAAAGGCTTTATGATATACCCTGCTGCCTCCACCTCATAACCCTCTATCGCAAAATCCGGGGTTGTCGTCAGAAAAATAATTGTCACCTTGCAGCCTGCCTCCCGCAATCTGCGTGCTGTTTCTACCCCATCAAGCTCTGTCATATAAATGTCCAGAAAAAGCAGATCAATCTTTGCTTCCTCCCATGCCGCTAACAATGCAGCGCCGCTTTCATACTCTATCATCTCAGCCTTCATATTACAGGCGTCTAGCCCTTCTTCCAAAACCAAACGGATCCGTTCCCGTTCTTCCATGATATCATCACAAATTGCAATGCGAAACATACCATACCTCCTTACGCAGCCATTCAAGTATAGCGCATCAGATGTCCGTGTGCAATCTTTATTATGTCCTCTTCTTTTTCTTCGCTTCATCTTTAGAAGTATATTATCACGTTGTTTCGGTAAAATCAATTTATATACTTCATCTTTAGAAGGGGATGTAATTCATGAAAATCTACTGGAACGGCACTTCCAAGAATATCATAGGCCCCAAAGTAAGAAAGCTCCGTACAAAAGAAGGGCTTTCGCAGGCTGCCCTTGCTCAAAAGCTTCAGCTACTTGGCATGGAGTGCAGCGACCTGACAATCCTGCGCATCGAGCAGGGCAGCCGCTTCGTACCGGATTATGAAGTAGCAATCCTTTCTGAATATTTTAATATAACCACGGACGAATTACTAGGGAAAGGGGCGCCAGAAGGAAAAGAGTAGGACAAAGGCACAGCCTCCAAAACCAAGTATGATCACCTTCATGCTTAGTCTGCCTCCTTCTTTTCATAAAATACTAGTGTAAGCCTTTCGTTAATGACCTTTGTTTTGCCGGTTTGGCGATACCCCATTTTTTCATACAGATGACAGTTCTTAGGCTCCTGCAAAATTGTGTCCAACTCCCAATTTCCATTTCCATGAATTTCTTCACACAGCCGGATTGCTTTCTGCGCAATGCCTTTCCCTTGAAATTCCGGCAGTATGAATATTGGGGAAATTCTTTTGTTTTTCCCGCTTTCCTTTTTGTCAACAATACGGATAGCTCCTACTTTTTGCTGTCCGATACATATAAAATAGTAAAATGTAAAGTCCTGTTTCAATCGTGCCTCTACTTTTTCCATGCCTTCACTTGCAGGACTGGTATCAAAATCCTGGTATTTCTCCAATAATTCTTGGAAAGATTCAACCTGCATAGCGTGTATCTCTTTTGCGTTATCAATATTTGCCCTTAATAATGTTACTTCCATAATTCAACCCTTTCCCAAAAAACATTTCCTGATACATTTTTTCAAATGCCGCCAATGTCACTTGTCTCAAAACAATATTTCATAAAACCCTTCTTTCCAAACTAAAAAAGCACTAAACATACAATATGTCCAGTGCACATCTAAAACCATCGGCTATTACAAACTTGCTTTATAATTACAACTTACACCTACCGATTTATATGCACAGACATATCAGGCCTACCTGCGTAACTGTGCATTCAATCGAAACACAATTACTTCTAAGTACGTCTGTAATACATGTACATATAATTCATTGTAAAATGTAAGTTCTGCATTTCCATGTTCTCCTAAACTTTTTTATAACCTACCATAATTCTATTT
>CAJTSL010000055.1 GCA_910578845.1 uncultured Lachnospiraceae bacterium
ACCGTTACGAGCGATAATGTAGCGAAAGCGACCCTGCGACGATTTGTCTATTTTGCGCAATGCGCAGTTGCCAAAACTTAGTTTCGCAAACGCCTATTTACTGATCAGTTTCAAAAATATCAGAAAAGTCTCTAAACTTTCTCTAACAAATTTTAAGAATTTCTTTTTTCTTTATCTCTTAGAGGATTTTTTTAGATTCTTGTGATACCATACAAATAGGAGGCCACAACATCCTTGGCCCATAATGCTGACAATTTTTAGAAAGGAAACTTGAACATGCGTATTCTACTGGCGGAAGATGATGAAGACTTAAGCAAAGCGCTTGCATGGCAGTTAAGCAAACAAGGATATCATGTAGACACCTGTTACAATGGGGAAGATGCGCTCTATTACGGCAAACAGAATATATATGACGTCATTCTCTTAGACCGGATGCTACCGGAACGAGAAGGCACCGAAGTCTTAAAAGAGCTACGGAATGCTTCCGTTAATGCTCCCATCATCCTCATCACAGCACTTGGAATGCTACAAGATAAAATCATGGGCTTAGATCTTGGCGCAGACGATTATCTGGTCAAGCCTTTTGACTGTGAAGAGCTATTGGCAAGAATCCGCTGCGTTACAAGGCGCTCTCCTACCTTCCAATTGCAAAATAATGGCAGCTTATCCTTTCACGACATTACATGGTCCGCCAATGAGATGTGCCTAAAAGGCCCTACAGACGACTGTATGCTTTCCAGGCGCGAAGCGGATTTGTTAGAAAGCTTCTTGCGTGTCCCTGGACAAACGCTTGCAAGGGAAACCTTGCTCCTTAAAGTATGGGGGCCTGACAGCGATGTCGAAGGCGGCAATCTGGATAATTATATCCATTTTCTGCGCAGGCGGCTCAAAGCAATCGGTTCTTCCCTCCAGATCAAGACCATCTGGGGCATTGGATATACCCTTCTCGCACCGTAAAACATATGTTATTTTATTATCCAACGGCAATCTCCGGATAAGAAAGGATACTGATTTTCCATGTTCCATAAAGCACACTGGCTCTTTACCCTATTATGCGTTGGTTCTACCTCTGCTATCATGATTTTGATGTCCCTTCTCTATCTGCGCGTATCTGAAAACAGTCTTTATGATAGCCAATTCTATTCTTTTCAAAAAGATGTCAATACCATTGCTACAAATCTGGAAGAGACCAGCACCCTGTCCATGCAATGGCTGGCACGCATGGAAGCACAGAATGACTACTCCATTTTCATTATCGATAATGGCGTCCCTTTCCTATATAATTCGCTACGTGATGGCATGCATTCTCATAGCAAAGCCTTACTGGCAGAAAGCCTGGATGCCTATATCTCTTTATTCGCAGATGCCCCAGTGGCAAATATCAACACTTACTCCAACATTTGGCATACCGAATACGCCTTCCGCTCTCCTACGGAGCAGAGCCACTATTACTGTTCCCGTATTGACATCGGGAAAAATAACACGTCAACGCAGATCATGATCCTCTGCTCTTTAACGGTGCTACGCGCACAGATTATCCGTCAAAGGATTCTCTTCCTGGGGATAATTTCAATAACGATTGTTCTTTTATCTGTCTTTTCCTGGCTTTTTACAGGCAGGCTCCTAAAGCCGCTGCAAGAAAACTATGAATCGCAGATGCAGTTCATTGGGGCTGCTTCCCACGAACTGCGTACTCCTCTGTCTGTCATTCTCGCCAGCAGCGAGTGTTGTGAAAGTGCCACCGCTGAAGAGCAAAAAAGTTTCTTCCAGACAATCCGGAAAGAAGGGCGCCGCATGAATGCCCTGATCAACGATATGCTGACGCTTGCCCACACCGGCACCAACCGTTTCCTCATCGAATGCGCACCGGCACAGCTAGATACTTTGTGCCTAAACGCATATGAAGCATTTGAGCCCCTATGCCAGAAGAAACAGGTGTTATTGTCCCTTCAATTACCAGAAGATTCCATTCCCCGCTGCAAATGCGACAGTGCGCGCATTGCACAAACGCTCTCTATTCTCCTGCACAATGCCGTAAGCTATACCCCGGATGGCGGGCAGATCTCCCTCTCGCTCGCCTGGGACCATAAGGAGGGAGTTTTTGAAATCACCGTAACAGATACCGGTATCGGCATCTCAGACGCCGATAAAAAACATATCTTCGAACGCTTCTATCGGGCAGAAAAATCCCGTAGCGCAAAAGGACACTTTGGTTTAGGCCTTTCCATCGCTTATGAAATCGTCTCCGCACACCATGGGAAAATCAGTGCAGAAGACAATCCGGCAGGCGGCAGCATATTTACCGTAAAGCTGCCTATGACATGAAAAGCAAATAGGCGCTCTTTTCACTTAGCAACCAATATCGGCGCACCATCAAAAAAACAAGACTTGAACCAATCAAGCCTTGTTTCTATTCTCTCTTCTTTAATGCGGATGACAGGACTTGAACCTGCACGTCGTAGACACCAGAACCTAAATCTGGCGCGTCTGCCAATTCCGCCACATCCGCATCTAACAAATCCATTAGCTATCATAACATTTAGATACGTATATGTCAATCCTTGAAATGCACTATCCATGAAAACATTTTCTAGACAAGATTTTACGCCACATCCTCAGTCCCCAATACGGCTGATAATATTTCGGTTAATCTTTATCATGAAGAATATCGTCGCCATCAGGGACATCAGCTCTGCGATCGGGAACGCCCACCATACATAATTGACATTGCCGGACAATGACAACAGATATGCCACCGGGAGCAGCACGACCAACTGCCTCGCAATGGACACGATCATGCTATATACCGCACATCCAAGCGCCTGGAAGACCGTGCCGCATATGATACAGAATCCCGCGAACAAGAAACTGATGCTGATGGTGCGGAGCGCCGGAACGCCGATCGCTATCATCGTCTCCGAAGCATCGAACATCCCTAATAGCGTTACCGGCATGACATTTAATACGATGAGCCCGATTAGCATAATGATGACCGCATACATAATGCCAAGCTTCATCGTCTTTAGGAAACGGTCTTTTCTGCCCGCCCCATAGTTATATGACAGAATCGGCACCAATCCATTATTCATGCCAAAGATCGGCATAAATACAAAACTCTGTAGTTTAAAGTATACACCAAATACTGCCGTGGCAGTAGACGAGAAGGAAATGAGGATACGGTTCATGCCATACGTCATCAAAGAGCCTATCGCCTGCATGATCATAGACGGAATGCCTATCACATAAATTTGCCCAACGATCTCTTTTTCTAAGCGCAGGCCTTCTTTTCTGATGTGGACGTCCTCATTCTTCTTATGGTTAAAATAAAAGGCAAGGATCCCTGCTATCACTTGTCCGATTACCGTCGCGACAGCCGCCCCTTTTACACCCATTTTGGGCATCCCTGCAAGGCCAAAGATCAGGATGGGGTCTAAAATAATGTTAATGAGCGCCCCAGCGCCTTGTGTGATCATCGTATAAAAAGTCTTGCCAGTCGCTTGTAAGAGCTTCTCAAACGTAAATTGGGCAAAGATGCCAAAAGAGCAACAGCATATGATCGTCAGATAATCAATGCCAAATTGTACGATTTCCGTATCCTGTGTCTGGCTCCTATAAAAAGGCGCCGTCCCCAAAATACCAACCAACAAAAAGACCAAATAACTAAGCACCATCAGAATAATACCGTTGCAAGCGCTTTTATTGACTTTATCATAGTCCTTTTCACCAAGCGAGCGGGAAAGCACCGCATTGATCCCGACGCAAGTCCCTGCCGCCACCGCGATCATCAGGCTCTGGATGGGGAAAGCCAGGGAAACCGCCGTCAGCGCATTTTCATTGATCTTCGCCACGAAAATACTGTCTACGACATTATAAAGCGCCTGCACCAACATGGATACTACCATTGGCAGCGACATCGTCACCAATAGCCGGTTGACCGGCATTACTCCCATTTTATTCTCTTTCGTCTGTTCCATCGTTGACCACCGTACCTTTCTCTTTCTCTTTCTCTATTCTGTATATCTTTGCCAAAATATCATAGGTTCATAAAAATAACCCCAAAATCCATTCCATAGATTTCCGGGTTACCAAATAAGTAAAATAAAGATTCTTTTTAAATGAGCCACTGGGGATTCGAACCCCAGACAACTTGATTAAAAGTCAAGTGCTCTACCACCTGAGCTAGTGGCCCGTATAAACTGGGCTAGCTGGATTCGAACCAGCGAGTGCAGGAGTCAAAGTCCTGTGCCTTACCGCTTGGCGATAGCCCAATATTAGATAACACCAGGCGTGCTTCCAGCACATTCCCACGTACAACTGTTATAAACAGTAGGGTGGATAGAGGGACTCGAACCCTCGGCCTCCAGAGCCACAATCTGGCGCGCTAGCCGACTGCGCCATACCCACCATAACAGGACAGAAAGCGTCCGCTTCCTATCCTCAACGTGCTCGAAGGGATTCGAACCCCCGACCCACGGCTTAGAAGGCCGTTGCTCTATCCAGCTGAGCTACGAACACGTATTCCCTGCTTGTCAGAGAAAAGCGGGTGATGGGAATCGAACCCACATATCCAGCTTGGAAGGCTGGTGTTCTACCACTGAACTACACCCGCATATATATTTGGTTTCAATCGGGGTGACAGGATTCGAACCTGCGACCTCCTGGTCCCAAACCAGGCGCTCTAGCCAAGCTGAGCCACACCCCGGAGGTAACTTCATCGCGATTGTTAAAATCACAACGCAAGTCATATTATATATTATGGTTTTAGGTCTGTCAACCTCTTTTGTAATTTTTTTATGATATGTATTGAACTGTGTAATGCGCTTCCCCTTCCGCGTCGATTTCCATGACCATATAAGAAGGTTTTCTCCCCTCCTGTCTGGGGTAAGTCATGCTCCCGGGATTCAAAAGCGTCACATCCTTAGAAAAGGAAATAAGCGGTTTGTGCGTATGCCCGAACATGACGATATCCACTTCCCTCTCCCTGGCTTCCTGCTTGATGATCTCATAATTCATGGAAACATAATAGTTATGCCCATGTGTCAGCCAGACTTTGTAATCCCCAATCATGAATTCCTGTTCTCTTGGTATGTTCGACCAGAAATCATTATTTCCCTGTACCATCTTGACCGGGCATCCCGCCGCCTCTGCAATGATGTCTTCAGCGCCTTCCACGTCGCCACAGTGGACAAGCAGGTCAATCGGCTTTACTTTCTCAATCACACTAAGCACATTCTTATTCTGGCGATGCGTATCACTTACAATCAATATCTTCATCATAGCCTCTTTTCCAATTCTTCTCTCATTGCCTGTAGCGCTCTTCCCCTATGGCTGATTTCGTTTTTCTCTTGTTCTGTCAATTGGGCGGAAGTAACTCCAAGCTCTGGCAAAAAGAAAATCGGATCATAGCCAAAACCGTTCTCGCCTTGCGGCATATAGCCAATTCTCCCTTCGACGGTGCCTAATGTCGTCAGGACTTCCCCGTCCGGCAGGACTGCTGCAATCGCACAGACAAATCTTGCCGTCCGCTTCTTCTCCTCTACGCCTTCCATCCGTCTCAGTAAATCCGCATTTTTAATATCATACGAAGTATCCTCGCCCAAATAACGCGCGGAATAAATGCCTGGCTCTTTGTGCAGATAATCAATTTCCAAACCGGAATCGTCTGCCAGGACAATATGCTTTGTCTTCGATGCCACTGCCTTTGCCTTGATGATAGCGTTTTCCGTAAAATCCGCGCCATCTTCTATAATATCCGCTGTAATGCCTGCCTCTTTCATAGACAGGATCTCAACATCCATGCCATCCAGGATCTGGCGGATTTCCCGCATCTTCCCTTCATTTCCGGTTGCAAAAACAAGTGTCCGTGCCATTTTCCATCCCCTTCTAATACCGATTGCCTATATCTAATATCTAAAACCATTCCCTTATATCTATCCTGCGTTTATCATGCATATTCATTCATATGCCGCCAGAATGGCCTGATAAATGCCTTCTGCAATTTTCTCAATATAATCTTCCCTGCCAAGCAGAATGACTTCCTGTCCGTTGCTCACATAGCCGACCCGGATAGTCGCCGCAGGGACGGTAGCCTGATTGATCACAATATCTTCTTCTGTAGCGTCCACAAGACCGTTCGCTTTGCCACTGATTGCCGTCACGACTTCTCTTTCCAGTAAATCTGCCAATTCCACGCTGCCAAAGCCAGGGATGAAGAATTTAGAATTATACACTGCTTCTGTCCCATACACTTTGGTGTCCTCATTCTCATTCACTTCTATCCGGATCATCATATCGGCTTTCACCGCATTGGCCAGTGCAATCCGGCTCTCATCCGAAGGATTGCTGTCATCCATTCTGGTATAGTACACTTTCATATCGGTCCCATCGAGTTTTTTCTTCAGCGCGCGGACTATATCCAATGTGACCTGCTTCCCCGTTAGATCTCCCGACACGGCTCCTGTAGCGCTACCGCCATATGCGGGGTCAATAACGACAATCCTGTCATATGCTTCCTTGGGCGAAACAAAATCAATATAGAGATGATTATCCTCAAAAATACTATGATATTCGTAAAGTTCTGTCAACATGAATTTCAGCCAGAACGTATCCGTTCCGCTCTCGTAATAACCGTCTACGACAGCGCCTCTGTTACCGGATACCCCTCTTGCCTGATAGAATTGTGAATAATCTTCCTCCGGCGCCTGCTTAATGCTCACCCAGAGTTCTTTATCCATGTAATGATTTTCAATCATGACATTTTCTGCTTTTACATCCGCAGGGATCGGGATACAGAAATAATTCATCTCCTGCGTATTTTGCTCGAAAATAATGCTGTTCTTATCCTGGGCATCCCCTCTGCCGTTACCTGGCGCCGTATTTTCCTCATATGGGACGTCCTGCACCATGTCATTATTATGCCACACGTCATTGTGAGCCACTTCCTCCTGCCCGGCATCCCCAACATCTGCTTTTTGGGGCGAAGCAAAGCAAAAAATCAGCGCAAACGCAAAAACAGCAAATACCGCCGTACAAATAGCGGTCCTTTTCATTAATTGATTTTGTTGCATATAAATCCCCATCCCTATCTTTTCCTTACCGCCTGTTTTCACGGTAAGGCGGCTTTGGCCCCATAAACTGATAGAAATATGCCTTCA
The DNA here is from genome assembly GCA_910578845.1 of uncultured Lachnospiraceae bacterium. Lineage (GTDB taxonomy): Bacteria > Bacillota > Clostridia > Lachnospirales > Lachnospiraceae > UBA3282. The sequence continues at coordinate 7,155 of CAJTSL010000055.1, forward strand.
TCATCCCATTGTAAATCTTACGGTTCTTATCCGCTTTTCTCCCGATATGCTCCTCAGCCTGCTCATACGCAGAAATGACATACATAGACCAACTGTCCAGCGCCGCATATCTTTCGCCCAGCGCCCGGTAAAGCGCGGGAAGCGCCTCCTTATCTTCCAGCCGTTCCCCATAGGGCGGATTGGTGATCAGGAATCCATATTTCTTCGGATGGCTAAGCTGCCCGACATCCCTTCTCTGGAAATGGATCATCTCCTCCACACCGGCAAGACGAGCATTTTCCCTGGCTATCGCCACCATTTTATCATCAATATCATAACCTTGTATATCCGTTTCCACATCCAGGTCTACCATAGAATCCGCTTCATCCACCGCACGGTACCAGCTTTTACGGGATATGAGGTGACCCCAGTCCTCCGCCAAGAAGCTACGGTTCATGCCCGGCGCCATATGCGCCGCCATCATTGCCGCCTCAATCGGGAACGTGCCGCTTCCGCAGAATGGATCGACCAAAATCCGCTCACGCCTCCAGGGTGTCAACATAATCAGAGCCGCCGCAAGGTTCTCCGCAATAGGCGCCTTTGCCGTTAGCTTCCTGTAGCCTCTTTTATGCAATGATTCCCCGGTTGTATCCAATCCGACTACGACTTCGTCTTTCATCAGGAATACACGGAGCGGAAAAGAGGCACCGCTTTCTGCAAACCATTGGATATGATAAACGGATTTCAAACGTTCCACAATTGCCTTTTTCATAATGGACTGGATATCAGACGGACTAAACAGCTTACTTTTGACGCTCGCTGCTTTCGCTACCCAGAATTTCCCGTCCTCCGGGATATAAGCTTCCCAAGGCAGGTTTCTGGTGCCTTGGAAAAGCTCTTCAAACGTTTCCGCATGAAAGCTTCCTATTTTGAGCAGTATCCTTTCCGCCGTACGCAAAAAAATGTTCGCACGACATAGCGCAGCCTCATCGCCTACAAAAGTCACACGACCGTCTTCTACGGAGGATACTTCATACCCTAAATCTGTAATTTCTCTTTTCAATACTGCTTCCAGGCCAAAATGGCATGGCGCGATAAAATACATTTTTTCCATAAACCCATTGTAAGGGGTTGCTCTTTTTCTGTCAATCTTTACGAGGGTGTTTTCGCATGAAAATTTTAAGACGGCTTATCTTTTTATTTTCTGTGCGCAACATGATCTACCTACTTTACATTTCCCTTTATCCGATATAAACTGGTAGAAAAGACACTAAAATACATGAAGGAGGCCATGCCAGTGACACCCGTTCGTAATGAAGTTACTGAAAAAATATTATCCAATATCCATAAAGTCATCGTCGGTAAAGAGGAAACCGTATGCCTATTATTAGCAGCGCTTTTAGCTGACGGCCATGTCCTCTTAGAAGACGTGCCGGGAACAGGCAAGACTAAGCTTGCCAAAGCACTTGCTAAATCTTTACAGGCCGATTTTTCAAGGATACAGTTTACTCCCGATTTATTGCCAAGCGACATTACAGGCCTGAACGTTTTCGACAGGGCAAGCAATGCTTTCCTCTTGCGCAAAGGCCCGGTGTTCACCAATATCCTGCTTGCCGATGAAATCAACCGTGCAACGCCAAGGACACAAGCCGGCTTATTAGAATGTATGGAAGAGCGGCAGGTGACAATTGACGGGGAGACTTACGCTCCCGGAAATCCCTTTTTCGTTATCGCCACGCAAAACCCGGTTGAAACGGCTGGTACTTTTCCATTACCGGAAGCGCAGATGGATCGTTTCATGATGAAACTCTCCATGGGGCTGCCTACGAAAGAAGAAGAACTGGCAATCCTCGCCCGTTACATGGAGAAAGATGCGCTTACGCAGATTTCAGGCGTTGTGACATTAGAAGAATTACAACAAGTAAAGCAGGCAGCCGCGAAAGTTTTCGTACATCAATCGGTACAAGAATATATGGTGGATATCGTTGCCGCGACCCGGGACGCAGACGGCGTTACCATGGGTGTCAGCCCAAGAGGCAGCCTCGCCCTCCTGCGCTGCGCGAAATCTTATGCCTGGCTACAGGGCAGGCAATATGTCATTCCCGACGACGTGAAAGCGATTGCCGTCCCGGTGCTTGCGCACCGCATCATCATGGGATTTGGCCAGAGTGACGACAAAGAGAGCGCATCGTTAGTCCAGAAGATCGTACAACATACCAAGACGCCTACAGAGGATTTTAAGACATGTTGAACATAATCGGCTATGCTCTGCTTACCTTCCTATTATTCATTGCAGAGCGAAAACTATATCGTATCTTATGGAACAGGCATCTGCATATACGTCTGGAATTTGCTGAGAAAAGCTTGTTTGAAGGAGAAAAAGGCACTCTGTCGGAGATTATCGAAAACGGCAAGCGCCTCCCACTCCCTATGCTGAAAGTAAAATTCCAGACCGACAGGCATTTGGAGTTCACAGACACGGCAAGCTCAAAAGTCACCGATTTGTACTACCGGAACGATATCTTCCAGATAAGAGGCAAGGAACGGATTACCCGAAAGCTGGAATTTGTCGCTGCCAAAAGAGGCTATTACCGCATCCAGAACATCGACTTGGTCACTGCGGATTTGTTCCTTTCCACGGAATATGTGGAGAGCCAGACGACAAAACGTTATCTTTACGTTTATCCCAGACCTTTTCTCCCCAAAGAACTCATACAATCCCTGCAACAGATCAATGGAGAAATACTGGCGAAACGCCGTTTTGTGGAAGATCCGTTCGAATACCGCGGCATCCGGGAATACCAGCCTTATGACGATATGCGCAGCATCAATTGGAAAGCTACCGCTAAAACGGGAGAATTAAAGGTCAACCAGAAAAATTACACCTCTTTACAGACAATCCGTATTTTCTTTAATTTAGAAGATACCGGCATCCTCAAAAAAGAGGGCGCCGTCGAAGCCTCTCTCCGGATCGTCGCCGGGCTTGCCGCCTTTTACCTGAATCAAGGCATCCGCGTATCCTGCTTCGGCAATGGCCAGGATATCGCCAACGGTACGCCCATGCAAGTGGAAGCCGGCTCCGGCGCAGGCCAGATGCAGCAGATCTATCAGGCGCTTGCCAGAGTCGATACCGCTGCTAAACCGCTTGATTTTGTCAGCCTTTTCGAGAGAAGGCTCATGCAGGATGCTAACGGGACGATAACGCTCCTGGTCTCGCCTAATGCCTATGATGATTTCGTCAGCCTCCTAAGCCGCTGTAAAAAACAGGATTTGACATTCGTCTGGTTTTACCCGACTTTGGAAAAAGAAGAACCGGAAGTCGTGGATACATTGCGTCATAATATTAAAATATTACATATTTCAGATGATAGGAAATAAAAAAATGCTAAGACATTAGAAAGGGCATGGGATTTGCTATGGAACAAGAAAAAATAATCGCTTGGACAGACATTGTAACAGTACAGATGAACCATTGGACATTCTTTGCCATTCTGAGCACGATCAGCATGCTATCAGGCGTGGCTGCGCCTCCTGTATCATTGTGGCTATTGTGCATGTTCTTGCCAGTATCCTTCTTTTTCATCAGGAGATATACCAACGGTTTTCTTATCATGGCAATCAGCCATATCCTATGCCTTGCGCTTCTTTTCCAAGCGCCGGCTCCCCATGTTCTCGTAAAAGTATTCCTATGCCTATATGGCATCGGATGCGCCGTATATTCTTTTGTCATACGGATTCGGAGCAAAGAACGGCTAGATGAGCCGATTGCCCCGGCGGTGGCAGTCGCCGTTATTTCCCTCTCCTTATTCGTCCTGCATTATGCGGGCCATACGGATACAGGTGCGGATATTTACTACATGGGCATGGCTGTCATTTACCTTGCCTGCTATTTTATCAGATATTACTTTCAACATTATCTGCGCTTCCTGACCGTTAATGCTGGCAGCACCGGCTATATCCCGCGCAAGGAAATCTTCCTTTCGGGGGCAAAGCTCTCTGCTGCATTCACCATCTCCTGGATGGCGCTCCTTTTATTAGCCTCCAATATCGAATGGCTCTCCTGGATCTTTGCCTCAATCCGCAAAGGGATCGTCTGGCTTCGGGAAAACGTATTTTCCTTACTCGCCTTGCTGCTTGGAAATGATGATTATACGCCGCTGCCACGCTCTACGGAAGGAGGCGGCATGAATCAGCTTGCCATCCTCCCGGAAGCAGGCGAAACCAGTATGTTCTGGGTAATTTTGGAGAAAGCAGTCTTTACGGTCATGCCTCTTCTTCTGATTGCCGGGATCTGCTTTGCCCTATTTCGCTCCATTCTCTTCTTAAAAGAACATTTCGCAAAGAAACGCTGCCACATTGCAGCCGAAACAAACGGCGAAGCACGGGATATCCGGGAAAAGTATGAAGCACGGAAAGAGAAAAAGTCGGCAAGGAATTTGCCCCTTTTCTTAAGCCCTACGGAGAAAATCCGGCGGATCTATAAACAGAAAATCCAGGCCAAGCACAAAAGCCTGGCGGCAAAAGGCGCCACGCATCCTATAAGCACTTACACTGCCAGAGAATGCTGCCGCCTGTTTTCGGAAGAGCCGCTTGCTGCCGTTTATGAAAAGGCCCGCTACTCCAACGAAATATGCACGAAAGAAGATGTACGGAAAGCCGCAGGGAAATAGCGCCTACACTTGGCATCCCACAGCTCCCCTTTGGTATATCTTAATAGAAATTTAAGAATGCGATCGTAGAAAAACGGAAAATATTATGATACACTGATAAGGAAAATGTTGCCGTAGCATATAGGCAATGTTGACTGTCTTACCCGAAAGAAAGGCATGGTTGTTAAAATGTCTCATATTATATGCGCTACAGAGAAGATGAAAGCATATGAAGGCTTGCAAATGTTATGCGAATATGCCGGGAAGCCCCCGGAATGGTGTAACGAACTATGGATTACGATGCTGACAGATCATGCAATGTATCGGGAATTCCTTTATTACCTGGAGCATCACGGTTTCGCGGATTATATGAAAGTAGCGGGATACTCCCTGACGGATTGCTATGTATGGCAAATGGAACAATACAATCTCTTAAACGATAGCGGTAAGAATACGGCAAACTGCAATAAAGAAGCCATGGTATTGCAGGCATTCTGGACCATGGCGCAGATGAAAAAGAACCCTGGCTGTTATATGCGTAAAATGAGCGAAGGCAACGGAATGGACAGGGAATAAGAAACAAAACAGCAAGAAAAAGGACGTAAGGAAATGGATAAAAACGAATTCATAGAAAAACTACAACGTACATTGGCAGGCGGGTTAGGCAGTAGCCAGGTCGCAGAAAATGTACGCTTCTATCGGGAATACATTGAAACGGAAATACGAAAAGGCAAGACGGAAGAACAAGTGCTCGCTGAGCTGGGCGATCCCAGGCTATTGGCGAAGAGCATTATCGAAGCAAACAAGCATGCCGGAGAAAGTTATGGATCTAACCGGGAATTTGATGATGAAGTGACGGATAACGCAACAGCAAGGGGTTATCGAGGCAATCGGAGCATAGAGCGCAGGATTATGTTGCCAGGCTGGCTGATGATGGTCATTATCACAGTCCTGGTGATCCTTGTCATCGGCATTGCGACTTCCCTCATCTCTCTTTTTGCGCCTGTTATTATCGTTGGGCTTGTTATTCTGTTGATCGTCAAGCTTTTTCAAGGGAACACAAAATGACCCATTGAAAAATCAACGGGCCATTTAGGGGAGTATAAATAATTAATATATAAGGGTTTGTAAATAGAAAATGAAGGGGTATTTCTATCTACACTTCTATTATATACGTTTGGTATAAAATTGCAATTTAAAATAGTACCAAAGTACTAGAAAACATTTTGGTAAAAATAGATAAAAAAATAGTACTAAAGACCTATATTGCATTTGAATACTTTCTGATAAATCTAGCAATACTATTTCTGTAACAAAAATCAATCAGGAGGTATGTAAAATGTCTAAGAATGATTATAACCAGAATGCGCAGAACAATGAAAAACAGCAGGACAAGGCTAACAACTGCAACAGCCAGAATTCTCAGAACAACCAGAAGAACAATTCTAAGAATAGTTCCAGCAGCAACGCGCAGAACAACCAGAAAAACAACTACTAAATAATGACTGAAAATAAAAGCGGCACAGCAAATCGGTTGTGCCGTTTTTGTTTGTCCAGCTTGCCTTCCGGCTCCCTATTCCTCTTTCGTAATGATAATGCTTCCTTTGGCTCTTTGGCCTATCACGGTTACTGTATAAGTACCGCTATCCGTGATATCGACTTTAACCGTAGAGGTAGGAATCTCTTTCTCTTCATAGATTGGCTCTTCTTCGCCTTTTCGGAGCGAAACCGCAACGTTTCCCGATTCACTGGCGACATCTATACAGACAACATCACCCTCTGCAAGCACAAGCTCCTGTTCCTCTATTGTATCAAACCATGTATACTCCATAACCAACATGCTATCATTCCCTAACCGGCTCCCCTCAAATACAGATATCCCACACCCTGTAACAAGAAATGCCAATAAGCATATACAAATAGAAGCAAATGTTTTCTTCACCACGACTTCCTCCTTCCGGTTCCTATTGTTCTTAGGCAATTGCCTATATTCCAATCCTAACACCGATTTCTAAAGAAAACACTGCCAAAAATCTTAATCTTTTCTAACTTTTCCGGCTTTTCCATATTTCTCTTATATTTAGGCCTTATTGGCTTTAGGCTTGCCCCTGCCCGATTTCTGTAAAACATCCTCTTCCCGATTTTGACAGGTCATTCCTCTCCCGCATTTCTACAAGCCTTCTTCCATTTTCCTATTGCCTTCTTTACTAAAATATGGCATAGTAATACTATGTAACTATGCCACAAGGTCAGAGTTTCTAAACCACATCCTCTTCTATAAAGGAGGCGCCATATGAATGAATATTTATCAATCGGTAAAGTTTCCAAATTAAAAAACGTCAGCATTAAATCCCTGCGTTACTATGATAAAATCGGCATTTTGAAGCCGGCTTTCGTCAATACGGAGACAAATTACCGTTATTATACCAAAGAACAGCTCTACCTCCTCGATGCGATCACGCTTTGCATCAAACTGGGCATTCCTTTAAAAGATTTGAACCACTATGTAAATAATGATTCCATAAACTTACAGAAGCTTTTATATGACGGTAAAATCCTTGCCGAAGAGAAAATTATGGAAATCCATCAATGCTTAGGCGCTCTACAAGAAACCCTACAGCAGCTTTCCACCTCCGTCAATGGCATGGCTAAAATTCCGCCGAACAAAGCCGGCATCCTGCTTCCTGATGGATTCTACCAGAACACGCTTGACGCACGCACCATTCTGACAGTCCCATTAGAAGATATAGATACGCCAAAATATTACGGGCAATATATACTCAAGCTTTTCGTTACCGCCCAGCAGATAGGCATCAGCGCATCCTACCCGTCCGGCATCCTGCATGAATACCGGGAAGGGAACTTGACGCGGTATATGTTCCTCAGCATAAGCATAGAAAACACACAGGCTGATACCGTTCTTGCACAGCAGGACGCTATCCGCACCTTGCCTGCCGGTGATTATATCTGTCGCAAAATCTCCACCCATATGTCAGGATCCGTACAAGAAGAAATGAAGGAAGTCCTCAAAAGCGACTCTTTCTGCATCATCGAAACGGATACTTCCTCTGCGCAGAACAAAAAAAACGGCTATCCTTTCGAGCTTCAGTATCAGTCCTCGAACGGCCTGATGCGATAAGTCACGCCTAACCCGTCGCAGATTTCCTGACATCGCTTTTCTTCTTCCGGCGTGATCGTCGTCGCTACGGTTGAGAGAATGACATTAGGGACATAGTGGCTCACGTTGCCCGCAAAGCGCAGCATTGCCTCATGAGAGCCTATGCCGAATTTACTTCGCGTCAATTTCAAATATTCCTCTTTGTCCGGTGTGTTCAGGCTAATCGAGATCGTGTCGATCAGTCCTGCATACATCGGCGCAGTATCTTTCCCATAGAGCAGATCAGAAAGCCCGTTCGTGTTCAGGCGGATGGGCAAGGAAAAATTCTCTTTTACATAGGCCGCCACCTTCAGTAAATCTTCTAGCCGTTCTGTTGGCTCTCCAAAGCCACAGAATACTAATTCCTGATATTTGCTCATATCAAACCGCGCAAACTCTGCAATGACCTCCTCTACGCTTGGTTCCCGCTCCAGCCATAAGCTGCCGGAATGATTCATCTCATCTCTTGTCTGCCGTAAACAAAAAACACAGGCGCAAGGACACCGGTTCGTCATATTCACATATAGATTCTCATGCACTTCATATAAAATTACCATTTTCTTCCCATTCCTTTCCTCTACATCCTATTAATCCCGCTTAAGCTGGAATAAAATTTCTTCAAAACACACGCCGTCCGTCTTCGGGATATCCAATTCTATGGATTTTAAGATACACTTTTTCACAAATCCCGATGCCTTTCTCACCGACTTCTCAAACGCGATGCCGTTTACTGCGTCTGCGGCAATCACAGATGCGAAGACATCCCCTGTCCCAGAGCGTTCTGTCCCTACCCGGTGTGTCCGGATCCATTTAGGTTCCTTTCCCTTCTCATATATATAATTGGCTATAAACTCACCCTGCCGGATCCCCGTGATCACTACCTTCTCCGGTCCTTGCGCGGAAAGCGCCTGCGCCATTTGCAATAGCTCACGCTTCTTCCATCCGCTGTCTTTATACGGCGTATCTGTCAGCTTACAGCATTCTGTCAAATTCGGCGTCGTAATATCCGCCAAAGAAACCAACTGTTTCATCTCCTGGCAAAGCTCTTGCGTATAGGTAGAATACAGCCTCCCATAGTCTCCCATCACCGGGTCTATGATAATCTGCGTGTTTTCCTTGGAAAATGAACGGATGAATTCTTTTACAATCTGAATCTGTCTGGCCGAGCCTAAAAACCCTGTCGCAATGCCCTCAAAAGAAAGCCCAAGCTGCTTCCAATGCGAAATATACTCTGGCATTTTATCCGTATAATCATCGAAGAAAAAATGCGGATAGCCTGTGTGATTAGAGAAAACAGACGTCGGCACCGGACAGCACTGAACCCCCAGATAAGAAATAATCGGAAGCGATACGGCAATCGAACATCTGCCAAAACCAGATATATCATTAATGACCGCCAGTTTTTTCTGCATACGCACTGTCCTTTCCTTTCTATCAAAATCTTCATCCCTACACTTTAGCACGAAAAAATCCAAACTGCAACCAGAAAAAGAGCGCAGCCACCGCCACGCCCTTTATCAATTCCCTATTTGTCCCTGCTCTAGCCGGCTCCATCCCGGCCTGGACTTTACTCATTCCCGTTCATAATCTCTACTGCCATATCCATCAGCTCCTCCGGGGTAAGGTCCAAATCAAATCCGAATAATTGATAGCGAAGCCCATCCTTTTCCCATTCTACATGATTGGCGATCTGCGCCTTTCCCCCATTCTCCCGGGTAGAGACCACTATTCCTTCTTCCTCTGCCTTCCCCAATTCCTTCTCTGTCACGACAAAATCATTCTCTTCTATCCTGACTTGCTCTTCCCAGTAGGATATCGTAACGTCTCCATAGGATCTGGATGCATCCGCCTCAAATTCCCGCGTCAAGCTCTCCATCGGTTTCTCCACGGTAAGATAAATCCCAGGCTCCCCTGCCTTCTGATAATCAATATCCATCGTTTTATTCGAATACAGTTTCTGCCCGTTCTCATCATGTGCATAAGCAGTCCCGATGGAAGCGCCTGCAAAAACATATCCGTTGCGAAAGCTCTCTATATGCTCCACATCAAACCCAAATCTGCCTTCTGCTTCTTCCATCTGCTCATACGCCTCATATTCAGGCTCATTGGGCACACTACATGAAAAATACGCCGTATTCCCCGCAAACGCTACTCCCGATACCAGCAGACAAGCTGCTGCTACCCCGATCACAATTTTCCTTATATTGATATTCTTCATAGATATATCCTCCTTCAATCTGACTGTTTCATGAATTCTTTGCTTCAATTGTTCGGAAGCAGAAACCTCTTGGCATGCCTCCCGTAATGCTTCCCTGATTTTCCGGTCAAAATCCAGCCCCATCTGTCTATCCTTCCTTTCCTTTATCTGCTCATCTCTGTTGTCTATATTGGCAAATGCAGAATCTTCCATTACATAACGGTCCCACAAGCGCCTACTCCGGCTCCAACGCCCTCTCCATACGCTTTCTTGCAGTATATAGCCTAGATTTCACTGTGCCTTCCATAATCCCAAGCATCTTTGCGATCTCCCGTATGCCTAACCCATCATAATAATACAAGATCACTACTGTCCTTAACCTGACAGGAAGCGCCCTGACCACGCCGTAAAGCCTCTTTGCTTCTTCCAACTGCATTACTTTATCCAAAGAAGAGGAATCCGTTCTGTCTTCCATCCTGTTCACAGCCTCTTCATCAGGAAACTCCCTGCGCCGCTTCTTTGCCGCCCGGTATGCTGTTCTGGCCAGGATCTTCATCATCCATGCCCGAAATCCTCCAATATGCTGTAGCTGTCCTCGATACAGCCATACCTTTAAGAACGCCTCTTGTACAACGTCCTCACTCTCCGAAAGGTTCCCTGTAATCAGATATGCCGTACGGATAGCCATATTCTTATATTTTTCGTACAACACATCAAAGGCTTCCCTATTTCCGGCTTTTAACTGTTCTATCAGAATTTCTTCTTCCATCATATCCTCTTCCTCTTTTCGGTGCACCTGACTATAAGAGTCATAGGAATCCAGATCGGTTCACTTTATTCGCATTTATTTCCCTTTTTTTCGCATTTTTTCTTGCCATCCCAATAAATTGCCTTTATACTAAAAGTATCTAAAACACCGCTAATATCAACATTTTAGTGTCTTTCCAACATCTATACAATAATCTTACGATATAGGAGAAAATGAACTATGAAGAAAAAGCCTAGCATTATCATTATCTTACTATTACTTTGTTTATTGCCTACCGTTATAGCCATTGGCGTAAATGTCATCACTTCGGCTAATTACATGAAAACTACTACGGAAAATGAGATTGAAGGCACATTGCGCTCTACCGGATATACATTGTTAGAAACCTTTAACTGCATGGATGAAGGTTCGTACTGGCTCTCCGGGAATCTTCTCTATAAAGGAGGCGCCAACTTAAACGACCGCATCAGCGTGGTTGATTTCGTCAAAGAAAAAACGGATATTGAGTGTACGCTCTTCTATGGCGATACCCGTTATTTAACAACCATCCTGAAGGAAAACGGCACCCGTATGCTGATGACCCAGTGTTCCGACGAAGTAAAGAAAATCGTCTTAGAACAAGGCAATACCTATTTTGCCAAGAATATTGAGATCGCCGGCAAAGACTATTACGGCTTCTATATCCCAATTGAAGATAAAGGCAACATCATCGGCATGATCTTCACCGGAAAGCCAAGCACTGAACTCTCCCATGCTATGAACGCATATATGTCTTATATCCTTATAATCAGTATAGTGATGCTAGTCATCATCATCGTGATCGCTTTTATGATTGGACGATTAATTGCCAGACGGATCCAGATTTTACGCGATGAAACCGTGATGCTTTCAGAAGGCAAGCTAGACTTCCAGGTACAAAACAAAAATATGATCCGGGAGTTATATGAAGTTGCAGCGGCTGCCGAAAAGCTTCGTACCCAATTGATTAATGTCATTCAAGTGATCTTAAATTGTGCCAGTAAAGTAGATGCTTCCGTTACACACGTGGACAACTCCCTTGGAAGCTGCGCACAAGCAGTAAAAGATCTGAGCACTACCATGGAAGAACTGGCATACGGCGCACAGAGCATGGCAAGCTCCGTGGAAAAACAGGCTTTTGATATGAGCGAGATTTCCAATAACATTACTGAAATCGCTACAAACTCCCAGTCAACCAAGACGGTCACGGAAAATGTCGCTTCGCTCAGCTATACGGCGAAGTCAAACCTAGATGAGCTACTGAAAGCCAATACATATACAACATCCAGTGCAGAAAACGTAATTACAAGTATTTCCAGTGTCAGTGATGCAGTCAATCAGATTACGACAGCCGCACAAATGATCATGGATATATCTGACCAGACCAATCTGCTCTCTTTAAATGCAAGCATTGAAGCAGCAAGAGCCGGCGAAGCCGGAAGAGGATTTGCCGTCGTAGCCGGGGAAATACAGAAACTGGCTGAACAGTCCAATTCCTCTGCGCAGCAAATCCAGTCGATTATAGAAGAGATCACCTTAAAGACAGACGAATGTACCAAAATCGCTGGGCAGATCCAGGATGCGGTTGGCAAAGAGGCAGATGCATTAAAGAGCGTTAACCGTAGCTTTGACGATGTAGAGAATCATATCGCCGATGCAGAAGCCGCTGTTATCCGGATTACAGAGACCGTAGATATTGTAGACCATAGCAAAGTCAGCGTTTTGGATGCTGTCAGTGATCTATCCGGTATTTCCGAAGAAAACGCTGCATCCGCTGAAGAAGCAAACGCATCTACAGAAGAATTGAGAGCAAGCATCGAAGAAGTTGCCGGACAGGCAAATGAGTTAAAGAACGTTATTGAGCAACTGAATAATAGTGTTGCGTTCTTCCATCTATAAAGCCAATTACAAAATGCCCCCAGCCAACACCCAATTTGCAATGGGCAGTCTGGGGGCATTTATAAATCTGGTTCAGCTCCAGGCTATTACAATATATACAATGTGAAGAGGATTTCTGTTAAAATTTAAAATTTCTCTTGACATTTTCCATAAAACTCTATATAATTTTCTATGTTGTGAAGCTTTCATAACAAATGTGCGCTTAGCTCAGCTGGATAGAGCGTTTGGCTACGGACCAAAAGGTCGGGGGTTCGAATCCTCTAGCGCACGTTTTTTGTGCAGTTGCGCACTGTTTTTATGCGGTGGCGCACGCGGGTTTATGTGAGGCGGAAATGTCGATCAATTCGGCATTTCCGCTCTTTTTATGCACAGGACTGAAATCCCCTGTTTCCTATTTCATTTGGTTTCATTTTAAAGGCTATATTTCCTACTATGCCCTTCCCTGCTTTGTGAACAGTATTTATTATAATGGCTACTTACCTTATTGGGAAACGGTCAACAAAGAATAAAATAATCCCTTCTCCTTCATAAGTTGATCAAAGGTACCCTGCTCTGCCACTTCTCCATGCTTCAGAACAATGATTTCATCATACTTTCTCATCACAGCTTCATCAAGCCTATGGGTCACAATAATACACGTGACATTCTCCATTGCCAAAACGGACTCCATAATGCTATTGGCTGTAATCTCATCTAATGCAGCCGTCGCTTCATCCATCAGTAAAACAGACGTATCCCGTAGCAATGCTCTGGCTATGGAAACTCTTTGCTTTTCTCCTCCCGATAAAGCGCTTCCATTTTCACCGCAAATATAATTCTTTCCATGGCTGGCAATGATTTCCAAGAGCCCTGACTTTAGAAGCGCCGCCTCTACATCTTTTTCCGGGAAATCTTTGTAGAGAGTGATGTTCTGGTACAGGCTATCGTTAAACACAAAGACATTTTGCTGGACGAGCGATATTGTCTGAAAAAGCGAATCCGAACGGATACTTCTTAGATTTCTCCCATCAAACAGTATATTCCCTTCATAATCGTCGGTTATTTGCATTAGCAGATTTAGCAAAGTCGATTTTCCTGAGCCAGAGCCACCGACAATGGCGTATTTCTTGCCCGGTTGAAAGCGCAGATTGATCTGCCGTAGAACATCGTTACCTTTTTCATATCCAAAAGACAGATTCTGAACAGTTATGCCGTCTTGCCTTATACCCCATTTGATAGACATATAGAACGAGTGGTATAATCTATCCAGCA
>CAJTSL010000056.1 GCA_910578845.1 uncultured Lachnospiraceae bacterium
TTTCTGTATATAATATATTTACATTTTGGAATGTAAATATATTATTTTTGTCAAAAATCATTCATACCGTAATAGAAACATTTTGGAACAACCAATCCAATCACAAGATACCTGACTATGTTCGCCCTAATGCATCACCACATTCGGCAGCACCTCATCAATATCCACATAATAATGCTTAAAATTCCCGTCCTCCACATAGACCCGCACCATCCGGTCCTTGAGAAGCGGCGCAGGGTCAAAAAGCAGATATCTGCTTTTAAACAGATGGACATTCCCTTCCCCGTCTTCGTACCGGCATATCACGACATAGGGATATCTTCTATTTATCTTGACAGCATAGCTTATGCTCACTTCCGTAATTTCCGCCGTAATATATCTTCCGGCATTTAACAGCCTGTTACGGCGCTTTCTTTTCCTGATTTCTAACAGCAGGCAAATGATGCCTGCTATGAGGAAAACAAGGCCTATGCCTCCGAAGGAGATCAGGAACACTAACATGTTTTTCTCCCATAAGCTTATGATGATCCCTACCGCTAGGTATATGGCTCCTATACCAGTAAATACAAGCCCTACGATAAGGAGCGCGCTAATCCCCTGTTTTGCTTTTCTCTCTGTCATTCTCATTGCACCTCATTTCTATATTTCTGCCTGCACAATCTTGCAAAAGTTTCTTTCGTCCTAAGAAATCCCATAAACGTATGCCAGGCTTTCCCCTCCATTATACCCCATTTCCTCTCAAAAACATAGCCGTTATACCGGGATTTCCGATCACGACAAAAGCCAGGCGGCGTGCAAATCCAAAGAGCTTGCACATCCGCCCGGCTTACTTCTTGATGTTATCCCACAAGGGAAAATGTAATTTTCTTCATACAGGAATTATCGGAACTTCTCCATCGCCTCTTCCAGGCTCATGCCATTGGCGATCGCTCCTTTTCTTGCTGCATTTACTTCCTGGATCTCTTTCATCCGGTCTCCGGTCAAAGTATATCCTTTCATGGCTACTAGCGTTGCAATCCATGCTATCATCGGAATGATGCAGAATAACACGACGACCACCACGTTCATATTGGCAGCATAAGGCGTATTCCCATCGGGAAGCACATGAATGCCAATCAATGCAAGCGCGATCCCCACAATCGTGGAGCCAAGGGAGCTGACAAGTTTATCCACCAGGGAAAACAAAGTCCCCATAATCCCCGGGATATAATTCCCGGAACGGTATGTCTCATAGTCGGAACAATCTGCCACCATAGGGATTGGCATATCCGCCGTCGCATAATAAGCGCCGTACCCTATGCCAAAGCAAAGGACAAACAAAACCGTATACAGGTTAATTGATGTCAGGCTCAAATGAAACGCTGCGCTGCCCTGCCTCCACATGATAAGGAGCGCCAGCACGCCTACATACATGATCAGCGCCAGCCTCGTATATCTCACAAGTGAAGCCTTTTGCCCGTGTTTCTGGGAAGTACGTACCGTCAGAAGAAAGAACGGCACGGAAAAAACGTATCCGACAATCATCATCGGCAGGTACAAACCGTTATAATTGCCCATCATGGCTCCATATAACATACAGAGCACCGTCATATTGGTAGCAATGGAAAATGCCAGCTTACACCCCGCCCCAGCGATCATCAGCCGCTGCAATTCCTTATTTGCTTTTAAGATCGCCGCATATTCTTTTAGCTTCACTTTTTCCTTCACTGCGCCCACGCCGAAGAATTCCGGCCTGTCTTTTTGCCAGATGCCGATAACGGCAAGAAGCGTCAGGATTGCAGACACAATGACCGATAACGGTATCATCACATTAAAGAAAGCTGCGCTATTATATCCGCCCAGTTTTGCGCTTAAGACCGGCGCCAAAAACTGGATAAGGCCCATCCCAATCAAGCTTGCCACCGTATTGAATACGGTAAAGAGCGGCCTCTGCTTCGGGTCATTTGTCAGACAAGTCTGCCCGGAGCGGGTACATGCCGTCTGAAAAGTATAGCCAATGACATAGAGCGCGTAAAAAAGCACAAAACATACATATTTTAGCCAAGCCATGTCTTCGGAGATGATCCGCGTCCCAAAATAGAGCAATATAGAAGAAATAATCATAATGACATTTCCTAATAGCATATAGGGACGGAACTTCCCGAATTTCGTTGAGGTACGGTCGATCAGCGCGCCAATGACCGGATCGGTCACTGCGTCAAAAAGACGCATGACCGTAACCATAGTCGTCGCAAACATCAATGCCAGCCCCAAGACGCCGTTGGCATAGTAGGCGATAAAATTCATTGTCAGAATATAATATACATTTGTTGCACCATTGTTCATAGGAAACAGAACAAGCTGATAGGGCTTTGCCCTGTTGAGAGCATCATATGCTTGTGTCTTTCCATGATCCATAAACTTCATCCTTTCCCCGATTTCTCACACGGTCAGATAATCATGAAACATCTTTTCATAACCGGAAAATGCTTCTAGCTTGTCGTTTCCTGTTTATATGCCGCCTTATACGCCATAAAATCCGTATAGGCTTCTGTTTTCTTGAATTTGCGTTTCTTCACAATCCAGAAGACAAGAGAGATCACGAACAGAAGAATAAATATAGTAGCGGCTATTTTAAAGTTCCTGACAATAGCAATATCCACTTTTTTAATCTTCGTATCGGCACTAACGCCATTCATGCCCGCGGAATTGGCAATAGAATACAGATTCTGGTGGCAGGCTTCCCGCATTGCGTTTACTATTACCGCATCCTTTTTGTATTTCGGGAGCTGGTTCGTGACATATGGAAGCATCGCATCAAACGTAGATACGCCGCCTGCCATCAAGCCGTCTACACCGTTCACATAAGTCGTCAGTACATTATCTGTTATATTTAATCCTATTTTGCCCCATTCTTCACGAAGGATATTCGTCATCAAGCCCTTGTTCCCGCCTGACCAGATAGCGCCCCATCTCGTGTAGGCAACCATCAGTCCGGCGTCCGCTTCTTCTACCGGAGCCTGGAACGCTTTTAGGTAAATTTCCCTGGCCGCCTGTTCCGTAAGCCATACGCCTAATCCGATACGATCCTGCTCACAATCGTTTAGCGCAAAATGTTTCAGCACAACGAAAATGCCTTTATCCGCCATGCCCTGTACTTCATGTTTTCCCATTTCGCCAGCTAAGAAAGCATCTTCCGAATAGTATTCAAAATTACGTCCTCCATATGGCGTCCTATGGGTATTGGCGCCTGGCCCATACAGACATGCGATGTCCGCTGCGATACAGTTATTGCCGATGACCCTGCCAATCTCATATAATAACTCGGTATTGAAAGTCGCCGCCATGACATCCTCTGATGTGAACGCCGTCGCCTTTAACGCTGTCTTCCCGTCCGTTACATCCGTTGAGAATAGTGATGCCGTAAGGCCTTGCGGGCCGTTCTCGTCACGTGTCCCCGGCGCCTGTATGGATTCGATTGGCATCGTCCAGTGGAAAGAATCGCCTATTAAGGAAACCATTTCATCAAACGTCATCTGGTCAAGCAAATCATCCCACTTCGCATCATCATAAGATAAGCCAATCATGTCTACCAGTTTGATTCCGTTTTTCGCGCCAAGCGTCGGCATATCTGCTTTCTCATAATCATCCGGGTCATACTGTACATCCTGTAACTTCGCCGCAAGCGCATCCGTCAAAGTAAGCTTCAATATTTCTGTCGGGAATGTCCCGCTCCAATCACTACGTGAAAGATACCGGATCTCCTCATTGACATCTTGCGTCATATTAATGTCAGAATCGGAAAGCTGGTTGGTGATCTTTGTCCCGTTCATGGTCGCAGAACAGCTTTCTGCATCAAATGCAGGATTATTCCATGTATAGACAAGTCCGCTCTCACCCGGCGCATCCATACGTTTATTCGTATTCTCCGGCGTGTAACCTTTTGCCGATAATACGTTATTGGCTGCGTCATGCGCGTCTGTCGCACAAGTCAGGTAATAATCTCCTTCATCCAAAATATAGGTGCCTGCGCCATAAGCATCATAGGAAGCCAGGTCACGTCTCTCTACCACACATTCTACCGTTTCGCTCTCGCCCGGTGCAAGAATCTGTGTCTTTCCAAACCCAACCAGCGATACGGAAGCCTTTTCTACACCATGCTCCATATCATACTCTGTATATGGGCTGGACGCATAGATCTGTACCGTCTCTTTACCAGCCACATCTCCTGTGTTCGTTACTTTCAGGGAAACATGGAACACTCCTGCTGCCTCGTCATAAGATACCTGCATATCATCGTAAGAAAATGTCGTATAGCTTAACCCATAGCCAAAAGGAAATGCCACATCGTCATGATATCGGTAATCTCCCGCATTCCCGCTTTCTGTTACGAAATCCTCGTATCTTGTCTCATAATATTTATAACCGACATAAATGCCTTCCTGATAGATCATATAGGTACTGGCGTTCTTCGGGATTATGCCTTCCTGATAACCTGCATATGTCGTCGGTACGAAATTCGCCATTGCCGGTGAGGAATAATTATTATAACAATACGTATCCACAAGACTGCCTGAAGGGTTCACATAGCCTGCGAGAATCTCCGCCACCGCATCAATCCCGGAGATACCAACATCCCCGATCCAGAGACAGGCGTCCACGCCATACTCATTCTCTTTCAGGAAATCCACTTGCAGGGCATTGGCGGAATTAATCAGCACAATGATCTTCTTGATGCTGCCATCCTTTTTCATGGCTGAAATATTTTCCATCATCTCTTTTTCATCCGCATTCAAAGCCAGGTAATTGTCCCCCATAAAGGATAGGTCCGCGCCCTCGCCACCGACACGGGAAAGTGTGACGATTGCCGCATCCCCGTAAGAAGCTGCCGAGCTTTTCACCTCTTCCGTATAAAGGCTCCATGGAAGCTCGCATACTTTCGCTGACTCTAATGACACTGTACCGCCTTTTGTCCTTAAATAAGATGCATTCTCTTCATTTAAGTAGAAATCCCACAGAGTTGGATTGACTTCCATCCCAACATCTTCTAACGCACCCTTTAACGTATTGGCTGTCGAAGCGTCAATATTGCCCGATCCTGTCCCTCCATAAACAAGGTTCCCCGATGAATTCGAGAAACAGCTCACTTTAGAGCCTGCCTCTAACGGAAGCGCGTCATTCTCATTCATCAAAAGCGCAGCGCCCTCCGCCTCGACTTTTTCGCATAGCTCTAATCCGTAGGCAATCATCTCTTCTTCTGATGCAAAATCCGATGTAAAATAAACGGCATTCGGATCTTTCTCGAAATGATTAAATGTCCCACCGACAAATATGGAAAACGAATTGTCAAATATACTCGTAACAACTGCTGCGACCGTCAGGATAATCGCAAGCGGCGCACTAAGCCACGTCAGCCACTTCCACGGTCTTATCGCTCTGCTGCGCGCCTTTTTATAGGCTTTTTTCTTTGCTTTCATTTCTTTCTTTTTCTCTTCCATATTCCTTCCTCTCCCATGGCACAATTTCCATGTAACTATCATACCCAGTTCTGGCTTTTTCCCTTCTTGACTTTATATTCGGCTCTTGGCCTGTCTGTCTGATAAATGACCGCCGAATCCCTAAGCTTCCCTGCGCGTGCTTCCAGATGGTTCTCCTCTTCCAGCTTTACAGTAAAGTGAAAAGCATGCCTGCCTTTCTTTGCTCCCACCAGTTTCTTGTTATTGTACAGCGCAACCTCTTTTTGATTGGTATAGACCGTCACGTGCGTCTTTTTTTCCGCCCGGTGCTTATACCGCTTGCCACATAAATGGATGAATCCCTCCTCGCTCCACCATGCTTTATAAAGATAGAAGCTGTCTTTCTTAATCCGTCTGTCAAAAGTGACAAGGCCCTTATGGTTCATGCCCGGTTCGCCTCCCTGGTCCCTGGCGTCCGCTGCAAAATCGAACATATTCCATACATAGGTCCCCCACAAGAACGGATGCCTTTCAAAGCAATTTAGCATATACTCGTGATACTTCGCCTGATACTCTTCCGAATGATCGCCCCGCCTGGGCCTTGCGCTATGAAGGTTCGGCATTCCTTCTGCGCCATATTCCGAATAGCCAAGCGCCCGCCTCGGATATTTCCAATGATAGAACTTCATGAACAAATCGTTTAGGAACAATCCCGGCACATACCATCCAAGGTACAGGTTCCATGCTACAATGTCCGAAATCTTCGTCACTGGATGGAACGGATGGCACATGGCATAACAGGCAAGCGTCGTCGGCCGTGTGTCGTCCATTTTCTTCACCAGCGCCTGTAGCTTATGATGATTGTCTAACATATCCGCTTTGTTCTTCGGAGAAATCGTGATCTCATTGGACAATCCCCACGTCACGATACAAGGATGGTTGTAATTCTGCACGATCAATTCCTTCATCTGCATGAAGGTATTCTCCCTGCCCTCCGGCATATGTTCCGAAATATAGGGGATCTCCGCCCATACGACCATCCCGTATTTGTCACACAGATCATAGAAATACTGATCGTGCTGATAATGTGCAAGGCGTATCGTATTGGCGCCTACTTCCCGGATCAGCTCCATGTCCGCATCCATCTGCTCTTTGGAAATGGCGTTGCCATACCCCTTATAGTCCTGATGCCTGGAGACGCCACGTAACGGATAAGATTTCCCATTTAAATAGAACCCTTTATCCGCATCGAAAGAAAAACTGCGGATCCCACAACAGACGCTAATTTCGTCAATTGTCTCTTCACCTCGCTTGATCTGCGCGATCAGGCGGTACAGATAAGGGTCTTTTATCCCGTTCCAAAGATGTGCATCCGGCACCTCGATCACAGTATCACAGCCTTCTCCATGTCCTACCTTGTTATCTTGCGCATCCCGAAGCTCATAGGCAATTCTGTACCCGCCGCTCTCTAAGTCCTTGACGTTCGTATATGCGCGTACATGAAGCTTTCCTGATCTTCCCTGCACCGTCGAAGAAACCATGATCCCCTGCCCGCCATAATAGTCCAGATCAAAATGAACCGTTGGCACAAACAGAAATTCCACATCCCGGTAAATACCGCCGTAAAAAGTGAAATCTGCAACTTGTGGATAAACGTTCCTGTTCTTGCTATTATCCACTTCCACTTTTAAGGTGTTCTGGTCTTTAATCCTGTCCGTTACATCTACCCGGAACGTAGAATACCCATTATGATGCGTACAGATGCTTTCCCCGTTCCAGATGACATTCGCACTGGCATTTACGCCCTGGAACTGTAAATACACCCGTTCGCCTTCCCGGACATCCGGCCTTAGAAGCTGTTTCTCGTAGCTACAAGTCCCCCGGAAGTAATCATTGCCGCCATCCTGTCCGTCCACCGCATTCCATGTATGCGGCAAATCTACTAAATGTTTTTTCCCATTCCGGACAAATGCCCAATTTGACATCAGTTTTTCCGTTCGTCTCATATGCTCTCCTTTCTGTAATTTGATAGTTAGGTGATTGCGAAACTTCCTATTTTCCAAAACCTAGTTTCGCAACTTTATTCCTGTCATTTTCCACAATTATTCCTTATAAACAAAAAGAACTTTGTACATTCTATCTAAAACATACAAGGTTCTTCTTTCGTTTACAAGATTGTTTACTTAACTGGTCGTAATAGCATCCTAAGTGGTCAGGTCAGGGGATTGGTATCAGCATCATGAGGGAAAAGCACCCCCCCTCCTCCTTGATATTCACGATACCTCCGCATTTTTTTACCATATATTTAATGCTTTTTAGCCCAAATCCATGAAATTTCCGATTTTCTTTCGTCGTTACCGGAATCCCGTCCTCATACACAAGACTCTCATTGAGCGGATTGATGATATTCATGACTAGGAATTGCCCTTTCCGGTAAATCTGCACATCAATCTGCCGCATATCCTGTTGTTCAAACTTCTCTACTGCCTCAATGGCATTATCTAACGCGTTCCCCAAAATGGCGTACAAATCTACAGTATTCATAAACTTCATCTGTTCCCCGTCCGCCACACAAGTAACCGTAATGTTCCTCTCTTTGCAGTATAGGCTCTTCTCTGTCAGAATCGTATCTAACACTTCGTTCCCAGTCTGCACAATTGCCTCGTAAATCTGCACAGAATCGGCAATCTCATCCAGATATTGCTTTCTCTCCAGGGCGTCTACGTTACGCAAGGCATAGATCTGATGCTTCAAGTCATGGCATTTCTGGTTGATCAAGGCAATATTTTCTTTGGAAAGCCGATAATGCTCCTGTTCTTTTTTCCATAATAGGTTCATCAGCTCTAACTCTTTACGCATCTCGCTTTTCTTGAATAGCTCATTTTGCAAGTACAAGATCACCGCAAGAAGAAGCTGCGCTAAATACCGCGAAATCCAGTTCTGCTCCGCCCGGAACGCCTCCGCACCCCCTGGTATATAAGCGACAATCTGGAAAATGATAAAGGTCAGTAATGAAAGAGCGAACTGCCTTGGCCCTATTTTCTTTTTCCCTCTCTCCGGCAGCCATTTCCCAACTGTAAACACCATCACAATATGCCCGACCATGAAAATGAAAACTTCCCCGCTCCAAAGTAGGAACGGCATTTCATCTAACAAAGAAGCGATATGCCACCGGTATATTAAGCAGGACTCAAACAAAAGCTGCCAGGACATCAGCGCCCAGACAGCATAGTAAATTGCTGCGAACCATGAAAGGATTCTTCCCATATGCAACAAACATGCCAAAAAAACAATTCCTGAAAGCAAAAGCAAGAAACGGTAACGGAAGAGCGTTTCCATAGACAGCCTGCTTATGAACACAGCCAACAGAAAATAAGAAAGAACGCCAATCAGCAACCCTTTGCCTCTTTGCAGCCTCGATTCTATCGTATGCACATAAATCATGCCGCTACCTAACAATGCTGCTACCGCCAGCCAATAACTAATGGCATCCATCAATGCGTCCCTCCCACATAATCAGCCAGTGCCTTTAGAAACGGCGTTCTGCTCCGCCTGCTCATTTCTAATTTATGCCCACCCACTGTCACGATATTGTCACGCACTTCCGATACGTGCATCAGATTTACAATATACCAGTGATTACACTTGACAAAAGGCTGTGATGCCAATGCCCGCTCCACGCTCTGCATCGTCCCTCTTACACAGTATTCCCCATCTTGTGTATAATAATGCAGGATACGGTTCTGCACCTCCACATAGTAGATTTGCCGGACTTCCAGCTTCTTCACGCCGTCCGCAAGAGGCAGCAAAAGTTGCTGTTGTTCCCTCTGCCGTACACGTCGAAGCACCCTGGCAAACCGCATGGCAAATGCATAATAAGTAAGCGGTTTCATTACAAAATCAAGCGCCCCGACTTCATAACCACGAAGTGCATAGGACGCCAGATTCGTAATAAACATCATCACTACATCTAAATCTATGCGGCGGATCTGTGCCGCCGCATCCATTCCGTTCATATCCGGCATCTCAATGTCCATCAAAATGACATCATAAACCGGTTCATAATCTTTCAGGAGCTCTGTCCCGCCGTAGAAGACGGAGACTTTAAAACAAATATCCTGCTCCTGTCCGTACTGCTCCAAAAACCGCTGTAACTGCGTGGAGAAATCCACCTCATCCTCCACAATGGCAATATGGTACATTTCCAATCCTCGATCCATCTTTGTTTCAATGTTGTCGTTTGTATCACGCAAGCGCTTTCTGTAAGCTCTTCCTGATGGCGCCTGTCCCTGCAATCATCTCCTGGAAATAACAGCACACAGTCTTTGCCATTCCGACTTCATACAAATCCACGCCAAAAATCTCTTTCTTTTGTAAGACCGGCTTTAACTTCTCTTCCACGTCTACGTTTTCTCCAAGCTTAATGTCTGCTACATATGGACATACCGTATCTAAGAGCGGGTCCGGGCTTAACGTGAATGTGTTCCCTTCATCGTCCACAGCCATCAGATACCGCAGCCATCCGGCAAATACCAAGGGGATCAGCTTCAAATCCGCAACCTCTAATTTGTCGGAAGCATCATACGCTTTTATCGTTTCTCCAAATCGTATCGCCAATTTTTGAGACGTATCGGTCGCAATCCGCTGCGGTGTGTCTGGCATGAAGGGATTGGGGATCCTAACATTCAACACGGTATCAATAAACGCTTTCGGCTCCAGAATACCTGGATCAATAACGACCGGAAGCCCCTCTTTATAACCAATGATCTCAACTAACTTCTTTAGATCCGCGTCTTTCATCTCATCAGAGATCTTCTGGTAGCCAAGCAGGCATCCGAATACGGCAAGCGTTGTGTGCAGAGGATTTAAGCAGGTACATACTTTCATCTTCTCCACCTTATCAACAGTTTCGCGTTCCGTAAATAGCAAGCCGCCCTTTTCCAGTGCAGGCCTTCCGTTCGGGAACGAATCCTCTATTACCAGATACTCGCATTCTTCTGCGTTGACAAACGGCGCCACATACGTATTCTTCGACGTTACGACCGGCTCTAGCCCTTCGATTCCATCCTTGTTCAAGATCGCCTCCACCGAAGCATCCGGTCTCGGCGTTATCTTATCAATCATCGTCCAAGGGAAAGAGACTTTTTCTTTTGCCTGGATATACTGTAAGAACCCTTCTTCTGCCAAACCATTCTCGGTCCATTTCTTAGCAAACGCCAGAATCGCATCATAGAGCTTGTCCCCGTTATGCGAACAATTGTCCATGCTGACCATGGCAAGCGGCTTTTCTCCTGCCAGATAACGGCTATATAGAAGCGAAGATACTTTCCCGATATAGCTCATCGCCTTTGCCGGGCCCGCCGTATAATCTGCTTCTACTGCGGGAAGCGTATTGCCTTTCCCGTCTACGAGGCTATATCCTTTTTCCGTAATGGTGAAGGACGCCATCTGCAAAGAATCTTTCTCGAAAATCTCTTGTAAGCGGCCAAACTCCTTTTCATTCTCGGAATCCAGCACACAGCTTTCCACAACGCTTCCTACTACCGTCTTCTCCACTTTGCCGTCTGCCTTTAACGTTGCTAAAATGCTCAGTTCATCATGTGGGCGGTACATTTTCTCAATGATCTCATAATCAAAGCCTTCAACGGCGATCAATCCCCTGTCAAGCACGCCCTCGTTCAATAAATTCTGCACGACATTCGCCTGATAAGCACGG
The DNA here is from genome assembly GCA_910578845.1 of uncultured Lachnospiraceae bacterium. Lineage (GTDB taxonomy): Bacteria > Bacillota > Clostridia > Lachnospirales > Lachnospiraceae > UBA3282. The sequence continues at coordinate 11,152 of CAJTSL010000056.1, forward strand.
AAAATATTGCCTGCTCCAAAATGCACCCAGAACGGGTTCTCTTTCGTTGCCTTTGCCACTTTCTCCCTGTCAAAACAAGGCAGATTATAGCCTTTTTCCTGCCATTCCGCTTTGTTCTCCAACCCTTTATTGTCCAATGTTATCATGCTTATCTTGCTCCTTTCTCAATCGCTTCCCAAAGCCCGTTCAGATATGTCGCGCCAAGCGCCCTATCATACAATCCATAGCCTGGCATCGCCACCTCATCCCAGATCATACGCCCATGGTCGGGACGGATCGGGCCCGTAAATCCGATATCATATAACGCTTTCATAATCTCATACATATCAAAGGAACCGTCTGAAGACAGATGCGCCGCCTCTTCAAAATTCGTCGGCGTAATGAACTTCAGGTTCCGCACATGAGCAAAATGGATCCTGCCCTTTAAGGAACGGATCATGTCAGGAAGATCATTCTCCAGATTAGTGCCATAAGAACCGGAACAGAATGTGACACCGTTGTGCGGATTATCAACCATCTGCATCATACGCAGGATATTTTTCTTGTTAATAATAATACGCGGCAGGCCAAATACGCTCCACGCCGGGTCATCCGGATGGATTGCCATATTGATATCATATTCGTCACAGACAGGCATGATTTTCTCTAAGAAATATTTTAAGTTCTCAAACAGCTTCTCATCATCGATCTCTTTATATAATGCAAACAATTCTTTGACATGTTCCATCCTCTCCGGCTCCCAGCCAGGCATGATGGTCCCGTTCGTATCGCCTGCAATGGAGGCAAACATTTTCTCCGGGTCTAGCGCATCCACAGCTTCCTGTGTATAAGCAAGCACCGTAGAACCGTCCGGACGGCGCCTTGCTAACTCTGTCCTAGTCCAATCGAATACTGGCATGAAGTTATAACATACCAGATGAATATCCTCTTTGCCTAAATTCTCTAGCGTCTTAATGTAGTTCGCGATATATTCTTCTCTCTCTGGCGCTCCCGTCTTAATCGCATCATGGATATTCACGCTCTCGATTCCTGCAACATGCAAACCGGCGCTCTCTACCTCTTCTTTCATGGCACGGATCCTCTCCCGGCTCCAAACCTCTCCCGGCGCCGTATCATATAGCGTCGTGATCACGCCTTTTACGCCCGGAATCTGACGGATCTGTTCCAGTGTAACCGTATCAAATTTGCTCCCATACCACCTAAGTGTCATTTCCATACCCGTTTCCCTCTTCTCTTTCTCTTTTTTTACTTTCCCTGATGTGCTTATTATACCTTTCCGCCATTCCTTTTACCATTGATGCGCTTGTCATCTATATTGCAAAACTTGCGCTGTTATGATACATTAAAACTATGAAATAGATATAGATATTTACTGGTTTTGGCCATAATATGCGCAAATGACTTTGCACATATGCAAGAAAGGATTGCAACATGAAGAAAAATTTGCAGACTTCGTTTCAAACCAGACAGTATATGCTGTCCAAAGATTTTGAAATCTATTATTATAATGATAAAAATCTGCCCAGAGTAGGGCTTCATGCACACGATTATTATGAATTCTACTTCTTTTTGGAAGGAAGCGTAAGCATACAGATCGACGAAGAAATCCATCCGCTTCGTGTAGGCGACATTATCCTGATACCTCCGGGAATCTCCCATCGCCCGATCATTCATGACGACAATATCCCTTACCGCCGTTTCGTATTATGGATCAGCAAAGACTACTGTAGCCATCTGCTCTCTCTTTCGCCCGCTTATGGTTATCTCCTACAATTTGCCCAAATCAATAAAACATACATTTATCATAATAAACAGATTTCCTTCAACACTATCCAGTCCATGATCTTACGCCTGCTAGAAGAGCTACATGCTGACCGTTTCGGGCGCGAGGCGCAGATCAGCTTATGCTTAAACGGCCTTCTCCTGCATTTAAGCCGGACAATCCACGAGCGGAACCATCCGCAGGCGCAAAATACCGAATTATCCCTCTATCACAATGTCCTGACCTATATGGAAGACCATATCGAAGAAGATTTATCCCTAGACAAGCTTGCTGATACCTTTTTCGTGAGCAAATACCATATTGCCCATATTTTCAAAAAAAACTTCGGCATGTCCGTCCACCAATATATTACGAAGAAAAGATTAACGCTATGCAAAGAAGCCATTCTCGGCGGCGGGAATATTACGGACATCTATCCCGCTTTCGGATTTGGGGATTATTCCAGTTTCTATCGCGCATTCCAGAAAGAATACGGTATTTCACCAAAATCATGGAAAGAAACATGCCACTTACCGGAACAGGGCACCACCCCCAGCCGTTCCTCCAAACAAGACAGCGCCTTCAACCCGCCGCAATAGATCATTTTAAGCGCCAAACATTCCCGTTCCTATACATGCTATCGCATATTAAAGCAAGCCATACTCCTGATAGTATTTTTTCCTTTTCATCTTATCCCGCAGCACAACCGGCACATCTTCTTCCCTGCCGTCATCATACAGTTTTTCCAATAAAGATGCCAGTAATGCCTCACCTTTTTCAATCCCCTTTTCCATACCTCTTTCTTCCACGTATTTACTATAATCACACATTTCCTCCGCCTCCTTACGCATTGCCGTTGTCATAGCGATGCCAAATTCAGTCTATATTCAGCGTATAACGCATCTCATACCACTGCTCTCCTCCCCATTCGGATACGGAAATGCCCTGGTTACTGAATCCCATTTTCTCATACATCTTCACTTTAGACTCTAAACAGGTCAAAACTACCGATCTTGTGCCCCTTTCCTTTTCTCTGCGAAGATATTGGAACATAATTTCTTTCGCCAGCCCTTGTTTCCGATATTCCGGTAACACATCCAGTCCCAATAGCATTATATTTTTCCCGTCAGTCTCATGCAACTGCGCGTTTGTAAAAAATTCATCCCGCAAAGAATATTCATTCGTCGCAATGCCATTGAGAAAACCTGCAATCCTGCCGTTTTCCCTGTCAACCGCCACGAGGAAAAGCTCCGGCGCTTTCGCCACCCGCTCTTTCATCATTGCCTCCGTACAAGCCTCATTTGGCGGAAAACAGATTTTCTCAATTTCTGCTGCCTGCATGTCTTCACTTGCCAAAATATTACGGAACTCGAAACGTTCCTGCAATGCTTGATCTGCAAGGCCATATTCCTTTAACAAGTTTTTCGCCCTGTTTCTCCCCATCTCTGTTAGATATAAATATTTCTCATATCCCCGGCGTCCCCTTGGCTGAATAATATAGTCCTCCTTGTCAAGCTGATCAAGAATATCGAAATCATAGCCTTTAAAACTAATTTCCCTATAACGGCAAAACTCATTCGTATCCTGTCGCCGTGTCAGATACATGAGCATTAAAGATAACTCTTCTATTGCCTGTTCATATGTTTTTTTCTGTTCCATCCCAATCACCGTTCCTTTCTTAGTATTCATCTTATAGGCAGTTATGAGCACGACCCTGCGACGATTTGTCTATAGTCGCCAGTAAGAACAACATTATTATAGTAGCAAAGGAAAAAGAAGTCAAAATTTGTAATCATGAGAAAAATTTGAGAATTATATGAGATAATATTTTATTAAGAGTTTCACAATCGCCTATAGATACTTAATAAAAAGGAGATCCGCCACATGCATGAAAAAATCCTATTAGTCGATGATGAGAAAGGTATTGTCGCCGTTATGAAAAGCTACTTTGAAATGTCGGGATATCAGGTCATCAGTGCGTATAGCGGGCATGAGGCCTTGCAGAAAATCTCCTGTCAGCCAGACATTGTCCTGTTAGATGTCAATATGCCGGAGATGGACGGCTTTAGCGTTTGCCAGAGAATCCGTGGGCATATCTCCTGCCCGATCCTCTTTTTGACTGCCCGCATAGAAACGACGGATAAGATAAAGGGATTTGCTATCGGCGCTGATGATTATATCGTAAAGCCTTTTGACCTTGATGAGCTAGGCGCAAGGGTCGCAGCGCATCTACGTCGTGAGAACAGGAAACAGCTACATCCCGTTTTGCGTTTCTTTGGACAAATGGTCATTGATTATGCCAAACGGGAAGTCTCCATAGACAATACTGTAATTTCTTTATCCAAAAAGGAATTTGCTATCGTCGAACTGCTCTCTGCCAATACCGGGCAAGTCTTTGACCGCGAGCGGATTTACGAGGTGGTATGGGGACTAGAAGGCGACGGGAACAGCGATACCATTATGGAGCATATCAGGAAAATACGGGTGAAGTTTTCTGCTTTATCGTCTCATAGCTATATAGAAACTGTTTGGGGGGTAGGTTATAAATGGAACGGATAAAACAAATGAACTTGAAAAGGGCATTATTTACAATTGCTCTGCTCCATATCACGGCAGCAATTATCCTCTCAGCGTTTTCTTTCTGGGGATGTATGCAGGCAAATGCCGCCATTGCCCCTCAAAGCTTTAGTCTAGAGTTTCTATTTGATGACTATACCGATCCTGTCACGGTGGCAAAAGAGCCGGCGGCAACCGATACATCCCTCATGCTTGTCCAGATCATATCCATCTTACAGATCATTTTACCGGTATTCATCTGCATCTTGTCATTGCTCTCCACGGCTTCTATGTTCTACCGCCTAAAATTGAAAGAACCGCTGGAGGCGCTTACAAAAGGCGCCCGCCATATGATGGACAATGACCTCGATTTTACGGTTACCGCAACATCAGAGGACGAATTAGGGCAGCTCTGTACCGCTTTTGAAACGATGCGCAAGGCATTGCTTGAAAACAACCGCCAGCTATGGAAACAGGCCGAAGAACGCAAACGGCTAAACGCGGCCTTCTCCCATAACTTACGCAATCCGGTTACAGTCTTAAAAGGCGCTACCAAATTAGCGCAAAAAAGCATCCATGACAACAATGCTTTGACGGCGCAGCTTGCCGCGCAACTTTCTCTCATGGAGAATTATACTGACCGGATTGCCCGCTATATAGAGGCCATGAGCAGCATACATACGCTAGAAGAGATGCCTCTTGCACAGCAAGCAGCCAATTGGGATGCGCTTACCGGGGAGTTAGAACATGCCATACATCTGATCGCCCTAAACAGCGGCAAGCAGATCCGATTTGAAGCTATCTGCCCGTCATGTTTACAAGAGGCAAAGACGCGCCCCATTCTGATCGATTCGTCCGTTTTGTTCCAGGTTATGGAAAATCTTGTCGCAAATGCGCTCCGGTTTGCCAGGGAAAAGATTAGCGTCTTCTGTTCTATAAAGGATAATATGTTCCTATTATCTGTCTCAGACGATGGATGCGGCTTCCCAGCGGCATTCATCCGAAACGGCATCCGCCCCTTCCAGACGGGCATAACAGACATAGAAAATACCGGACATTTTGGCATGGGCCTCTATACTTGCGCCCTTCTTGCCAGGAAGCATGGGGGGGATATCGAAATCAGCAATGCGCCATCAGGCGCAGTTGTTTCCGTTTCCTTAGAAATCAAAGGAACTTGAGAGAATCTTGAGATTTCCCTTTTATACTGATAGCACCGCCTGCAAAACCACTTCTTACACAATCCAGACTCGCAGGCTGTAGAAAGGGTAACATATAATGATGGAAATCCAAGTAAAAGATATTTCAAAAATCTACGGTACGAATGAAAACCAAGTCATTGCGCTAAGCCATGCGTCCATGACGATACAAGAGGGAGATTTCATTTCTATCATGGGACCGTCTGGCAGTGGCAAAAGCACGCTTCTGCATATAATCAGTGGGTTAGAACATCCCACTAATGGCAGTGTGCTTTATGGCGGCACAGACATCCACAACGGCAGCGACAAACAACTATCAGCTTTCCGCCGCCAGAAAATCGGCTTCATTTTCCAACAGTTCCATTTGCTTCCTGTCCTGACTGCCTACGAGAACATTGTCATGCCATTGCTCCTAGATCAAAGGCAAGCCGATGAGCCGTACCTAGAGACGCTTACTTCCCTCTTAGGGCTAGAAACACGTCTTTCCCATTTCCCACACGAATTATCTGGCGGACAGCAGCAACGCGTGGCAATTGCCCGTGCGCTCTCTGCGGATCCGGATATCGTCTTCGCTGATGAGCCAACAGGAAACCTTGATAGCAAAAGCGGCAATGAAGTCATGAAAATGCTCTGCCAAATTCAGGAAAAGATGAATAAGACAATCGCCATCATCACTCATGACCCGCACATTGCTAACATGGCCAAACGCCATTTTACCATTATTGACGGAATCCTTACGGAGGTGCGCGCATCATGAGGACTTTCAAAAATCGGCTGCTCCCACCTTTTCACCAATCCTATCTGACTCTTGCAGTCAAAGAATTAAAGGAACAAAAAGTGATGGCATCGCTCATCCTGATCGCCATCATCCTTTCTAGCATCATGACAACTACCGTTAGCTGCTCTCTTGGCATCTTAAGGACAATGCGCATCCAGCAGGCTGCTTCCTTGAATGGGGACCGCTACGCTACTTTTCATCAAATCACGCATGCGCAAAGGCAGCAACTTGAAAACGATCCTGGCCTTTACGATGTAGGCAGTTATATTACCGTAGGATGTACTGACCTTGCAAACAGCGGACTGACTCTCTTTGCACGGGAATACATTGGAGATGCCCTAAGCGCATATCCTACTGTCTGCAAATTAAAAGAAGGACACATGCCGGATGCCCCATTAGAAATCGCTTTGCCGGAAAATGTCTTGCCCTACTTCAAGGATGATATCCATGTAGGTGATACTATTTCATTACAATCCAGGATATCCCTTATCGACGGAACCGCTCCGGAATACGTGTATGCCGCAGATTATACAGTGTGCGGCATATTAGAGAGCAACTATATTGGTTACAGTTCGGGAATGTTAGCGGCAATATTAGGAAAGGGCAGCGCAAGCGTTTTATTGCCTAAAGACTATATGCTGTATTCGACTGATTTCAAGACGGAGAATACCACCGCATTTCAAGCTATTGTCGATCAACTGGCAGCCGGCCTTGACATCCCGGCATCCCGTATACAATATAACTGGATTTTATTGAATGCCCTTGGCATTTCTTATACCGGACAAGAAACGTCCGGTGAAGATAGCGGGTTTTCTTTTATAGCGCTCGCTTGCATTACGACCGGTGCACTAGTTTTGCTTGCAGCAGGATTAACCATTATCAATATTCTGAAGATAGCAGTGGCCAAACAGCTCAAAGAATACGGAATGCTCCGTGCCATCGGTTGCGAACGGGGTCAGATTTACCGCCTTGTTTCCCTAAAGCTTCTAATCTTATGTGCAATCGGGATTCCAATCGGTTTACTGATTGGCTTCCTGTCGTCAAAATGGATCTTAATTACAGCGACTAGCATACTCAATCCCGATACTTTCATGGCAGAAAGCACAGAAAAGCTTCATGAAATGATTCGTACGGCGAATGCGGACGGCGTCGCTCCTTATCTGGTAAGCATCGGCATAACACTCTTGTTTGCTATGTTAGCAGCCTTCCCTGCGGCATGGCATGCTTCGCATGTATCCCCGATCGTTGCCTTGTCTGGACAGGCTTACCTGCCCACGATGCTTGGTGGAATCAAACGGCGCAATCAGAAAGCTAGGACAATCCGTCACTTTACCTCTTATTACGCAAAGCTAAACTTAAAGCGAGGCGGCACCCGTAGCATCGTCACAATCCTTTCTCTGGTCATGAGCATTACTGTATTTGTTGCTTTACAAAGTTTTACCGCCCTTTTGGATGTGGGCGGCGATGTCAAGGATATGCTTCTAGGCGATTATTCGATTACCAATGAAAGCATCGGCATCAAACCGCAAAGCATAGAAGAAATCCTTGAAAATGAGGCAGTCGCAGATTTAGCGACAACCAAATTGACTACTTATATGCCAGAGCAGATCAAAAACCTCCCTTTTACGCTTGATTTCTCATTACAATCCTGGGAAGCGCTTCATATTGCCGGTATGAACGATGCCCGCTTGGCGTCATACGTAGAGCACGGATCTCAACAGGATCTTAACGATTTGCTATCCGGCAAAGCATGCATCATCAAAAACCCCATTGCTTTCGCGTATGAAGGGCAGAGCGTTGAAACAACCAATTTCGGCTACGGTGACATCATATCGGTAAACGGGCATAGGCTGCGCGTTGTCGGCCTTGCCAATGGGGCTGTTACCATCAACAACGAAGGGTTTGCCAATGGCGTACAAATTATCGTCAATAATGACACATACCATATCATTACTGGCACTGACAGTTATGCGGAAGTCTACCCTACCCTTAAGACCAATGCCAATGCCACTCAATTTGAGTCATGGCTGGATGAGTGGCAGAAACAAAACCCTGGCAGCCATTGGCTCTCCTATCGGCAAAGAGACGAACAGCTTACAGAGAGTTTCGGACAAACCAAGATGCTCTGCCTAATCCTCATCCTTTTCATCGGTTTAATTGGCATATTGAACATCATCAATACCGTTTATAGCAATATCCACACCCGCATTCGGGAAATCGGCATACAGCGCGCGATTGGCATGAGCGCAGGCAGCCTTTACCAAACCTTTCTATGGGAAAGCGCTTATTACGCCGTCATTGCTTCCGTTGCAGGTTCCTTATTAGGATATCTCTGCACAATATTGATCAATGCCGCAACAACGAACAGTTTAGAGCTTGTCCCTTTTCCATACCTGCCAACCCTCGAAGCGGCAATCGTTTCTGTTGCAGCCTGTTTACTGGCAACGGCGATCCCTATGCGCGCCATAGCCAAAATAGATATTGTCCCGTCAATTGAAGCAATAGACTAGGCACAGGGCGCTTTGAAAGGCTCATAGAGGGCATGAAACAAGCATAGGGTAATAACAGAAAACGCCTTAGAATGGACAGGGAGCATGAATAACATAAGGGCGTGTGCAAGGGAGATTGTGAACGAAGAAATTATATACGCATAGGCAAGACAACATGGCGGCAGAGGGTAAAAGCTCTGTCGTTTTTCTTTTCGGATAGTTATAATGAATGCTCATATTTATCTACTTGATGCAGTGCGTTCAAGCGGCTATACTATATACAGTACGCAATAGGAGGTCAAAAATGTTTGAATATATGACAGCACAGGAAGCCGCAGAAAAATGGAACGTATCGCTTAGGTGGGTGCAGCGGTTATGCAAAGAAAATCGTATTGAGGGAGGTAACATCTATGAATAAAATATATTGGGACAGAGATAAAATCTCAATCATAACAGACCAAATTGAATCTGTCCCACATAAGCATTGGGCAATGCAGTTATTTTTAAGCATAGAAAAAAATTTGGAGATAGGTGTAGAAGATAATAAAATTTCATGCAGATGTATTGTTATAAACCGCAACATATTACATAGTTTTTCAACAGGCAGCAAAATGTATTTTAC
>CAJTSL010000057.1 GCA_910578845.1 uncultured Lachnospiraceae bacterium
CCCAAATAAGATCAAAGTTTTTTCATTCTCCTATTGACATTTATTAGCTGGACTTACTCTGTTGCAAATAGACTCTGCATCCAGCCCGTTTGCCGTCCTGACGCTCTTATGCGTGCCATAGCCGGCGGCGAAGACATCCTGCAAGCCAATCCTGTGCAATTTCATGCCAATCCCGTGATCCGTCAGCGTTTCCGCAATCAGGCTGCCCAGGCCGCCATTTATGTTATGCTCTTCTATAGAGAAAAACATCTTCGACTGCTTTGCCATCTCTAACACATTTTCCGTATCAAACGGCTTAACGGTATGGACATTCACGACATTTACCCGGATGCCTTCCTGTAATAGCGCTTCCGCGGCGGCATCTGCTTCTTCAAGGATGCTCCCTGTCACGAAGAGCGTAACGTCGCCTCCATCCCGTAATATGTCATTTTTCCCAACCTGCATTTGATATTTCTCATCATAAAACTCTTTCTCATGGTTCATGCCTATCCTGATATATACCGGTCCCTTATGTGCATACGCCGCCTCCACGCTCATAGCTGCCTGTAGCGGCGTTGCCGGGGATAAAATCATCAAATTAGGAATCGCCCGTAACACAGCAACATCCTCCGTCGTATGATGCGTCGGCCCAAGGGAACTCCAGGAAAGGCCGCTTCCCATGCCGATAATCTTGACATTCAGATCCTGAAAGCATATATCATCCCGGATAAATTCGAGGGAACGGTATGCCAGGAATGCGCCTGCCGTAAAGACAAACGGGATTTTCCCTACCGTCGCCATACCGGCGGCGGCTGCCACCATATTCTCTTCGCTAATGCCGAAATTATAAATCTGTCCAGGGAAATTCCTGCGGAACATCTCATCGTATCCAGTCCCGCTGTCCGCCAGAATGTGGAACACATTCGCGTCCCTTTGTGCAATCTCCATCAATTTTCCTATATATGCACTCTGCATTTAATTTTCTATACTCCTTTCCAGGTTCTATTTTTAAAAAAGCTCCTCTTCACTGATGCCCAGCTCTTCCATGAAAACTTTGCGCTCTTTTTTCCCTGGCAGCTTAAAGTGCCAGTTCGGGTTATTCTCCATGATAGAAACGCCTTTTCCTTTAATCGTATGCGCGATCACAAACCGGGGCTTTCCAGGCTCGTTTGGCACACATAGCGTCTTTTCCACTGCCGAGACGTCATGCCCATCTACCGTACCGACGCTCCATCCGAATGATGTCCATTTCTCTTCCCAATTCACCATGCCAATCGTCTTATCAACGAAGTCCATCTTCTGGATCTGGTTACAGTCTAAAATCGCCACCAGATTATCCAGTCCAAACGCCGCTGCCGACATTGCCGCTTCCCAAACCGTGCCTTCTTCACATTCTCCATCTCCCAGAAGCACATACACCTTTGCCGGGGAATGATTTGCTTTAAGCGCCAGCGCCATTCCGACTGCCATAGAAAGACCGTGCCCAAGGGAACCCGTCGTTGCTTCCACCCACTTGCTGTCCCGCATACATGGCTCTCCGCCGATATGCGATCCCGGCTGTAAATACGAATCGTATTCCTCCTCGCTTAACAGGCCGGCCGCCATCATAACGCCATATAGAGCCAGTCCTGCATGTCCCTTGCTCAGAATGAAACGATCCCGGTCTTCCCACTCCGGATTAGATTCGTCATACCGAAGCGTTTTCTTTTTATATAATGCATATAAGATCTCCAAACTCGAATAGCAGGATGCAAGATGCGCCATCCCGCCTTTATACCCTGTCAAAAAGATTTTCTTCCTCAATTCCTGAAGCTCTTTTTGTTCGCCATTCTCTTTTCCTGTCATCTTTTTCCCTTGCCTTTCTTTTGATCAGCGGCATACCGTTACATCTATCGCAGCTTGTCTTATCCAAATTCCACTGCCTCGTCCGGGTCAATCCCGATGCCGCCACAATAGGGAATGTCGTCGATTGCTTTCATTTCCCTCTCATCTAATTCAAAATCAAATAAGCCTATATTCTCAACAAGCCTGTCTGGACTCACTGTCTTAGGGATCACTACCATATCCTTTTGCACTGCCCAGCGAAGACATACTTGCGCAACAGTCTTATTCTTCTCTACTGCGATTCTTTTCAGGACATCATTTTGCAAGATCTGTCCGTTCCCAAGCGGGCTGCTCGCTTCCAGGGCGATACCCCCTTTTTTACAAAAAGCAGTGGTTTCTTCCTGTGTCATTCCCGGGTGAGCCTCCAATTGGTTGACCATAGGCATTATTTCTGCGGTTTTCTGCAATTCCATTAAGTGATGCGCTTTGAAATTGCATACCCCGATCGCCCTCACTTTCCCTTCCTGGTACAGAGATTCCATTCCTCTCCATGTATCCGCATTGATCGCCGCCCAATCCGGGTATAACTTAGGGGAAGCCGGCCAATGGATCAGATACAAATCTAAATAATCCGTCTTCAACTTCTTGAGCGATTTCTCACATGCCTTTCTTACATTATCATAGCCTCTATAAGTGTTCCACACCTTATCGGACAGAATCCATTCCTTGCGGGCAATGCCCAGTTTCTGCAACGCCTGTCCGATTGCCATCTCATTGCTGTATGCCGCCGCGGTATCAATTAGGCGGTATCCTGCCTGATAAGCGTTTCCCAAGAGCGCTTCCATCATCTCTTTATCCGTGATTTGCCATGTTCCTAACCCGATCTGCGGGATCGCAATGCTGTTAGAGAGCTTTATTTGTTTCATTTACTTTGATCACCTTATTTTTCTTCTCATACGCATCAGGAATCACGAATTCCCACTCCGTATTACCATCTGCATCCTCTGCTATTTTCGTAAATCCCTGTAGCCCATAGAACTCTTTTACCATACCGTTTTTCGCCGTCGGATAATAGAACCCCTTTAAGCGCCGGATGCCCATCTCCTGGCAGCGTAAGACCAGTTCGTCCATCATGGCATATTCCATATCTCTTTTTAAGACACGGCAGCTCATAAGCCATAGATCAATGTCGAAAACTGTTCCATCCGCCTTATCCTGATGCCCAAAGACAACCGAAACGACGCCGTTATCGCCAAACTTATCATTCAGTTTGCCATATAAAGTAATATAAGACGGGTCTTTGGCAAAATTCTCTATATCCGCCTGGCTACAGCGCTTCGTCGTCAGATTGAACTGGTTGCTCTTATTCGTAAGCTGCGCGATCCTAGCCATGTACATAGGCACAAAAGGCTCGATCTGTGCATCCATGTCTAATGAAAGCAGATAATCGGCATAATTTCCATAACTTGCCTCTTGCTTCTTCCGTTCTGCATTCGCCTTATACATATCATTCCTATGCAAGTCATCTTCGGAAAGGCTCGTTACCTCAAAGTATCCCGCCCGGTCCAATGTCGTAATAAACTTGACAACGTCATCCACTTGCGGCACTTTCACACCAGAAACCTGCGCTTCTACGATATGGCGCTCCGCCGGATTATCATCTACGAAAACAAGCGCATCCGTACCGATGTTCAGTTCCTTTGCAATCTCTATGATATTCTGGTCTTTATTCGTCCAGTTTGCTTTAATGACTAAAAAGTCCTCTGGCTTCAAAACGCTATCCGGGCGCCTAAGCCCAGCCAGCGCATTTTCTTCATCGTTCTTGGAATCAATCGCCAACAGGATGCCCAAATCTTTATGCGCTTTCACATATTCCTGGAACTCGCTATATAACTGTCCCATGGATGTCTCCTGTCCGATCTCAATATTGTCCGCACCGTCGTCTCCTACGACGCCGCCCCATAAGGTATTATCCAGATCCAGGACAAGCGCTTTCTGGTTCTTCCCATAGACAGACTTTATGATATTGGCGATATTATACGCCAGTTCCGGTATCGCCTGCACCGCACAGGCATATTTGTACATATGCCAGTAGAATGGATCCGCCCATTTCTGTAGACCATAACAGGAGGCAAGATAATGAATGTCATTGATGAAGAAGTTCTTATGTGCCCTCGCATATTGGGCAAATTTCTCATTCAGCCTGTTGATAAAATGCAGCCTGCCATGAGGATCATAACAATCCGAATTCCCTAGCAGCCTGTAAAACGGCGCTTCAAAATTATTCTGAATGACCGGACATTGATAAACATCCGCAATCTTATCCCACATTTGTTCAAAAGGGCGATAGGCGCTTTCTAAGAGCGCGTCAATCTGGTCTTCCGAATCCCTTATGGTCGGAAAATCTATAATATTCCGGGAGCTTGTATGGATAAAAACCAGATCAGGATGGAACTCCACAAGTTCTGGATTATCAAACATCACATCCTGCCAGTACTGGTTATATTCTGATTCATAGAAGACAGGCTCAATCCCTGTATTTAACAGGAACAGCTCTACCATATCTTTGATATCATGTGTCGTGGAACCGCCTAAAACAGCGATACGCTTGGAAATCCGCTTCTGTCCGTCTCCAAGCAGGCTTTTTTTCATTGATTTTCTCTTTTTCAAAATGTATTCCGCATGAAACGGATATTCTAATTCTTTCAAAAGGCTGCCTCCTTTTCTTGCTTCCTCATCTTTTTCTTATGTCTATTGTCTATTGCCAATTGTCTGTCTGTTGTAACATTGGCCTCTGTTGTACTAGCCTTACCGGACACCGGATGCCATAATGCATCCGGTTTCTGAACCATCCGGCTCCTGAAATCGTCCAGTACCCTATGTCATTTCATGTCACAATGCTGCATTGTAAGGGAACCGTCCTCTTCTACCTGCAAGACAACATAATCAAATGCTTCCTGCGTATGATTATCATAAGCTAACATATGGATTCCTTCTGGGATATCCTGATAATAGTTAATCCCGCCGATTGTGATCTGAGGCGTATCCCATACGGAAAGGACATAATTCATTTCGTCAAAGAACGTGCTCTCATGCTGCACGTCTATGCTGCTCCCATACAATACTTCCTGACAGACACGTCCCATGTAAGAGCGTCCATCAGAATCCGGCTCAATAAATAACCCGTATTTCCTCAAATACGCACGGCTCTCTATAGATGGCGCATTCCCGCTTCCTTCATGCTTTAACACAAAGACGGTAATGTCGTCATTGTATGCCATCGTCAGCCAATCTGTAGCATCATCCGTATCACGCATCACTGCTTCCATCTCTAAAGTTGCTTTTTTACCCTCTATCGTATTGTGCAGCTCTGCGTACGCTCCCTCCGCTTCTAACGCATATCTGGCATATATGCTCTCCCATAACTGGTCAGCTTCTCTATCCTGACGATGCGAAATCTCATAATGATCCTTAATATATCTTGCCAAAAAATCCGTATATTTGGCCGCTCCGAATAGATTCACATGCTCTTCATCATAAAAATCCGTGGAAAAATCCAATCCCATTTCCTCATAGCATTGATTGGCATTCAGGAAAGGGAATCCGTATTCTTGCGCAATTTCTTCCATCCGGTTAAATTCCATGACATCGTCGGCAGTCACCACGAATGGCGATGCGACCAGGAGAAGCGGGATGTCATTTTCTTGACAATATTCCAGAATGTCCAGATAAACCGTCTCCGTCTTCCCGTCCAAAGGCTTTGTCTGATCTGTGAAAATATCCTCTTCCGGCCCCGTGACAAAAGCATGGGAAGCATCTATGGAAAAACCTTTATAATATCCGTCGGTATCCAAGCTCTCGTCCGCTCTATTGTCCCAGAGCTGCCAGCTCAGCTTGCTTGCCAACGCCGCATGATTACTATGATAGGTCATGATATCTATGATTTCCGCCCAGGCATCTTTTAATGCAATGCCGTTTAGCTTACAATAATAAGCTACCGCCGAAAGCCTGTTGAGGCTATAGTCCTGGGCATCCAGCGTTCCCCAGACGCCACCTGTCGTATCCGGGAACCGGGACAAAATCTTCCTGAAAACAAAAAGCTGCGGATCCT
Source organism: uncultured Lachnospiraceae bacterium (assembly GCA_910578845.1). Lineage (GTDB taxonomy): Bacteria > Bacillota > Clostridia > Lachnospirales > Lachnospiraceae > UBA3282. Next base: position 5,915 of record CAJTSL010000057.1, read on the forward strand.
GTGTCTTCTTAATTTCTTTGATCGCAAATATCGTTGCCGCGGGAGACATAGAGCCGACGGAATAATCATAAGATGCAATGCCATAACCTTTCCATGCATACATACAGTCCCAATACCGGTAAACAGAGCTTGCGCCTATCAAGACCACATCCAGGCTGTCCTCTTTTTCGCTATAAAATCCTACAAGGTTCTGCCTGCCCGCCCGGTAAGTGTCCCGGAACAGATATGTGCAATGAATGAAGACTTCCCAGATCAGAAGCAGAAAAACCAGAAAGGCTATGAATTTTTTTATTTTTGGTTTTTGAAAATGCATCCGGAATTCCTCTCGCTTATCGTTATCCTGCGTTCACAGAACATATATATTGTATCATAAAATAGCAAATATACAAGAAATATGAATGAAATATCCGCTCTCTTTTCTTATATATCATGTTTAAGCCAAAATACAAAATGCAAAAAATGGAAGCTACTATAAATTCATACATATTTCACAAAAATTTACATAAAATTTCGTATTATGTATAAGAAAAAGTACAATGCCCGACTTGACGTACCTCCATTTTGTAACATATAATAAATGTACGGTACAAGTATGTTTCCAGGCATATTTTTCTTATAGGATATGCTAAATATATTAACCAAAATTATCAAAATAGGAGGCTATTTCAAAATGAGACCAGAATGGAAAGATTTTGTAGGTGGCAAATGGGAAAATGAAGTTAACGTGCGCGACTTCATTCAGAAAAACTATCATCTTTATGAAGGTGATGAGTCCTTCTTAGCTGCTCCTACACAGAACACAAAAGATTTATGGGCACAGGTTCTTGATTTACAGAAACAGGAACGTGAAGCAGGCGGTGTACTTGATATGGATACAAAAGTTATCTCTACGATTACATCCCATGGCCCTGGCTATCTTGACAAGAGCAAAGAGAAAATCGTTGGTTTCCAGACAGACAAACCGTTCAAACGTTCTCTACAGCCTTACGGCGGTATCAGAATGGCTGAGAAAGCTTGCTCTGACAATGGTTATGAAGTTGATCCTGAAATCAGCGAGTTCTTCTCCACACACAGAAAAACACACAATGCAGGCTGCTTCGATGCTTACAATGCTGAAATGAGAGCTTGCCGTTCTTCTCATATCATCACAGGTCTTCCGGATGCTTACGGCCGTGGACGTATCATCGGCGATTACAGACGTGTAGCTCTGTATGGTATTGATTATCTGATCGAAGACAAACAGGCTCAGAAAGATTCTACCGGACGTGTCATGACAGACGATATCATCCGTCTCCGTGAAGAACTCTCCGAGCAGATGGTAGCCCTGAAATTGATGAAAGAAATGGCTGCTTCTTATGGTTGCGATATTTCCAAACCTGCTACTAACGTACAGGAAGCTATCCAGGCAACTTATTTCGGTTATCTGTGTGCTGTAAAAGAGCAAAACGGCGCTGCTATGTCTCTTGGACGTACTTCTACATTCCTTGACTGCTATGCAGAAAGAGATTTAGCAAACGGAACATTTACAGAAGAAGAAATCCAGGAATTTGTTGATCATTTCATTATGAAACTGCGTCTGATCAAATTCGCTCGTACACCTGAATACAATCAGATTTTCGCAGGCGATCCGGTATGGGTTACAGAATCCCTCGGTGGTGTTGGCGTTGACGGACGTCCGTTAGTATCTAAGATGAGCTTCCGTTATCTGCACACATTGACAAACCTTGGACCTTCTCCGGAACCGAACTTAACTGTTCTTTGGTCTACAAGGCTTCCTGAGAACTGGAAGAGATACTGTGCTAAGATGTCTATCCAGACTTCTTCCATCCAGTATGAGAACGATGACCTGATGAGAGTTACCCATGGTGACGACTATGGTATCGCATGCTGCGTATCTTCTATGGTTATCGGTAAAGAAATGCAGTTCTTCGGCGCACGTGCTAACCTTGCAAAATGTCTGCTTTACGCATTAAACGGTGGTGTTGATGAAGTTACGAAGAAACAAGTCGGCCCGAAATACCGTGCAGTTACAGGCGATGTGCTTGATTATGATGATGTATATGCTAAATTCATGGATATGATGGAATGGCAGGCTGACGTATATGTAAATACGCTGAACATCATCCACTATATGCATGATAAATACTGCTATGAGAGAGCAGAAATGGCTCTTCATGACAGAGATGTAAAACGTTATTTCGCAACAGGTGTTGCAGGTCTTTCCATCGTAGCTGACTCTTTATCAGCAATCAAATATGCGAAGGTTGAACCGATCAGAGATGAAGACGGCATTATTGTTGACTTCAAGACAACTGGCGAATTCCCGAAATATGGTAATGATGATGACCGTGTAGATATGATCGCACAGGAAGTTGTCCATAAATTCATGACAGCAATCAGAAGACATCATACTTACCGTAATGGTGTTCCGACAACCTCTATCCTGACCATTACGTCTAACGTAACTTATGGTAAGGCTACAGGTAATACACCTGATGGACGTAGAAAAGGACAGCCGTTTGCTCCGGGCGCTAACCCGATGCATGGACGTGATACCCACGGTGCAGTAGCTTCCTTATCTTCTGTATCCAAGCTTCCTTTCAAGGATGCTCAGGATGGTATCTCTAACACATTTACCATCATTCCAGGCGCTCTTGGTAAAGAAGACCAGGTATTTGCAGGCGATCTTGAATTAGATTTAAACAAATAAAATTTTAAAGCTAGGTGGATGATGCTATGGACGAAAATCAAATGATTGATGATTTTGTGAAAATGTTGGATTCAGGTATGGCTCAGGGAGTCGGACATGTGAATGTCGATGTCAGTGAAGAAGCCGATAACGCTAAGAAAGTACAGACCATGGGTTGTACGGATTGTTCGAGAACCCCGTTAGCCTGTAGTGTTCCGACTTTAGAACAAGGCTTAGACGACTTCCACTAATTGATAAAAACAGTATAAATAGGAGGAATTAGAAATGGCAGCAAATAATGCTCAGGTAGATAACTTAGTGTCTTTATTAGATGGCTATGCAACAAAAGGCGGACATCATCTTAATGTTAATGTATTAAACAGAGATACTTTATTAGATGCACAGAAGCATCCTGAGAACTATCCTCAGTTGACAATCCGTGTATCCGGTTATGCAGTTAACTTCATCAAACTGACACCGGAACAGCAGGCTGACGTTATCTCTCGTACGTTCCATGAAAGCGTATAAACTTTGGGAGTTTGCATTTGATTTAAATATACGTCAATAAGCAAGGCAGGGTTTTGGACATCGTCCGGAACCCTGTTCTTGTTTCTTGATCCGCAAAAGACTGGTTTTTTTGCCCGTTACAGGTTATACTATAGTTACCTTATGGCTATTTACCATAGAAGCTAATCGAGAAGAAAAATAAAACAGTAGAAAGAAGGCGTTAAACTCATGCAAGGAAGAATTCATTCTTTAGAAAGTTTTGGCACAGTAGACGGCCCGGGAGTCAGGTTTGTCGTATTCGTACAGGGCTGTCCGATGAGATGTGCCTATTGCCATAACCCGGACACTTGGGATATGAACGGCGGTACGCTAATGGAACCCGCTTATATTATTGAACAATACGAAAGGAATATCAGCTTCTACAAGGGCGGCGGCATTACTGTGACAGGCGGCGAGCCTTTGATGCAGGTTGACTTTCTGCTTGACCTTTTCACGCTTGCCAAGAAAAAGGGGATCCATACCTGCATTGATTCTTCCGGCATTGCTTATAAGACAAGCGCAAACCCAGAATGGCTTGCTAAGCTCAACCAGCTTATGACGTTAACCGATCTTGTCATGCTAGACATCAAGCATATTGATCCCGAGAAGCACAAAGAACTAACCTCGCAGCCAAATGAGGGCATTCTTGCATTTGCCAAATATCTCGACGAGAAGAACGTCGATGTATGGATCCGCCACGTCATAGTGCCAGGCATTACGGACGACGACAAGTATTTATATGAACTGGGATATTTCATCGGTCAATTCCATAATATAAAAGCATTAGACGCGCTTCCTTATCATACAATGGGAGAGAGCAAATATGAAAAGTTAGGCATGGAGTACAAGTTAAAAGGTGTTCCTGCCATGGAAAAGAAAGATCTGCTTGCCAAAAAAGAATCCATCTTAGAGGGCATCCGCAAACGGCGCGAGGAATTATCCTAGCCAGCTCATTGTAACAGCGTCATTTTCCGGTAAAATAGCAAAATATTTCATCCATAAATATTTGTCTTTTATCTTGTATATTCTGCTCTTTTATATTAAAATATAGGTTAGATTGATAATTTTATATCAATATGCTTTATATGATAAGAGGATAAGGAGGATATGACTATGGCATATGTAATTGGAGATGCTTGTGTAGCTTGTGGTGCTTGTGAAGCACAATGCCCTGTAGGCGCAATCAGCATGGGAGATGGCAAATTTGAAATCGACCCTGAGAAATGTATTGATTGTGGCTCTTGTGCAGGCGCATGTCCAACAGGCGCAATTTCCCAGGCTTAATCTACAAACGATGCCTGCGCCTGGTTTTGCGCAGGAGATCAGATAACAGACAAGATAAGAAAGCATTCAACTTTGCAGCGATGATTATTCACGCTAGGGAGTTGGATGCTTTTTATCTGCTCTTTGGATCCTTTGTTGTTCTTTGTTCCTCTTTAATATCCTTCGCTGTCCTTTAATACCCTTTGCTCTTCTTTGTTGCCCTTTGTTCCTCTTTCATGTCCTTTGCTGTCCTTTATTGCCCTTTGCTACTCTTCCATGTCCTTTGCTGCCCTTTAGTCCTTTGCCGTTCCTATACAACATAGGCACAACATGGTCAGCGTTTGATAAACTTCAGTTTTCTTTTCTCTTTTTTGGGCATTTTCTCTTTTAGCTGATAGCGTTCCCGCAGCATTTCATCGACTTTCCGGAAATGTTCTTCCTGCTTCTTCCAATGCTCCTCCTCTTTTTCTTCCCTTGCGCGAAACTGATAGTCTAGCTCTTTTAAGATGCTTTCTTTTATCTCTGTACAAAGTTCTTTATTCGCATTTCTAACCGAATCCATGATCATATGCTGTAGAAGATATTGCAGTCGGCTCGCTTTTTCCGCCCTGCTTTCTTCTTCCGAAAGCGATACGATATACTTCTGCTTCTTCCCTATCAGCAATTCCATTGCCGCATCTTCATTAAGCTTGTCCACTGCCATATTTGCTGTCCCATTTTCTTGCTCCTTCTTCTCTCCCTGTCCTTCTTTTAGTAGAACAGTCCTGATTGCCTTCAACTGAAGGCCCTGTTCTTTCAGGTTTTTAATCTCTTTAAATCTCATTACATCCTCCATCGTATAATACCGATGTCCCATATCATTTCTCTTTATGGGAAGCTGAAGCTCTTCTTCCCAATAACGGAGGACATGTGTTTCCACCTGTACCTGTTTTGCTGCTTCTGAAATCAATAGCATCTCCTGGCTCATATCCATTCCCCTTTCTATTGTAACTCTTAATTAAGCGCAAAAAGACAAACCTATTTCAGGCTTGTCTCTTTTGTAAGTGTTCTTATGCTCTTCTATTTCTGCAAATTACCAAACTTCGTAAAGTCGGGCAGCCATACTAGTTCTACCGTGCCAATCGGGCCATTCCTTTGTTTGGCGATAATAATTTCTGCAATGTTCTTCTTCTCCGTATCTTTATTATAGTAGTCGTCACGGTAAATGAACATTACAACGTCCGCATCCTGCTCAATCGCGCCGGATTCACGCAAATCCGAAAGCATTGGCCTATGGTCGGGGCGCTGTTCTACCGCACGGCTAAGCTGCGATAAAGCAAGCACCGGCACACTAAGCTCTCTAGCCAAAGCCTTTAACGAACGGGATATATCCGAAATCTCCTGCTGTCTGGAATCACTTCCCCGACCGCTTCCCGACATCAATTGCAAATAGTCAATGATAATCATATCTAGATGATGCTCTAGCTTGAATTTACGGCATTTGGAACGCAGCTCAGAAATACTGATACCCGGCGTATCATCAATGATTAAATTTGATTTCCCAATAATCCCGGCGCTCTCGATCAGTTTCTCCCATTCATCATCCGAAAGATTCCCGGTCCGCAAATGCTGTGAGTCTACTTTGGATTCCATGGAGAAAAGCCTGTTGACCAATTGTTCCTTCGACATTTCCAAGCTGAAAATCGCCACCGTCTGATGCTGTTTGAAGGCTACATATTGCGCTATGTTAAGGACAAATGCCGTCTTTCCCATAGAAGGCCTTGCTGCGACCAGAATCAGATCAGAAGGCTGCATGCCTGCCGTTCTATAATCTAAATCAATGAATCCGGTTGCTACGCCTGTTACATTCCCTTTATTATGAGAAGCCTTCTCAATCCTGTCCATGGCATTCATGACGATCTGCCTGATCGGCACGAATTCATCCATATTCCTGCGCTGTACCAGATCAAAGACACGTTTCTCCGTATCTTCCAGAATCACTTCAAGGCTCTCTTTGCCAATGTAACAAGTATTGGCTATTTCTTCGTTTATTTTAATCAATCTGCGCAAAGTGGACTTCTCCGCTACTATATTGGCATAATACTTAATATTCGCGGATGTCGGCACTGCGGTTATCAGCTCCCTGACAAATTCCAGGCTGCTGACTTCCGGCGGTACGTCCTTCTCTTTCAGCCGATCCTGCAAAGTTACCAAATCAACCGGCTTCCCTTCATCATTCAGTTCCACCATTGCCTCAAAGAGGATGCCATACTGCTTACTATAAAAATCATCTCCGATAATAATTTCCGAAGCGACTACGATCGCTTCACGATCCATAATCATAGAGCCAATGACTGATTGCTCCGCTTCGATGCTATGCGGCAATATTCTTTTTAACAATGCCTCTTCCATCGGCTGTGGCATTACCCTGTCCCATCCCTTTGCTTTTTATCTAATCTTACTCTTCTACCACTTTTACTTTCAGCTTTGCCGTTACCTTCACATGAAGCTTCACGCCGACTTCATAAACGCCTAGCGACTTAATCGGCTCCGGCAGTTGGATTTTCTTCTTGTCCAATTCCAAGTCACATTGCTTCTTCGCTTCTGCAGCAATTTCCTTCGATGAAATGGAGCCGAAAGTCTTCCCGCCTTCTCCTGACTTCATCTTCACAATGACTTCTTTCGACTCGATTACTTTCGCCAATTCTTGCGCCGCCGCAAGCTGCTCTTTGGCTACTTTCTCCTCATTCGCCTTTTGGAGCTTCAGATCGTTCATGTTCTTGGAGTTAGCCTCTACGCCCAGTTTCTTGGGCAATACGAAATTTCTTGCGTATCCGTCGCTGACATTTACAATCTCACCTTTTTTACCTAATGATTTTACATCTTCTAACAAAATGACTTTCATGATAATCCACCATACCTTTCTCCGGCAATTAGCTTGTCCTGCTCGTATAAATTCCATTCTGCCTTATATGATATATAGGAAACGATCAGTCTAAATCGCCTTCTTCTATCATCGTATCTAATGTCCTCTTCAGTATTGCAATTCCTTCTTCTATGCTTCCCTGTAACTGGCAGCCTGCCACATTCAGATGACCGCCACCGCCCATCCGCTCCATGACAAGCTGAACGTTCACCTCATCAATAGAACGCGCGGAAACAAAGATTGCGCCATTATATGCGGTCAGGATAAAGCTTGCTTTGATCCCTTTAATATTTAACAACTCATTCGCTGCCTGCGCGCCTATAATCGTAGGGCTCTGCACATGTTCCCCACGGCAAATGGAAATCGCGTAAAACTGCCTGTAGATCTCCGCCTGGCTGACAGCATCTGCTTTCGCCTTATACTCTGCTGCATCATCCCGGAACAGCTTCCTCACACGCGTCACATCTGCTCCATTCCTACGCAAAAATGCTGCTGCTTCAAATGTCCTGACACCGGTCTTAGTCATAAAATTGTTCGTGTCAATGATAATGCCCGCATACATGCAATCCGCCTCTTCCGCCCTAATGCGCAAGGTATCGCTCGTATACTGTAAGATCTCGGATACCATCTCACAAGTTGAAGAAGCATATGCTTCAATATAAGACAGCGTTGCATTTTCAATAATTTCAGAGCCTTGCCGATGATGGTCGAATACCACAATAGAATGACAGCGTTTCAATAATTCTGGGCACTCTGTAATGCTTGGCTTGTTCACGTCCACAACGACTAAAACCGCATTGCCGCCAATCATCTCTAACGCCTGTGTGTTATTGATGATCATGTCCTCCTCATAATTATCATTATGGAGGAACATCTCTACCATAGGCTGCATAGATGTCGTAATATCATTTAAGACAATATGCGCCTGCTTCCCCAAAGTCTTCGCAACCCGGTAAATACCGACAGCAGCGCCAAAGCTGTCCGTATCCCCCATGCGGTGTCCCATAACATAAACTTCATCTTTAATAGAGATGATTTCTTTTAACGCATGCGCTTTGACTCTCGCCTTAACACGGGTGCTCTTCTCTACTTGCTGGCTCTTGCCGCCATAGTACATGACATTCTCCGGCATTTTAATGACCGCCTGGTCGCCGCCCCGCCCTAACGCAAGATCAATGGCATTCCTGGCAAATTCATAATTCTGCGCATATGTCAAGCCATTCAATCCCAAACCAATACTGAGCGTAAGCGCCATTTCATTACCAATATTTACAGTCTTAACATCCTCTAGGAGATCAAAACGCTTCTCTTGCAAATAGGACGCCGCTTTCTTCCTCATAATGACAAGATATTTGTCTTTCTCCATTTTCTTACAAATTCCGTCAACTGCCGCAATATACTTATTCACTTTCCGGTCGATCAGCGCAATTAGAAGCGACCTTCTGACTTCCTCAACGCTCTCTAAGGCTTCTTCATAATTATCCAGATAAACCAAGCCTACTGCAAGACTCTGGTCATCCACTTCCTGTAGGGCAATTTTCAGAGCCGTCTCGTCAAACAGGTACATGGCGATTAAATAGCCATCGTAGCCTTTCGCGTCAATAATATCACTATTTTGCGCCATTTCTTTTAGCGAAATTTTCTTTAGCTTAGCGATATAATTGCACTCCCCGTAATCAACGTCCAATTCTATTTCAGTTTCTCCGGTCTTGCCTGGCAATCTGTCTTTTGTAATCGAGGGAAAAAGCGAAGTAATAGACTTCCTGTATCCCTTCTCCTTATCAACTGCTCTTTCAAAAGCAATATTCGTCCAGATAATCTTACCGTTTTCATCTAAAAGCGCATGCGGCAAATCCAAGTCACGCAAAAGCCGTCTCTGTATCTGCCCATACTGTGTCGCAAAACTAACCAATTCATTGATAATAATAGGTTTATTATAGAACATCAAGGAAAGGATAATCGCAAGATAAAAAATAATGAAACAGGTAAGCACCAATCCTGCTCGATAATCAATGAAATATATGAGAACATCTACCGCTATTAATAAAAAACCTAGATATAAAGAAGACTGTAAATAGGATTTCAATCTCCCTTTAAGCTTTACACTATTTTTCATCATAACCTCTCGTCTGTATGTCTTCTTATCAATATACACACTTTCCCAGTTTTATGATAGATAACAGTATTAGTATATCATTTTTTGGCAATTCATGCCACCTCAATATATTGTTCTTTTTCTCCATAATGTGACAGATATAGTATTTCGTTAAAAAATAAGACCAATTGGCTATAAAAGCCAACTGGCCTATTAATTGTTACCTTCTTACATCATGCTTTCAATCGCATTCGAAAAAACTATCTTTCCCCATTACGTTACAGCGACTGTTTAATCCTGTACGTAAGGCATCAATGCTACGTGTCTTGCACGTTTGATCGCTACCGTAAGCGCTCTCTGGTGTTTCGCGCAGTTTCCGGTAATTCTTCTGGGAAGGATCTTCCCTCTTTCAGACACATATCTCTTTAATTTATTGACATCTTTGTAGTCAATCAGATTATCTTTTCCACAAAATACACAAACTTTTTTCCTTCTGCGGATGCCGCCTTTTCTCTTTGCAGGAAAATCAGGCTTTTCTGTCTTATTATAAGCCATAGCTATTACCTCCTATCCAATTTTTAATCCAAGCAACTTTCAAAATAAAATTTCTGTTAGTTGAAAGGCAATTCCTCATCGATTCCATCCGGAATATTCATAAACCCGTCTCCGGCTCCTGCCGGCTCAGGCCTGCTGTTCCCACCGGAGTACCCCCCGTCGCCCGCTGGAGAACTATTCTTGCTTTCGGCAAATTCCTGGTCTTCGATAACAACATCTGTCGTATATACTTTGACGCCATCTTTATTGGTATAACTACCGGTCTGGATACGTCCCGTTACTGCGATCTTAATTCCTTTACGGAAATATCTCTCTGCAAATTCCCCTGCTTTCCCAAATGCCACACAGTTAATGAAATCTGCCGTATTCTCATCTCCGTTCCGGTTGAATCTACGGTCTACAGCTAATGTATATCTGGCAATTGCCATTGCGTTATCACCCTGAGAATACCTTACTTCCGGATCTCTTGTCAAACGCCCCATAAGAATAACTTTATTCATTAAGTACCTCTTTCTACTTTTTCTCGTCTTGTTTCACGCACAAGTACCTGATAACATTGTCCATAATACGAACACGGCTTTCAATCTCTGCCGGGACAGTGCTCTCAGCGTCAAACTGGATGAAGTAGTAAAATGCATCTTTCATTTTCTGCACTTCGTAAGCTAATCTTCTCTTACCCCAGTCATCAACGTTCGTAACTTGTCCACCGAATCTTTCAATCAGAGCTTTGCATTTCTCTACAACCGCAGCTCTCTCGTCATCTTCGATTTTCGCACTAACAACAACGGCTAATTCATATTTGTTCATGCTTGTTACCTCCTTTTGGTCTCTGGCCCCTCTATCATCAGCAGGAGCAAGGATAATTGACTGTTTGTTATATTATAACATCACGGACTATTATGTTACCATAAAATGAAGCAGTTTTCAAGACTTTCTCACAATATCCTTCACATTTTTCTCCACTAGCCTGCGGGCAATCATAATCTGATGCCCGCATCCCTGGCATTTTAGGCGAAAATCTGCCCCAATCCGCAATACTTCCCACTCTTTAGCGCCACACGGGTGTGGTTTCTTCAACTTCACAATATCACCAACCTGAATGTCCATTACGATAACCATATGCCTTTCTCTCATATTGCGCAACCGGCTAGTTCCCAATTAGTAGGAACCATAGGGAAATGATTTTACCAACTACCTTAGAGCTGTGAGAAAATCTCCCCAATGCTTCCCTGTACTACCAAATCTGCTGCCCCGTCTCTTGGCGTAGGCGTTTTATTGATGAGAACCAGTTTATTCCCACGGTAATAATCAATCAGGCCTGCCGCCGGATATACGGCAAGCGATGTGCCGCCAATGATCAGCACATCCGCCTCGCTAATATAACGCACTGCATCCTGCAATGTCTTCTGGTCTAACCCCTCCTCATACAGGACGACGTCCGGTTTAATGCTCCCACCGCAGCTACATGTCGGTACGCCTTCAGAATGCAGGATATATTCCGCATCATACGGCTTCCCGCATTCTTCACAATAGTTACGGAGAACGCTGCCATGCAGCTCTAATACGGTTTTATTGCCTGCTGCCTGGTGCAGCCCGTCGATATTCTGGGTTATGACCGCTTTCAGCTTACCCGCTTTTTCCCATTCGGCAAGCTTTAAATGCGCTGCATTCGGCTTCGCATCCAGACAGAGCATCTTATCACGATAAAAACGGTAAAATTCCGCTGTCTTCTGCCGATAGAAGCTATGGCTCAAAATTGTCTCCGGCGGATAGTCATATTTTTGGTTATACAGACCGTCCACACTTCTAAAATCCGGGATGCCGCTTTCCGTAGAAACGCCTGCCCCGCCAAAAAATACAATGTTATCGCTCTCCTGTATCATATGGCTTAGCTTCTCTATTGTTCGCTCCATTCGTTCCCCTCCTGTCTTCTTCCGATTCTATTCACATTCCGTTACATGTTCTATTTGCATTCTGTTATACGTTCTATTTGCATTCTGTCCCATGTTTTATTCGCCTTCTGTCATACGTTCTATTTGCATTCCGTCACATGTTCTATTTGCATTCTGTTACACGTTTTATTCGCATTCTGTTCCATTTTCTTTATTGTCTATCGTTCCATACCGCTTAACGAATATCTCCACTGGCACTGTCTCTGGCCTGTTTTCATTCTCCAAGCCCTAACCGGTTAACTGCCGAGAAAATCGCTCTGACAGATGCCCTGGTAATGTTGGAACTTACTCCAACGCCATACGTGACTTTACCGCTTTCCACGTCCAGCAGATGGATATACGCCGCTGCCTGGGAATTGGAGCCGCTCTGCAATGCATGCTCTTCATAATCTAAAATCTTGATATCCACGGAGAGTTCTTCCTGCAATCCTCTCTTCGCCGCGTCAATCGGCCCGTTCCCAACCGCTTCATATACTTTGCTCTCTCCATGATTGGTATAAGTGACCGTAACTTTCGTATCAAACTCTGATTTTGTCTCCCCGCTCAAATCATCCACGCGTAGCTTCCGGAAATGGATCGGCTCCTTTTTATTCAAGTATTCCTCGCGGAAGCTTTCCATAATCTGGTCAGGGGATACTTCACCTTGTTTTTCGGAAATTGCCTGAATGACATTGGCAAATTCCTTGTGCATCCCTTTAGGCAATTTGAATCCGAAATAAGTGTCCATAATGAAAGCCACGCCGCCCTTGCCAGACTGCGAATTGATCCTGACAATCGGCTCATATTCTTTCCCGATATCCGCCGGATCAATAGGCAGATATGGTACCTGCCAGATTTCATTGCCTCGCTCTTTCATTGCCTTAACGCCTTTATTGATGGCATCCTGATGAGATCCTGAAAATGCCGTAAACACCATTTTGCCCGCATAAGGATGTCTCGGATGAATCGGGATCTTACAGCATCTCTCGTATATCTCTATGCTCTCATTGATATGTTCAATAGCAAGATTCGGATTAATCCCTTGCGAAAACATATTATAAGCGATATTCAGAATATCTACATTTCCGGTCCTCTCGCCGTTTCCGAACAAGGTGCCTTCTACACGCTCCGCCCCGGCGAGGATCGCCAGTTCAGCGCTCGCTACGCCCGTTCCTCTGTCATTATGGGGATGGACGCTTAAAACAATGCTCTCCCGGTTCTTGAAATGTTTATTCATCCATTCGATCTGGTCTGCATAGACATTCGGCGTATTCATCTCTACGGTAGAGGGCAGATTGATGATCATCGGCTCCTCCTTCGTCGGCCCCCAGGCATCCTGTACCGCCGTACAGATTTCTAATGCAAAATCAAGCTCTGTACCGGTAAAGCTCTCTGGAGAATATTCGAGGATAATCTTCCCCGGGAAATTCTTCGCACGTTCTTTTACCATCCTCGTGCCTTCTACAGCGATATTGATAATCTGTTCTTTGTCCATGCCAAAGACAACGTCTCTTTGCAATGTTGAAGTAGAATTGTAGATATGGACAACCGCCTGTTTACAGCCTTCGATCGCCTCAAACGTCCTGTCGATCAATTCTTCACGGCACTGTGTCAGCACTTGTACCACCACATCGTCCGGTATCATCTTACGATCTATTAACTGGCGCAGAAAATCAAATTCAATCTGGCTCGCAGCAGGGAAGCCGATTTCGATTTCTTTAAATCCTAACTTAATCAGATAATTGAAAAACTCTACCTTCTCCTGCACGATCATCGGATCAATCAATGCCTGGTTCCCATCACGCAAGTCAACGCTGCACCAGACAGGCGCTTTCTCGATTTCCTTATTGGGCCACTCCCTTTCCGGATAATCAATCACCGGATTCTTCTGATACCTCTTATAATTTAACATGCTCGTTCCTCCCTTATTTATAGGTCTGCCAATGACATCCGTCAAGTCCCTTTTCTGTTTAGAACAAAGAGTCCGGTTCATCGGACTCTCGCGCCGGAGCGCGTCTGCGTCAGCAGACATTTTCCTTTAGCGCAAAATGCACATCCCCCAAAGGGGTTTTTGTTTTATAGGGCACAATTTCCTATAAATCAGAACCACCGGCTTAGCCGGTGGTTTGTTCTGGCCCTATAAGGGCCTGTT
>CAJTSL010000058.1:0-19394 GCA_910578845.1 uncultured Lachnospiraceae bacterium
TTGTCTATTTTGCACAACTAGGTTTTGAAAAATAGGAGTTTCGCAATCACCTAAGAAAGTATAAAAGTGCAAGGAGACATAATCGTACATGACATTATTCATGGGACTCATGATTCCCTTTCTGGGAACTTTCGCAGGCGCTTCCTGTGTCCTGTTTATGAGAAATAACTTGAATCCTTTGCTGGAAAAAATCCTGCTCGGATTTGCTTCAGGCGTTATGGTGGCAGCCTCTGTCTGGTCGCTGCTCATTCCGGCAATTGAGATGTCAGGACAGTATGGGGAATGGGCGTTTGTTCCGGCTGCGGTGGGATTTGCTGCCGGAATTGCTTTTTTGTACGGGCTCGATAAACTGATCCCTCATTTGCATCTAGGAGGCGCAAAACCCGAGGGAATGAGAAGTGGACTGACGAAAACAGCAATGCTTGCGCTTGCAGTGACATTGCATAATATACCGGAAGGCATGGCAGTTGGCGTTGTGTTCGCGGGGGCTGTATCGGGCAGCCAGGAGATGACGATAGCGGGAGCCTATGCACTGGCAGCCGGGATCGCGATCCAGAATTTTCCGGAGGGCGCGATTATATCAATGCCAATGCAAAGCAATGGGACCGGGAAGAAGAAAGCTTTTGCTTATGGCGTATTATCCGGTATAGTTGAGCCGATAGCTGCTTTTGTGACAATTCTCGTGACCGGTGCGATAGAAAAAGCATTGCCGTTCTTACTTGCTTTCGCGGCAGGCGCGATGCTTTTTGTCGTAGTAGAAGAGCTGATCCCGGAAGCTTCCGCCAATGGCGATTCTGACGGTGCGACGCTCGGATTTGCGGCAGGGTTTTTGATTATGATGGTTTTAGACGTTGCGCTAGGTTAAATAAGACAACAAAGGATAAGGGGATAAGAATATGAACAGATTTAGTTTGCCGTATTGTTTGATCATTGAAGAAGGGATCTATGAGCATTTGGATGAAGTGCTGCTTGAATGTGTGCCGCAGATTACGGAGAAGAAAGTCATGGTTGTGACGGAACCGGCCTTACAGAACATTATCCAGCAGTATCTGGATGAAATACAAAGAGACCTGCCGGGCAGTGAGTTATATCTGATTGCGCATAATTCATATGAACAGGCTATGGAGCTTGCAAAAGTAATCTGTGCGAAGAGCTTTCAGGTCATTATTGGCATTGGGGGCGGTAAGGTATTGGATGTGGCAAAGTATGCCGGGTTCGTGGGGAAGATCCCTTATATCTGCCTGCCGACGACGCTGAGCAATGATAGCCTTGCTTCTCCGGTATCGGTTCTCGATATTGATGAGACTATGCGTAAGACATTGGGGTGCAAAATACCAACCGGGATCCTTGTGGATATCAATGTGATTATGAATGCGCCAATCGAACAGTTAAAATCCGGCATCGGGGATACGATTAGTAAATATACGGCTTTGTATGATTGGAAGCTTGATGCGGCGTATCGGGGAGAGCGGGTGGATGATTTCGCTTATATGCTTTCCGATATGGCGCTTACGTCTCTTTGCTATAATGAAGAGAAGTCTTTAAAGAGCAAAGAGTTTATTAAAATCTTGACGCAGTCGCTTGTGATGGGAGGCCTGGCGATGGAGATCGCGGGGAATTCCAGGCCAAGCAGCGGATCTGAGCATCTTTTCTGCCACTCATTGGAAGAGAACTATCCGCAGATCCGGATTTCCCATGGGATGGCAGTTGCGCTTGGCAGTGTAGTGAGCTGTATGCTGCAAGGGCGGAATGCAATTAGGCTCAGGGAGGTGCTTCAGGCATATGAACTGGATATCAATCCTATGCAGTGGGAGATTACAAAAGAGATTTTCATTGATGCATGGCAGAAAGCTTCTGCGACAAGGCCGGAGAGGCATACGATCTTAAATGAGATAGAGCTTGACACTGCTTTGTTAGAACGTATTTATGGGCAGTTAATTTAATTAAGTTAATGTTTGAAATATTTGTCAAAATGGTGTAATATGTTTCCTATGCGATAAATGGTACGAAGGAGCGAGGGCAAAGTGAAAAGTTTTAGGCTGGATTTGAATTCTATTGAGCGTGTGAAAGGGTTTGTCTCTGTCATCAGTAATTTTAGCGGCTATTTTGATTTGGTTTCTGGCAGATATGTAGTAGATGCCAAGTCGATTATGGGCATTTTCTCTATGGATTTATCGAAACATGTAGAACTAAGGATATTGGAGACGAACGAAAAAATATCGGAGATTGAAAATTCTATCGCCCCTTATCTTTGGAAAGAGGCGTAAAAATGGCATAGTGATCAATATGAATGGAGATTTATGATGGAAAAGAAAATGGCTATGAAAGTTTCCATGGTCAGTATTATCGTTAATCTGATATTATCGTTGTTCAAATTATTGGCGGGTATTGTGGCGTCTTCGGGCGCTATGGTCTCTGATGCGCTACATTCGGCTTCCGATGTATTCAGTACGGTAATCGTGATGATAGGCGTACAGGTCTCTACGAAGAAGTCAGATAAAAACCATCAATATGGGCATGAGAGATTAGAATGCGTCGCTTCGATCGTACTTGCCGTTGTGCTATGCATCACAGGCTGTGGCATCGGTTATAAAGGATTACAGACAATAGCGGGCGGGAATTATGAAACGCTTGCTGTGCCAGGCGTATTGGCGTTAGTAGCGGCAGCTACTTCTATTCTGGTGAAAGAATGGATGTTCTGGTATACAAGAGCTGCTGCGAAGAAGGTTAATTCCGGGGCGCTGATGGCAGATGCGTGGCATCACCGGTCAGATTCGCTTTCTTCGATTGGCGCTCTTATCGGTATTTTTGGCTCCAGAATCGGGTATCCTGTTTTAGATAGTGTGGCAAGCGTTGTGATAAGCTTTTTTATTATTAAGGCTGCGTATGACATCTTTAAAGATGCAGTAGACAAAATGGTGGATAAGGCGTGCGACGATGAGACGATCCAGGAAATGCAAGCAGTGATACAGTCGCAGAAGGGCGTGCTGGGGATAGATCTTTTGCGCACGCGGTTGTTTGGCAATAAGATTTATGTGGATATAGAAATTGCAGCGGACGGAAACCGGACACTAAATGAGACGCATGCGATAGCGGAATGCGTACATGATAAGATAGAGCAAGGGTTTCCGAATGTGAAGCATTGCATGGTGCATGTCAACCCCTATCATGGTTAGCGCCTTGTTTGCGTAGCATTCTTTTTTGTGTTATAGTAGGAGTAAGGCAGGGACGCATATGAGGAAATTTTTACAGTTTGTGTTGAACAGGGTATTTATAACAGCGCTGATTGTATTGTTGCAAGTCGCTTTTTTCCTATTAGAAATTTTCCAATGGGCGAATCATTATGTAGAAATTGCTCTGGTACTTCGGATTCTTAGCATCCTCATTGTTCTTTATCTTGTCTGGAAACCGAACAATCCTGCGGTGAAACTTGCCTGGATTGTGCCAATTCTCATATTCCCTTTATTTGGCGGCATACTATATCTTGCTTTTGGACATGTCATTATATCCCGGAAGCTTCGGGATAATATTAAGCTGACAGATGAATTCTTAAGAGATGATATGCCGGATAACGAGGATATTTTGCGTAAACTTGCCGCTAAGGATCTGGCGGCGGCGAATCAAAGCGCATATTTGCATAAATTTTCCGGCTTGCCCATCTGGGAGAATACGAAAACAGTATACTATCCGGATGGCTTGCCGTATTGGAGGCAATTGCTGATAGACCTTAGAAGCGCGGAAAAGTTTATTTTCCTGGAATATTTCATTCTAGGGGAAGGCGCGATGTGGAATGAGATTTTGATGATCCTGGAAGAGAAAGTAAAGCAGGGCGTGGAAGTAAGGCTTATTTATGATGATGTAGGAAGCGTTTTTAAATTGCCTAAAGGGTATGACCAATATATAGAGCAGAAAGGGATCCAGTGTGTCGCTTTCAATAAATTGGTTCCGATTATGGCTATTATCCTGAATAATAGGGATCACCGGAAGATTGTTGTCATTGATGGCAAAATTGGGTATACCGGCGGCATCAACTTATCAGATGAATATATCAATTACGAGACAGTATATGGGCATTGGAAAGACGCCGGCATCCGGATCGAAGGAGATGCCGTCTGGAACTTTACGGCGATGTTCTTACAAATATGGAATATATCCCGGGGAAAGACAGAAAATTTTGAGCAGTACCGGCATTTTTTTACAGAACCGGTAGAGGGCAGGGGATACGTACAGCCATATGGGGATACGCCTTTTGATGAAGAAACGGTCGGGGAAAATCTCTACTTGAACATGATAGGATATGCCAGGGAATATTTTTATGCTTTCACGCCTTATCTGGTAATCGATAATGAGATGTGTACGGCGTTAAAGCTTGCGGCAAAGAGGGGCGTGGATGTACGGATCGTCACGCCAGGGACGCCGGACAAAAAAATGATCTATTGGCTGACACAGTCCAACTACCAGAATCTGATAGAAGCAGGGGTGAAAATTTATCAATATACGCCCGGCTTTATCCATTCTAAATGTGTTCTTTGCGATGACGAGATAGCGGCGGTTGGAACGATTAACTTTGATTATAGAAGCTTTTACCATCATTTTGAATGCGGCATCTTTTTGTACCATGCGGATGCAGTTATGGAATTGAAACAGGATATGAAAGCAACATTCTTGGTTTCAGAAGAGATTACGATAGATTGGTGCCGCAAGAAGTTTATGAAAATGAACGTAATCGGTCCGCTCTTGAAATTATTCTCGCCATTGTTATAGACAAGCCGCAGGTTAGAAAAGGGCATGGGAGGTGTAAGGAGGATTGGTGTTTTATGCTGCGTTTTATTCAGTTGATTGTTTGCAATCTGCCAAGACTATATATGATTCCCAGGATGGCATATATGGCAGGCCATCCAGAGAAATACACGGAAGAAGCGTGTTATAAATATGCCAGGCTGGCAGTCAGAAGAATGATTAGGACAGGCCGTATTAAGACATTGGGGTATGGCATGGAGAATCTGCCAAAGGAAGGCGGCTATGTCATGTTCCCGAACCATCAGGGAAAGTATGATGCTTTGGGGATTGTCTATACGCACCAGAAACCTTGTGCCATTGTAATTGATGATGCGAAATCACATATGATACTGACTTCTCAGTTCATTGATTTAGTAGGCGGTAAAAGACTGATCATTGGAGACCCCCGCCAGACTGTCGGATTGATGAGAACCATATCGGAAGAAGTGGCGGCAGGGAGGAGATATATCATATTCCCAGAGGGCGGATATCATCGTAACCATAATAAAGTATGTGATTTCAAACCCGGATGTTTTAAGTGCGCGATAAAAGCGAAGGCTCCGATTGTGCCGGTCGTCTTAATTGATTCTTATAAAGTCTTTGAAGAATGGTCGCTTAGAAAGGTAACGACGCAGGTGCATTATCTGCCGCCGCTTTATTATGAAGAGTATAAAGGACTCTCGACGGCGCAGGTTTCTGAAATTGTCCATGACAGAATCAAGGCGTATATCGGAAAAGTCACAAAATCATGATTTCTTTTTGATATTCGTTGACGGTTTCTTGGTGAAATCGCTGATATATGAGCAAATCGTATAGCTTTGAGGCATTTATGTCCTGTAAGAGCATCTTTTGGCCGTTTGTGTCCGGGATTAGGGAATTGGCGTCAGCAAGCTTAGAGAGCAAGGGGATATGTGATTTGGCTTTGATCTTTTTTAGCAGCGGCGTAGAGGCTTTCCGGAAGCCAAGGATCCTGGCGTAATAGATATAGTCGTCCTTACGGTAATGATCTATGTCTGTTTGATAGATGTCTAACAATATATGGGCAAGTTTGCGCGCAATGCCAGTCTGCGTTTCGTTGCCAGAGCTTATCTTCCCGCAGAGAGAAGTAAAACCGTTATAGTTAGACAGCGCTTTGCGCAGCCTATTTGAAAAATCTTGGTTAATGTCAAAATATTTCGTAAAGTCGGCATCTTTCTCCAACATGACTTTATATGGGAGCAAACAACAGATATCTTCCGGCTCAATGGGAAAACATTGATACAGATGTGCTTTCATCAGGGCGTAAACGTTGTCAGGGAATTGATCCTCTAGGGCAGGGAACGCCTGCTCTATGGTGATGGCCCGTCTGAGGGCGGAGGCAGAACTGTAACCTGGAAGGATGTCGGAACTGTTATAATGTGCGCCTATACGGGGGATGGTAATGGGCACGATCTTGCTTTTTCGTCTCCGTAGCGCTTTGAGATATTCGATGCCTAAAATATTGTTAGGTTCTTGTAAGGCGGGCAGGACGTCTTCTAATTGTGGCGCTGTGGCTTTTAGGGCAAGATACCTCGCCAGCGGATAGCTTTGTCCGAACTTTAATTGTCTCTTAAGATGTTCTTTGTAGGCTGGCGTTTCTGCAAGAAGAGCATCGGCAAGGCGCATAAGCGTATCAAGATTGCCGCATTCGCTGCCAAAACAAAGCGTGTCCACAACGCATAACTTATCCAATAGAGAGACAGCGCCATGGGCAAAATATTCTGCGCTTCCAGTGGAATAGGCGATGGGAAGCTCTATAACCAGATCGGCGCCGCCAAGGAGCGCTGCATGTGCCCGAAGGGATTTGCCCATCATAGCTGGCAAGCCGCGTTGTGTGAAATCACCGCCTAGGACAACGATACAATAGTCTGCGCCCGTAACCTCTTTGGCTTTGGCGATATGATAGGCGTGTCCGTTATGAAAGGGGTTGTATTCTGCGATAATGCCGACTGTTTTCATAGAAATTTGTTCCTTGTGCTTATATTTTTTCTTTTTTTAGTATAACATGGAGAAGAAATAAAAAATAGTAGTTGACTCATATCCAGAATGTGGTATAATTTATATTGTGTGTAGATGCACATAGCACGGTAGTGCGCAAATAACCCAATCAGTCATGTTACTTGTTAGGGACTGAAGGGAGGTCAGGTGTGGAATGTCGAACGTAATCGTGAAAGAGAATGAGACTTTAGACAGCGCATTGCGCCGTTTTAAGAGAAGCTGTGCAAAAGCCGGTATTCAGCAGGAGATTCGTAAAAGAGAACATTACGAGAAACCCAGCGTAAGACGCAAGAAAAAGTCCGAAGCGGCAAGAAAGCGCAAATACAATTAAAAATTCACGTTGAACAGATCCCTGATTTTATCAGGGATTTTGTTATGCCTAAAAATCGTTTCCGCGAAGATATCTTCTTTGGCATATCTTCCCCATTTGCTTAATATTTATGATATAGAGGAATATGCGGGAGAGATGAGTGTTGAAAAAAGAAAAAAGGCGGATAACAGTCCTGCTTCTATTGCTTTACCTATGGTCCGGCATCTATGTCTGCGCAGCGTCCATATGGACGCCGATGACGGCCTATGCGGCGCCCGAAGTGTCTGCGCCTTCCTATGTCGTTATGGAAGCTTCCACCGGACAGATCATCTGTGAACAGGATGCTGAGAGGAGAAGGAGCCCGGCAAGCATTACGAAAATCATGACATTGCTTGTCATATTTGATCATCTACAAAAAGGAAGAATTCATTTGGAGGACCAGGTGATAACTAGTGCTTATGCTAAGTCTATGGGAGGCTCACAGGTCTTTTTAGAAGAAGGAGAAAGACAGACGCTAGATACGATGATCAAGTGCATTACAGTAGCGTCAGGAAATGATGCCAGCGTTGCCGTAGCGGAATACATAGCAGGAAGTGAAGTAGAATTCGTGAAGCTGATGAATGCAAAAGCAGAGAGCTTAGGCTTAGAGAATACTCATTTTGAAGATTGCTGCGGGTTGACGGAATCTGATAATCATTATACTTCAGCGAAGGATGTAGCGATCATGTCCAGGGAACTGATTACGAAATACCCGCAGATTTTTAATTATAGCGGGATCTGGATGGAAGATATCGAACACCAGACGAACCAGGGAACTTCTACGTTTACATTGTCTAGTACGAATAAGCTTCTGAAACAGTACGAATGGACGACAGGACTAAAGACCGGCTCCACATCCAAAGCACTTTATTGCCTCTCGGCGACCGCGAACAAAGACGGGATGGAGTTAATCGCGGTCGTTATGGCGGCGCCGGATGGCAAATCGCGTTTTGCGGATGCGATCACGCTTTTGAACTATGGTTATAGTGTCAGCCAGATGTACACGGATGAGAATACAGACGCACTGCCGGCACAGAAAGTAGAAGGCGGCGTGGAGGAACTCGTTAACCTTACTTATGAAGGCGCATTTCATTATTTAGATGTCGCAGGCAATAACATAAATGAAATTGAGAAGGAAATCAGCCTTCCGGATATGATCCAGGCGCCTGTTGCCGAAGGAGACGCGATCGGGGAAGCCGTTTATAAATTGAATGGAAGCCGTATTGGCAGTGTATCGATCCTGGCGGCGAAATCCGTTGAAAAGGCGGGATATCGGGACTATCTGAAGAAAATATGGATGCGTTTTTTGGTTTTCTGATATACTTGGGATTGCGGTTTGCGTATTACTTGTGATATACTTTATAAGTTGCTTTGAATAGAAGATGGAGAATGCAAATGATTCCTATGATACTTGGCGTCCTTGTCATATTAGCCGTTTTTTTCCTGGCAGTCATGTATTATGATTGTAACCGCTTCGTAACGACATCATATGAAATTGAGTCCGGGAAAATTACCGGGGAGTATACCTTTGTACTGTTGTCAGACCTACACAATAAATCTTTTGGTGAAAAGAATGAGAAACTGATAAAAAGATTAGAGGAAATTGCGCCGGATGCGATCCTGGTTGCCGGAGATATGCTGACGGCGCATGAAAAGACGCAAAGACATCATGTGGCGATTGATTTTATGAGCCAAATCGGTAGGAAATATCCTGTATATTATGGATTGGGCAATCATGAGCATCGCCTTATGCTATACCCGGAAGAGTCTAACGGACGATACGAGGCCTATACGGAAAGCCTTCATAAGGCGGGGATCCGGCCGCTTATAAATGAGAGTGTCACATTGCCGGCTGTTAATATCAATATCGCCGGCCTTGTATTAGACAGATGCTATTATCGGAAATTCCATGCATATCCGATGCCGGAAGGATATTTGTCGGATTTGTTAGGAGAGCCGCAAAAGAATGCATTTCAGATCCTGATTGCCCATAATCCTGACTATTTTATGGATTATGAGAAATGGGGAGCCGACCTTGTCGTATCAGGGCATGTGCATGGCGGATTGATGAGGCTGCCTTTCTTAGGAGGCGTGATCTCTCCCAAACTGACTCTTTTCCCCCAATATGACGGAGGAAAATATGAGCAGGGACACGCGGTGATGATCCTTAGCAGAGGCCTTGGGACACATACGCTGCCAATCCGGATATTTAACCCGGGAGAATTAGTTGTGTTGCATGTAAGACATGTTTCATCCAAAGAGTGAAAGGTGGACAGGCTATGGCAATTCCTGTTAAGTTGGAGGTTTTCGAGGGGCCTCTGGATTTATTATTGCATCTGATTGACAAGAACAAAGTAGACATTTATGATATTCCTATCGTAGAGATTACCGAGCAATATCTGGATTATATCAGGCAGATGGAAACAGAGGACATGAACGTCATGAGCGAGTTCCTTGTGATGGCAGCGACTTTAATTGACATTAAGTGCAAAATGCTCTTGCCAAAAGAAGTAAACGAAGAAGGCGAAGAGGAAGACCCAAGAGCAGAACTGGTGGAACAGTTGCTACAATATAAGATGTGCAAATACATGTCTTATGAGTTAAAAGACAGGATGATCGCCGCGGAAAGGAACCTTTATAAAAGGCCGACGCTGCCAAAAGAGATCAGTGAATATAAAGAGCCAGTCAATTATGAAGAATTAATTGGCGATATGACGCTTGCCAAACTGCACGAGATCTTCAAAGCAATGTTAAAGAGGCAGGAAGATAAGATTGACCCTGTAAGAAGTAACTTTGGCAAGATAGAAAAAGATGAAATTGATATGGACGAAAAAACCATATACATAGAAGACTATTTAAAGACGCATAAAAAATTCAGCTTCCGAAAGCTGTTAGAGAAACAGAGCAGCAAAATGGAAATCATCGTCACATTTTTGGTCATTTTGGAAATGATGAAAATTGGCAGGATTGGCATTGCACAGGAAGATATTTTCGGAGATATAGAGATCACGGTGAAAGAAGCCGTATGAGAGAGCATATAAAGGGCTTTCATAGACGATTGCGAAACGGTTGTTTCATGCCACGAGTTTGATCAAATTGAACAAAACGGGAGTCGGATGCGGTGGCAACTCCCCCCTTATTTGTTCAGTTTGCCCAAACTCTGGTTATGGAGAAAGAGTTTCGCAATTGCCTAAGGGGGGGCAATAGGGAAAGGAGCAGGCTGTGAGCATGGAGAGAGCGAAGGCAAAAGCGGTATTAGAAGCCATTTTGTTCACGATGGGCGATTCCGTAGAAATAGACAGATTAGCCGAGGTAATTGAAGAAGATGTGAAGACTGTCAGGGAAATATTAGACGAAATGGCGCGGGATTATCTTAGCGATGACAGAGGCATCGGATTGACTACGCTGGACAACGCGGTGCAGCTTTGTACAAAAGGAGAATTGTACGAATATTTGGTAAAAATTGCCAAGACGCCCAAAAAGAACGTGTTGACAGATACTCTATTGGAGACGCTTTCCATAATTGCTTATAAACAACCGGTGACGAGGTTAGAAATTGAGAAGGTACGTGGCGTGAGCTGTGACCATGCGGTGAACAAACTGCTGGAATTTGACTTGATCACTGAGGTAGGCAGGCTGGATGCTCCTGGGCGGCCTCTTCTTTTCGGGACAACGGAGCAGTTCCTTAGAAGCTTCGGGGTTAAGTCCATAGAGGATTTGCCGGAGCTAAACCCGGTCCAGATTGAGGAATTCAAGTTGCAGGCGGAATCGGAAGTGCAGATGCAGCTAGATATATAGATGGGAAAATTTGCCTTGAATGACAAGTTTTTTTGGATGAAAGGATATTGATAATTCCATGGAAAAGTTATATGATAGAATGTGTCGCAGACATGCGTACATATTCTGTAGGGAGCAAGATGGAAAAGTTTATTGATATACATTCTCATATTTTATATGGGCTCGATGACGGGGCAAGAGATCTTGAGACTAGCATGCGTATGTTACGCATTGCTGCAAAGGATGGCATCAGTGAGATCATCCTGACGCCGCATAATAAGCCTGGGCATCGACGAAATGTGCCGCTTAGCATGGCTGAGAGAATAGAAAAGCTAGAAGCGTGTCTGTTGGAAGAGAATCTTGCCATGAAATTATATTCGGGAAGCGAGCTATATTACCGGAGCGAATTGCCTAAGGAGATTGAAGACGGCAATGCCAGTGTGCTTGCAGGTTCCCGGTACGTGTTAATGGAGTTTAACCCATTAGATGATTATGATTATATCCGTAACGGAGTCTATTCTATACTGATGAACGGATATTGCCCTATATTAGCGCATGTCGAGCGATATCAGAATGTCTGCGCTAAGAAAGGCGGCATAATGGATTTGATAGAGATGGGCTGTTTTATGCAAATGAATGCCGGGAGCATTACGGGAAGGTTTGGCATGCGGGTCAAAATTCTTTCGAATAAACTGCTAAAACAGCATTTGGTGCATTTTGTCGCAACAGATGCACATGATACGGATAAGCGGGCGCCTTATCTCGCCGATTGCGCAGGTTACATCAAGAGAAAATACGGAGAAAGTTACGCGAAGGCATTATTCTATGACAATCCGGCGTGTATCCTTTCGAATGAGACGATAGCGGCTTCTTCTATGTAAGAGGCACTTGTGGGAGACGATATCAGATGGAAAAACATAATGATGAAATAGAAATAGATTTACTCGAAGTCATACATATCCTGCTTGGCAGGCTGTGGATCATTCTAGGGGCGGGCGTACTGGTGGCGGCGGTCTGTTTCGTCATCAGCAAATTTGTGCTGACGCCAATCTATGAATCTACGACTAAGATCTATATCCTGAACAAATCAGACAATACGACAGTGACATATTCTGATGTGCAGATGGGAACTCAGCTTACAAAGGATTATGCGGAACTGATAAATAGCCGATATGTATTAGAGAAGGTAATTTCACAGCTTTCTTTGGACGATATGGAATATGACGACCTTCTACATAAAGTGTCGGTGAACACTCCTACGGATACGCGCATCGTGTCCATCACCGTAGAACATACCAATCCTGCGATTGCGATGCAAATCGCGGACTGTATCCGGGAAGTGGCAGGAGAGCATATCCAGAATGTAATGGACATAGATGCAGTCAATGTCGTGGAGCCTGCCAATATGCCAACAGAAAAAGCGGGGCCGAGCGTGGCAAAATGGACTTTGTTAGGTGGGATCGCAGGCGTATTCCTTGTATGCGCTATTATTTTAATCCTATATTTACTGGATGATTCCATTAAATCTTCGGACGATGTAGAGAAATACCTGGGACTGAGCACATTAGCGCTGATACCGGTTGCGATAGAAGAAGACAGTGTGAAAAAAGGAAAGGCTAAGAGGAAATAACGATGCAGGACGTCAAGCTACAATTTGATAAAAATACCGATTTCCGGATTAAAGAAGCATTTAAGACACTGCGCAGCAATATCGAATTTTGTGGCGATAATGTAAAAGTCATTGCCGTTACTAGTTGTACCCCACATGAAGGAAAATCCAGTGTGGCGATGGAAATGGCGAAAGCATTCGCGGAAGCCGGGAACAGGACGTTGCTTATTGATGCGGATATGCGAAAATCCGTATTGGTAGGCAGATATAAGACCGGAGGGGTGAAGCTTGGGTTAAGCCACTGCCTGGTCGGGAAATACAAATACACAGATGTCATCTGTCAGACAAATGTACCGCATTTATATATGATCTTCTCGGGGCCAGTACCGCCAAATCCAAGCGAATTGCTTGGCAGCGAGAAATTCTCCGGGATGTTAGGCGCTTTGAAGACGCCGTTTTCTTATGTGATTATTGATACACCGCCGCTTGGCAGCGTCATTGATGCCGCTGTCGTAGCGAAAAGCTGCGACGGTACCGTACTTGTCATAGAGAACAACGCAGTAAGCTATCGCTTTGTGCAGAAAGTAAAAGAACAATTAGATAAATCCGGCAGCCGTGTCCTTGGTGTCGTACTGAATAAAGTGGATATGAACAGCAAGGGTTACTACGGGAATTACGGCAAGTATTACGGCAGATACTACGGGAAATATTACGGCAGATATGAAGCCGAGACCAAAGCCAGGGATAAAGAGGGAAAAAAAAACGAACGATACGATACCTTCTGATCGCGGCGGGCGGCATTTCCGTGTTTGCGGGACTGCTTGCAGGCAGCTTTGGTATTGTCAGGGCAATGGGCAAAAACCGTTTGCGGCAGCACGTGCAAAGCACGAGCCTGAACCTCCAGGCAATGATTGAGGATGCGGGCCTAAGCGCGGAAGAAAAGGATACATGGAAAGAAGGATGGGTCAAATACCAGGATACTGTTTATGAATATAATGAGGAAATGCTAACTTTTCTGGTGATGGGGATCGATAAGGACAGTGATGCGGTAGCGGTGTCGGAAGGCACAAATGGTGGGCAGGCAGATGCCATATTCCTTGTTGCCATGAACCCCGAAGATAAGACGATCAAAGTCATTGCCATTAACCGTAATACAATGACCGATATTGATATTTATAATGAAGAAGGCGCTTATGTCACGACGACAAAGGCACAGATTGCAGTACAGCATGGTTTTGGCGATGGCATGGAAGAAAGCTGTTCATACCAGCAAAAGGCGGTAGCAAATTTATTCTATAATCTGCCCATCCATGGCTATGCGGCTGTCAACATGAGCGCCATTGCCACGATCAATGATTCCGTGGGTGGCGTCAAAGTAAATGTTTTGGAAGATATGACAGCCATAGATGCCGATTTTGTGAAAGACAATCAGGTACATCTGATTGGGGAAGAGGCGTTTTGGTATGTGAAATACAGAGATACCAACGAGTTTGCATCCGCAGATACGCGGCTTGAGAGACAGAAACAATATCTGAGCACGTTTATGAAAGTGGCAAAACGTGCTGTGAAGAAAGATATTTCCGTGGTTCTGGATTTATATGAAGCGATATCGCATCAGATGGTGACGGATATTTCCTTGGACGAAGCAGTATATCTTGCCTCCATCGTATCTGGCTATCAGTTTGATGAGAGCAGTTTCTATACATTACAGGGAGAGACACTGATGGGTGAACAGTTCGAAGAATTCTATCCTGATGAAAAAGCATTATACGAGCTGATTCTAGATATATTTTATAAGGAAATTGAATAGAGTAATGAAGAAACATGACAAAAAAGGAAAACTGCCTGAACTTATCTGTATCATTTTCGGCATCCTATGTATGAGCGCCGGGTGTGGAAGCAACGAGGAAGATGAGCAGCCAGAGAAAATACAGGACACTGTAGATACACAAATACAGGATAGCGTTGTAACAGAGAGCGCGAAAGATACGCAGATTGATTTTGCAGCGTTGGGAGAAGAAAACCCGGATATTTTCGCGTGGATCAATATTCCCGGTACCCAGATAGACTATCCTGTCTTACAAAGCGAGCAGGCGGACGATTTTTATGAATTCCATAACGCTTCCGGAGAAGAGGACGATACTGGGGCTATTTATATAGAACTTGCCAATCTCAAGAGCATGTGTGATTTTAATACGGTGTTACACGGCAAGACAGGTGAGGACGGAAGTGGTCTGTTTGCAGATTTATACCAGTTTGCGAATCCGGATTTTTTCGAAGAACACGAGAAACTATATGTCTATTTAGACGGCAATATGCTGACTTATGAAATATTTGCCGCTTATGAAAGAGAAAATACAAGCCTGATCAGGACTTATGATTTTACTTATATCAATGGGTGTCAGAAATTCCTGGATGACTTATATGGTACAAGGGAAATGAGCCGGAATATCAGGGAAGGATGGGATGACCTTACGCCTTACCATTTCCTGATCACGTTAACGACACAGAAAGAAGAGAATGCAGATAAACAATTCGTTGTCATTGCCGCTTTGATTGACGATGCGGCAGGAGAGATTGACAGAGTCGTTACCGAATAAAAATTCAAGCTATTTTCGCTGAAAGAGCGTAAATATAAACCACACTTAGGAACATGAAAGGAGAATTCACAATGAAAAAATTATTAGCACTTACATTGGCAGGCGTTATGGTATTCTCTATGCCGGTCCTTGCGGCGACTAGCCCTACGGCACAGGCCATTGTCGCATCCGCTGCTTCGGAGGCAGTAGCTGATGCTGCTGCGGCTGAGAACAAAACTGTCGGGGAATACATGAATAATGCTGTGACCGAAGTGCCAGGATTAGAGGATGTGACGCCTCTTGCACAAGGAGGCCATGTCATCATCAATGGCGCGCCAAGCAACCAGACATTTTCTGTTTTGAAACCGGAGAGTAAAGAAGTAAATTCGGCAAAAGACTATGCGACCTCACTTGGCGGAAAAGTATTGAATGTTGCAAAAATCAATGCTTCTATCAAAAACTTCAATACGGCGACTGTTAACTTTTATATGAAAGGCATTCTTGCCGGACAGAATATTAAAGTATACCAGTTAGTGAATGGCATATGGGTTGAACTTACGGTTTCTGAATTGAGAGAAGACCATATTGTAGTGAATATGACATCGCTTGGAACCTTGGCGTTTATCGAGATGCCAATCGTAGTGCCGACACAGCCGGCGCAATAGTTTCATAGATTTTGCTGTTTTTCAGGAAAGTTTTTCTATGCGAGTGTGGAGTTATACGTACTGCCGTATGAAACGGCAGTACGTTTTTAACAAATTTTAAGGTTCAGGGACAAAGACAGATTCTTAGACTTGGAAAGGGGAAGCGTAATGGATATGCAGGGGAGTGTTATGACAGATGCCATTGTGCAGCCGATACCGAAGAGGATGGGAGCAAACTATAACCGTAACCATATGCGTGAAGTATATCAGAAAAAGAGCGCTGCTTATAAATGGGTTAAGAGAGCAATGGACATTTCGCTCTCTTGTGCGGCGTTGCTAGTGCTTTCACCTGTTTTTCTTGCCACGGCGGCAGCAATCAAATTAGAGGATCATGGGCCGGTATTTTTCACACAGCCAAGAGCTGGGAAAGATATGAAGGCCTTCAAAATATATAAGTTCCGCAGTATGTATGTCAATGCAGATGCCAGGATAAGTGAAATGATGGAGCAAAATGAGCAGACTGGCCACGCTTTCAAAATCAAAAATGACCCGCGTATCACTAAAGTGGGGAAAGTCATCAGGCGTTTTTCTATTGATGAACTGCCACAGCTTATCAATATCATCAAAGGCGATATGAGCATCGTAGGGCCAAGGCCGATTCTGACATTCCAGATGGAAGAGTGCAGCCAGTACGAGAAGCAGCGCCTAATCGTACAGCCGGGTTTGACATGCTATTGGCAGATAAGCGGCAGAGCGAACATTAAGTGGGAAGAATGGGTCGAGCTGGATTTGGATTACATAGAGGACATGAGCCTCTGGACGGATATTAAAATGATCGCGCGGACGATTCCTGCGGTGATGGATAGTGATGGGGCGTATTAAGGAGATATGGAAGATACAACGAAGTTTTTGCAGACTTTAGAATTAGATATGGTAAAAGAACTGGTGCGTCTTTGCGACAAACATCATTTGACCTGCTTTATGGCAGGTGGGACATTCCTGGGGGCGGTGCGCCACAAAGGGTTTATCCCGTGGGATGATGACATTGATATGGGGATGTATCGGAACGATTATGATAAATTCCTAAAAATTGCTGAAACAGAGTTGCCTTATCCATATAAAATCCAAACTTATCAAAATACAGATTCCCATCATTATTATTTTTCCCATATTGTAGATACACGTTATAAAGTCAGGCGGTTAGGCAGCCTTGATAAACGTGAGGAATATGTATGGATTGACATTTTTCCATATGATGGACTGCCAAACGGAGTGGGGGGGGATATTTTTTATCTTCGCCTGTTGTTTTGTCGTTTCTGTTATCATATGGCACATTTCGATAAAATAAATATTGTCAGGAAAGACAGAGCTCTCTGGCAGAGAATTGTTCTGAAAATGCTTCTTCTGGTGCATAAGCTTTTTCAATTTGATAAGGATAAATGGATAAATAAGATAGATGCGCTGTTGAAATCAAATGATTTGCAGGATTGTGATAGAGTGATGAGCTTTATGGGGGTGAAGTTGCAAAAAGAAATATTACCTCGAAGCGTTTATGATAATTTAATTGATTATAAATTCGAAAATATGGATCTTAAGGGACCTAAAGATAAAGATATTGTTTTATGTCAAATGTATGGAGAGTATATGAAGCTGCCACCGGAGCATCAAAGAAAATCACATCCGCTGGAAGTTTTAGATAGATAGTTTTACTGAGAAATTATATTTATGTATTAATGGTTGAGAGAAAGGCATGGTTATTAATATGAACATAGCACTATTGACAGCCGCGGGAGTAGGAAGCAGAATGCATCAGGATATTCCTAAACAGTTTTTGCATATTAGAAATAAACCGGTTATTTTGTATACTTTAGAAGCCTTTCAGCAGTCATTGACGAAATTATTGTAGTTTCTTTAACAAACTGGCAAGACATGCTATGGGCATATGCGAATCAGTTTAATATTACAAAATTGAAATATATTGTAGGCGGTGGAGAGAGCGGGCAAGAATCTATATATTGTGGACTAAAAGAATTAATCAAGAATCATTCAAATCAAGATGTTGTAATGGTTCATGATGGTAACAGGCCTATGATTTCACAAGAAATTATAGCAGATAGTTTTGCCATTTTTAAAAAGTATGGGAGCGCGGTTGCCGCTATTCCCTGTATAGAAGCGATTTTCGAAAGTGAAGACGGAGTTTCTTCTGATGTGGCAATTCCGAGAGAGAAATTGTGGAGAACGCAGACGCCGCATACTTATACTTTAGGGAAATTGTTAGAAGCGCATCAGATTGCAGATAAAAGAAATATCCATAATACGACAGCGTCTTGTGTGTTAATGCAGATGTTAGGCGAAAAAATATACTTTTCAAAAGGCTCGGAGAAAAATCTGAAAATAACGACTTTAGAAGATATTGAGATATTTGAATCCTATTTGGGGATGGGTAATAAAGATTCTATGGAGTATTTAAAATAAAGATAAATGAATGTAAATATTAAATTCTACATTGATTTCTGTTTAGGCTAAGATAATGGAAAGAGGGGAATTTGGTGTTCAGTAATGATACGCTAGTTCGTGATATACAAATAGCAGAGCTTAAGATGTTACAATATTTGGATCAGATATGTGAAAAATATGATTTGCAATATTATCTGTGTGGCGGGACATTGTTAGGAGCTGTTCGTGAAAAAGGGTTTATTCCCTGGGATGATGATGTAGATGTTATGATGCCCAGAAAAGACTATGAATGGCTATTGGCGCATAGAGAGGAAATTTTCACAGATAAATATTTTCTGTATGATTATAAAATTGATAAAAAAGAAAACAATCCGAGGAGAATACCTGCTTTATGTGATAAAAGTAAAAAATTATTATTTTGCCATGGAAATACGAGTAGAGAACAATACATTTTATTAGATATTTTTGTTCTGGATGGTATGCCTCGAGGAAAAATTAGGAGAAATTTACATTATTTTCATTTTCTATTGTGGCATGCCTTATTGCAGCTATCGTGGTATGATACTACTGTAAATCAATATAGAACTGATAGACCTAAATTAGAGAAAATAATTATTAAATTATTAAACGGTATTAAGGTTAGACCTAATTGGGATTCACAAAAATTAGTACAAAAAGAAAACAAAATTCTTGCGAAATATCCTTGGGATTGTAGTGATTATGTATGCAGTTTGTTGGGACCAAGAAAAAGAAAAGAAATTTTGCCAAAGCGATATTTTGACAATACTATAAAATTAAAATTTGAAAATCTGATGTTGAATGTACCTGAAATGTACCATGAAGAATTAGTACATTATTATGGCGATTATATGACGCCCCCCACTAGCAGAGAAGAAAAAGAGTTACATCATAGAATTGAAATAATACGATAGAGGGGGATTGGCTTAGTATATTTATAGTAAGGATTATTTTGAGAATGAAAAAAGTAGTTATTGATGGCTATTGCATTAAATCTGAAAAGTTTAGTGGGGCGCAACGATATGCAATTGAGATACTAAAAGAATTAGATAAATTGGTTCCTGCTGGGAAGTATGAACTGTTAATTAGTCCGAAACATAAAGCGTTAATAAATCTACAAAACATAAGCAAGGTGGAAATAGAAGCACAAAGTAAAGTATTAAGAC
>CAJTSL010000058.1:19404-19853 GCA_910578845.1 uncultured Lachnospiraceae bacterium
ACTTTTTATTATTTAATGAAGAATAATGCATTATATGTTCATTTGGAGAATGGTGTTGCTTTGTGCAGAAACTCTATTATTACGTTACATGATATATACGCATTTTATGATGTATGCAATAATACGCGATGGTACTTTATGAAAAAGAAATGCAAGGCTTTTATAGACGTTATTGTTGCTAAGCATATTGTTACGGTATCAGAATTCAGTAAACAGACGATATTAGATAAGTTGCCTATAAAACACAATAAAATCAGCGTAATTTCAAATGGATGGCAACATATTAAAGAGATAGAAACGGATGAGAGTTTTTTAGAGAAAATGAATTTATCCCCACAATCATACTATTTTTTTATTGGACGATTGGTAAATAATAAAAATATAAAATGGATTTTTAATGTGGCGGATAATAATTCCGAGAGTATCTTTGTAATTGCAGGCGCACTTAG
>CAJTSL010000059.1 GCA_910578845.1 uncultured Lachnospiraceae bacterium
GTATTTACACCTAAAATATATTTACAAGATGGAGATACATTAGAGAATTTTGGAATAAGTGCAAAAATTATAGGTTTACCGGGACATACCAATGGTTCAATTGGAATTGATTTTGGTAAAGAAGGAATACTTGTAGGAGATGCTTTGATGAATATGTTTTATCCCACGGTTTCCATGCTTTATCATAACTATGAGCAAATGTTAGAAAGTGCAAGAAAAATTAGTGAGTTGGGAGAAAGAATTGTTTATTTTGGACATGGAAAACCAAAGAAGAACCGTATATGGGTAAAATGAATGAAAGTTATTTATTTGTAAATTCTCTATCAAAAGCTCTTACCGTTTTAAGATTCAGCTCATCATGATAAATATCCGATTCAAAATATTTTCCGCCACGAATATCTTTTAAATATCCTTCCTTCAATTCCATAGCCATAAATGCAGGATAATTAAAACCCTCTGAGTCTGATATTTCATAAAATACCGCTTCTTTAAAACCAAACTGCGGATAGTATTCTGGTCTGCCAAAAAATAAAATTGCGCCATAATCAAGTCTTTTCGCTTGTTCTATCATTGCCTGAACAAGCGCTTTTCCAACTCCTTGACGCTGATATTCGGGTAACACACTTAAAGGGCCAAAGTTTAGGACGGGAAGCACCTGATTCTCCTTTTTAACAACAGCATTGCTGCAAATAATGTGTCCGATAATCGTTCCATTTTCTAGTTCAGCAACGAAACTTAGTGCCATAATACCATCACGCTGCCTCAACTCATGAACCATCCAATGCTCATAAGGACAACCGATCTGGCCTCGCTTGATTCTATCGGGATAATCGAATGCGGATCTCGTTATTTCCTCTACTCTTCGATAATCTTTTTCTTCTTCAAGTCTGATATTTATTTTCATACGATCCTCCGAATTCCAGTTTGTCGGTTTATATGCCATATATCATAGCATCCATACATGAATTTTTCAATTATAATGTCATCCTGTACAAAACAGTAAATTAGTCACTTTTGTCAACGGTCAAGATGAACGGGCTTTGCCCGCCAACCGCAAGCGAGGGTGTAATACAAGTGTGCAAGGGTGTCATTAGAAAGGCACATGCAGAAATCGGTTTTAAGGGCTGTACAAGGAGCGAAACGGAGCGTAACCAACGGGTAACGGCAGCTATGCTCTTGTTTTATAGTGGTAAATGGGTAGCGGAAGTGGTATAATCAAGGCCATAAATGAAGGATTTATAAACATAAATAAATTATGGAAAGTTGGAGATAAATATGCCGGCATTAGCATCAATGATGAATATTGGTAAAGAAATGGAGAAAAAGCTAATATCTGTAGGTATTGAATCGTCAGAGCAACTTATTGAGATAGGTGCAAAAGATGCCTTTCTTAAGTTAAAGCAGAAATACCCGAATGTGTGTCTGGTACATTTATATGCACTAGAGGGAGCGATCCATGATGCAGAATATAACAGACTTTCAGAAGATAAGAAAAAGGAATTAAAAGAGTTTAGCGATTTCCTGAAAAGGTGAGCAATATTTTTAGACTAAAAAGTATGAAATAGTTGATGTTGAAATAAAAATAAATTATACTCTATTAGGGGATCAGTAAATAGTAAAGACAGCCGCACCAGTCAACGGTCAAAATAAATAGGATTTGTGAACTGCCCATCATTGACAGCATCGCCTGTCCTTATGAACACATTATAAAAGTGGCTAGCGGAGAGCCGGGAGCGATTGACAAGGTTTAACAGCATTGACAAAAAATGATAAGTTAATATTTGAGGAGGGTAATTCCAATGGATAAGCATAGCGAAAATTTTGAAAAAATGAAAGCACAATTACATGAACAGGGTTATCATGAAAAAGATGTTACGATTACTTCTGGAAAGGCAATGATTTTAGGTATTCTTTATGCACTTCCATTTGTGATCGTTTTTGGCTTGTTGTATCGCTTTCTGTTAATTGAAAGAGCATATTTGTTAGAGGTAAGCGGTTTTTCATTTTATATCTTATTTATAACGATTATTGCAATTTCAGTTGTTATACATGAATTATTGCATGGTGTAGGTTGGGCGGTTGCAAGTGGAAAAGGCTGGGATGTAGTTCGTTTTAATATTAATGCAATGATGCCAAGTTGTGCTTGCAAAGTGGCATTAGAAAAGAAAGCATATTTATTTGGCGTTTTAACTCCTTTTGTAGTATTAGGTTTTGGTAGTGTATTTTTCATTTTTATATATCCGGGTACAGTGTCTTTCCTCACTATGCTTGTTAATTTTATTTCCGCAGGGGCTGATTTAATTATTGCATGCAATGTGTTAAAAGAAAGGGATGTCCTAATTGCAGATCACCCAAAAGAAGCTGGTTATATTGCGTTTTATAGATAGATTCCACTTCATAGAATTGTTTTTATTTAAAAACTGGATAACCGCCTCCGCACAGAACGGCATACCAAGACAGGAAATCTGGGAAGTCTGATCAACAGGGTTTTCCCAGGCTTTTTTCTTTTACTGTTCTACTATTTTGCGACTAAGCGCCCCCTGTTCCTACTGGCAGTGCTGCTGGTCTGTATGGAAGATGATCTGTCGTGGGTGTTGCGCTTATATTTGCTGGCATGAGAATAAGAGTCCCATAATTAAATCAAATATTTGTAATGGGGAACAAGTGGCTGGATTTAAAGACATTCACACGGGCAAGACGGCAGAGATAATATTGATTAAAAATAAGGCCGATTTTTAGAAGTTTAAGGTAATTTGTGGTACTGAAGAAAAAATAGCAAAGGAATATTAAGCAGATGAATATACAGATTTTCGGAACCAAGAAATGTAATGATACAAAGAAAGCAGAACGTTTCTTTAAGGAACGTGGCATGAAATATCAGTTTATTGATATGAAAGAAAAAGGAATGAGCAAGGGAGAGTTTACTTCTGTTGCACAGGCTAATGGTGGCTTGGAGAATATG
The DNA here is from genome assembly GCA_910578845.1 of uncultured Lachnospiraceae bacterium. Lineage (GTDB taxonomy): Bacteria > Bacillota > Clostridia > Lachnospirales > Lachnospiraceae > UBA3282. The sequence goes on from CAJTSL010000059.1 coordinate 2,963, forward strand.
ATTAACTGGGAACATAAAGACAAGGATACACTTGCTCTTATGAAGTATATTGCAGATGAAGATAAATTAGAAAAGGTACTTGAGAATCAGCAGGTTATTAAAACACCAGTAGTCAGAAACGGAAAGCAGTCTACACTTGGATATCAGCCTGATGTATGGAAGGGATGGAATTAATGGTAACGAAGATAATGCATGATCCACTGCTTCCGGCACGAAAGTCAGTGGATGCAACAGGGGAAGACGAACAGATTATTCAGTATGGGTTGGCCATTGCAATGGAATAAAAATATAGGAATCAGGTAGGTGGTAAGATGTATTTAATCAAGACGGTAAAAGGAGATATCACGAAAATTACTGGTGTACAGGCAATCGTGAATGCTGCTAACAACTCTCTCCTGGGAGGAGGCGGAGTTGATGGCGCTATTCATAGAGCAGCAGGCCCAGAACTTTTAGCAGAGTGTAGGACTCTTCATGGCTGTGAGACAGGTCGCGCAAAGATTACAAAGGCATATCATCTGCCATGTGACTATGTAATACATACTGTGGGTCCGATTTGGAATGGAGGTAGAAGCAAGGAAGAGGAACTTCTGGCGAGTTGTTATTTTTATTCTATGCAGGTGGCAATGGAGCATGAGATCAGAAATATCGCATTTCCTTCTATATCAACCGGAGTCTATAGCTTTCCAGTAGAACTTGCAGCGAAAATAGCGGTAAAGACGGTAAGCAGATTTCTGGCGGATAACGCGAATAGATTTGAACTTGTAGAATGGGTATTGTTTGATGATAAGACAAAAAGTGCTTATGAAGCAGAAGTAGAAAAGTTGTATGAAACATTGAATTAAGCAAAACTGTTATTAACATAGTCTAAGAAGAGGATATATGTTGGATTTGTTATCCATTAGCTTTTCAGAATTCCTTATTTTACAAGACATTTAAAGTATGTGTACGACGCGGGGACAAGGCGTGGAGGTGAGAAATGAAAAAAGCTGTCTTTTGGATTCAAATTCTTGTACTTATCGTTGAATTTTTCGTTGTGGCTTTGTTAGGATTTGAAGTACATGGACATATGGATCCGGATAACATGATAATAGAAGCAATCATTCTGGGAATATGTCTGGGCATCAACATAATCTGTGTTTTTTATAAGCTGTATATAGATAAAAAATAACCGATTACTCTAATTATTTAGAGAGTAATCGGGTTTGCTTCAATAATCGTGTATTTCGATTGCTGTATAGGTGTGGCTATAATGGTAGCCTAATTTTTCTGCAAGTGCGACAGAGCCTTTATTATGTGCATCCCAACTTGGATATAAATTCTGTTTTAAACACTCTAGTATCAGTTTTGCTCCGCATACATATGCGAATCCTTTGCGCCTATAGTCTTCTCTTGTATCAATTTCTATTTCGATCCCCTCATTGTATCTGGAATAAGAGGAAGCGCCTGATATAATGACATTTTCTTTGCAAATTACCGTGCCTATCCCTAATTTAGAGTAATTTTCATAATTTGGGAATTGTGATACCAAATCAGCGCTCCACGCTTCTGCTTTGCACATTTGATAGAGCCGTTCATCAATCATGGACAGGGTGTATTGTTGCGGAAGAGAGGCAACTGCCTTTTCCAATTTCTTTTTATCAAAGACGTGAGGTTCTTTCTTTATTGCGTATCGGGAAATGACGGTCGATCTTTTTCCATAAAAATCTAGGATTGCATTTTTCCAGAGTTCATTTTGCGGTATCATAATCATAAAGTTTTGGGTACACCAGTCTGGCTTATAGGATACTAATTCTATAGATGGTTTTCCGGCAAAAAAGGTAAAGTCTCCGATCATAGCCATTGCTGCCGTCGGAGTGTTCAAATGATCCGCATAGACTTTTCCCATTATCCCCTGTAGGCAAGACCAGATAAGAGTTTCTTCTCATTTGTCAAATAGTGATGATACATTATTTGTGTCTGTAATTTCGTATATCATTTGCTGCTCCTGTGTATTTGATCTGATTGGAACGATTTATTATTCGTTTTCGGGATATATTTTTACAGATATACCCTGCCCTTCTTTTTTGGCAATCTTGCTGTTATCAAGAATACTTTGCTTAACAGCGTCCAATCCTTTTGAGAGCGCTTCCATCGCACGTTGGCGTTCGCCCTTTGATGAGAAGCGTTTCGTATCATTTAGAAGTTTCCCTGCAATTCCCTTGCTTTCATGTATGCGCCTAGCTTATGATTGAGCAGGGAGTTGGATTGTGGATGCCATGCTCATATTTTTTAATTGTAGCAGAACGGATGCCGGAAAGCTAGATTTTCTTACGATATGCTACGCAAATGCCGAAGGTGTTTCGTCTTTTCCCCGGTAGTCATGGCAATGCCTCCGATGTTAGACGGCATTGTGCCCAAAGACGGTTAAATGGATATAGGAAAATACCTTGCGGAAAAACTGAATCTGGAATTATCGGAAGAAAAGACGCTGGTAACAATAGCAACGGACAAAGCCAGATTTTTAGGCTTTGACATTCGTGCAAGAAAGCCAAGCAACCTACAAAGAAAAACCAAGCGTGGCTGCTATGCCAGAAATTATAATGGGCATATCGTACTGGAAGTTCCAACGGAGCTGGTTCAAAAGAAGCTGCTCCAACTGGGAACTATGGAAATCAAAAAAGTTGGTGATAAAGAAATCTGGAAACTCACCTACCGGCGAGATTTAACAAACCGGAAGGACATTTATATTCTGAATCAATACAATGGAGAAGTCCAGGGATTCTGCAACTATTATTCAGTTGCTAATAACCGCTCCAAGCTCCATAAGTCCCGGTATATCATGGAATACAGTATGTACAAAACCTTTGCCTGCAAGTATCGAACCACCAAAAGGAAAATCATAGAAAAATATCGCATTGATAAGGATTTCGGAGTGCGGTATACGGACTGGAAAGGCAAAGAACGGATACGCTTATTCTGGAAAGGCAGCCTTGCCCGAAATGACTTCCCGCCGGAAGCAAAAGTAGATACCGCTACGAAAAAGGCGATTGGGCAAGGGATATACAGCCTATTGTCAATGAGCTTTGTAAAGAATACGGACTTTCCATACAGGACATTGAGGTAGGAACAGAAGAAAAGTTACTAAAGAAATGGGATAAAACAAAACAGGGTATTTTTAAATGAAATCACCAGACCAAGTTAGATGTGGAGTGTCTTCTGGAAGAACGGAAAGAGACCAACAGGAGATTAAGGGAACTGGGCGCTGGTGCTGATCTATCTTTGTGAGATTACCTTTACCATATTGATCATTGAGATTAATAAAGATATAGAAAAATATCAGGAAAGCGTGGCAATGGGGTTAGTGCAAAACAGCTTGTGTATTCCATCCTTGCCCTTGGGAGCGGATGAGGAAAGAGAAAGTGAAAAGCAGGATAAGACGCTTATTTAAAAAGAAATATAATGAATGAGGGAAATATTTAACAGCCGAGGGTATATGATGAAACTGTAGGAATCTGAAAACTATTTGAAGTATATGCAACAAACGCCAGCATGCTTCGCGAGCCGGCTTATTGTAATAAAAACAAGACCAGGACAGTCGGATGGAGAGGCCATATGAACAGGATAAAGATATACATTTCCGATGTGGTGGTGTATGAGATCAATAAATGTAGCATGGAGAAACAGGAAATTCTGTTGGATTATCTGGATCAGATAGAATATACTATAATTGAGACAGATGAAGGCACAGTGGAACTTGCGGAGAAATTCATTGACTTTGGATCTTTGAAGCGGAAAAGTTATGATGACTGCCGGCATATAGCGGCGGCGATCCTTGCAGGATGCGATTTCATCATATCATGGAATTTTAAGCACATCGTCAATGTGAAGACCATCCGGGGCATAAAAGCCGTTACCACATATGAGGGTTATAAAGATTTGATGATATACCCGCTGTCGGCATTATTGGAAGAGGAGGAAGAGGGCTATGGCAGTGATGATAAAAGAACCTGAGATCAGCGAACAGTTTGACCTTGACGACATCAGGAAGATACGCACCTACAATGCGGCTAGATATGAACATATGACATCGGCGGAGATTGTGGCAGACACAAAAGAAATATCTTTTTATAGAGACAAAGGATAAATAACAGTGCAGAAGAGATTTTAATGGACTTCATGTATCAACAATCAACCATCAGACCCGGAAGGGAGTGCGGAAAACCCCCTTGCCGGGGCTTTCTGCATACAGGGAATGCCGCATGGAAGATAAAGGACGGTTTTCCATCTCCTTCCGGGCAGAAAGGAAGGGGCAGACAGATTGAAATTATTTCAAGACAGACTTTCTATCTACAAAAAGGCAAGGGAGCTTTTATACAAAACCCCGAAGTGTGAATCCATAAGCTTTAAAGTTCCGGGATCAGCTCCCTGCCCTCTGAGGAACTGAAGGGTATTTTCTAGCGTAAGGACAGTTGATTTTTGCTTGGGTGGATTGATTGTCACCCAAGCGAAAAGACTTATCTCAGAACCATAACGGTTCTGCCATCTTAAAAGATAAGTATACGGGCTCGAAGCCTCAATTGTTTGTGCCGGAAGGCAGCGTTGTTCTTGAGCTCCTTACAGCTGTTTTCCCTTTCGTTCTCATATGCCCATATCGTTCCGGGTGTTTTTTTCATATGTTTTGCTGGCTCGTTCCGGAATGGCGGTTGCCGCTGTTCGCCGGATCATCAGCGTTCCAAATGTTACAGTCTTTCCCATGGCGCTTATTATCTAATTAAACTTTGCGCTGTGTCTATGGATTGTTCAGCCAATTTCCCTGGCTCAACCAAAGCCTCGGAAAATAACGCTGTGTCGGGAATGTCTTTTATCGCGGTTCCCAACCGGACAGCATCTACAATATTCCTGGATTTTTGGCACAGCTTGCTAATTTCTTTCCAGTTCTGGCTATCAATCAATTCTGCCGTCGCCATATAAGATCCTCCGCAAGCGGCAATAATCGGCGAAGCAATATAATCCGCCAGATTTTTCAAAGAAATGCCTCCCGTAGGTATAACTTTAAACTGCGGGAAAGGGGCGCTCATGGCCGTGATCTTTGCCAAACCGCCGGACTGCTCAGCAGGAAAGAATTTTAACACTTCCAGTCCAAGATTCAAAGCTGCATGGTAATCGCTAGGCGTGGTACACCCCGGATAGATCGGGATGTCCTTCTCCTGTGCATAAGCCACCAACTCCGCATCGAAGCCGGGAGTGACAATAAATTGCCCTCCGGCAGCAATCGTTGCGTCAATCTGTGCCGTTTCCGTAACCGTTCCGGCTCCTACCATCATCTCAGGGCACGCTTCCTTCATCAGCCGGATGGCCGTATCCGCTCCCGCGGCACGAAAAGTCACTTCTGCCACAGGCACATTGCCCGCACAAAGCGCATGAGCCAGGGGCGCTGCATCCCGATCCGGATTGTTCAGCTTGATCACAGGAACTACGCCAATATCTGAAATTGCTTTGCTTAATGCATTCATATCTTAAAACTCCTTTTTCATTATTTGCTGGACTGACCGATTGCCCTAGTACTCCAGATACGCGCCTTTCATTGGGGAAGCCGCCAATTCGGAGAACAACCGCAGCACGCCCCGCTGATACTTAGCAGGCTTTGGATGCCAACATTTTCTCCGCTCGGAAAGAATTTCGTCTATTTCTTCCGGTGTTTTTCGCTGCCCATTTACTCCGACAATCTCCAAAACCCGTTCCCGCACATCCAAATGGATCAGATCTCCCTCCTCTACCAGAGCGATAGGGCCTCCTGCCTGAGCCTCCGGGGAGCAGTGTCCGATCACAGGCCCCGTAGAAGCGCCGGAAAACCGCCCGTCTGTAATTAGGGCAATGCTCCGTCCCAGTTCCTTATCAGATGAGATAGCCTCGGAAGTATAAAACATTTCTGGCATTCCGGATCCTTTGGGCCCCTCATAGCGGATAAACACTGCGTCACCCGGCTGGACCCTGTGCCGGAGCACTGCCTCGATGCATTCCTCTTCACTGTCAAAAGGACGTGCGTTAAGAACCGCCGAAAACATTTCCTTTGGACAGGCGGTATGCTTAATCACTGCGCCTTCGGGCGCCAAATTGCCCCGAAGCACTGCAATGGATCCGTCTGTACCGAGAGCCTGATCATAGGGACGGATAATATCCTGCCGTGCCAGGCTTAGCCCGTATTTTTGGTTGGCCTTCTCTAGCCATTCCTGGCAACGTTCATAGAAACCGTTTTGTTTCAACTCATCCAGATTTTCACCTAGTGTTTTTCCGGTAATTGTCATGGCATCTAAATGTAAGACGGCTTTGATCTCCTCCATGATCGCAGGCACGCCGCCGGCATAATAAAAGAATTCAGCAGGCCATCGCCCAGCGGGACGGATATTCAGCAGATAATGGGCGCCGCGGTGAAGCCTGTCAAACGTGTCGCCGGAAATTTCGAACCCAAACTCATGCGCAATGGCGGGAATGTGGAGCAGGCAATTGGTAGAACCTGAAATTGCGGCATGGACAAGGATAGCGTTTTCAAAGCTGTCCATAGTCACAATATCGCTGGGCCGCATACGCTCCATCTGAGCTAGTTTTACAGACAGCCTTCCTGCATTTCTGGCATATTCAATTAAGTCAGGACTGGTCGCAGGAAGAAGCGCAGAGCCAGGCAAAGCCAACCCTAGGGCTTCAGCCATAATCTGCATGGTAGAAGCGGTGCCAATGAAGGAACAGGCGCCGCAGCTTGGGCAAGCATTACACTTGGCCCAGTCCAGAGTCGCCTCATCAATCTCTCCGCGTTCAAATTTAGCCGAATACATTCCAAGCTGTTCCAATGTAAGCAGCTTTGGCCCCGCGGCCATGGTGCCTCCGGTGACCACTATAGAAGGGATGTCCACCCGCGCCAAGCCCATCAGGTTTCCAGGCATCCCTTTATCGCAGCTGGCTATGTATACTCCAGCGTCAAAAGGAGTAGCGTTTGCATGAATCTCTATCATATTAGCGATCATCTCACGGCTCGCCAAGGAAAAATTGATTCCGTCCGTGCCCTGGCTTTCGCCGTCGCACATATCCGTGCAGAAATATCGGGCGCCATGGCCGCCAGCTTCGGCTACGCCTTGGCAAGCGGCTTCCACCAGCTTATCCAGGTGGCCGGAGCCGGGATGGCTATCGCCGAAAGTGCTTTCTATAAAAATCTGAGGCTTTGATAAATCCTCTGGCTTCCATCCAGTGCCCAAGCGCAAAGGATCCAATTCAGGAGCCAGCTTCCGCATTTTTTGGCTTGTCAGGATGGACAAGTTTTTCCTATCGTTTCCATTCATAGGCTTGATTTTCCTTTCTTATTGCAATTATTCTATTTGCGCCAGAAAGCGCGTTGTATTTTGTGAAAAGCAGGGACAATTTCCTGATGGGTTCACTATATCATGCGACGTATGACGTGTCAATTGTGCGGTTTTGACAATAGAATTGCTTATTTTTTGTTTGATTTATCCAATTTTAATTTTTTCTTTGTTATTTTACATAAATCCTCAACTCAATACTTGTTATATATTACTAATTTTATTGCAAATTTTTGTATTTTTATTGACATATGACGTATGATGTATTATGATAAACGTGTGAATAGCGAACGACACTGGACAGGAACATCGGGAATCCCCATTCCTTTCAGTAAGGGACAATTTAAAAAAATTTTTAGTAGGAGGTATTCTCATGTTATTACTTGTTTTCTTTCTTTCCATTGCCGCGCTGTTGCTGTGTATTATAAAAGTAAAATTAAATCCTTTCGTTGCTCTACTGGTATGCGCCTATGGTACGGGCCTGCTGGCCCTTGCTACATATCTTGGAGCAAAGGCGCCTGACGGTTTTGCTTCCATCGCTGATGTTACTGCCTGTGTTACCGGAAATTTTGGTTCTACTCTGGGATCTATTGGTATCGTTACCGGCCTTGGCGTCATGCTGGGTATGTTTATGTATGAGTCCGGCGGCATCGACAGCATTGTAGATAAAGTCCTGAAGCTCGTAGGTTCTAAGCGTTCCCAATATGCGGTTTCCGTAGCGGGTTTTATTACCGGCATCCCTGTCTTCGGTGATGTTGTATATATCATGTTTGCACCTATGCTTCGGGTTCTCTCCCGGAAGACTGGCTATTCTATGGCTGCCTATGGCGGTGCGCTGGCCATTGCAACCACCTGTACCTTTGCGCTGGTACTGCCTACTGCGCCTCCGTTAGCAGTCGCTGGAGCTATGGACGTTAACGTAGGAGTGTTCTTCTTTTATGCCCTCATTGCTGCATTCATAGGAATGTTCGTGGGCGGCATCTTATATGGGGGAATCGTGAACAGAATGGATCAAAAAGCCGGCAAGACCTGGGATTTCTCAGATTTAGACGCTGAGTTAGCAGAAAATGCATCCAAGGCTTTCCGTAAGCCCAAAATGGGCGCGATGATGGCTATGTCCATTCTGCTAGTTCCTATCGTACTGATTCTTCTGGGATCCTTCTCCGCATTCCTCCTGCCAGAGGACAGCTCTGTGCTCAAGGTGCTGTCTTTTCTGGGGGACAAGAACGTAGCCATGACTATCGGCGTGCTCTACGGCGCATTTATCTCTCGGCCGCATCTGAACCGCTCTATTACGGAGATCATGAACGCGGGAGCAGATAAGATCGGGCTTGTGCTGCTCATCACAGGAGCCGGCGGCGCATATGGCGGTGTGCTCAAAGCCTGCGGAATTGCCACGGTGATTACGGACGGGCTTCAGGGATTCCATATGCCAATACTTGTCATGTGCTTTGTCATTGCTCAGGTTCTGCGTATTGCTACCGGTTCTACTACCGTAGCCCTGACCACCACGGCGGCTATTGTATCCGGCGCGGCGGCGGCGTCCGGCATTTCTCCCATCCTGTGCGCCATTGCAGTATGTGCCGGCGGCATCGGACTGTCCCTGCCTAACGACTCAGGCTTCTGGGCGGTTTCCCGTTTCTTCCACCTCAATGAAGTTGACACGATCCGTGGGTGGTCTTTGGGAGGCTTCGTTTCTGGCCTGTCTATCCTGATTTTTGTATGTATTCTCAGTTTGTTCCAGGGGTATCTGCCCGGCCTGATTTAATTTCAAATGAGGCTGCGGGCCACAGAACGAACGGTAGCGCGCCGCAATACTGCGGCGCTCTCTCCCCTTGTCTTTTTTCAATTGTTTCGCTATAATACAGTTAGCTGGCAATCGAATTGGAAAGGAATTTTTTATTTATGGAAACATATTTTGAATCAATTAACAACAAAGAGCGCTCTCTGCCTGAGCAGGCGGCTGATCAGATTGCAAAATTAATTATGGAGAATCACCTAACCAGCGAGAATAAACTTCCCAGCGAGTTTGAATTGGCGGAACTGCTGAACGTAGGCCGCGGCACTGTCCGCGAGGCAGTCAAACTGCTGGTGGCTCGCAATGTCCTGGAAATCCGAAGAGGCAAGGGTACCTATCTGGCGCCAAATCCCGGAGAGGTTCCAGATCCCCTGGGATTTGCCTATTACCCGGATCAGATGCGTCTGGCGCTGGACTTGGTCGAAATCCGCAGCCAGCTGGAGCCTTGGGTTGCCCGCATGGCGGCGGAACACGCAACCGCTGGGAATATCGAACTATTGCGGGAATGTTGCGCTAAAGTGGAACAGGACATTTTGAATAAGCGCGATCACTCTCAAAATGACGTGCAGTTCCATGTGGCAATTGCAGAATGCACGCAAAATCTAGTAGTCCCAAGGCTGATTCCCATTATTACATATTCCATCACGTTGTTTGTTTCGCTGACAGAGAGCCGCCTGCGAACGGAAACGATTATAGGACATCGGGAACTTTTAGAAGCTATTAGCGACGGGGACGGTCTGCGCGCAGAGAAATCCATGATACAGCATATTGAATACAACAAAGCTTTATTACAGGAAATAACCCGGCGCGAAGGCGTACAATAAATCCTGCCATCTATTTTCTCTAATGCCTTTCTGAATAATACCTTACAGAGAAATGCCGAGGCACTGCCAACGGCCGGTTCTGCATACAAAATTCCGTTTATTTCCCCAGATAAGTACCAAGCATTTGATTTGTGATATCGGGACTACGGAGAAGGTTTGAGAATGCCATCATAATAGAATAAATCTGCGAGTCCTCTTAACTATCGACAAATTTCTTGATTTCATATTATATAAGAGTGATATATAACAACGTTATGGGCAGGGGACGGATTAATGAGCGGAGCAGAACAGACAACGTTACACTAGAAAAAATCAAAAAAAGATTGACAAAAGATTTTTAAAGGTGTATTATCCAACATGTAAAGGCAAGGGCGTCTTTGAGATAGAATTCTCAGAGACGCTTTTTACTTTATAAATGAAAATACATACTATTTGAATAAAAGGCAAGGGAGTCTTTTGCGGTGCAGGAAAAGCGCCATGAAAGTCATTCTTGTCTTTTTATTTTCAAATTGGAAGGAGTGGGATTATGAAGAATGTATCGGATTTTTTTGGATGTAAAGTATTTGATGACAGGGTGATGAAAGCAAATTTATCGGCGAAGGTTTATCAATCTTTGAGAAAGACGATTGATGAAGGCGCAAAGCTTGATATTACCGTAGCCAATGCGGTAGCGGCGGCTATGAAAGACTGGGCGGTCGATCATGGCGCTACTCACTATACACATTGGTTCCAGCCGCTCACAGGCGTTACGGCAGAAAAACATGACAGTTTTATTTCTCCGTCCCCGGATGGCGGTGTGATTATGGAGTTTTCCGGAAATGAACTGATTAAAGGAGAACCGGATGCTTCGTCGTTTCCCTCCGGCGGACTTCGGGCTACTTTTGAAGCGCGGGGATACACGGCGTGGGATCCTACTTCCTATGCTTTTATTAAGGGCAATACATTGTGTATTCCCACCGCATTCTGTTCTTATGGCGGAGAAGCGCTGGATAAGAAAACGCCGTTGCTCCGTTCTATGGAAGCGTTAAATAAGCAGGCAATCCGTATCCTTAATCTGTTTGGAAACGACGATGTGAAATGTGTCCGCACATCCGTAGGGCCGGAACAGGAATATTTTCTTATAACAAAAGAAATGTATGAACAAAGGAGAGATCTTCGATTTACGGGACGCACTCTTTTTGGCGCGAAACCGCCAAAAGGACAGGAGATGGATGATCATTATTTTGGAGTGATCAAGCCGAGGGTTGCCGCCTATATGGAAGAGCTGAATGAAGAACTCTGGAAGCTGGGCATTCTGGCAAAGACGGAGCATAACGAAGTTGCTCCGGCACAGCATGAACTTGCCCCTATCTATGCAACAACCAATATTGCAACAGATCATAACCAGCTGACAATGGAAATTATGCAGAAGGTTGCGGCTAAGCACGGGCTTGTGTGCCTGCTTCATGAAAAACCGTTTGCCGGAGTAAATGGAAGCGGAAAACATAACAACTGGTCGCTGGCTACGGATAGAGGCGTGAATCTGCTGTCGCCGGGTGAAACGCCATATGAAAACGCACAGTTTTTATTATTCCTTTGCGCGGTTATCAAGGCGGTGGACGATTATCAGGATCTGCTCCGTCTTTCTGTCGCAACGGCAGGAAACGATCATAGGCTTGGGGCAAACGAAGCGCCCCCGGCAGTCATTTCTATTTTCCTTGGAGAAGAATTGAATGCAGTGCTGGAAGCGATCGAGACCGGTACGCCATATGCGGGAACTGAAAAAACACAGATGAAGCTCGGCGTGGACGTACTTCCAAAGTTTAACCGCGATACCACAGACCGCAACCGTACGTCGCCGTTTGCGTTTACCGGAAATAAATTTGAATTCCGTATGCTTGGTTCTTCCAACAGCATTGCCTGTGCAAACATCATGCTGAACAGCGCAGTGGCGGAAAGCTTGAAAATCTATGCAGACAGACTGGAAAAAGCGGAGAATTTTGAAGACGTACTGCACGAAATGATTTGCAAGACCATCAAAGACCATAAACATGTTATTTTCAACGGGAATGGTTATGACGACACATGGATCAGGGAAGCTGTAGAAAAGAGAGGGCTTCTTAACTATCGTACGACCCCGGATTGCATGCCGCATTTGCTGGATGAAAAGAACATACGGATGCTAACGTCCCATAAAGTATTTTCAGAAGCGGAGCTGAAGTCCAGATGTGAAATTATGTTGGAAAACTATTGTAAGACGGTTCTGATTGAAGCAAATACCATGATCGATATGGCAAAGACAGAGATTGCTCCGGCAGTAAGCGCGTATGTACTGGAACTTGCAAATACAGCAGCGGCAAAAAAAGCGGTCGATGATTCTCTTGCATGCGGTTATGAGACTGGGCTTCTTAAAAAACTTGCAAGATTGGAAGAACAGATTGCGGTCAAGACCGATGAATTGGAAGAAGCCGTGATGAGGCTTAATGATGCGGAAGATGTTGAAACGCAGTCTTACATGATTCGGGATGCCGTTTTAGGAAAAATGAGCGGGCTACGGGTTGCCTGTGACGAGGCGGAAACGATGACGGCAAAGAAATACTGGCCATTCCCGACTTATGGCGATTTACTGTTTGGCGTAAAATAAATTGATAATTTACCTGATTGGAGGAGTGAAATATGGATGAAGTTATGAAAGAATTGGTGCAGGAAGCAGTATCCGGCGAAGTGTTCGGTGTCTGGTTTTTAATTGGCGCCACATTGGTATTCTGGATGCAGGCAGGTTTTGCAATGGTAGAGGCAGGATTTACCAGAGCAAAAAATACAGGAAATATTATTATGAAGAACTTGATGGATTTTTGTATTGGAACCGTAGTATTTATACTGATTGGTTTTGGTTTGCTGATGGGAGAAGATTTGCTTGGATTTATCGGAAGACCGAGATTTGATTTATTTACGGCATATGCGGAGTTTGATTTTTCAAGCTTTGTATTTAACCTTGTATTCTGTGCCACAACGGCAACCATCGTATCCGGCGCAATGGCAGAACGCACAAAATTTCTTTCCTATTGTATTTATTCCGGCGTGATTTCTGCTTTGATTTATCCGATTGAAGCACATTGGATATGGGGAGGAGGATGGCTGGCGCAGATTGGATTCCACGATTTTGCCGGTTCCTGTGCGATTCATATGGTAGGCGGTATTTCCGCATTGATTGGCGCCAAAATTCTTGGACCCCGTATCGGAAAGTTTACCAGAGATAAGAGCGGAAAAGTCGTGAAAGTAAATGCGTTTCCGGGACACAGCATTGCGCTTGGAGCGCTTGGGGTATTTATTCTTTGGCTTGGTTGGTATGGATTTAATGGTGCGGCTGCAACTTCTATTGCTCAGCTTGGTTCTATTTTCCTGACGACAACTGTCGCACCAGCTGTTGCAACGGTTGTCTGTATGGTCTTTACATGGATAAAATACGGGAAACCGGATGTTTCCATGTGTCTGAACGCATCGTTAGCAGGGCTTGTGGCAATCACGGCGCCGTGTGATGTGACGGATGCATTCGGTGCGGCGGTAATCGGAGCAGTTGCAGGACTTTTGGTCGTGCTTGGCGTGTGGCTTCTTGACCATGTTCTTCGCATTGATGATCCGGTCGGAGCAGTTGCCGTGCATTGTATGAATGGGATATGGGGCACGCTGGCGGTTGGGTTATTTGCTACGGAGACAGCTCCGGGATATAGTGTCGCAAATGCTTCGGGAGAAACTTTAACCGGTCTGTTTTATGGCGGAGGTTTTGGCTTATTGAAACTTCAGTTTATCGGATTTGTCAGTGTCGCGGCATGGACAGCAGTTACGATAACGATTACGTTCCTTGTGATCAGAGCCATTGCGGGTCTTCGTGCGGATAGAGAAGAAGAAATGGTTGGACTTGATGCGTCAGAACATGGTCTTCCTTCTGCATATGCGGGCTTTGCAATGCTTCCGGAGTATATTGAAGAAGGAAATGACCCTGTAGCGGTATCAGGTGATACTCCGGTTGCGGAAGCAGTACCGGTTAAGAGAGTTCCCTCATTTGAAGAAGGAACTCCGAAATTTACGAAAATTGAAATCGTCTGTAAGGAATCCAAATTTGAATCATTAAAAAGTGCGATGATGAAGCTTGGAATTACCGGTATGACAGTTTCACATGTACTGGGGTGCGGGATCCAGAAAGGCAAACCGGAGTATTATCGTGGCGTACAAGTAGAAGCGAATCTGCTTCCCAAAGTACAGGTGGACATTGTAGTCAGTGCAGTTCCGGTACGTAAAGTGATTGAAACAGCGAAGAAGGTACTGTACACGGGGCATATTGGAGATGGGAAAATTTTTGTTTATGATGTAGAAAATGTGGTGAAAGTAAGAACCGGAGAAGAAGGATTTGACGCCCTTCAGGATGTAGAATAAAAGTCAGGACAGATAGAAATTAAATATTGCAGAGGTATTTGAGAAAAGAGAAGTAGTACAGGTGATCGCTTACAGCGAGTGTGGAATAGTGAGAGCCGCATAGCAGAGCTTGTATGAATAATAATTTGGATCGGAGATGTGATACTGGTAAACCGAGGAATCTGGCAAAATCCGTTACGGTGGAATGATACGGAATACTCTAAATGGCGGGAGGAAATAAGATTATGGATATTCATGAAGAATGCGGTGTGTTCGGAGTGATGGGTACAAAAAAAGAAAATGTCGCAAACATTGTTTATTACGGGTTATATGCCTTGCAGCACAGAGGGCAGGAGAGCTGTGGAATTGTCGTGAATGATGACGGCGCGTTTTTTTCCTATAAAGATCTGGGTCTTGTCAGCGAAGTGTTTTCTAAAGATACGTTGACGCATCTGCCGATGGGAAATATGGCGGTGGGACATGTAAGATATGGGACAACCGGAAGAAACACAAGAAATAACTGTCAGCCTATTGAAGTCAATCACCAGAAAGGGAAGATGGCGCTGGCGCACAATGGAAATTTGAGCAATGCATTGGAGCTTCGCGATAAACTAGAATTATCGGGGGCAATTTTCCATACAACCAGTGATACGGAAACCATAGCATATGTGATTACGAAAGAAAGGCTTATGACGCCAAGCATTGAGGAAGCAGTCAGCAACTCGATGAATTTACTGGAAGGCGCTTATTCGTTGGTGTTGATTTCTTCTACAAAGATGATTGCGGTAAGGGATCCACATGGGTTCCGGCCGCTCTGCTATGGAAAGATGGTGGACGGGGCATATGTGGCCGCATCCGAAAGCTGTGCCTTGTCAGCGGTAGGAGCGGAATTTATCCGTGATGTGCAGCCAGGAGAGATTCTGGTGTTTACGGAAAACGGTGTGGAATCAAGGAGAGAACACTGTGAAAAGCAGAGGCAAAGAACTTGTATTTTTGAATACATTTATTTTGCAAGGCCGGATTCTGTTATAGATGGTATATCCGTGCACGAATCTCGTATGAAAGCCGGTGAATTACTGGCAGAGAGTTATCCCAAATGCGCGGATATTGTGATTGGCGTTCCCGACAGCGGATTGGATGCGGCATTGGGATATGCGAAAAAATCAGGAATTCCTTACGGGATTGGACTGATAAAAAATAAATATATTGGAAGGACATTCATTTCTCCGGGACAAAATGAACGTTTGGATCAGGTCGGGATAAAGCTGAACCCTGTAAAGAAGGTAATTGATGGAAAAAGAGTTGTACTAATTGATGATTCCATTGTTAGAGGGACGACCAGTAAACATATTGTAAAGCTTTTACGTGATGCCGGAGCGAAAGAGATCCATATGAGAATTTCTGCTCCTCCGTTTTTATATCCTTGTTATTATGGAACGGATATTGATTCTGAAGAAAACCTGATCGCATGTCATCATAGCATGAACGAGATTGCATGGATGATAGGAGTAGATTCTTTGGGATATTTACCAATCGAGAAACTGCATAAACTGATAGACAGCGAAAATTATTGCGCTGCCTGCTTTCAGGGGGAATATCCTACTAAAATCCCGGCAGACCTGCGTAAGGATCGCTTTGAAAGGAAATTATCTGAACGGACTTGAAACCGGATGCGACAGGAATGGCCGGATTTTTCAAGGGTTTGCCTAAAGACTTATTGGAGGTTGGTTTGGATATTTAGTGTGAAAAAAGTTAGTAGTAACTAACTTGTTGGTTAGAGTGATGAAACTATGGTTAGTTTTGAGGGCAGCAGGAAGAATGCAATGGCGGCACTATTGCAGAATGCAAAGCTAACGGAAGAACAGCTTCAAGAATTGGAAGAAATCTTGGAGAAAGGCAAAGAGAAGGACAATGACCCAATATGACAGTACGAGAATTGTGGGAAAGTGGAGCAGGCTTGTTGCATTTTTGCTGTGTTTATTATATCATATAGATTCTAAAGTGTGTCCAGATTTCTTTGGTGGTATTTGCATTCGTGTTTCTCTTACGGAAAACTCTGTTGAAAAACAGGGTATTTCTAAAAGGGATGTTATGGGG
>CAJTSL010000060.1:0-9297 GCA_910578845.1 uncultured Lachnospiraceae bacterium
TATATGAAAAATTTATATAATTTCATTGTAAATACGGGATTTTTTTGTATAATCTGAGTGTGGCAGGAGTAGGATATATCGTATCTTGTGTCACAGATTTTTAGAAATCAAGGTGTTAAAGTGCAGGGCGATACAAAACAGACAGAGGAAGTCAATGTGACACGTCACGCCCGAACGCTATGTGATTTTCACAGGAAACAAAGTACGGAAACCCGATAAAATATCTTTGTCTAAAGAATTTTTCGAAGGCGCGGATATAGATATTGAGGTAAAAGCAAAGGTTATCTATGAAAGCGATACAGATGACATTATCAATCAGTACATTATTTGTTTGATAGGGAAAAGGAGGTTGTGACGATTATGATGAGTTTATTTGATGAAGAACAGATAATGAAGTCGTTTATCAAGAGTGAACGTGCAGACGAAGCAAGGGAAAATGCAAGGATAATGCTAAAAAATGGGAGAATTTCGGTAGAAGAAATACCGAGTTTTTTCCAAAATTAACATTGGAAGACGCAAAAGAAATTGAAGCCAAGATTATGCAGTTGGCGTAATCAACAGAACAATTTAATATCAAAATAACAGCGTAAAGGCGCATGGAACAGTAAATTGTAAACCATGTGTCTTTTTTATGTGTGCTTGCACACATTGCCCAACAAGGAGGAACATGAGCGACAATATTCAAATCAACACCACAGGGCGATTAACACTCTGTTTGTAAAAGAAGACTGATAAGACGACCTATTTAGTCGAGGTACATTTCTCTGCTACAAGTACCCAAAGCGTAGAGGACAAGTTAAAGCGTGTCATTCCCTACGATTTAGTGTATGGGAAACAGAGAAAATCAAGAAAAAGTGATGAAAAATGATGAATATGTCCTTAACAAGTAGCAACAGACGGGCATAATAAGATAAAGTTGCATTTTTATAAAAGGAATGGTACACTTAAGAAAATACTTTAATAAAGTATGGGCGGTGAATATGGATAAGAAGAAAATAACCAATATGGAAGTAAAGAAGAAAAACAGGAATGGGGTTTTTCGTTATATCTGTAAACAAGGAACGGTGTCAAATCCTGATATCTCCTATAATATGAAGATCAGCCTGCCTACGGCAACACAGATCACAAAAGAATTGATTGCAGAAGGCTTATTGGAGGAGAAGGGGGAATTGCAGTCAACCGGCGGGAGAAGAGCGAAAGCCTTATCGGCAGTTGTCAATGCCAGACTGGCGGTGGGACTGGATATTACCAAAAACCATATTGCGCTGGTGCTGACTAATATTGTAGGAGAAATCCTGAAATATGAGCGTATCCATCAGCCCTATGTTTCCGGAGAGGCTTATTATAAGGAAATAAGTGAAAGGCTGGAGCATTTTCTGGATGAAAGCGGTGCTGACAGGGATAAGGTTTTAGGAGTGGGGATATCCTTTCCGGGCATTATAGATTTAGACAAAGAGCAGATCACTTATTCCCATATATTAGGCGTAGAGGCTATGCCTCTTGATTCAGTAAGCGCCTTTTTTTCCTATCCATGCTTTTTCCTCAATGATGCAAATGCAGGAGCTTATGCAGAGGGATTCCATGGAGATGAGACGGAACGCTTTTTCTATCTTTCCTTAAGCAATACGGTGGGCGGAGCGATTTTCGGCGGAAATGTACTGATACAGGGCAAAAATTTCCGGTGCGGCGAAGTTGGGCATATGACTGTTGTTATGGATGGGGAAGTCTGTTATTGCGGGAAAAAAGGATGTTTGGACGCTTATTGTGCTGCGTGGCATTTATCTGACGTGGCAGATGGAAAACTGGAACAGTTTTTCGGCCTGTTAGATCAGGGGGATGCAGAGGCGGTAAAGATATGGGATTCTTATACAGATTATCTGGCTATAGCAGTGAACAATATATATATGGTTTTGGACTGTGACATTGTTATAGGGGGCTATGTAGGAAGCTGCATGGGCACGCACCTTCAGGAGCTATGGGATAAAGTGGCCAGGAGGAATACTTTTGGGGAAAAAGAACCTTATGTGAAAGCCTGCAATTATAAGGTGGCTGCGGCGGCATTGGGGGCAGCGCTGAAAGTGATAGAGATGTTTGTCAGTCAGATATAAAATTAAGATGGAATAGTGTTAAAAGAGGTTTCAGAAATGAGGCTTCTTTTTTTGTGTATTTTTGATGGAAGCAGGGATATCGTTTTGTTGAAAATGATGAAAGTAGAGGATTATTTGAAAATGCCTTGACAAAGTAGGGTATCAACACTAAAATAAATTACATAATAAAACTAATTAATAAAGTAATAATAAAAGTGATAATAAAATAATATATAAAAGTAAAATAGATAAGGAATAGATAAAAGGAGGAAGGACAATGGAGCGCACGACAAAGGAAACAGTGGAGGGAACAATCATGGAAGGAAAAATGAAAGTAGCGGTAATGTTGGGAATTGGCAAGATGGGATTCGAGGAAAGGGATATCCCACAAGTAAAAGACAATGAAGTGCTTGTCAAATTAGAGTATGTGGGAATCTGCGGCAGCGATCTGCATTATTACGAAACTGGTGCGATCGGCGATTATGTGGTAGAGCCGCCTTTTGTACTTGGTCATGAGCCGGGCGGAACAGTTGTGGAAGTGGGGAAGGATGTGAAGCATCTGAAAGTTGGAGACAGGGTCGCACTAGAGCCGGGGAAGACCTGTGGCCATTGTGAGTTCTGTAAGACAGGGAATTACAACCTATGCCCGGATGTGGTTTTCTTTGCAACGCCGCCAGTGGACGGGGTATTTCAGGAGTATGTGGCTCATGAAGCAGACCTTTGCTTTAAGCTGCCCGATAATGTAAGTACGATGGAGGGCGCATTGATCGAGCCTTTGGCAGTGGGTTTTCATGCAGCCATGCAGGGCGGCGCAAGGGCAGGCCAGACAGCGGTTGTCATGGGAGCTGGATGCATCGGCCTGGTGACAATGATGGCGCTAAAGGCAATGGGCGTGTCAAAGGTATATGTGGTGGATATCATGGAAAAACGTCTCCAGAAAGCGATGGAGCTGGGAGCGGACGGAGTGATCGACGCCAGCCGGGTTGATGCAGTGGAAGAGGTAAGGAAGCTGACAGGCCAAAGAGGGTGTGACCTTGCAGTGGAGACCGCTGGCACACAGGTGACAACGGTGCAGACGATACATATGACAAAGAAAGGCGCAACAATTGTGTTAGTGGGATATAGCAAGAGTGGGGAAATGACACTGCCCATGAGCCTAGCGCTGGATAAGGAGCTGACGTTCAAGACGGTGTTCCGTTACCGCCATATCTATCCCATGGCAATAGAAGCTGTCGCGGCAGGAAAGGTGAACCTGAAAGGTATCGTGACGGATGTCTTCGGGATAGATGAGGCGCAGAAAGCCATGGATTACAGCGTGAACAATAAAGCAGATATTGTTAAAGCAGTGATACGTATTGCCGAGTAGCCAATGTGAAATGGACATAATCCCGGGGACTGTAGACCGGATTGTTTCCGGGATATCTGAGTATAGATTTGAAAATGGTAGGATGGAGGAGCGTAATGGAACAGAAGAATACTGATGTAAAAGTGCCATTGATCAGTAAGATCGCCTATGGCATGGGGGATGTGGGATGTAATTTCAGTTGGATGTTTGTTGGGAACTTCCTGATGATATTCTATACGGATGTTTTTGGGATAGGGATGAGCGCGGTTGCAGGCCTGATGCTGTTTTCGAGGTTTTGGGATGCAATCAATGACCCTGTGATCGGCGGTCTGAGCGATAAGACACATACAAGGTGGGGGAGATACCGCCCGTGGCTTTTGATTGCTGCGCCGTTAACAGCACTGGTATTGATGCTGACTTTCTGGGCACATCCTGCCTGGTCATCTACCGCAAAGATTATATATATGGCAGTTACCTACTGCATTCTGGTATTGGGATATACCTGCGTCAATATCCCTTACGGAACTTTGTGTGGCGCAATGACGCAGAATATAGAGGAGCGGGCAAAAATTAACACGTTCCGTTCCGTCAGTGCGATGGTCGCTATCGGAATCATCAATATCATAACGGTTCCCCTGATCGCAGCGCTTGGGAAAGGGAATGACCAAAGGGGATATCTTCTGATCGCAGTTATCTACGGTTGTATTTTTGCCGCATGCCATATCTTCTGTTTTGCAAGGACAAAAGAAGTTGTGGATGTGCCGGAGAAAGAGAAAACGTCTCTGAAAGTACAGTTATCTGCTGTTGCGAAAAACAGGCCGTATCTGATAGCGGTGGCCGGGCAGTTCCTGTTCGGGGTAACGCTTTATGGAAGAAATGCAGATGCGCTTTACTATTTTACTTATGTGGAAGGGAATCAGGCATTATTCAGTACTTATTCCCTTTTTATCATCATCCCCTCTATCATTGGCGCAGCCTGTTTCCCGTTAGTGTTCCGGCTGACAAACAATAAAGGCCGGTCTGCTTCTATATTTGCGCTGCTTACGGGGATCAGCATGTTCTGTATGTACTTTTTTACGGTTGGGAAGTCACCCGTTCCGTTTTACCTGTTCTCATGTCTGGCGCAATTTTTTTTCTCAGGGTTTAATACCGCGATTTATGCGATCGTACCGGATTGTGTAGAGTATGGAGAATGGAAAACGGGACTTCGTAATGACGGTTTCCAATATGCTTTTATTTCTTTGGGAAATAAGATCGGAATGGCGATTGGAACTTCTGTACTGGCAGGTGTTTTGGGCAGCTTTGGATATGTGGCCAACCAGCAGCAGAACCCGGCAGTCCTGGCTGTGATCAAGCATTCCTTCACTACAGTGCCAGGTGTGTTATGGATCATAACTGCGGCAGTCTTATATTTCTACCGCCTGAACAAAAAAGCCTATAATAAGATTGTACAGGAGATTCAGGAAAGTAAGCAGTCTGGGCGACAGTGTTCTCTGCGCCAGTGAGCAGTTCGAATTTATGTAGTGGATACTGCTTTCGGCAGTATTCCTCTGCATAAGCGATCATTGACCGTGCAATTCCAAACTTGAGATTAAACATTTTTAATAAAAGCCTTTCCCCAAATTTTAATCCCGTAGTAATGGCAAATATGCAAAGAACGGTTAAAATTCCCCCCTTATCTGCTTCCGGGAATGGAGCATTGACAGGCACTGAGAAATTCAACCCAAAAGAAAGACTTAATCAAACGCAAAAATCATCATAACTTTTTGTTTTCATAACATCACTATGTTGTCTGTTTTTGATCACCTTTCCGTAATATTTTCAATATTTTATTCTCCTGTTATATAGAAAATAAATGCGTTGTGCTATTTGGTACGATTAACGATCATATCCATAAGCCAATCTATCTTTGGCAATGGCGTGTTGGGGATCCTGACTTTTTCCTGTGCGATTCCCTGTATGGCGCCAAAAACAGCGACACATAGTGAATGAGGATTTCCTTCACGAAATTCGCCGCGCCGTTGCCCCTCTAAAATGATAGGAATCCATTGCTTACAAATATCTGCTGATTCTAAAAGTGATGTTATCTCCTTTTCATTGACTACTGTGTACTGCACATTATCCATAAATACAAACATCTTCCCAAATGAGGGATTGCTTTTTAGCTGTTCAAATATATTCTTCATGGTTTGAAAAAGGTATTCGCAAGGTGCTTCCATTGCTATTTCTGTATCTATTTTCATCTCTTCGACACCAATCTTTACCAGTTCAAGATAAATACTTTCTTTATTGCTAAAATAGTGAAATAGCAAGCCAGAACTGACACCAGATCTTCTTGCAATTTCGCGTGTGCTTGTACCGTAGTAACCTTTTTCTATAAAAACATCTAGGGCGACCTGTAAGAGCTGTTTTTTTCTTTCATCACCTTTGTCCATAAATAACCTCCCATAAAACTAAGCATTTGCTCAATTTTATAGCATCATCTAATGATTGTCAAGAATTCTACAGAAAGTTTACCCAATTTTCACTTTTCTATCTCAGCGTCGCCTGCCCTGGTGGTGCTGAGATTCAGGAATGTGTTAAAGGAATATTTGCTTGAGAGAGAAAAGGCGGTTGTGACGATAATAATTGCCATACAACTCCAAGCACCGGAAAATGCAATGAAACAATATAATCAAGGTACATGGATGCATGGCAATATGAAAAGACATATCATAAAGTGCTCTATGATGCAATAAAGCCATCTTTTCTTAAAAATGATTCATGATGGCTCGATAATCAGATGGAGTCATATTCATATGATGAATAAAAACTTGATGAAAATATTTCGGGCTGGTATATCCTACTTTAACGGATATATCAGCAATTTTCAGGGAGGTATTCGAAAGTAGCTCTTTTGCGGCTGTTAATCTTCGCTCAGTTAATAACTGTGCGAAACCTTTATTCAGTTCTTTCTTCAATATCCGGGAAATATAAGATGGATTCCGTCCAATCAATTCAGCGACATTATTCAGCCCAATCTGTAAAGGATAATTCTGGTCAACGTATTCTAAGATAGTATTGATCAATTGGTTGCGATATTTAGAAGAAAGACTGGATAATTCCTGAATAGTGTTTGAAATACAGTTATGAAATAGATCCTGGGATTCCTCACTGACTGGATTTGGCATACAGTTTCTTGAGATTGGATTGGTAAGGTATCCAATATCTACCGGATTTGCAATAACATTCCTTAACTGACAGTGAAGGTTTAATACGACAAGCTTTAAGGAATCCTGTTGTAGCTCAAGTGGCATATCTTTCAGTATTTCAAAAAAAGTTCTGGAATATTGTTGCGAAAGGCTTAAATTACGCATCTGAACTGCATTGATTAACTGAAAGATATTCTCATTGATATCAGGGCCATCTGCTTTGTATTCATTGATATCTTCATAAAAAATAATATTAGAGTCCGATTCTGCTGAAGTATAATTAACGGAAAAACAATATTGGATCTGCTTATTCAGTTTGTAGGTGTTGTAGAAATTGGTCTCTATTTTGCTGATACAGATGGATATAGATGAAAAAAGGTTTTTCCTGACATAATGAGAAATATATTCTGCAAATTGGCTTATATCTTCTGCGCTAGATTCGATATTGTTTATTGGATAAAGAATATAAACACAGTTTCCCAAGTAGCAGGAGGTAAGAAGAGGGTATCTTTGTGAGATGACATGGGAAAGCGTATAGGCTATGTAATATTCCTGATTTTGGAGCGGCTTTGTAACATTTACATTGCATTTAACACCAATAATGCAAAAACAAGGGTAATTTAGGCCAAGAGATATTAACTGATCCTGCGATATCTGATTTTGTAAAGAGACAGGGCTTATTAACAGATTCTCAAAAATCTGTTTTTTTATTGTTTGCTTATTTTCTTTGTAGAAATTTGACAAGATGGAAGAGAGTTTCTGCATATGTTCTTTCTCTTGCCAGTTGTGGATCGCTTTTTTCAGGCATGGGATCAAAGCCGAATCGGTTATAGGCTTTAATAGATAATCAAAAGCTTTATAACGTAGAGCCGACTGCATATATGAGAAATCAGAATATCCGGTAATAAAGATGACAATAGGTGAATAAGTAAGCTCCGAGATCTTCATGAGAAGATGTATCCCATTTTCTTTTGGCATCTGTATGTCCGTTAGAATGATTTCAGGACTATTGTTATTTATGACATCGTAGGCTTCTGTAGCGTTATTTGCGGTTAGGATTTCAAGATCACTAAATTCAGAATGGGTAATGATATTTTGGATACTGCTTAAAACGATTGGTTCATCATCAACAATTAATAGTTTCATTTGGCGTCTCCTTACTTAATTTGGTAATGACCGGAAGCATGATAGTAGTACATGCACCACCTGAAGTATTGTTTGAAAAAGTAAGCCCATATTCATTTCCATAAAAAAGTTTTAACCGCTTGTCGATGTTTAATAAGGCATGGAAAGAGAAAAAAGTATTTTTCTTAAAGTTTGCTTCAAAATCTTCTGGAAATCCGGGGCCATTATCTTTAATGCTAATATATAAGGTATTCTCTTTAACTTCTGCAAATATGCCAAGAAATCCTTTGGAAGTTATTTCAGAGGTACCATGCAGAATCGCATTTTCCACGATTGGCTGTAAAACCAGTTTGGGAATATAGTACTGCTGTATTTTCTCATCTATCTCAATTAAATAGACCAGTTTATCTTCAAACCGCAATTGTTGGATAAACAAATATTTTCTAATGTAAACAAGATCCTCTTGTATCGTATAAAACGGCGCTCCTTTTAAGGACATTCTTTCAATATCCGCTAGAGCAGAAAGCGCTTTTTTGGAATCCTCTTTTCTATTTAAATCAATTAATCCAGAAATGCAATTTAATGTATTATACAAGAAATGTGGATTGATCTGTGCTTGAAGATTTTGGATCTGCGCATCTTTTGTCAGAAGCTGCTGCTCATGTATTTTACTTGTTAAAGTACGTAATCGGTTAATCATGTCATTGTAAACATTTGACAAAACAGTAAATTCTTTAAATGAATCCATGTGTATATAAGTAATCTCACTTAATGAGGACGTTTCTTCAAGTTTGTTTATAAAATATTGAAATTCAGATGATACAAGCGAAGACACATGAAAGATTGAAAATATAATTAAAATACACGATAAAATGGATATAATAATTTGTAATAGAATAATTGTATTCGTCGGCTTATGCAGCAATGTCTCATTTGTTACTAATATCAGCGATAATTCATTGAAATGGAGCTTAGTTTTTAAGGTGTGATATTTTTGATCATTTAATGAAAACTCGCCAGAGTCTATATTTTCATATATGAAATCGGAATCTATGCCAGTCGTATTTATGAGAATTTCGTTATCAGAATCTGCTAAGACAAAAGAATAGCAGTCGTCATTGGCTCGTAAAATATATTTTAATGTGCCCACATTGAGTTCAGCGATTAATGTTCCAAGATATATTTTCCCGGTAGTGGAAGTTTCGCCAGTCCACAAATAAATATCTCTGGCGATCAGGAAAATATCCGATGATCCATGGTAAACACCGAAATAGATCTGGCCATGTTGCGAATGTACCTGTTCCTTAATTGCGTGAAAGGCCAGCCGGATATTAGACGCTATCGAAGGGTCAGTGATTCTCCCGGACGCTGAATAATAACTGCCATCAGCCGCATATAAATATAAGTTATTGATGTAATCATCATTAAAAGACGGATAGAATGATATATTGCTTGTCAATTTAGCAGATAAATCTTCTGTGGCGTCCGGGTCTTTGTCGATTGCTACTTTTTTTAATGCATTCTGGATATCCGTTTTATATAAAAAAAA
>CAJTSL010000060.1:9307-9822 GCA_910578845.1 uncultured Lachnospiraceae bacterium
TTTTGAAGAAAATATGGAAACAGAATGATAATAAAAAAATATTACAACAATTAAAATTGTGAGATAACTTAGAAATAAAAAGGGTAAAATAGCAAATATATATTTGTATTTTATACCGTAACTATTCCGGGATATTTTTTTCATATTAATTCTCCATTCTTGCTCAACCTGCGAATTTGGCTTGGTCATACTTTAGCATATAAATTTTTGAATAGCAAGGCGATGTAATATATTTAGTATCGGATGTCAAATCTTTGGACTTGTAGGAGAGAAAATGAAATTGCTAAAATTAACTTATCAAAAAACAAAAAGACAAGGAGGATTTTTATGAAAAGAAAGGCTTTAGCTTTAATGACGGTTGGAACATTGCTCGCAGGTTTGTTAACCGGATGTGGGGACTCTGCAAGTACAAATGTTCCTGACAGTCAAAGTGAACCGGTAACAGAACCAACAACAGAAGCAACGACAGAAATGACAACAGAAACGCCGTCGCCGGCTACTACAGAGGAAGGGAA
>CAJTSL010000060.1:9832-18464 GCA_910578845.1 uncultured Lachnospiraceae bacterium
TTTGGCGATTATGTGTATCAGGATTTAGAAGATGCGGAAATTTCTTTCTTTAATTTTTCTGTTGAAAATAAAGAGCTGTATGAAAAAGAAATAGCAGCCTATATGGCGGTGCATCCCAATATCAAAGTGAATCTTGATTTAGTGGGTGGAGGCGTTGATGCGAGAACCGCGCTAAAGGCGAAAATCTCTAGCGGGGACGCACCTAATATAATCTGCCTGGAAGGTGCCTCAGATTTAGCTACTTTCGGCTATCTGTTAGATGATTTAAGCGATCAGCCCTGGGTTGAGCATGTTTTTCCCAGCTCTTTGAAAGAATGTACAGTAGACGGTAAGGTGGTAGCTTTACCGGCAGAAATTGTAAGTTATGGTCTCTTGTATAATAAAGGCATCTTTGAAGCATGCGGAATTGATGGAGATACTTTAAGAACATATGATGATATTGATGCAGCATTTGCAACGGTGCAGGAAGCAATTAACAATGGGGATATAAAAGAACAGTATCCGGATTTGGAAGCAGTAGTATCCCTTCCGGCAAAA
The DNA here is from genome assembly GCA_910578845.1 of uncultured Lachnospiraceae bacterium. Taxonomy (GTDB): domain Bacteria; phylum Bacillota; class Clostridia; order Lachnospirales; family Lachnospiraceae; genus UBA3282. The sequence continues at coordinate 10,370 of CAJTSL010000060.1, forward strand.
GAGTGGTGGGTATTAGGAAACCATAGCGCAAATGCAGCGCTGGGAATGGAATTTGGCAGTAGCTTAGAAGCATATGATGCAGATACATTGGATTTCACATATGCTGATGCGTATAAAGATTATATTGATCTTATGGTAAAATATAGCCCTGATGCAGACAACCCTTCTGCTTTGGTCGCTGCTGATTATGACAGTGCGATGGGCGGTTCCTTCTGTATAGAGAAAACGGCTGTCATTCAAATGGGACAGTGGGTACAACCAGTGATCGCAGAAATCAATCCAGAGTTACTTGGACAAATCGGTGTTTTGCCAATTCCTTTAAAAGGCGTTGATGAAAATAATATTTGTTACGGCATTGGCTCGCTTAGAGTTGTCAATAAGGACGCATCGGATGCAGAAAGAGCTGCTTCTAAAGATTTCTTAAACTGGCTGTTTATGTCCGATGAGGGAAAAGCGTTCTCATCGTCTAATACATCTATACCAATGGATAATTACGAAGACTTCCAAGTTGCGAATGAGATTAGCCGGGCATGTGATGTATACGCGCGAAGTGAAGATATCATTGCATTGATCTTTGGATCATGTCCTGATGGCTGGAATAATTTTCATGCCGCTGGTATTCAAAGCTATATAGCAGGAGATAAGACATGGGATGAAGTAATTGATGAGGCGAAAGCAGAGTGGTCTAAACTTAGAAAGAAGTAGTAAAGAGCTGGGAGGATTCTCCCGGCCCTTTGATTCATAGCAGACGGTCTCTATGGGGGAGCGCCGTTACTAAGGGAGGGGCTTAACAATGAAGAAATCAAAATTATTTTATTGGCTTTTTTTGGCGCCTTGTCTCATTGCATTTTCGATCTCCGTTATCATACCAATGATAACAGGTGCATATTATTCATTTACTGACTGGGACGGCGTAAAAAGCATTAGTGAATTTATCGGCATGAATAATTACATAGCTATTTTTCGTGATACTTATTTTCTGAATTCATTTAAGTTTACCATTGTATTTGTGATCGTAGCAGTGATCTGTGTCAATGTCAGTTCTTTTGGGTTGGCTTTGTTAGTGACACAGAAAATGAAATTGAATAACTTTTTCCGAAGTGTGTATTTTATGCCGAATCTGGTCGGTGGCGTCCTTGTTGGGTTTACATGGCAGTTTATTTTGTGTGAGGTATTCGATGATATCGGAAATGCACTAGGGTTAGATTTCCTGTGCAATTGGTTATCCAATCAGAGAACAGGGTTTCTAGGATTGCTCATCGTAGTTGTGTGGCAGATGAGTGGTTACATGATGTTAGTCTACATAGCGCAGCTACAGAACATACCGGATAGTTTGCTTGAAGCGGCGGCAATTGATGGCGCCGGCAGCTTTAAACAGTTCGTAAAAGTAAAATTACCGCTTATGATGCCGGCATTCACAATTGGTTTATTCCTGACTATGACAAACTGTTTTAAACTATATGACCAGAACCTTACATTGACATCTGGCGGCCCGGCGAAATCAACGGAAATGTTGACAATGAACATCTATAATACTGCGTTTGTGTCAAATGAATTTGGACAAGCACAGGCAAAAGGCATTATATTCTTGATTGTAGTAGCGCTCATTACAGTAACACAGTTGTTTATAACGAAGAAGAAGGAGGTAGAAATGTAATGGAGGGAAAGAAAAAATTACTATTAGCTTTCATTTGTCTCATTTTAGCAATTATATTTCTGTTTCCGATTCTCATTCTTTTATTGAATTCCTTTAAGCCAATCAAAGAAATTTATCAGAGTGTATTAGCATTGCCAAAGACTTTTAGCATGGATAATTATATCAACGCGTTCCGGGAATTGGATTATTTTACATCAATCAGAAATTCTTTCATAGTAACAGGTGGGGTAACGGCAGCAAACGTTCTTTTTTGCTCTATGGCAGCCTGGGTTTTGGTAAGGTATCAAACGAAAACAAGCCAAGTGATATTTGGGATGTTTTCTGTTGCAGTATTAGTCCCGTTTCAGTGTGTCATGCTCCCGTTATTAAAATTAATGGGAAATTTACATATGGTTAATATGCCAGGACTGATGGTCGTCAATTTGGGATTTAGTACTTCTATGTCAATCATCCTGTTCCATGGCTTTATCAAAAACGTTCCATTAGAGTTAGAAGAGGCGGCAGCGATTGACGGAGCAAGCCTGGCTAGAATCTTTTTTACAATAGTAATGCCGCTTATAAAAGGGATCAGCGCTACAGTGGCAATCTTGAATGCGATAATGTTATGGAATGACTTTCTGTTACCGTCCTTAGTCATCAATAAAGCAGGCTGGCAGACATTGCCACTAAAAACATATCTGTTCTTCGGTACTTATATGAAAAAATGGAATTTAGGATCAGCGGCATTAGTTATGGCAATCATACCGGTAATTATTTTCTATATATTTTGTCAGAAATATATCATTAAAGGCGTTACAGAAGGAGCAATAAAAGGTTAGGATTTAGGATAGATAGAAAGGGAGCAGGTGATGCTTATGGGTAGTGTATATAATGAGATTTTTAATGAGGTAAATAAACTTGAGATCATTGATTCGCATGAACATTTGCCACATAGAGAAGAAGCCAGGGAGAAAAATATAGATGTATTACAGGAATATCTTGGACACTATATGGATAGCAGCCTAGTATCGGCTGGATTATCGCAGGCGCAGTTGGAAATGGTAAAAGACCATGGACGTCCAATTCTCGAGCGCTGGAGGATAGCAGAGCCTTATTGGGATTTTAGCAGACATACAGGTTATGGCAGGGCATTAGATATTTCCGTAAAAGCGATTTACGATATTGAACAGATCAATGGAAATACCATTGAGCAATTAAACGAAGCCTTTCAGAAAACGTTGAATCCCGGACATTATAAAAAGGTTCTCAAGGACTTATCAAAAATAAAAATTAGTATAAATGATGCTTCTAACTTAGATTATGATCCTGCGTTTTTCCGAGCAACACTACGTATGGATGAATTTATTTTCCCTCGCAGCATTGATGATTTTCATTTGGTAGCCCATGAGACAGGGATATCAATTTGTAGCTTTGAGGATTGGCTTGAGGCCTGTGAAGCATATTTGGATTATGCGTTCGCGCATGGAGCGGTTGCGCTAAAATGTAGCCTTGCATATGAGCGCCCATTATCCTTTGAACGTGTGACGAAAGGAGAAGCGGAGGCTTGTTTTAATAGAATTTTTAGAACAATTCATTATCCTCAATGGGAACTGGTTCCTATTGAACTTGGTAAGACATTCCAGGATTATATGCTCCATTATATCTTACGCCTTGCAAACCAGAGACATCTTACGTTTCAATTTCATACTGGGCTGCAAGAAGGAAACGGTAATTACATTTCCAATTCTAATCCTGAACTCCTAAGCAATCTATTCCTGGAATACCCTAATGTGGATTTTGATGTATTCCACATCGGTTATCCTTATCAGCATGTGATGTCTGCTCTGGCGAAGACGTTTCCGAACGTCTATATAGATATGTGTTGGGCTCATATTGTTTCGCCGGCAGCATGTATACAAGCATTAGGAGAATGGTTAGAATCCGTGCCTTATGATAAGATTATTGCATTTGGCGGTGATTATAAACTGGTTGACGGCGTGTATGGGCATCAATATCTCGCCAGGATGGATGTGAGCAGAACTCTTGCAATGAAAGTAGAGGAAGGCTTATTCGGGATAGAGGAAGCGATCAATATTGCCCGGAGATTATTTTATGATAATCCGCTGAAACTATTTAAATTAGAATACCAATCATCACCGTCATTGTAGGCGGGCATATCGACAGGGATATTGAAGATCGCATAAAACAGTACAGTAAGACAGGAAATCCAGAAAAAGGTTTCCTGTTTTTTGTGTGCCCAGCAAAGCCTGTAGTTTCTGGATTCTATATTATACAATATTGTATAGGATACAAAATTTTTAAAAGATTTTTGATCATTTGAGGCAATGATCCGTTATTACTTATATACAGATATTTGGGGGAGAGGGCAAAGGTACATTTTAAATGCTTATGATACCCAAACTCTGCTTACCACAAACTTGTTCATGCACAGGCTCAACAGGCTGAGCCAAAAGCAGCGCAGAAATGGAGGAAAAGATGGAATTATCAATTGACCGTTTGACAAAGCATTATGGAAGTAAAATAGCAGTAGACTGCGTTAGCGCAACCCTAAAGCCGGGCGTCTATGGGCTTTTGGGAGCCAATGGCGCCGGAAAGACAACGCTGATGCGGATGCTGTGCGCTATTTTGGAATCAACCTCTGGCGAAGTGTTCCTGGATGGGAGGGGCATCATTGAAATGGGGGCGGATTACAGAAACGTATTGGGGTATCTCCCACAGGATTTTGGATACTATCCGGGTTATACTGCGATAGAATTTTTGCAGTATGTTTCCGCGCTTAAAGGAATACCAAAGGACATTGCCCGGAAACGGGCGGCAGAATTATTGGAGGAAGTAGGCTTAGGCGGTGTTGCGAATAAGAAAGTAAAGACTTTTTCCGGTGGCATGAAGCAGAGGATAGGAATTGCACAGGCATTGCTCAATCATCCGGAAATCCTGATCCTGGACGAGCCGACAGCCGGATTAGACCCGAAAGAGAGGGTGCGTTTCCGCAATCTGCTTTCTGATTATGCCGGAGATAAAATTGTTATTCTGTCTACACATATTGTTTCTGATATTGAGGCAATAGCGGATGAAGTCCTGCTGATGAAAAAAGGGAAGTTCGTATTACAGGGCAGCGTTCCTGATTTAGTTCAAAAAGCGGAGGGAAAAGTATGGGAGCTGACGGTGCCGCAGGAAGAAGCAAGAAAATGGCAGACGAAATCAACGGTTGCGAATCTAAGGCATGAGGGCAGGCGGGTGGTGCTTCGTATCATTTCAGAGCATATGCCGAGTGAGGCGGCTGTTCCATGTGAGGCAACGTTAGAAGACTTATATCTATATTATTTTCCAACAGAGCAGGAAGGAGTGTAGTAACTATGGAATTATTTTTACTGGAACATAGAAAATTATGGCGGAGGGCAGGCACGAAAATAAGCGTTTTTATGTGTTTTCTGTATATCGTAGTATTCGGTAGTATCCTTTCTTTCCAGTGGTTTAATTTTGGAACAAAGGTTGATTTTAAAAGCAATGAATTTGGGAGAAATTTCGACGGATATGCCGCGATAAGAGACAGACAGGATTATGCGCTTTCATTTGGGGGAGACCTGACTGATGAGTCCTTGCAGCAAATAGTGCGGGATTACCAGCAAATGGAAGCGGCTGATAGCAAAAGGGCATGGGATTTAACTGACTGGATCATTATCAATGATTGGCTGAGAAATTTATGGCCTGAACTGCAAGAGGCCGGAAATTATCAGGCAGTTATCAGTTATTTCGAACCGGAAAAATTGAATGGTTTTTATGGAAGAAGGCAGTTGATTCTTGAGAAATATCTGGAAAATAATAATCAGACAGGAAAGGAAAAAGAATATTTATTGCAAATAGAGGAAAAGGTGAGCAAGCCATTCCATTATGGATGGATACGGGGGTGGCAGACACTTTTGAGTATTACGATTGACACATCGGCAGCTTCTATGGCACTGTTTCTGGCGATTGTATTATCCACGCTATTTGCAGGAGAGTGGCATGACAATACCAGTTCCTTAGTATTGACGACCAAAAACGGCTGGGGAAAAATTGCTTTTGCTAAAATGGCTACTGGCCTGGCTTTTACAGTGGAATTATTTGCAATGATTGCAATTTGTGATATTGTATCGCAGCTTTTCTTTATGGGAACCACTGGGTGGGATATGCCGGTCCAGCTAATCAAGCTGACTACAATTGCCCCTATGAATATGCTACAGGCAGAAATTTATGAATGGGCGTTTATACTGCTTGGCATGGTCGGATATGCCGGGATAGTTATGCTGATATCGGCGGCTGTAAAAAGTAATGTACTGGCATTGATCCTTAGCCTGGCAGTTGTATATGTGCCAACGATGATCGATCCGTATCTTCCGTTTGGCTTCCAGAAGGCGTTAAGCTTAATTCCGTTAGTGGGAAGTGGCACTGATATTTTTCGGACATATACCTTCCATATCTTCGGGAAATATGTGTGGTCGCCATACCTGTTGATCACTGTTCCGGTACTGATTGGCATTGTGTGTATGCCATTTGTTGTAAAGAAATGGTCAAGACGGATTAAGGCCTAGTAGCAATGGCAAACATTACTTGCGCTTAAAGATAAAAACATATTTATGAAGTTGTCAGGATAGATCCGCTCGCTTATAATAAGTAGCAGGAGGTATGTGAAATGAATCTAGATTGTAAGATTGCGGAATCAGAACTGAAAAAAGCGGAAGAGTCTAATCCCGGGCCCTGGGCAGACCATTCACGATATGTTGCATTGGCTTGCAGAAATATAGCACAGCATTGTAAAGGGATGTCGGCAGAGGAAGCATATACATTGGGACTGCTACATGACATTGGGCGTTATGCTGGCGTTAGTTCAGAAAAGCATTTGATAGATGGCTATCGTTACTGTATCGAAAGGGGATGGGAAAAGGCGGCTCAGATTTGTATATCTCATGCCTTTATGATACAGGATATTCATACTTCCATCGGGACATTTGATGTATGTGATGAAGATTATGAATTTATGGAACGGTTTATAAAAGATGCAGTATATGATGATTATGACAGATTGGTACAATTGTGTGATGCACTGGCATTGCCGACAGGATTTTGCATGTTAGAAAAGCGTTTTGTTGATGTGACAATCCGCTATGGCGTACATCCTTCAACCGTTGATCGCTGGAAAAAGATTTTAGAAATAAAAGATTTGTTTGAAAAGCGGATAGGTTATTCTATTTATAATTTACTTCCGGGAGTTATAGAGAATAGTTTTTCTTGAGAAATTTGATAAAGGCGATCAATTAGGGGTATGAAAAGACAACTGTCGTTAGGCAGTTGTCTGTGTTAAAACTATTCTTCTTTGTCTGTTCTTGAAAATGGCTGTCTTTGTTCCCTTTTTTTCCTATGTTCCTTGATAGCTTTGTTTCTAAGTGGTATACCAATACCAATTAAAAGTCCTACGATTATAACAGTAAAATCCATGTCTTCCTCCATTTCTGTGCCGGTTTTTAACCTCACGTTTCTTTGTTTTTCAAGATCTTAATCGATACGAATATGGAAACAACATACATTGCAATGACCAAAATGAAAGTTAATAACATTAGCAGGAGAGGGGAATTGATAACTGTAAAAAGCAGCTTGCTTTCACCAACAGGAATATTGGTAATGAGCAACAATGTTATCAAAAAACCTGCAACCGGGATATACATAAACACCCTGCCTTTGATAGAGCCAAGTTTATAATATCCGGGCAGTTGAAAAACAGTATAAAGAGCAAAAAGGAATATCCCTGTGGCAGCAGCACTTATAAAATCGAATTTGCTAATTGTTTCTCCCAAAATGGTTAAGAGGATGGGGTGAGCGACTAAAGAAAATAGCAGTGCAGCCAAACCCATGATTATGATAAAAATATATCGTCCAATCACCATATCGCTTTTTCGGATTGGTAAAATACCGTAAAGCCGTTCCATAGAATTCTTTTCTGTAACGGAAAAGGTATATCCCGTTGTCATGGCAATAAAACACATTGCAAATGAAATCCCTGTCAGCAAAGAACGATTGATAGCGGCAAATACAATAGGCAATACCATTGTGAAACATATTGTTTTCACATAAGGCTTTACTAAAGAAAAATCCAGTTTTGCAGATTTCCAAATATTATTCATAATGCGCACCTCTCTTGCTGGTAAATACAACAATATCGTCAATGGTTGCCGGTTCTACATTTAAATGTGCAAACTGTTTCAAATCTTCGGTCTTAATAAGCGCTTCAAATCCAGTTGAAAAATTTCTGATACCAAGCATCTTTTTACGCAAATCCGCAGATCGTTCTTCTCGTCCGCCTTTGACGATCCTAAAACTATCTATAAATTCATCTTTACCGCCACTGAAAAACAATTCCCCATAACTGATATAGGTAATGTAGTCAGCAGCGCGTTCCAAATC
>CAJTSL010000061.1 GCA_910578845.1 uncultured Lachnospiraceae bacterium
CTCTTTATTCGTATATTGGAAATCTATTTGTATATCTGTGTAATTTATATTTGTTAGGGAGTTTCATACTTACCAAAATGAAACGATTAAGTGGTAGTTAAATTCTCATTTGTAGGGGAAAACAAATAAACTATCAAAGAGCCGGACGCATAAGACGCAGAGCCTTTGCGTTTTTTCAAAAGGATGGCATACAACCACGGACGTGAGGACAGGAAATGGCAAACGTGGCAAAGACATACACGCTTCGGGAGGAATCTACGGAAAGCGGAACAAAGTATTTTATCAGCTTTAAGGACGGGCAGGGGGAACATCACAAACCGGAAGTATCAGAACAGCTATTCTTTGAATTTCGGCAGATGGAACGCAGGAACAGGGAACAGAAAAGGACAGTATGGATTGAACTGTCCGCCAAAAAAGACCGACTGAGCCAAAAAAAGACGGTCGTTACACGACCGTCTTCCCACTTTTTATGACGCTTTTGAGCGTAAGCTCACTATCCGCAATAAGGATATCAGCATTCCGTCCCGCTTGCAGGACACCACATTCTTTCTCTAATCCGACCGATACCGCAGGATTATAGGTTGCAGCACGGATCGCATCCTCTACCGGTATGCCCATCTGTACCGCTGTCCGCATACAATCATAGAGGTTAGTGGCGCTTCCCGCAATCGTGCCATCCGCAAGCAGGGCACGGTTCCCTTTCACCTCTACAGGCTGTCCGCCAAGCGCGTATTTTCCATCTTCCATGCCCGTTGCCATCATACTGTCGCTAATGAGCACCATACGATGCGCGCCGAACCAGCGGAACGTGTTCCTCACTACGCTCGGATGGATATGGATACCGTCGCAGATTAATTCCGCCATCACCTGTTCTGCTTCCGCTACTGCGCCGATGACGCCAGGCTCCCTATGCGTGAAGGGCGGCATGGCATTATACAAGTGCGTGACATGCACTGCGCCTGCCTCGATCGCCTTCCTTGCCGTTTCATAATCTGCGCAAGTATGTGCGATAGAGAAGCGATAATCATCTTTACACGCTTCTATACAGGCAATTGCGCCCTCTGTTTCCGGTGCGATCACTACAATTTTAATCAAGCCACCCGCTGCCTTTTGCAGCTTGGCAAGCATCCCTTGATCCGATTGATGAATATATGCCGGATTCTGCGCGCCCTTCTTTTCCAAAGAGATAAAAGGGCCTTCCAGATAGATTCCTCTTAAAATATCGGAAAACGCAATCTCTACGCCCGATTTCTCCTCATCAGTAACGCCGTTAGCGGTTCCTTCTGTCTTGATGGTTTCCGTTTCCATAGCATCCGCACAGACAGAGCAGACATTTGTCAAGACTTCTTCCGAAAGCGTCATGGTAGCCGGACAAATCGTCGTAATGCCATGTGTCATTTCATAAGATGCAATCGCCCGCAAGGCCTCTTTCGTACCATCACAGAAGTCATACCCTGCACAACCGTGGAAATGGGTATCGACCAGTCCCGGCAAGAGGTACGTTCCCGCCTCTTCCGGTGTCAGTTCCTCTTTCGCGCATAGCGTTATCCTATCAATCAAAGAACCTTCTATTGCAATTTCTCCCGCTTCAAAGCGCATTTTATCCGTATAAATCATGCCTTTTATAATCCGCATCGCACACACTCCTTTCTCTTACCATACATTACCCTGCTCAGTTTGCCTTATTCCGATAACGCCGCCTCGTCTCCGACTATCGTTACATCCGGGTGGAGCTGCAAGACAGATGCCGGTACCTGTGGCGTGATTGGCCCGTAGAATGCTTTCTTCACAATCTCTTTCTTGCTCTCGCCAGAAACAATGACTAAGATTTTCTTCGCCTGCATGATAGACTGGATGCCCATCGTATACGCCTCTTTCGGCACTTCATCCGCAGATGCGAAAAACCTGGCATTTGCCGCAACAGTACTCTCCGCAAGCGTCACGCAATGCGTCCCTTTTGCAAAACAGCTATCCGGCTCATTAAAACCGATATGCCCGTTATGGCCAAGGCCAAGGACCTGCAAATCTACGCCGCCATGCGCACGGATGATCTCGTCATAATCTCGGCACGCTTTCTCCTTATCTTCTTCTAAGCCGTCCGGGACAAAAGTGTTTTTCTTATCAATATTCACGAAATCAAACAAATGCGTATTCATGAAGTAGCGATAGCTCTGGTCATTATCCGGGCGCAAGCCTCTGTACTCGTCCAGATTAATGCTATGAACCTGTGAGAAATCCAGCTCTCCTTCCTTATACCGTTTGATGAGCTGCTCATAAGTCCCAATCGGGGTGGAGCCGGTCGCTAAGCCCAATACACAGTCTGGCTTCATCAAAACCTGCGCGGAAATAATCGCTGCCGCCACCTTGCTAGCCTGTTCATAGTCTTTTGCACAGTAAACTTTCATTCTTTTTCCTCCAATTCTCTTATTCTCGAATCTGCATTTTACGAATGCGTATTCCGGTACTCGTTCGCTGACATTCCTTCCATCTTCTTAAAGACCCGGGAGAAATGCGCCAAATCCTGGAACCCTACCATCTCCGCCACATCATAGATGCGCAGGGACGGATCTTTTAACAATTCTCTGGCTTTTTCCATGCGGGCGCTATTTAATAGATCTGAAAAAGTCTTGCCCGTATGTTTATTGAGCAGCTTCGATAAATGCCACTGGCTGACATAAACCATCTCCGCCACATCGGCTAAGCGCAGCTTCTCGTGCGAGTTCTCCTGGATATATTCCAGCGCATTCTTCACAATGAAGCTATTGGCTTCATTATGATAAGGAACCCCCTCTTCTTCCGAATCGGAAGGAATTCTCTGCAACATGCGCTCCTCCGCCTGCTCTGCCTGCGCTATCCGCTTCGTTACAGCATCCATCGCTTCCTCTAGCTCATTCATCTTGGAAGGCTTTAACAAAAACCTTGTCACGCCGAGCGAAATCGCTTCTCTTGCATATTCGAATTCCCTATATCCGGTCAGGATAATGAGCTGCATGTCCGGAAACTCTGATTTTAAGCCTGCTATCATTTTCAGCCCGTCCATCTCAGGCATATTGATATCGGAAATGATAATGTCAGGCCGCTCCTTTTGAATCATCTCCATTCCTTCCCTGCCATTATAGGCAAAGCCTGTCACCTGACAATCCCACTTCTCCCATGCCATCGTTTTACATAATCCTTCCACGATTATCGGTTCATCATCAATAATAGCCACTTTATACATCTAAATTCCATGCCTTTCTTTATCCTATGCACCTATTTCTATTTTACCCTTTAACAGCCCCTGCTGTCATGCCTTTTATAATATATTTTTGCAAAAAGCAATATACTATAATTACTGGCACGATCACTAACGTCACCGCCGATGCCATCAGCCCGTAATTCGTGCCTTCTTTTGCCGTCAATTGGTTTAAGAGCATCGTGATCCCATACATATCAGGCCGCCTCATGAAAAACATCTGCGTAAACAGGTCATTATAGCTCCAGAGAAAAGAGAAGATTGCCACAGTGGCAAAGGAAGGCTTCGTGAGCGGCAAAACGACTTTGAAATAGATCTGGAAAGCGTTGCACCCCTCCATGTATGCAGCCTCTTCTAATTCGATTGGCAGGCCCTTGATATAGCCAATTAGCACTACCATAGCAAAAGAAAGATTTCCTGCTACCTGCGGTAAGATAACGGAGAGCATGGTCAAAAACCAACTGTTCGTGCTGGCAATCCCCCAGGCAAATTCCATGGAAAATACCGGGATAATCGTCGCAAATACAGGAAACATCATCCCCGCAATGATTAACGAGTGTAATGCCTGCGAACCAAAGAAACGATACCTGGAAAGCGCATAGGCTCCCATGCCCGCAAAAAGTATGACAAACAGTGCAACCATGGCAGAAATGAATATGCTATTCTTATAAGCGCCTAGAATATTGAGATTGCCGAATGCTTTCCGGTAATTGGCAAAAGTAAACAGTTCTCCAAACGGCAGGGAAAAGGAATCCGCCAGGATCTTATCCTTTGCCTTGAAGGAATTCTGTACGACCCAGATGATAGGGTATACGGTTGTCATCGACCAGATGATCAGTATCAGGTAAACGAGGGATCGCCCGATGGTACTCTTTTCTTTTTTTGTCATGTCTCATCCCTCCTTTAATAATCTTTCTCACGGAAAATTGAATTGACCACTTTGGACAATATGATTCCAAGGACAACAATCAATACGGCAAGCGCAGAACCATAGTCCACGTTCTTCGTCTCCATTGTATGATAATACATATAAGTGCCTGTGAGGAATGTCGTCTTAAGCGGCATGCCTTTCGGGAACATCGTCCACGGAAGGTCGAATACTTTCAGCGCTCCCGTAACGGCGAGCACGCTACAGGTACAGATCACGTTATGTAAAAGCGGAATCGAGATATAACGCACTTTCTGCCAGGTGGAAGCGCCGTCAATTTTCGCCGCCTCATACAGCTCATCGGAGATATTGTTAAGCCCTGTCACGAGAATCACGAAATAGAACCCGACATACTGCCACATGACTGGCAGCATCATCGTGAAAAGAGCAATCCCTTCCGCCTTCCAGTCCGTTAACTGGCTCTTGCCAAACGCTTCAAGAATCTGGTTGATCATCCCTTTGTCATATAAGAAAATCAAGTTAAACAACAAGCCTAACGCTGTTGCAGATATGACAATCGGGAAGAAGAAAACTGTTTTAAAAAATTGTTTGCCCCTGCCTATATTGTCTACCATTAATGCCAGTACCATCGCGATCCCGACCTGCCCGATTAAAGTAACGACCATCATCAGCAACGTATTCTTAATCGCTATCCACACATTGGGATCACGGAACATCTCGGCATAATTGGCATACCACGGCGAATTGAAGCTGGTTCCCGGCCTTCCAAGCTGCTTGATATCCATGAAACTGTTCAATATATTCTTCAGGAACGGATAATAAAGATATACCGCCATAAACAGTAATGCAGGCGCTAAGAACACAAGAACCGGCTTCTTATTACGATAAATATTTGCTCCCATAAGACACCTCCGTTATTTTCTCCATTTTTCTCCATGATTTTTGAAAAAAGGAGCAGGGTAATCCCCTGCCCCCTTTGCCGACTATAGGTTCTTGTATTTACTGATTATGATAAACCGCTAAGCCTTCCGCCACCGCGTCTGCTGCATCTACTTTGCCTGTTACGATTTCCGGCATGCCGTCGAATGTAGACACACGGCAGTCTCCCTGGAATAAATCCTGTGCCGCTCCCGTAAGGGATGTCGCTCCCGCCATCATTTCAATCGCTTTGACCTGTAAATCATTGAACTTGGAAGGGTCAACTTCCGGTGCATCTTTCAGCGCCGATGCCGCATGTTCTGCAAAAGCAGGCACAACACTGTCAGAAGTCATATACTGTACAAAATCTACTGCTGCCGCTCTTTTTTCCGGGTCATCCCATGCCTTTCTGGTGATATAATAACCGGATGAAAGACCTCCGACCAGATCAGTCGCTTTTCTGTCTCCGTTTCCAGGCACATATGTCACATCAAACTTCGCAAGCTTGTCTGCATCCAGCGTCGAAGCATCTTCCGGGTCTGACTGACAAGAGCCTACAATACCGCCTACTTTCCAGGAACCGTCGATTAAGAATGCCGCTTTGCCCTCCGTGAACATCGCAAATGTCTCATCATCTGTTGCAGACAGCGTATTCTCCGGGAAATATCCGAGTTCATACAGCTCTTTGATGTCATTCATGCCCGCGACCCATGCCTGCCCGTTCTCATCGTCCACGCTTGCCGGAATCTCTAAATGCGTTGCCGGTGACTGATGATTGAAGATCGCAAACTCCCACCAATAGTGTGGAATGTTGCCAAGCGCTGCCGCAATCGGCGTATATCCTGCCGCCTTAATCTTCTCGCAGTCTTCCTTGAACATTTCCATCGTATAGTCCGCTCCCGGTTTCTCTACGCCTGCTGCCTCTAGGATCTCCGTGTTGATAAACATCGCTTCCCAATATCCGTTCACTGGCACCGCATATTTCTTGCCATCCACCAAAGAGCCGGGGATCAGGTCGTCGTTCATATTGCTCACATAATCCGGATATTCCTCCCTGATCTCGTCAATCGAAAGCACCTTGCCCGCTTCGATGAAACTGTTAGCGTCCGCTCCGTTGAAGAAGAACAATACATCCGGCTCGGAGCCTGTTTCAAAGTCCGTCGTCACTCTTGTCTTAAATGTCTCATCCGAAGATGCGGAAGTATCCACGACAACATTGCCGCTCTTTGCTTCCCACGCCTTCACCGCATCCTTATAATTCTGTGCATTCGTATCTTCTCCCGCGAATGTCGTAGTAACAGTCAGCTCTACCGGCTTTTTCCCCGCTGCGCCTCCTGCATCCGCGCTCTTACCACACGCTGTCACTGACATTACCATTATCCCTGCAAGCATTGCTGCAATGATTCTCTTCCTCATACATCTTCCTCCCTTGCTTTTCTTTTGTTTCATTTGGTTTATGTTCCGTCTGTATCTTCATCATACGCGCAAAAGAGTAAAAGGGTAATTGCTGGTATTGTCTTTTTTTGCCTATTATTGCCCGGATGGTGCCTCAGCTTTGAGCAAAATAGTGCTAACCGTGTTCTCTTTCTCATTTCCCGTTATGAATAATCCACAATCCATGCCGTATATCATCTTCAATCTCTGGTCAACATTACGAATGCCAAGGCTGACCCGTTTTTCCCCCGAGAGATTGGCATCCTTTTCAAGCAGCTTCTCAATCTTTAGCCTCTTATCTTCCGTCAGTCGCCCGTTATCTTCTACCTCAATGCATAAATAGCCGTCCTCCCGTTTAAAAAGACGGATCCCAATACGGCCTTGCACGGAAATGTCCATGCCATGTTCCACTGCGTTTTCCACGATCGGCTGGATGATCAGCCTTGGCACCTGTAATGTCAGAAGTCTTTCGTCAATCTGTTCCGTATATTGGAACTTCTCCCCGAAACGCTGCGTAATGATATAAAGATAAGCATCCGCGTACGCCATTTCCTCCGCCACGGAATGAAACTGCTGTGCTTTCCGGTTCATTGTCGCACCGAGCATCGTAGAAAGCGCCTCAATCATGCCGCTCACCTTATAATTCCCATTTAACCGCGCTTCCCAGTTGATGATTTCCAATGTATTATTAAGGAAGTGAGGGTTAATCTGCGATTGTAACGCCATGATCTTCGCGTCCCGCAGCGCAATCTCTTCCAGATAAATTTTATCGAACTGGTTCTTAAGCTGTAGGGACATATGATTAAACGAATCTTTCACATGGTAGAACTCCTCGTTATCTTCCTGGTTCGCAATCTGTATGCCGAGATTCCCTTCCCTGACTGCATCCGCCGCAGTAATCAGCTCCCTTAACGGCACCGTCACCTTCTTATTGAAAAAGCGTATCATCTGTACGACAAGCGGTATCATGAAAATAAGCAGCAACAGGAAAAAGTATTGCAGCGTGATCGTCTCTGCATGAATCACCTTATTATCCAAGCATACCGTCAGGATCATTGTCTCCCCATAGGCCTCTATCTTCCGGTAAACATACGAATAAGCGCCCCGGCAATGCTCAAACACTGCATTCTTCTCTTTTAACATCTGCACAATACGCGCCGGCAGCCTTTCCGGCGCTTCCTTAGTTCCTTGTGCCATCAGCTCCCCGTCCCGGTACAGGCTCGCGTCCACATATCCCCATATCCCGTTATAACTCTTCATCAACGATTCTTTGTCCAATTCCAAAGACAATACGGCGTAAGGCACGAACTTAGGCGTTACTAAGTTCCTGACCATATAGATCCTGTCCTCCACTCCCACTAACGCCGTCGCAGTGTCCAACGTCCTGGCCACCTCCAAGATCCGTTCCCTTGCCGTATCCCGGAAAAACTTTATGTCCTGGTATGTGCCATCATTGCTGTTATTCAATGCATAGTAATAAGAATCCGCTTCCTCCAATAGCACAAGCAATGCCGCTTTACAATTATCATTATAGCCATACTGTTTCTTCAAGAAATCCTCAATGCTATTCTTAAATGCCGTCCGGTTCTGGTCTTCCTGATACAAGGCGTAGCTTTTGCTGACCACCGACATATAAGAAGCATTCTTAGACGCTATTTCACAGTCCTTTAACTGCATCTGCATCATTTCTGCCGTCTTTTCCAAAGACGCCATAATGGTATGCTCCACCTGCCGGTACAAATTGCCCGTCACCAACATTGTCATAATCATAATTAACATGAACAGCGGAAAAAACCACCCAAACAAGAGCCGTCTGACCATGCTCCATCTAAGTGATTTCTTCCGCCCATATTGTCTTTCTTGCATTTTCATAATAATACGCAGGCTGCTCCTAATCCTTCTTTCAATCTAATCATTGATTTTTCAATCTATTAGCCATACCTTTTTCTCAGCTTGCGGACTTTGGAGCCAAGACGCTGTCAGCGTCGGCGCAAATTCGCGGTTGAAAAATCTTTGATTTGTCAAGCTATATAAATTCGCCCCAATTAATGTCTATGCGATTCCCAAATACTCCTCAAACAGCTTACAAAACGCCGCCGCATCTTCCTTTTCCCGCATCTCGCAGAAAATACGGAGAAGGGGCTCTGTCCCCGAGAAACGGATGGATATCCACCCACCGTCTTTTAAGTATATTTTAAGGCCGTCGAGATAAGATATTTTCTCAATCATATAAGGTATGAAAGGTAATGCTTTCTCTTCCAACAACTGCTTATGGATTTGCGCCTTTTTCTCTATACTAAAACGGTAATCCCGTTCCTCTAACGCCATGCCGCCATATTCTGCGCGTATCGCCTCCATGATGTCGGAAAGCTTCATCCCCGTTACCGCGATCATCTCCACTAAGAGCGCAGAAGCATAAATACCGTCTTTGCCTTTAATATGCCCTCTCACTGCCATGCCGCCCGAAGACTCGCCGCCGATAATCGCATCCGTTGCGAACATCTTCGCCGAAATATGCTTAAACCCTACCGGCACTTCATAACACTCTTCGCCGAAGCTTGTCGCTACTCTGTCCAGTAAATGGGTTGTACATATATTCCTAACCGCCGCACCGTGCCATCCTTTATATTTTACCAGATAATAATACAACAGTACAAGGATATCATTAGGATGTAAGAAATTACCTTTATCGTCAATCACGCCAATCCGGTCCGCATCACCGTCTGTCGCTATCCCTAAATCACAGCGCCTGTCAATGACATAATTCTGCAAAGTACGCAGCGTCTGTGCCGTCGGTGCAGGCAGTTTCCCGCCAAAGAGCGTATCATGCCGTTCATGGATCGTCTCCACTTCACATCTTGCCGTCATCAGAATCGTTTTCAATGACGTCTCGCTGACGCCATACATCGGGTCAAGCGCCACACGCAGCCCGCGTTTCTTGATCTGCCCCATATCTACTGTATCAATAATGCTATCCAAATACTCGTTCAGAGGATAGATCTCTTTGATCAGG
The DNA here is from genome assembly GCA_910578845.1 of uncultured Lachnospiraceae bacterium. GTDB lineage: Bacteria > Bacillota > Clostridia > Lachnospirales > Lachnospiraceae > UBA3282. Next base: position 9,490 of record CAJTSL010000061.1, read on the forward strand.
CCCTGTTCCACGCCCTCCTGATAGCTCATATCTTCTACCGGGATGTCCGTCACTTCATGGATGTACTTCTCTATCTGAGCGGTCTGCTCCTCGTCCGCGTCCCTTCCGCCATATGTAAATACTTTAATCCCATTATAAACGGCAGGATTGTGGCTTGCCGTTATCATCATCCCATAATGGAACCCATGCTTCATCACATAGAACATGACAAGGGGCGTCGGCGCCGATTTATTGATCAGATACGACCGGATCCCCTCTCTGGCGAAGACCTGCGCCGCCCACTGCATTGCTTCCTTCGATAGGAAGCGCCTGTCATATCCTAGTACAATCCCTTCCGCTTCCACCTTTTCCTCCCGCATCTTATCACAAATAGCCCTGGATAAAATCTGGATATTCTCCTTCGTAAATCCATCCCCAATGATTGCCCGCCAACCGCCTGTCCCAAATTGGATCATATGCCGTCCCTCCTGTTCTTTCGCATCCTTTATTCTCTTTCTCCTAAATGCTATCTCATCTTCTATAGGATCCCTATCCCATTATAACCTCTACAACATGCTTGCTGCCTGCCGGCATCACAGGGATCTTGTCCGTGCTTATGCCATCTAAGCGTATTTCTTTTACGCCTTTCATAACGCCGCAGGGATTGCTGACCCTGATATCGTATTCCGCTCCCCGGAAGATACGCGATACTCTAAATTCCTGCCAATCCGGCGGGATACAAGGCTCAATCCGTAAGCTTTCATAATCCGGCATAATCCCCAATATGTATCTGGTCGCCGCAAAATAGGACCAACCGCCGGAGCCTGTCATGAAAGGATGCCTTGCCCTGCCATATGCGCTATGCTCCTTGCCCGCAACAAACTGGCAATAGGAATACGGCTCCGCTTCTCTTATTTCGATCTTGTCATTTTGCAGATACGGACAAAGCGCATCGTAGAACTTGACCGCCAGGTCACCCCTTCCCCTCCTACAGGCTGCCGCCCATGCCCATGGGTTCGGATGGGAAAAGATTGCCCCGTTTTCCTTTAATCCCGGATATACCCTGGTGACAAACCCAATATCATCATCAGGAGCTGTATAAGAGGGCGTATTTAAAAGAAGACCATATGGCGTATACAGATATTCGTCAATTGCCACCAATGCCAAATCCGCTTTCTCGTCGTCAGCGGCTCCCGAAAGGACTGCCCACGCGTTAGACTCTAAATGCACCTTTCCTTCATTGTCTCTTTGCGTCCCGATTTTCCTGCCGTTTGCCGTAACGCCTCTAATGAACCATTTTCCGTCCCAAAGATTCGTATTGCAAACTTCTTTCACACGGTTCGCCATTTCCGTATACCGCAGGACATCCGCTTCCATTCCCATATACGCCGCCAAACCGATAAAATGCTGTAATGCCCAGAAATGGAGGAAGCTTACCATCGCACTCTCACCGCCGCCCAGATTCAGGCAATCGTTCCAGTCGGCGCGCAGGCCCTTGCAGATACCGCTTGTCCCCACCTGCTCGGCAGAAAAATCCAGAATCCTCTTCAAATGCTCATAAACCGTTTCTGTCTCTTTCGCCCCCGCAAAGAACGTATCGGCATATGGCAGTTGTTCCGATACAAAAGCGATATCTCCCGTCTCTTTGACATATTCTGTAACGGCGCCCACCAGCCAGAGCGCATCATCCGAACAGGCATCTTTTATCCCATGGATTATATTCTCCTTATCCGGCTCCGGGATAACGGTCGGCGACTTGAACGGTTTCACCTCTTCCGTTTCCAGGAACCATTCCGGCTGGAATAAATGAAGCCCATAGCCAGCGCTTGTCAGGCCGCGCAGCAACTGCTCGATACGCTCCCTGCACTTCTTCGGATTGGAATGCGGTACTGTCATGGCGTCCTGCGCCGTATCCCGGTACCCTAATCCGACCCTGCCTCCCACTTCGATAAAAGAAGCAAACCGCGAGAACATAACGTTGATTTCCGACTGATACAATGTCCATGTATTGATCATCGTATTCATGCCTTCATTTGGCGTCCATATCTGTAACTTGGTAAATTTCTCTTCCCAATAGCTCTTTAAGTCCTGATAAACCAGATCCACTGCCGCCGGATCCCCATATTTTGCGCGCACGCGCCTGCCTTCCGCACGTCCGCCCTCTCCCAGCATGAAGATGAGCCGCATCTCTTCTCCCGGATGTAAAATCATATTCTTTTGCAAGCTGCCGCAATGATTGCCGCCTTTTTCAAAAGAAGAAAAGCACTTCCCAGCTATCACCGCCGCCGGATCCGTCTCGGTATGGTACGTCCCGATGAACCGCTCCCGCACACAATCGAAACCATCCGGCATGACGTTCATAGTGAAATATTGATAGCCTTTCTCTTCATAGAACAAATCCTCCTCAATGATGCCGTCCTCATAGGAGGAGCCTGCACAGTAAAGGCTCATCTGATAATTCTGGTTATCTATCATGATGTGATGGAACGAAAATTCAAGATAAGAGAATATACTGATATCCCTCGTCGTATTTCCCGTATTCTTTAGGCGCACATCCCATAACTGTACCGCCTCCCCCCTGGGGATTACCATCGTCTGGGATGCTTCAATTCCCTGATACGCACATTCGTATACCGTATAAGACATGCCGTGGCGGCAGCTATATTTCGCCTCGCCAAGCGGTTTCCCGACAGGCTGCCAGGATATGGACCAGTAATCCTCTTTCTCATTGTCCCTCAAATAGACATAAAACCCCGGTCTATCCATCGGGACCGCATTCGCCCTGAAACGGCTGATCCGGTGATATTCCGGCGTCTTGTAGAACAAATAGCCGCCTGCCGTATGGTTAACGACCGCCGCCAGTTCTTCCACCCCCAGGTAATTCGTCCAGGAACACGGCAAATCTATCCTATCAATCACATATTCTCTGTTCGCATGATCAAAATGCCCATATTGCATAGTACCCCTCCCTGTGCTTTCGTATATATTTGGTTCCTATTCCTAAGCTATGCCGCTAGCTTAGGTCATATTGCTAACTTAAGCTATACTGCTGTCTCAGGTCATATTGCTAACCCAAGCTATACTGCTGTCTTAGGTCATATTGCTAACTTAAGCTATACTACTGTCTTAAGTCATATTGCTAACTTAAGCTATACTGCTGTCTTAAGTTTTATTATAGGAAAGCCTGCACCAATTGGGAATGGATGAAGATGTGATAATTTGCCAATTCTTGTTATGATATGATCAACAAAGCACGATGACCCTTCTTGGCGTAGTCTGGGGTGGGATGCTCCTGGTCGTCACCGTATAATAGACGAGCAGCGTCTGATTTGAGAGGCTGCAATTCGTATTCTGCCCATTTATCGTCTCTATGCTCGTATTCCTTGCGATATTAAGCTGCAAAGAATTATCTGTCGCAATAAGGTTCCGGTTGAACTCGTTTATCATCACCTGCTCATCCCTTGTTAGCACCGTGACAATCTGTGCAGCATACTGCGGCGGGAAAATAAGCGGCACCGGCAAGGATGCGTCATAAAAAGCAGCTACCCGCAGCCCGGCACGCAGCGGCCTACAGTCAATTACATGTGTATCCGGCGTGATCCGGAAATTCACGATACCGTTATCCGTACGAAGCGACATCATTTGACTGCAACAGTCATCTCCTCTCGCCATATTTACGATCATGCCGATAACAGGCACAAAATTTCTATATGCCATGAAAATAAGCGCCTTCTTTCCAATCTCTTTATTCTAACTTATGTTTCCTGTGCAAAAAGGTGCCTGATTCGCTGGCGGGAGACAAGTATGGCCCTTACAGACATAGTACGTCGTCTCACCATGCAAAAGCTTGTAGCCATCTGTCTCTTCCCGCAAAATGACAATATCCGCAAGCAAAGGCATCTTGAGGAGAATCTGCTCTGCGCTCTCTCCTCTTGCCAATACCACAGTAACTCTCATAGGCGGATAGAAATAATGCAAGAGCGCGATACCAAACAAACAATGCCCCGCCGGATAAAACGCACTTTGCGCTGACAGGAATGCAAGCTGCCGCTTAGCATCCAAGGCATATTCCTGCTTCCACCAAGACAGCCTCACGAGAAGATAAGCCATCATAGAATTACCGCTTGGCAGAGCGCCGTCATACGTTTCCTTTGGACGGATAATCAGTTCCTGGTTCCGGTTCCCGGACAGAAAATACCCATCGTTCCCATCCGCAAACTGCCGCTTTGCTTCCTGACAGATTTCTTCGGCTCTCTGTAAATAAGCGCTGTCAGCCGTCGCATCATAGAGCGCCATAAGGGAAGCGCCATAATAAGCATAGTCATCTAAGAAGCCATTCCCGGAACGGACTCTGCCCCGGCAACTGGCAAAGAGCAAATTCCCTTTTGCCAGATGCTCTTCTATGAACTGCTGCCCCCTTTTCGCCGCCTCTAGATAATGTGCTTTCCCACTTACCCGGTATAGGATCGCGAGGGCGCCGATCATCAGCGCATTCCATGACGTCAGGATTTTATCATCCACATGCAGGCTATAGCGCGACTTCCGGTATTGATAGAGTTTCTCCTTCTCTTCCCCGAAATCATCCCGGATTGCGCCGCCGCTTAGCAGATTGGGGATATTTTTGCCCTCAAAATTCCCTTGTCTTGTAATGCTGAAATATTCACAGAACCTTTTTCCTTCTTCTTCTCCTAAGATATCACAGATTTCCTGATAATTCCAGACATAATACTTTCCTTCTTCTCCTTCGCTATCGGCGTCCTGCGCACTGTAAAACCCGCCGTTTTCCCCCGTCATCTCCCGTAGAATATATTCTGCCGTCTGCTCCGCCGTATCTAAGAAATCCCGTTCTCCCGTAAGCCGGTACGCGACCGCATAAGCGATGATGAGCAATGCATTATCATATAACATTTTCTCAAAATGAGGCACCAGATAAAAGCAGTCCGTAGAATAGCGGGAAAACCCATGACCAATATGGTCAAAAATGCCGCCACGACGCATTTTATCCAGTGTCATCTTAACCTGCCCCAAGATCTTGTCTGTATCCGTTTCCCCGGTTGCTTGTACTCTATCTGCTTGTACTCCACCTGCTTGCATCTCGGTTGCTTGTACTCCATCCGTTTGTATCCCGGCTATTTGTACCCCGTCCGTTTGCATCCCGGCTATTTGTACTCCGTCCGTTTGCACCCCGGCTATTTGTACTCCGTCCGTTTGCTGCAAGTAAGAATATAACATGAGGAAGATTAGATTATGTGCCATCGGAAATTTAGGCGCCTGCCCGAAACCGCCGCATTCTTCGTCGAAGCTCTGCACAAGCATTTTAACTGCCTGTGCCGGAAGACTGCTGTCTATCTCCTCTTCCTCTATATTTTCCCATTGGGAACGTTCTTGTGCACATGTCCTGGCATTGCCTGCCATCACATCGCGTGATCCGGCATTACCGGAACCGCTCCTTCCACCAAGCTGATCAATCAGATGCCTGGCAGATCCTGACAGCTCCGCTTCTGCGCTTTCCCATTTCCCGGCAATGGCAAGCAATAATTCCTTTAATCCCATCATGCCATGAACGGAAACAGGCGGAAAATATGTCCCTGCATAAAAAGGCTCTTGCCCCGGCGTCATAAAGATGCTAAGCGGCCAGCCGCCGCTTCCCGAAAGCGCCTGACAAACGGACATATAAACACTGTCTATGTCAGGCCTTTCTTCCCTGTCCACTTTCACGGATATAAAATACCGGTTCAGAATATCTGCTATTTCTTCATTCTCGAAGCTTTCATGCGCCATCACATGACACCAATGACATGTGCTATATCCAATGCTTAGGAAAACAGGTTTGTTCTCCTGCCTTGCTCGCTCAAAAGCTTCCTCACACCAAGGATACCAGTCAACGGGATTCTGAGCGTGTTGTAACAGATAGGGACTCGTTTGGTTTTTCAAATGATTGTGCATGGATGGGATGGCTCCTTTCTTTATAAAGACTATTTAGGCGATTGCGAAACTCAAATTTGAAACCCGTTCGGTAGCTAGTATAGTCTTTACCAAAAAAGGAAAATTATGCGCTAACAGAGGCGTTTTGCCTCCTATAGGCATCGTTGTCTTTCTGCTTCAGCTCACTTTCTGCCTCTGCCAGCTTGTTTTCCAATTCTTTGGTCTTCTTCTCATCCCCGGAAGCTGCCTTTATCTGCTGTTCCAGGCTGCGCTTCTTTTCTCTTAGCTGCTCGATTTCCCTATCGACCTTATCCGTGTTCACCGTACACTCCTCTGTATCGTTATCCTGGTTGCCCGCATTTACTTTCACAACTCCACTCCCGTCCGCTTTACCGGATTTCTCTGGATTGTCAAAATAGATTTTCCTGTTACCGTTTCCATCCTGTCCTACCCGGTACAGCCCGCTAGGCTTTTCACCTGCTTTTTCACTGCTAACATATGCATCACATGGGGCAAATATCCTATCGGGCGCCTTACCGGATGCTTTTGCGCTTCCTCTCCCTTCTTCTGTTTCCTTCGCATTTCTGTCTCCCGCAAGCGCCTGTTTCTCTTTCATCTGTTCCGCTTTCGACTCTTGCACATAACTAGTTGGGGATTGATGATAACTTCCTTTGATTTCCATTGACATAAGATGACCCTCCATTCATTCATATTGGGGCAGTATCGTATGTAAATCCCTGCCCTCCATTAACTTTTTCGACTATCCGGAGCGTCATATGAACCGAATTGCTGCGGGATGCGTTCTGGATGTTGCGGGATGATGAGCAACACGCTAAGCGTAAATACATTGCCTTGCGTCTTCACCTGCATTGCGCCATGGTATTTCTTGGCAACTCTTTCAATATTGGACAGGCCAGTACCTCGCCCGGACAATCCATTCCCCCGGAAGCTATTCTCGATTTCCAACAGAAGGAAATCCCCTTGTATGCGCCCTGTCACCTGGATATATCTGTCTGCGCTCCCCTCCATCTTTTGGCATGCACAGACCGCATTATCAAGGGCATTTGACAAGATAATGCCAAAATCAATATCGCGTACGAAGCAATGCACAGGAAGCGCCAGCAAACAGTGGACATCTATCCCCATGCGCTTTGCCCTCCCTAGTTTATTCCCAAGCAGGATATCCGCTACCGGATTGTTGGTACAGTACGGAAATGACAGTTCTTTTGTCATATCTTCCAGATCCCCGATATATTGCAGCGCCTGCTGTGGCTTCCCGTTTTGTAGCAGCTCCTTGACTATCATCATATGGTTTTTAATATCATGACGGAACGATTTCGTTTTCTCATAACGTTCCCTGGTTTCCTCCACATATTGGTTCAAGGAGTGTTCCTCTTGTTCTAATAATGACAATTCCATGCTTAAGCGAAAATTCTGCAAAATCTTCTTGTAAGCCGCCATAACGCAGAATAAGCTTGCCAGCGCCAGGAGCCGGATTGCCAGTATCTGATAATGCTTTGCATCTTCCATATATAGCAAGCCATTTTCATCTGTGACGATTACGTTTCCGTAAACAGTAGAACTGATATATTCTCCTATGCAGAATATCATAAAAACCGGCGTTAAGATCATCAGCACATATCGTTTATTCTCTGTCTCGTAATCACAAAAGTAACGATAAGCCATGTGATAACACAATGCCGCTAACAACAATGCCATATTGCCCAATACGCTAAATACGATGCCCACTGCTCCCTGATGAAAAGAAGAAAAAAACGGATACAGAATAGTTAGCAAAGAATCTACAATGTCAAAACTAATCTGCATAATCTCCACCGTTAACGCCGCATATAGAATGGACGCCATCCAATCCGCATGGCATACGAAGATCCCACTTACAATTAACAGCAGAACATAAACAAAAAATTCCATCAAACTGCCAGAAGGAATTACCTTTATCATCGCTAAACATACTATGGAGAATATAAGATAAAAAGAAAACCTGACTTTTGCCTGTAGGAATTTGGTAAAAAAATAAAAGCCGGTCAGAATCTGGGCGCTCCCCATGACATAGGTATTAAAAACGTCAATATAATCGGTCATTTTGCATCCTCCTGTCACCGTCTTGCCATATACCGTAAAACCACATCGGAAAATTCTTTGCTCCGTAACCGGGACACCGGGATCTCTTCGCCGCTTTCCATATAGGCTACGCCACTTTTAAAGCTTTTCAGATACTGCAAATTAATCAAGAAACTCCTATGGCAGCGAAAAAACCGCCCGTCCAGCCTGGTCTCTAATTTCTCAATCCGTTCGTAAAAATCAACAACCTCTGCCGTTTTTAAATGCAGATATACTTTTCTATCAATAATTTCACAGAAAACAATATCCTCAAAAGAAATGATACTGCTTTCATATCCTTTCTGGATCAACAGATTTGCTTCCTCGGCGCTTTGCATGGACGCAAATAAGCGCTCCATCACCTTTCTAAAACGGTTTTCTTCTATTGGCTTTACCAGATAGTCATATGCCTGTACTTCAAACGAAGCAAAGACCATCTCTTTGAGGACAGTAACGAAAATGAGGAACCCTTTAAACTCACGCTCCCGCAGCTTCCTTGCCGTTTCCATGCCATCCATGCCCTTCATCTGGATATCCAGGAATAAAATGTCTATCGGCTTATCATATTTTAACAATGCTTCGCCGCATGGGAATTGCGAAATCGCTATTTCCATGTTTTTCCTGTAAAAAAAGGCAGACACCATAGCTTTCATGGCGTCTGACATATCTTTTTCGTCGTCACAGATTGCAATGCGGATCATATCGCCACCTCCCGGAGAAGATATTTTAACATTTCCCTTTTGTGAAAACAATAAGAATGCTTTGAAATGTAAACGGAAAGCTGTATAATGTTTCGTCAGAAACACAGATTCTTCCTACCGCCCACTAGTAAAACCTCCTGCACTATAGTATACTTAGATAATTGCGAAACTAAGTTTTGGCAACTGCACATTATACAAAATAGACAAATCGTCGCAGGGTCGCTTTCGCT